>NZ_LN681225.1:450000-1135000 GCF_000953655.1 Legionella hackeliae
AAGAACAGAAGCGACTAGAGACTCTGATGCGAGGGAGCGAGGCTACCAAGCATGGTTGGATAATTACCAAGGGTTGTCTAATAATTTTGACAAATTTTTGTTGTATTCCAAGCGTTTACAAAGAAGATGGCAAAGAGGTTTTTGCAAGAGATTTTACTTTAATCGAGGCATGTTGATGAAAGAGCGAAAGAGCATACGCGAGTATGTGACTGAGCGAAAGAATCGACATAACGCTGAGTAAAGTAAAATATCGCCGTCAAAAAATGGGGTCGTAGCTCAGCTGGGAGAGCACCTGCCTTGCACGCAGGGGGTCGGGAGTTCGATCCTCCCCGGCTCCACCAACGTTTCTGTAGGATGGATTAGATCAAAGTGATTTTATAGAGATTACTTTAATCTGGTTAATCCGGACGTTCATTAACAATTTGGTAAAGAAGAAAGGGTAAACACAAGCGAATTAGTATTAATCTTTTGTCGGAAATAATCTGAGGAAACTCAGGTTATATGGTCAAGAAGAGAAGCGCAAACGGTGGATGCCTTGGCAGTAAGAGGCGAAGAAGGACGTGGAATCCTGCGAAAAGCTCTGGGGAGTTGGAAACGTGCGTTGATCCAGAGATGTCCGAATGGGGGAACCCAACTTACGAGAGTAGGTTATCTGTGGCTGAATACATAGGTTACAGAGGCGAACTCGGGGAACTGAAACATCTAAGTACCCGAAGGAAAAGAAATCAATTGAGATTCTCTAAGTAGCGGCGAGCGAACGGGGAAGAGCCTGGCATGATTTATCGATACTAGAAGTAGAACAGTTTGGGAAGGCTGACCGTAGGGGGTGAAAGTCCCGTATACGACATAGTATTGAAGAACTAGGCATGCGAACAAGTAGGCCGGGACACGTGAAATCCTGGTTGAAGATGGGTGGACCATCATCCAAGGCTAAATACTCCTTACTGACCGATAGTGAACCAGTACCGTGAGGGAAAGGCGAAAAGAACCCCGGAGAGGGGAGTGAAATAGAACCTGAAACCGTTTGCGTACAAGCAGTGGGAGCATAGCTTAGGCTGTGTGACTGCGTACCTTTTGTATAATGGGTCAGCGAGTTACTTTCAGTGGCGAGGTTAACTGAATAAGGAAGCCGTAGAGAAATCGAGTCTTAAAAGGGCGAGAGTCGCTGTGAGTAGACCCGAAACCGGGCGATCTAGCCATGTGCAGGATGAAGGTTGGGTAACACCAACTGGAGGTCCGAACCGGGTAATGTTGAAAAATTATCGGATGACGTGTGGCTAGGAGTGAAAGGCTAATCAAGCCCGGAGATAGCTGGTTCTCCCCGAAAGCTATTTAGGTGGCGCCTCGTGAATGATTACTGGGGGTAGAGCACTGTTTCGGCTAGGGGGCTGTCATGGCTTACCAAACCGATGCAAACTCCGAATACCGGCAAATTGAATCACGGGAGACACACGGCGGGTGCTAACGTCCGTCGTGAAGAGGGAAACAACCCAGACCGCCAGCTAAGGTCCCGAAGTTATAGTTAAGTGGGAAACGATGTGGGAAGGCATAGACAGCCAGGAGGTTGGCTTAGAAGCAGCCATCCTTTAAAGAAAGCGTAATAGCTCACTGGTCGAGTCGGCCTGCGCGGAAGATGTAACGGGGCTAAAACTATACACCGAAGCTGCGGATGTGCACTAAGTGCACGTGGTAGGGGAGCGTTCTGTAGGCTGATGAAGGTTCATTGAGAAGTGGGCTGGAGGTATCAGAAGTGCGAATGCTGACATGAGTAACGATAAAGAGGGTGAAAAACCCTCTCGCCGGAAGTCCCAGGTTTCCTGCACGACGTTAATCGGAGCAGGGTGAGTCGGCCCCTAAGGCGAGGCTGAAGAGCGTAGTCGATGGGAACCAGGTTAATATTCCTGGACTTTCTATAAGTGGTGATGTGGGGACGAAGAAGGCTAGGTGAGCCGGGCGTTGGTAGTCCCGGTACTGGCATGTAGGCGGAGAGACCTGGCAAATCCGGTTTCTCGATACGCAGAGGTGCCGAGTGGTCCTGACCCTACGGGGTGCAGGGAAGTCATTGATGCCAAGCTTCCAGGAAAAGCTGCTAGCCATAACTTATAGAGAACCGTACCGCAAACCGACACAGGTGGACAAGTAGAGAATACTAAGGCGCTTGAGAGAACTCGGGTGAAGGAACTAGGCAAAATGGTACCGTAACTTCGGGAGAAGGTACGCCCTTGCTGGTTAGTTTACTTGCTAAACGAAGCTGGTGAGGGCCGCAGAGACCAGGTGGCTGCGACTGTTTATTAAAAACACAGCACTCTGCAAATTCGAAAGAAGACGTATAGGGTGTGACGCCTGCCCGGTGCCGGAAGGTTAATTGATGGGGTTATCTTCGGAGAAGCTCTTGATCGAAGCCCCGGTAAACGGCGGCCGTAACTATAACGGTCCTAAGGTAGCGAAATTCCTTGTCGGGTAAGTTCCGACCTGCACGAATGGCGTAACGATGGCCACGCTGTCTCCACCCGAGACTCAGTGAAATTGAAATCGCTGTGAAGATGCAGTGTACCCGCGGCTAGACGGAAAGACCCCGTGAACCTTTACTACAGCTTTGCACTGGACTTTGATGATAACTGTGTAGGATAGGTGGGAGGCTATGAAGTGCGGACGCCAGTTCGCATGGAGCCGACCTTGAAATACCACCCTGTTATTATTGAGGTTCTAACTTGGGCCAGTAATCCTGGTTGAGGACAGTGTATGGTGGGTAGTTTGACTGGGGCGGTCTCCTCCCAAAGAGTAACGGAGGAGCACAAAGGTACCCTCGGTACGGTCGGACATCGTACCAAGAGTGTAAAGGCAAAAGGGTGCTTGACTGCGAGAGTGACGGCTCGAGCAGGTACGAAAGTAGGTCTTAGTGATCCGGTGGTTCTGAATGGAAGGGCCATCGCTCAACGGATAAAAGGTACTCCGGGGATAACAGGCTGATACCGCCCAAGAGTTCATATCGACGGCGGTGTTTGGCACCTCGATGTCGGCTCATCACATCCTGGGGCTGAAGCAGGTCCCAAGGGTATGGCTGTTCGCCATTTAAAGTGGTACGCGAGCTGGGTTTAGAACGTCGTGAGACAGTTCGGTCCCTATCTGCCGTGGGCGTAGGAAAATTGAGAGGAGCTGCTCCTAGTACGAGAGGACCGGAGTGGACGAACCTCTGGTGTACCGGTTGTGACGCCAGTTGCATTGCCGGGTAGCTAAGTTCGGACGGGATAACCGCTGAAAGCATCTAAGCGGGAAGCCTCCCTCAAGATGAGTTTTCCCATGAAGCCCGTTGAAGACTACGACGTTGATAGGCGAGGTGTGGAAGCGCAGTAATGTGTGAAGCTAACTCGTACTAATTGGCTGATTGTCTTGACCATATAACCTGAATTGCTTCGGAATATGGCAACAAAAGATTAGAGCCGAAAGGCAACTTGTGTTACCCTTACTTCTTTACCAGCCTGACTGGCAAGACAGTTAATCCTGTCAACCCCAGTTTAGGATAACCAGTTTTCCTGGCGACCATAGCGGTCTGGAACCACCTGACTCCATCTCGAACTCAGAAGTGAAACAGACCCGCGCCGATGATAGTGTGAGGTGTCCTCATGCGAAAGTAGGTCATTGCCAGGGCTTTATTCCAAAGCGGCCTTTGTGCCGCTTTTTTTATTTGTGCTTTTTGAATCGTTTGAATGTTGTTTTGGGAACAATGCGAAGTATTGCATCTGATTATCCATTAAGAGTTCAATCTAGACTCTCACACATGACTGCAAGTACTCGCAAATACCGGTCATTGACTCCAACTGAGATGATATAATCCGGCAATTCGCAATGATTTTCTAAATCCAGCCTACAAAGGTTGTATAGTTTGCTCATCTGCTTTTTCAGCAAAATATGAAGAAATAAGTGTTTCTAATTCTTTCTTTAGTCTCTTAGTGGTATGGTAAGCTTCATCTGTTCTATAGAACTCATTTATAGTCACTGCTTCAGAATTATAAAAGTCTGGATTGGTAGCTACAAAACGAACTTGTAATGCGCACAGCCATTCTTCCGTTAAATTACTGGAAGGGTCACTATCGACTAGAGGATGAAGTTTATTTTCTTTAAAACCTTGGACGAATTTTTCCTTAAGCGCACTTTGCCAGTTATCAGAATTTTGGCTTGCTAACTGCACGAAGAGTTCACTTAAAAAGGCAGCACTATCTGCGGCTAAAGGTGTTCCACCAGCGTAGCAGTAATAACCTAAGTCGTTAAAAGCATTTTGATTAATAAAAATCTGTAGGAGTTGAGCTTGTAAAATTTGTTTATAACTCGAATATAATTTTACTAGTTCTTCTATTGGAAAATGCTCCAGTTTCTTTTTCTTGCACAATTCATCTAAAACGGTACCAAGAAAATTTTCTTCATTCATTACCGACATGCTTTTATTTTTTTGAAATAAAAGCCAGCTTGTTTCACCAAAGTAACCATCATGCAAAAGTATCGAGGCGCATAAAAGATGTTTACGTATGTTATCCTCATGATCAAATTCTTTTATCGCTGAGGCAAAATAATTAGAATTGAAAGGATGATAAGATTTCATTCTATCTAAGGTTTTGTCAAAAAATCTTTGCGGTGGAAAAGATTTTTTTTTCAGACAGCCTATCACCATATTTGTTTTTGCACGCTCTTTATCTGTATGTAAATCGTCTAGTCGGTGAATAACACTTGTCACCATTCGAAAAAATTTCACCGCACTGGAGCTTCCGTTATAAAACACAAATGTTCCTTCCGAACGATTAACCTCTGCGGTAATGATTTCCTTTAATAGAGGAAGATCTTTGATAAATCTTCCTTCGAATGCTTCTAAATTGTAAAACTTTGTTCTACCCAATAGGAATTTTGCATTTATGGATTTGTCTGCATGTTCTTTAAGAAAATTTTCAAAAGAATCTTTCTCGCTATTTTTTTCTGCCCTAAATAGAGAAGGTCTAATTGAAGTTACGAATTTCTTCTTAACTTCTTTTTCGGTTTCATTTTTTTGTCGCATAGCAGGCTCTGTTTGATATCTGAATAAAATATGTTCAACATGTATAATATATTCTTGGTGAATTGAGTAAAAATTGATTATTCATATAAGGGATATCTAAAATTTTAATGAATACTAAATCGAGAGTTTTGCAGCGTGAGGATTAAAAAAGAAGCACCTATTAATTTTGTCTTAATTTTTTTCAGATAAAATCTCGCTTAATTTCAGTTTTTTTTATACGCATCTATGGAAACTAAAGAGCACAAACAAGCTGGCGACCAGATACGCATTGAAACATTAGATAATCCTTATCTTAAAGGAAGTAAAAAATGGTTCCCGCTCAAAGGTGATGAGTTAATTGTGACCATGATGCGACAAGTTAATGGGGTTCCAGTACCATTGGCTCTTGAACTCACAGCGGGTGATATTGTTGCTTTAGCAGGTGACTATTATACAAAAGCAGGCTGGGGCTTAAGATTAAATATTCCTCAAACCACCAGTAATGAAATTGCTGGTACTATTGATTTATTTAATCAGAGAGTTGATCCAAAAGAAACAAGAGCATTTCATGAAGCTTATAGTGATTTAGCGTCCCCAGACGTTAAAAAATCAGATGTCGAAAAAATTTATAACATTGAAAAGACTACCTATATTCCGTTTTTCAACTCACTGAATAGTATTTTTCAACAATTAGTTTATGCGCTGACTGTCAAAGGGTATAGTGCAAAATTAACTCAAAATGAAGCTCATTTTTCTCCATGGTCGGCAAGAGCTTATACTGTTGGTCATCATTCTGCCTTGCATAATGCAGAGTTGGCTCATGTTTGCAGAAAGATCGCTGCAGGAGAAAGTACTGAGCCTGCTAATGAAACCCTACATGGTGAGCTAGAAAATATTCTTCAGCTTATTAAATCCGATCCAAAAGCCTACGGATTTACAGCGGATGATTCCAATTCAAAAATTTATTACGAATTAGCTCATCGATTTCATGCATTAGCGGTGAGTCAGGATTTATTTACTATGCACTTTTACTCTGATCATTATGCAGCTGGTCATTTAAATCGTATAGGCTTATTACGTAAAACGATGCCAGAGAAATTCGGCACTTGGGGCAGTATTCTTATTAACAATATGCATAATGAAGATAACATACGTAGTGTCGAAGTAATTAATCCTCACCAGCCCTCAACTACTGAAAAGGATGCCTTTAGGATGTACTCTGAAGATGATCAAGCTTATGGTGATGGAACTTATTTTAATCAAAACAATGCTGAGAATAGCAACATGCTCGTCAATGGGATGACAAATTCGCTAGGCGATATTACTCGGTTAATACAAAATGGCATTAAACCAGAAACCCCTGATTATGGTGGTCTTTGCTTCCTTCCTGAGGTTGATTACCAAAAACCGCAAACGCAGCCAATGTTAATTAATGGTGCCGATGGAAAGATTTATTTTCGTTCGAATATAAGCTGTATCCAGGTGTTATCTCCTGAGAAATATCAGGCAACGTTGCAAAAACCTGATCAACATGGCTATGAAGAATTAACCTATTGGAAGGCTTTTGTATTGGTGTTCAAATTGAGAGTGTTAGGACCTATTTATAGTCCAAAGATTGAAGATGTCACGGTTGTGGAGTTGCAGTCAGAAATTCAGAATCAGGACGTAGTTAATACAGGCGAAGAGGGTAGGCAATTGTCGTCAATGCCAAAATCTCCTAAAGCCGCTCTATGGCGCAGCACCCCACCCGCGCCAGACGCATTAAGATGTATCGGATTTACGTCAGTTTCGACAAAAGAGAAAGAAAGCTCTCAAATAGTAGAATCCAATAACACTGAAAGCTCGTCGTATTCTCCAAAGTTATACTAAGACATATGAGTTTATTTAAAGGATTAGGTATTTATTTTTTAAATTCACATAGTGGTTAGCAGAGTATTCAAGATTCGCCAATTCATCAGAGGTGAGCAGTCTTATTGCTTTGGCCGGATTCCCGAGATATAAATAACCGCTTTGTAAACGTTTGCCAGGAGGCACCACGCTGCCTGCAGCAAGCATTACATGATGTTCTATATAAACCCCATCCAAAATTAGCGCTCCCATTCCCACTAGGCAAAAATCTTCTATGCTGCAGGCATGTAAAACAACTTTATGACCAATTGTTATACCTTCCCCGAGGATAAGTGGTTTGCCACCAGGTGTATAAGGACCGTCATGAGTGACGTGTAAAATAGCCCCATCTTGAATATTACAAGAGTTACCAATTCTTATATAGTTAACATCACCACGAACAACTGCCATTGGCCAAATGGATACATCATTGCCAAGATGAACATTACCAATGACGGTTGCCTGGGGATCAATATACACTCTTTCACCCAAATGAGGGTGTTTGTTTTCAAAAGTACGAATGGGAGACATTTTTATACCATAGTTACCAATTCTTCTGCGCTAGTTGGATGAATAGCAACAGTATTATCAAAATCACGTTTTAAAGCGCCCATTTTAACAGCAACGCCAAAGCCTTGCAGCATTTCATCCGCTCCGTAACCGATAACATGCAGGCCAACAATTTTTTCATCTTGACCGATTGTTACTAATTTCATAGCAGTTGGCGTTTTAACGTCGCTTAGTGCATCAAACATCGGATTAAAGCGAGTCTGATAAATTTTGACCTCATCCTTGCCAAACTTGCTAATCGCTTCTTCTTCACTCAAACCGACAGTGCCAATCGGGGGATGACTAAAAATGACTGAACAAATATTTTCATAATTTAAATGGGCATCTTTTTGACCACCGAAAAGACGATCTGAAAGTCGACGCCCAGCAGCAATAGCAACAGGTGTTAAAGCTGGGGCGCCTGTCACATCGCCAATGGCATAAATACCTGGCGTCGAGGTATTTTGGTAGCGATCGACGGTAATTAAGCCATGGGCATCTTTACTAATACCTGCTGCATCAAGATTTAGATTAAAGGTGCGCGGCGCTCTTCCTACTGCAGCAATTACAGTATCAAGATCAGGCAGAAGCGCTCCGCTTTGGCACTTAACGATTTTGCGGCCATCCTCTTGTAAAGTAATGCTGTGAGCACAGTGATTAAGATGAACGGATATACCTTGTTCACGCATAATCTCTAATAATGTGTCTCCTAGCATGGAATCAAACCGAGAAAGTGGACGCTCGCCTCGAATTAATAAATGGGTTTCAGCACCTAATCCATGTAAAAGACCCGCTAATTCTACACCAATATAGCCACTCCCTATAATTGCTACTTTGTTAGGTCTGCTAGCTAGTGAGAAGAAACCATCTGAATCAATAGCGTATTCAACACCTAACAGATCATTGGGTAAAATAGGTTCGCCACCTGTGGCAATAATAATGTGATCGGCTTTAAATTGTTTTCCATTGACATCAATGGTGTGGGCATCAACAAAAACCCCTTTCCCATGTAAATAAGTCATTTTATATTCAGTAAAGCGTTTAGCATAGATTTCTCGTAATCTCTCAATGTAGGCATTACGTTTACAAACTAATGTTTGCCAATCCAACTGGACCTCAGTGGGATGAAAACCATAATCAGGTGATTTGCGCAATATTTCGGCAACCATAGAGGCGTTAAACATTACTTTTTTGGGAACACAGCCTAAGTTTACGCAAGTACCTCCTAAATGTTTTTCTTCAATAACTGCAACATTGGCTCCATGACGTGCAGCACGAACTGCACTGGCTATACCACCACTACCACCACCTAAAACAAGTAAATCAAATTTCATGGATGCCCCTTTTTCATTGTTTTCATAATAATATGAAAGGTTATAGCGACAAGCAAAACAATCGTTCTAATTACTTTAGCTGTAAGCGTTAGCTTTGCAAGCTAAAATTAAGAGAATCAATGCATTGATTTCTGATTAGTAAAGGTACGGCTTTTATTTTTTGTTATCTAATTGATTTATCGAGCATAGTTTGTGATGAAAAAAACTGAGTAATCTAAAAGATTAGCTGAAATACTAAGGGGCTTTCATTATACTAAATTATCAATTAGGAATAGTAAGTTGGTATGAAAATAGGACTCCTGACACTTTTTCTTTGTGCAATGGTGCTGTTAAGCGCATGTGATCGGTCGCCTAAACAGTATCAAGGCTATGTTGAGGGTGAAAATATCTATCTTGCTTCACCTAATTCAGGTATTTTAAAACAATTGTTTGTTCATCGCGGTGATCAAGTCAAAAAAGGACAAATCTTGTTTCAACTGGACGAAGATCCCCAGATACTCGTGGTTAAACAATATGAAGCAGATTTAGTTCAAGCTCAAAAAACATTAAATGATTTAGAGCAACCACGCCGAACACCTGAAATTGAAGCCATTAAAGCTCAGATAGAACAAACTGAAGCTAGATTAAAGCTTGCTGAAATACGCGTACGTCGTATGCAAACCTTGTATGCTAAACAGGCAATCGATAAAGACTCAGTCGATGCAGCAATTGCAAGGTATAAAGAGCTACAACAGTTAAAAATACAATATGAATCTAATTTACAATTGGCAAGACTTGGAAGCCGGAATGAGCAAGTTAAGGCACAACAAGCTCAAGTCATTTCATTGACGGCACGATTAAAAGAGGCTCAATGGCAACTCAATCAAAAAAGAATGTATGCTCCTGCAGCAGGCTATATTTTCGATACTTACTTTCAGGTGGGTGAATTTGTTGCCAATGAGCAAGCTGTTTTATCTTTATTACCACCTCAGTATGTAAGAATTCAATTTTTTGTACCTGTAGATATTTTACCGCGTCTGAAGCGTGGTCAAAGAATTCAATTCCTTTGTTTTGGTTGCTCTTCGCGAGGTACGGCAGTGATTAACTATATTTCACCTGAAGCAGAGTATGTTCCTCCACTCGTATTCAGCCGTGAAAACAATGATAAATTGGTGTTTAGAATTAAGGCTCGTATTGACCAACCTGAAAAATTCAAACCCGGCCAGCCAGTAACGGTATTGATACCATGAACGAAGCGGTCATTGATGTCAGTGGTTTACGCAAATTATTTGATGATAAAGTTGTTGTTAATGATATTGCCTTGCGTGTGGAAAAGGGTGATGTCTTTGGCTTTTTAGGCCCCAACGGTAGTGGAAAAACTACCACCATTCGTATGCTGTGCGGGCTTTTAACTCCTGATGCCGGACAGGGTACTTGCTTAGGCTATGATATTCTGACAGAGTCTGAAAAAATTAAACAACACGTCGGTTACATGACACAAAAATTCAGTTTTTATACTGATTTGAGCATTGAGGAAAATTTAAATTTCATTGCTCGCGTCTACAATCTGGATAACAGAAAAGAACGGGTAGAGAAAGCGTTAGAGGATTTAGGTTTAGAAGATAGACGTCGACAGTTAACAGGAGATCTCTCTGGTGGTTGGAAACAGAGAGTAGCGTTGGCTGCCAGTTTACTGCATGAGCCAGCTTTATTGCTTTTAGATGAACCCACCGCGGGTGTCGATCCTATCGCACGTCGCGAATTTTGGGACAAGATTCATGCGTTAAGTGAGCAAGGGATTACTACACTTGTATCCACTCACTATATGGATGAAGCTGAACGATGTACGTCCTTGGCCTATCTTGCTTATGGTAATTTGCTTGTGACGGGAACGGTGAAGGATGTCATTGCTAAAACGGGCCTATTTACTTGGGAAGTTACAGGAGAAGTAACCACTTCTTTATTACAGCAAACAAAACTATTACAAGGTGTTTCCCAAGCCGCTTTATTTGGTAATAAAATTCATATTTGTGGTTATGAGCCTGCAAAAATTGAACCACAGCTGGAACGTTTAGCAAAAAAATATCCAATCAGTTGGCAAGCTATTGATTCAACCTTGGAAGATGCTTTTATTAGTCTTGTTAAGAAAACGCATGGAGCGATGGATTGAAAATTTTTTCTTTTGCACGGTTAAGTGCGGTCATTGTTAAAGAATTTATTCAAATGCGTCGCGACAGAGCTACGTTTGCCATGATCATTGGTATTCCTCTGATTCAACTTTGTTTGTTTGGTTTTGCCATTAATACGAATCCCCGCAATTTACCTACAGCGATTGTTAATCCTGATTTAAGTGACATGGGGCGGCGAATTTTGGTGGGGATGGAGAATTCAAGCTATTTTCATTTTATAGCGCCTTCCTCGACAGAAGAAGAAGCAAGGGATTTATTAAAACGAGGTAAAGTTCAATTTATAGTTAATTTCCCACCAAACTTTTCTCATGATCTGGTGAAGGGATTAAAGCCTTCATTATTGCTTGAAGCGGATGCAACCGATCCGGCTGCTACAAGTCGTGCTCTTAATGTTTTTACTGAATTGGCGTCGTCAGTTTTGAATGAAGAATTAGTGGGTACACTTAAGAACTTGTCACCGAGTTCACCCCCATATCAACCGGTTGTCCATGCAATTTACAACCCATTGGCTATCACCTCCTACAATATTGTCCCTGGCTTATTGGGTGTCGTGCTGACGATGACCATGGTTATTATTACCGCGCTTGTCTTAACGCGCGAGTTTGAGCGGGGTACGATGGAAAATTTATTAGCCACCCCTCTTAAGCCGCTTGAGGTAATGGTTGGTAAGATTATCCCCTATATTATTGTTGGCTATGCGCAAGTACTCATGATTATAATATTGGCCAAGTTTGTGTTTAATGTTCCTATGGAAGGGAATATTATTCTTTTGTTAATTCTATGTTTACCGTTTATTGCGGCCAATCTTTCAGTAGGATTAACCTTCTCAACCTTAGCGAGTAATCAGTTACAAGCCGTGCAAGGGGCAATGTTTTTCTTCTTACCCTCCATCTTACTTTCTGGATTTATGTTTCCTTTTAGAGGCATGCCAGATTGGGCCCAATGGGTAGGCAATATCCTCCCGCTCACGCATTTTTTAGTAATTGTGCGTGGTATTTTATTAAAGGGAAATGGTTTTTTTGAGGTGTGGCGAGAAGTGATTCCCATCACACTATTCACTTTCATCGTGATGGCTCTCGGATTCTCGCGTTATCGCCAAACCTTAGACTAATCAAAATAAAAATTGAGATACTGTTTTTTCAACCCGCTCATCCATTAAGACACTCACATGATCTGCATCGGGTAACAACGCTAAGTAGCTATGATCATACTGTTCGCAAAATACAATAGATTCTGTCGGCGTGATGGAGACATCTTTTTCTCCATGGATACACAAAAAAGGAGTCGTGGAGCGCTCAATAAAATGATGAAAATCAAGGTTTTTTAAATCAATAGCAGCATTTTGCTGGAACATTTCTCGCAAAAACAAAAAGGCACGGCGATTTAGTTTCAATCGTCTTGCTAATCGACTTACAGGAATTCGCATACGAGTTGGTGAGGCAATGAGTACAGCACGTTCGGGAGTATGATCAAGTTGCCACTCAGGAAATTGGCTTGCTAAATTAAGGGTATTTAAAAGCATGGAACCGCCAAAAGAATGGCCAATTACACCATAAAAGGGCCCTAATTTGTTTAAAATTTGTTTTAGCAATAAGACCGCATCCATCCACGTTAGTTGCATACCTTTTGCTTCACCGTGTGCGGGAAAATCTAAGGCATACACATCATAACCTTGCTCGCTTAAGCTATTAATTAAACGAACCATATATGCCGCGCGTGACATCCATCCGTGCGTAATGAGAATTTTTTTAGATTGCGAATTTTTAGTAGATTTAAAGCGATGAATGACGTGATGTCTTGGGGTTTCACAATGAATCAGGTCGGTTCGGTTTTCTAAAAAAAATTCGCAGGCACGTCGAGCAAAATCTCGGTATTCTTTTTCAATAGGGAGGTGTAGTGGTGTAATAAAGACTTGATAGCATAGTTGTGCATGGATTAAGTCTCTATACTCTGTCAACTTATTCGAAAGCATAGTCTTCACCCTCTCATTTATTCTTATAAATTTAGCTTAGTCCAGATACGAATGATTTGAATAATTTTTTCAATATTACTAAATTTAAACTGCTACTGGACTTTTACAAATATCACTTTAGACTAGAGTTCATTATAGTAAAAAGGATTTATTAATGGATACATCAAACTACTTATATCATCATGGTGAACAGGAGTTACATGGTTTTTTAGCCTACGATGAACGCATAGACCAGCCACGACCTGCTGTATTAGTAGCGCATGATTGGTCGGGACGCAATGATTTTGCTTGCGAAAAAGCAAAAATGCTTGCTGAGTTAGGTTATGTCGGTTTTGCATTAGACATGTATGGACAAGGTCGCATTGGTACAATTACCCCTGAAAAAATGGCTTTAATGGAGCCGCTTGCCAATGATCGTTTATTACTTCGTGCTCGTATGCGTGCAGCTTACGATGCTGTTCTTGGCATGTCTGAGGTTGATAATAGTCGAATTGCTGTAATAGGATTTTGCTTCGGTGGCCTTTGTGCTTTAGATTTGGCACGAAGTGGAGCCGATCTTAAAGGGGTAGTCAGTTTCCATGGATTGTTAGATAAGCCCAAAGACATTCCTAATCAGCCCATTAAAGCCAAAGTGCTGGCTTTGCACGGTTACGATGATCCCATGGTAAAACCTGAGCAAGTTAATGAATTTTGTCACGAAATGACGGAAGCCCATGTTGATTGGCAGGTCCACATGTATGGTCATACTCAACATGCTTTTGCCAATCCACATGCTCACGATAAGCAATTGGGAACGATTTATAATGCTAAAGCAGAACGTCGGGCTTTACAGTCAATGGCCAATTTTTTGGCAGAAATTTTTGCTTAATTCAGAAAGAAAAATCACTGTACCAGATTTGGAAAATAACCGCTAAATCGGTACAGTTGTTGTAAATCATCTTATCCACCTTACCGAATCTCTAATCTTAAATTCCTTATTATTAGCTAGGACGGTCTCTCCTTTAACATTTAAAACCGAGATAGAGCAGTTGTACGAGTATAACAAGAATCGCTACATCCGTAATCCTGGTTTATTAAAGACATGACTGATTGCTGAAAAATTGTGGGTTGGCATTGTGACCAACATACAAGCGTGATATAAGATTAGGCTTGTTATTAATCACAAGGAGTAGGCCATGTCTCAGAAGTTCAATGAAATAACCAAGAACATTAGCACGCAATTAGCAAAAATGAGGAAAGAAATGCCAGAAGTAATGGCAGGATTTTCTTCGCTTGCGCAAGCAGCTACCAAAGATGGTGCTCTCGACAAAAAAACAAAAGAATTAATTGCTATGGCTCTTGCAGTCGCGAACCACTGTCCAGGCTGTATTGGTTTTCATTCTCAAGCGTTGGTAAAATTACAGGCTACTCGTGAAGAATTAATGGAAACCTTAAGCATGGCTGTCTACATGGGCGGCGGTCCATCTTTGATGTATGCGGCTGAAGCGTTGGAAGCTTTTGAAGAATTTAATGGTTAATTGTGAGTGTGGAATTAGGTTAGCGCAATTCTCAATGGTTGCGCTGACTTGCTGAAGTAATCTCGCATTAAACAGTCAAACTTGGTTTTGCGTCAGGTGCCGGTTTGGGTTTGAGTTTATCCATTGTTAGCAGAATTGCTCCGGCTATCATCAAAGCTAAACCACATCCTACTAAGGCAAGACTAATTTGAAAACTAAAGAGTATAGATGCGCCAATTGTACAACTCGCTAACATAAAAAAAATTGCCCCACCGCCTAAGCAGCCCGCGCCAATCCATTTTAAAACAGAACTTTTATCATTCGTTTTTTTCTTAAACGCCTGCAGCACCGTGTGATTATTGGGCTCTGAAAAAAATGGAAAAGGCATGGAAATAATTCCTTGACTTTCTGATGAATTCTGAGTGATTTCAACAGGCCTAGGCTCTTCCTTGCGTTCTCTTTCCATGTTAGACCTCAGTTGACAATATGTTTCCATGTTCCATTAAACCTTTGAATCAAGCCAATAGCAACGGCTAAGAATGGGTAACATTACCCATTGATTGCATCAAACACAAACAGGATAATAATAATACAAATTACTCACGTATTTTTCATGGCCCGATGCAAGTGAGTTGACACTTTTATTATTAAATTGAGGTTAAGAATGGCAATTCGTTACTTACTGGATGTAGATTACACATTAATGCTTACCCGCGAGGGAAAGGCAGTTTTTAATCAAACGCTTATCGATGAGCTTAAACGTTTTGGTGTCCAGGAAGTTGATTTTTTAACTAAAATGGATATGGTTTCTGCCGATTTTGGTAAGGCACTGAGAGTTGAGCTCATTGAGCACCTGGAAAAAAATGGAATACGAGTAGGAAAGGTGTTGACTACCAAAGATAATATGTTTTTAAAGTCAGGTTATTTTCCCAATCTTAAGTTAGGTGAAACGTATTCAACGCTAATGAGACCTGTTGAAGAGGCCATCGCTAATGTGGGTAAAATTAAAGAGTATAGTAAGCGTTATCAACAATATAGGGATCATAAGAATAAAGAAAAACAAATTAAGCAATTGAATTTCTTGATACAAAATGGTGCACTCAACTGGACAGATACTCTTGAAGAGGCGGGTGAGAAAAAAGAAGCGTCTTTCAAGTTAATTGACCAAACAGTGCTTGGACAAAATGTGACGAAGGGTACTGAGATTGATTTCCACTCAATTCAAGAAATCTTTATTACATTTAGAGAGTCCAGTAAAAATGACTCAACAATAGCTAAAACTACTGTCAAAGAATATTATGACCGGTTAGTTAAAACCTACAACGATTATCAAGCCCCTGAAGATAATACCGCAGAAGAACAACAGCTTGTGGATAATTATTTTCTAGAGGTTGCACACTATGGAGATACTCGTTACATCGCTTCCTTGCGCTATGAAAGTTCTGGGGTCAAACTGGCTGCGGATGAAAATAAAGGCGAGATTTATGCGCAATATACTATGCTGGATAGTTATAAAGAGGACGACATCGTCATTTATATTGATGATGATCACCATGAGCATAAATCACTTAACAATGCCCATAAAGCGTTAACTGGATTTAAACACAGGCTATATACTTTTGCGCCTCCTATTTATGGGGATGAAACGCAATTTAATATACCCAATGTGCATATTACGTCTGAAGAATTTCGCAGACAGCATTCTGCAATTTATTTTAATTTGTTATGCAACGAGGGTGAGTTAGCATTAAAGGAACAAAACTCGCGTTTAGCAGTGCAATGTTTTAAAGCAGCTTATATTTTAGTGGATGATCTTGGGGATACTGCGTCGATTTCCAAAAAAGAATTGCTTGGCAAAATCATGCAGGCGTATAAACAAGATAATGATCATATGCTTTTCTCTGGAAAAGAAGAGGTGATTGATAGATGCGTCTCTGCATTTAACCGCGGTACAACTGAAACACAATTAAAAATCTTAGAAAGAGATCAGGCAATTCATGAGGCACGCAATCCTCATTTGTATAGAGGTCATGGTTTACTTAACAGATTTTTAACCAAGGAACCTACAACAGTTGACAGTGAATTTACTAAAAGAATTCTGGGCTTAGTCAACCAAATTCGAGCGAATGACAAATCTCCTGAAGCATTGGAGCGTTGTCAAAAGTTTCTAGCTAATTTGAAAGATCATTTGCAATCTTCGCTTTATCGAGGAGCTGTAGATTTAGTAATGAATAGCTTGGCGGGACCTCAGTTTGAATACCGTTAGACGCTACTTGAGTTTATTGGATAACTAATAATTAGGTGTAATTTATTATCTTTTAACTTACACCTAATTAAATTTCATCACACTATTTTGTCTAATGCGCTAACAACGATCCCATATGTTCCATCTGCTTTCCATGAGCATCGCCCTCACAAGGATATTTCTTGGTCACACCAAGCCAGGCAACCTGAGACACTGTCATTTTATCTTTATCACTTTGTTGGCTTGAAATAGTTCGATAGGTTTCTAGAATAATCCCATTTAAAGTGATCGCGTTTAGAGCTGTTCCGGGTGGGAGACAAAATAACGATTTTCCTTGAGATTTGGCCAATTCATTCGCTTGTAAAAGGGTTTCGGCAATACTTTCATCTGTAATAATTAAAACATTTCGTGCTGATCTTGCCCACGCTTGCGCTTGCGGATCGGCTTTCATTTCCATTTGTGGAATTGAATTGGAAATATTCATGTAATGATCCATGGTGTCTGCTTGTGAACCGAAAGCACAAAGCAGGAAAGACAAAAGAATTAAGGCACGCATTGTTTTCCTCTATAGTTATCAATGTGGCTAACGAAGGTTAACCCACAGTGTCAAATAAATAATAATGAACGGGATTATCTTTGCATATAAAAGGACCACATTCCAGAAATGTACTGATTCCATTCGCAAGAATCAAGAGAAGAAAGAGACAGGTCAAAATAAAAGTAAATCGTCCTGGTGGTGAACTTTGTTCAAAAAAAGCTCTTTCAAAAAGGAGGCTAATAGCCAGTAATCCTATAATAATTACGAAGCCAATGGCAGACCAGGTATAAAGATATAATCCCAGAAGCGGTGAGCCGTAGCCTAAGTCACCCGGGGAAATATGAAGAAATATTTGCCGCAAAGCAATACCAAGACCGAGTAATGATGCTAAAAACATGAGTCCGTAGTAGCTCACTCGAATTCCATTCATCAAATTCATACAAAGACATAGGCCGACTGCAATAAAACACAATCTCTGTAGAAGACATAGGGGACAAGGAAGTGAATGGTCAATTAATTGTTGGTAGAAGGCAAATCCAAGAATGATGCAAGTGAGTATCAAACCAAGAATGTTACCTAATTTATGTAGTTTATTTTGTGTCATTTAAATTCTCACCAGGTGACTGTGAACGTTGAATAACATCATGGTTAAAAACAAACAAAACAAAAATTGCAATTTGATAAAACGATTGGGTTTAAATACGATTTGTACACCAACAATAAAATAGAAAAAAAATAATAAGGTCATCATTGTTGTTATGCTCCAAAGGTAGTGGGCAATTATTTGTTAAGTAAAAAAATCTCATCCAAAGTGCGAATTAATTCATCTTGATTCACAGGGCATTGTGTTAAACCAATATATTTATCCGGTCTTATCAACACTGCTGTAGTTTCAGTAATTGCAAAACGATCGTGCACAATTTTTCCTGCATCGAAAAAGACAGAGTTAGCACTAGGAATTTCACTTTCTTCGGTGAGTACAAGATGAGTTTTCATCACGGATTGATAACGTTGGTTCATCAAGGATGCAATTTTTAATACTGAAGAGAGGGCTGAACTGTCTATACCGGTAAATAAAAATAAATGATGCATCGTACCACGAAGAATTTCACGAAGTGATTGTTTCTCTTTCGTTGGTAATTCGGTTAAATAAAAATTGCTGGGAAATTCACCGACATTAAAATGAGTTTTCTTGCCTAGTTTTTTGACAATAAGACTCTTAGCATAGGAAATGTTTAATTCAGCTAAATCGGTGACAACATATCTTCTAACAAAATGAAACGAAGTTATAAACTTTAAGAAGGTATTGCGCAATTTAATTAAAAAGGGCTGTCTTAACGTAAACATCCTGGTCATTACCCCGGTTTTCTTTAAAACAGCTGTAGCGATTGGATGACGTTCACTATTATAACTTGTCAATAAGTTTGCTTTGGCTAAACCTTTTTGTACTAGAGCTAATTTCCACACCAGGTTGTATATATCCTGGATTCCAGTATTAAGGCCTTGTCCGCCCATGGGACTATGGACATGTGCTGCATCTCCAGCAAAAAAAATGTGACCATAGTTATAGTTATCAATCTGTCGATGAGCAATGCCAAATTGGCTAATCCATATTGGATCAGAAAGAGTAGCCTCGTCTTGGCAACGTTTTTTAAAAACTCGCTCAATATCTGCCATGGTAGGTTCTTCATGAGAAACTTTTTCCTCGGCAGTCATCACAATTCGATATCGCTGGCCTCCTATGGGGAAGCAAGCCAAAGGGCCTTCGGTGCTAGAAAACATGGCTAATTTGGTAATGGGAAAATCCCAATGAATGAGAAGGTCAGCAAGCCACCAAGTTTGGTGATAAACATTACCAACAAATTGTGCATTGACAAGCGCTCTTAGAGTACTATGTGAGCCATCACAGGCAATAACCCAAAAGGCTTCCACTTTTTCTTCACTGCCATCAGAACGTTTTAATGTGGCTGTAACACCATCACTATGTTGTTGAATATCAGTAAGTCCGGTTTCCCATTCAACCTGGAGTCCTTTATTCATTAAACCTTGATATAAAATTTTTTCAGTTTTATCTTGTGGCAGGTCGATAAAAAAATCGCGTGTGGAATTTTCTAACTCGGCAAAATCAATGTCGAAAAGCTGTTGCTTACCTGATTTAAAAATGGCTCCATCAATTTGCTGACCTTGCGTAAGAATTTCATCAATAAAACCACAATCATCGAGTACATCCAATGAGCGAATATGAATGGCCAAGGCCTTAGATTTGTCGCTTAAACCTGATTTTTTATCTACGATGCGACAGTGAAGACCGTGTCTTGTTAATTCATTCGCACAGAACAAACCAACAGGGCCGGCACCCACAACTAAAACTTCTAACTTCTCAGCCATGATGATTACTCCATAGTCATGTTTAGGTGCAAGGCAATTAGAATGTCAACTAATAACTGCCTTGCAGGTCTATTAAGTGTATGAATACGTTGCTTCTTCGGGAGGATGTGTCTCTTCTTCCATTTTATTGGGGTTCACAGGCTTATTTGAATTTACAGGTTTATTGGCATGTACAGGTGCATGTTGTGGTAGTTTAAATAAGCGATACATTCGCTGTAGTTCTGTGGTTATTGAGTTGTCATAAAGTTTTTGTTTTGATAAAGGAATGAAGCTGTTCTCAATTAACTTCGTGGCATAATTAGCAACACAGCCAACATCTTCAAAAGAGAGATAAGAGCCACAGTAACCAGTTGCGCTTTTAAATTGTTCTTTAACCAATTGACAACGGAGGGCCCAAGGCAGAATGGACATGTAATCATCCCAAGTATGAGTATCAAGAATCTTAACTTCTTTGACGCCATTAACTTGTTGCAATTCGTGTTTCCACTTTGAGATGTCGGGTAAGCTATATTTCTCCTGTGTAGGCTCTTTGGGAAGATTGATATATCCAGTGCATAAACGACCGTCTTGGGGTTCAGGACGATCATCACAGGTAGTAACCAGCGCCAAATCACCAAAGCCTTCTGGTTGTAATCCGTGCTCGAAGAATTCGTGTTGAGGTGGATAGCCTGTTAATTTGCAGATTGCCACGGGATAGTTGTAATAACTCACTTGTTGCACCGCTAATTCTTCAGTAGGAGTAAGCGACATGCCTAGTTTTTTCCAATGTACTGGGGATAGCGCCAAAATTAAATAATCGGCATGGAGCGTTTCTTCTTTTTCATTTTTGCGAGTAAAGTTGATGTCTATACCATTACTTCTATCAATAGATGTGATGGTAACTTCGGTTAGAACTTCATAATCTGCAGCAATTGCTTCCATCAGGCGTTGAAAACCACCTTGAATGGCATAAAAAGGTCCTTGATTCAGTAAACCAGGAATTAATTGCATGGCAGGAATCGTGGTATGTCCCATGTATTCAAAAACGGCATAAGTTGGACAAACTTGCATGGCTCCATAGCCAAATCCTGTGACTAATGGACGTAACAAGGCATTTAATTTGGTTAACCCTTTACGTTTTGCAAATTCTTCAAAGGGTAAATTAAAGTCGTCAGGAAGAGGAAGATTCTTATCACGAGCATACTCATACTCGCGCAAGTATTTTTCATATAGTGCTAATTCCTTGATTACTTCTGCAGAAAAGACAAATTTTCCCCATTTCTCTTTCTCGTAGAATTCTTTCATAAAATTCATGGAATCGAGTTTGGTGGGTAATACGCTTTCTATGGGTATTTTTTTTTCAAAAATGACATCTAATACAACTTGATAATTATGAGCAATTAATTCTGCACCATAGCCTGTAGTGAGTTCTGGATTAGTCGGATCAGTAAAGGTACGACATTTGCCACCTATCCAGTTGTTTTTATCCAAAATCTTAATATTCTTTTTAGGAATCCCCGATTTTTCAAGAGCACGAGCGGTAAAAAGCCCTGAGGGGCCAGCCCCGACTATAAGAAAAGTATCTTTTTCGGAAAGTATTTTTTTTTCATTCTCTGGCATAATTATCCCTAAATCACGAGAGTTTGTAAGAAATTCAGATTCTGAATTTCACCTAGCATAAAGTGAAATATGAAAGAGTTCAATTCTAATAAAATCAATCATCTTAGCGGGTTTAGTGGCAAGGCCATTTAATACTATTGATGATTGAATAAACTTCATTATCACCAATGATCAAATGATCAAGCAAACGAACATCAATTAGTTCCAGAGCATGACTTAAACGGGTGGTTACTGCTATATCAGCAGGACTAGCATCTGCAATTCCTGAGGGATGATTGTGGGCAAGAATCACAGCCGCCGCATTTAGCTTAAAAATTCTGTCAATAATAGGACGAGGATAGATATTCGTTGCATTGATTGTTCCCCGAAATAATTCTTCATAAGCTAATACACGATGCTGACTGTCTAAAAATAGAGCCACAAAGATTTCATTTTTTTGATCTCTTAACTGCCGTTTAAGATAGGTGTGTGTTTGCTGAGAGTTCGTTAGCTGAGTTTCTTTTTGCAAGCTAATAAAATCACTGCGCCGACAAATTTCTCGTGCCGCTTGCAGTTGTACATAACCTACCATGCCCAGTCCGTCAACTTGATTAAAAGTTTTTGGATCGGCATTTAGAATAGCGCGTAAATCACCCAATTGTTTAATTAAATCCAACGCAAGCTGCATACACGATTTTTTCCTGTTCCCTGAGCTGATAAGGACAGCTAATAATTCAGCATCAGAAAGCATGTGGGCACCATGAGATAATAATTTTTCACGCACGCGAAATGATTGCGGCAAGACTTGAGATTGCGCCATTTGTTATTCCTTTATTGCGAAGTTTGTGGTTTGATCGCAGGTATTCTTATTAAAAACGACAAACCATGCAAGATTTGGCAAATAAAAAAATTGTATTAGGTGTTTGTGGCGGTATTGCTGCTTATAAGACTGCCTATTTAGTGCGGGAGTTGACCAATCTGGGTGTGGATGTACGCGTTGTAATGACTGCCTCTGCCCAACAGTTTATTTCACCCCTGACTTTCCAGGCGTTAAGCGGTAATGATGTACGAACAACATTGTTTGATGAACAAGCCGAACGTGCAATGGGACATATTGAGTTAGCGCGTTGGGCAGATTATCTTCTTATTGCTCCAGCCTCAGCTAATTGTTTGGCGAAAATGGCTAATGGTTTAGCCGATGACTTACTATCCACGCTTTATCTAGTCACAGAGGCTCCCGTTATTATTTGTCCTGCAATGAATCGCTCAATGTGGAGGCATCCTGCAACGCAAGCCAATTGCACTTTATTAAAAGCGCGGGGAGTGATTATTGTTGGGCCTGAAGAAGGTTCACAAGCGTGTGGTGAAGAGGGATTGGGACGCTTGAGCGAAACCCAAGCCATAATAAATGCATTGCGATGCTATGAAATTAATCAATGCCTGGTGGGGAAGACGTTATTAATTACAGCAGGCCCCACACGAGAAGCCATTGACCCAGTCCGTTATTTAAGTAATCACAGTTCTGGAAAGATGGGTTATGCTTTGGCCGAGGCTGCAGTTTTAGCTGGAGCAAAGGTTGTTCTGGTGACAGGTCCTACTGGTTTAACTCCCCCTGCTGGTGTTGAAGTACACCGCGTTGAATCCGCTAAAGATATGTATAGCGCGGTGATGGCAAATTTACAGAACGATATGATTTTTATCGGTACCGCGGCAGTGGCAGATTACTCAATGGCCTCTCCAACAAATGAGAAAATAAAAAAAGAGTCGGGTAAAGAGTTAACGCTTAAATTAATACGAAACCCAGATATTCTTTCCAGTGTTGCTCAAAGCGGGAAAGCATCGTATGTGGTTGGATTTGCCGCGGAAACCAATGATGTTATTCAACATGCACAAAAGAAGTTAAAAACCAAGAAAATTGATATGATTATTGCTAATCAAGTCGGTGGTGGCTTAGGTTTTGGTAGCGACTATAACCAAGTTACAGTATTAACAAAAGATAAACAAATAGAACTCCCATATATCCATAAAGCGCGACTTGCAGGACGAATGATTGCAATCCTGGCAGCAACTATTCAAAATGAAGCACTGTCTAAGGTAGAGGAATAACATGAAAAAGGTGATTCAATTAAAAATTTTAGATCCACGAGTAGGTAGTAGTATTGAGCTGCCACATTATGCGACCCCAGGTTCAGCGGGTCTTGATCTGCGCGTATGTATTGATAAACCTTTACAAATCGCCTCTCAAGAGACAGTGTTATTACCCACTGGAATAGCGATCTATATTGAAGATCCAAATTTGGCAGGGGTGATTTTACCACGTTCTGGTTTAGGACATAAGCATGGGATTGTCCTGGGGAATTTGGTGGGCTTGATTGATTCTGATTATCAAGGTGAGCTTAAGATTTCCTGTTGGAATCGGAATCAGGAGCATTTTACAGTCAATCCAGGTGATCGTATTGCGCAATTAGTCTTTCTCCCAATAGTGCATCCAGAGTTTAAAATTGTTGAATCGTTTACTGAGAGTAGTCGTGGGGCGGATGGATTTGGTAGTTCAGGGAGAGCGTAGTGGTTTATCAGCAAAAACAGGTCGAACGTTCTGTTTTCAGAGCCTATGATATTCGTGGAATTATTGGCAAACAACTGGATAAAGATGCTTTTTATAGTATTGGTCTTGCCATTAGCTGTCGTCTGCATGAGTTAAAACGTAACAAGATTTTTGTAGCTAGAGATGGCCGATTGACCAGTGAAATGTTGGCAAAAGCATTGCTGCAAGGTCTGCTTGATAGTGGTATTAATGTAATTGATTTAGGTGCTGTCGCAACACCAGTCATGTATTTTGCAACTCATTCGCAAGAGGTAGATAGTGGTTTAATGGTAACAGGCAGCCACAACCCTGCAAATTATAATGGCATAAAAATTGTCCTTGCCGGAAAAACATTAGTGCAGTCAGATATCCATCATCTTTATGATTTGGTAGTGGCGGGTACAAGACTTCGTGGGGCAGGCGAGTACCAACAATTTGATATCATGCCTGCTTACAAAAAGCGAATTGTTAATGATATTAAGCTCAAACGTCCTATGAAAGTGGTTGTTGATTGTGGGAATGGTATTGGTGGTCCAATTATTCCCCCAGTCATTCAAGCATTAGGATGTGAAGTGATTCCTCTTTATTGCGATGTCGATGGAAACTTTCCTAATCATCACCCTGATCCCAGTGTTGAATCGAATTTAAAGGGCCTAAAGCAAGCTGTACTGGACCATCAAGCCGATCTTGGTATTGCCTTTGATGGTGATGCAGATCGTTTGGGTGTTGTCACTAATGAAGGCGAAGTAATTTGGCCTGATCGATTATTGATGCTCTACGCTCGCCATCTTTTAGAAAAAAATAAAGGAGCTACAATTGTTTTTGATGTGAAATGCTCAAGTCACTTAGGAGCTGTTATCCAAGAGTCAGGTGGTGTAGGAAAAATGTGTCCTACCGGACATTCTATTGTTAAAGCGGTGATGAAAGAAGAAAAGGCCGCGTTAGCTGGTGAAATGAGTGGCCATCTTTTTTTTAAAGATAGATGGTATGGTTTTGATGATGCGCTTTATAGTGCTTGTCGTTTACTCGAAATTTTAAGTTTAAATCCTTTGGCGGTTAGCAAGCAATTTGCCGCAATTCCGAATAGCATTAATACCCCTGAAATCAAAATTCCTATCGCAGAGGAGCAAAAATTTGGTTTCATGCAGCGTTTTTGTGAACAGGCGTATTTTCCGAATGCTCAAATCATAACAATTGATGGTTTAAGGGTAGAATTTGCAGAAGGTTGGGGGCTTTTACGGGCGTCCAATACCACTCCTTGTTTGGTTGCACGCTTTGAGGCCAAGGATAAAACAAGTCTTGAACATATTCAGACACTATTTAGAGAGCAATTGCATAGTTTAGACAAAAATTTAGTGCTTTCATTTTAATAATTCTATCGGAATTACAGATGTTGGGCGCAGCCTCAACATCTATTTTCTTTAAGTTTATCAAATTAATATTCTCTTAATTTTTTCAAGTTATCTTAATACTAAAACTCCATTACTTTCTGGAATCTTTTTAATCCTAAACCCAGGATTATCTCCTCCTATTGCTTATTTGATACAAAATAATTCAAAAAGAATAAAAAAAAATCATTTGTTAATATTTTGTTAATTTTTAGATTTTAAAATTTAAAAGTAATTTAAACAGCAACCGAGTATTCAAACATGAAAGACGCAATCGTTATCTACGCCAATTGTCATAATAGTTCAGCAAAAGGTGATTTCGCATTTGCTGGTGCACTTGCCAAGGATATAGTTCGAGAGCTTCACAAAGAAGCATTGGATATTGAGGTAATTTTGGTGAGTACCCTTGACGGTATGTCTCGATATCAAAGTCTTTATGGTAAACCTGTGGATGGAAAAATTTCCATAGAAGGAGAAACAGTAGGACTTTCCAGTTTGGAGTTATTTGATGCTGTTAAGTACAAGGTAGTAGGATTTATTGAAGCAAACCGTTGTAAATATGCTCCAGCTGAACTGGTAAAAAAGATACTTTCTCCCGATAGTAAATTTTTGTTTGTCGGTAATGTTAACCAACATGCTATATCAGGCCTATTTTCCCAAACTTTATATCTTCTGCAACTAGAAAAGGGTCAACCCAATTTATATCAGTATTTCGATTGTCTGGATATTTTTATGGGCACTGCAGGACCTGGGAAAGGGAGAATAGGATTACCAGGCATTACTAAATCAGAGGATTTACCGGCCCTAACTTTTAAAGAAAAGGCATTATTGCCCACAACTGCCTATGGTTTTATGTATGCATCCGCTATCGACTTAAAAGACGATAGTAAATTGATTTCTCAGTATATTAAGCTCACTGGTTTTTCAGACTATGTCCTAGTCGGTAATTTCTCTACCCAAAAATATGATATTAAATATGCATTTGACAATGATAAGACATTAATAAGCTCGCAAAAATTTCCGCAAATTACTTATTATGATTCCCTACAAAATGGAGTTATGCGAAGGATGGCATCCCAAGCGTCAAGTAACCTGGTCTTATCAACAGGATCCTTAAGTACGCTTGAGGTTCTTCATGATGGAAAACTTCCCTTTTATCAACGCTATTCAGAAAGTTTTACTCTCAATGATGAGTTTGTTGCATCTTGGGCTATTGCGGTTAAATCAATGGTCGCTGACGATACCTCATTATTTGGTGCTATGCCAGATTTAATTATAGAATTATCCGACTTACTTTTCGCCTACAAGCCACTTAGCAAACAACAGATGGAAAGAACCAATGATCTTCTGAGCATGTCATCTGTTAGTTCGCGCTTAATTAGCTATAATCAAGACATTGTCGAGAGAGCTAATGGCAGGATAGCACCACAGTTGCTGAGTTTTATTGGAGCGCCTAAAAGAACTCAAGAGCATGTTCAGTTGGCAAGAGTTTGTGATTCTTTGCGAAAATCTAGCGAAACGGGAAGTCCTGTTCATGGCCAGGCATTACGACGAGCAGCCGCTTGGGGGCGTTTATTCGAACTGAAAGTATTAATCGCATCAATGTCATCCAATGAGTTGAACTCACAAGATCTTGCTAATGAGCGAGCAGCCTTACATTGGGCTGTGAAACAAAGCAATTCTGATTGTGCTCGTGCTTTAATTGATGCTGGCGCTGCAGTCGATATTCAAGATAAAGAGGGGAAAACCCCTTTGCATGAAGCTGTTATAAATAGGGATAATACCATGATTCAATTATTAATTGAGTCAGGTGCTTCCGTTGATATTTGCGATGTTAACTCAAAAAGTCCCATCGATTGTGCAGACCATTTGACGCAAACCTTTATAAGTTCTTGTATGAGTCCTTGTTCTAAGAAACGCACCACTGTTGGGAATTCTTCTTCTTCTCTTGAGCTATAACTCTCTTAGGTGATGACTCTCACCATCTGGATGCCTCGGACAAGCCGAGGCAACTACAGGGGAACTTCTCTTGGGAGGGGCTCCCCTGATACAAGTTGAGATAGGATGTGTTGAATGTGTCCTGGGGGGGTAACCCTCTGCGACAAGCTATGTCAGGAGGTATGGCGACGTAGTTCGGTTTGTCGGATGCAACCAATGCTCGGGTTATTGGTTTTCTTGTTTTTGCATAACAAATAACATTTCTTCAAGGACTTGCTGATTTTGTTGGCGAGCGTTTACCTTTTCTTGCTGAATGACTTCAAGGCAATATTTGTTGGCCAATGCTTTAATATAATGTGGCTTATGGCAAAAACGTGCGGTGGGTTGTAAATAATACGGTTTGTCCTCGCTAATCTCTACGGTGAAGATCAAATATCCCTTGACGCCTAAGCGTTGCGTAAGTGCCCCAAAAAGACTATCCAGTTCTCCAAAATAAGGAAGGACATCTGCCGCAACTATCAAGTCATACTTTTGCTGTGTTTGATCGAGAAATTGCAACAATTCGGCCTCAACCAATTTGTCATAAATAAATTTCCTTTTAGCTTGGGCGAGCATTTTGGCGGAGAGATCAACCCCTGTTAAGTGTTTGCTCACCTCTCGCATGGCAACACCACTTAAACCAGTTCCACAACCTAAATCAAGTGCATGCTTGACGTTATACAGGTTAAGTTGATGAATGATACGGCCAATATGTTGCGGCAGTGCGTAGGCTAAGGGGCCTGTCATATGCTGATCATAATATAAGGCATAATTATTAAATAAATTGGTTGCATATTCAGGGGATGCTTTAGGGTTTAATTCGTTATTACTTAATGCACTTAACATATGTTGGCTTGCACTGTCGTGTGGATTGGTGGCGACTGCTAACTCCAGTAATGCCTTCGCCTTGTCTTTATCTTCAAGGCGAATGTAAATGGCTGCTAAATTGTTTAGGGCAGCAAAATGGTGAGGATCTTGTTGCAGAATATCTTCGAAATGATTGATAGCTTCACTTAAGTGGCCGAGTGCCATTTGTGCAACACCAGAGTTGTATAAATATTCACAATTTTTGGGGTCTTGTTGGAGGAGAACGTCATAGTGCATTAACGCATTTTCAAAGCGATCATGATGCATAAAAGTACCTGCTAGATTATTACGGGCTTCGAGATGATTATTGTCAAAGGCCAATGCTTTGGTGAAATAATCGATAGCCAATTGCCCTTGTTCACGTTTAAGAGCAATCACGCCCAAGTTAGTAAGTGCTTCAATATGATGGTTATCTTCCTGCAAAACCTTTTGAAACGATTGTTCAGCCTCATCCAGCAAATTCTCTTCAAGGTTCAATACACCCAAATAAAAATTGGCTTCAAGATGATCTTGATGTAACGCCAGAACATTTTTAAATTGGGTTTTTGCGGCAGTTAGTTCTTTATTTTGTAACAATAATAGTCCTAAATTAAAATGCGCTGCTGCAAAATCAGGTTCGGCATGTACGGCTAATCGATAATGCTCAAGTGCTTTAAGATAATTGTTTTGTGCCGCGTATACTGTTGCCAAGTTATGGTGTGCTTGCGCATACTGAGGAGTGAGCGCAATTGCTTTTTGGTAATGAGCAATCGCTTTATTCAACTGTTGCTTTTTTTTATAAGCATTTCCAAGATTATTATGAAGATTGGCATTATCAGGCTCTAAATCCAACGCGTTATGCAGAAAGTGAAGTGCAGTATCAATATCTCCAAGCTGAGCGTAGGCTAAGCCAAGAAAATGAAGTGTTTGCACATGCCGAGGTTCCATGGCTAGAAGTTTTTCATAAAGTGTAATTGCTTCAGATAATTGATTTTGCCGCTGTAACAAATACGCTTCAGCAAATAACGTTTCTATATTTGAACTCATGGGCTTTTAACCATTCGAACATGGGGTAGGCCATCCATGTCAAAAGGTTCACCCTCTGCAATAAAACCATAAGTTCCATAGAAATGGCGTAGGTAATTTTGAGCCGTGATTATCACAGGTTGAGTAGAATGATGGGTCTTTAAGTAACTTAAAATACAATCCATGAGTTGCTTGCCGAGTCCAAGGCCGCGATGAGACGCTGCTGTCACCAGGCGACCGAAACTCATACCTTCATCGCCATACGCTAAAATGCGAGCATAGGCAATCAATTTACCCTGGTCATACATCAAAAGGTGCTGAGCATCTTGATCTTTAAAATCTAAATCTTGATAAAAACATTGCTGCTCTACAATAAAAACATCACTACGCAAGGCTAAAATTTCATACAGTGCTTCCTTGCTCAATTCATCAAAAGAACATACTCGTATATTAGTCATGATAGTTCGGTAAAAAATAGATGGCGCAGCTGATTCAATGCTTGTGCGCGGTGGCTAATCGTATTTTTAATCTTAGCAGGTAATTGAGCAGCTGTGCAGTCCATTGAGTCAATAAAAAAGATAGGATCATAGCCAAAACCGCCCTCACCAGCGCGAGCACTTATGATTCTACCGGAAAATTTACCCGTAGCAATTAAAGGTGTTGGATCATTGGTATGGGAGACAACAGCAATAGCACAGTAGAAGTACGCCTGACGCTGAGCTTCGGGAACATGAGCCAGTTTATCGAGTAATAAAGCAATATTTTCAGCATCTGAAGCATTAGCCCCGGCATAACGTGCCGAATAGATACCTGGCTCACCATTTAATATATCCACGACTAAACCGGAGTCATCCGCCAAAGCTGGTTTGTTGCCTAAACGACTCGCGTGTCTTGCCTTGATAAGAGCATTTTCAATAAAACTCAAACCCGTTTCCTCCGGAGATTCTATGCCTAATTCGATTTGAGATATACAGTGAACAGGAGTAAGTATTGCTGCTATTTCTGCAAGTTTTCCTTTGTTTCCTGTGGCTAAGATAATTTCTTTCATAATAAGATTCATAAAAAAGAAGAGTGCTCGTTATACCAGATATTATGATTGAATGTCAGATTAAAACAGAGAGAAATAAACCTGTATTTGATTTAAGAATTCCGATACAGGTTTATGATAAGAAATATCAAATAAGCGTGCAACTTGGCCAACAACTATTCAAATCCGCGGCTTTCTTTTTAAATTGAAATGAAGATGTTTCAAGATCTTGTGTTTTTGTTACCAAGGTTTGCAGAGCTTCACCTCGTTTCTCCATTTTTTCAATATTCTTGAGCATAATTTGCATGGTTTCATCAACTTCTTTTTGTACCTTTCGAACTTTATAATCCTGAGTAAATTCTTCAATGTTGGCGGCAATTGTTTTCTTTTCCAGCTTAAATTTTAATAAATACAAACTAAGCCAGGTTATTTGTTTTTGATCGAGTTTGCTGTCGACTATAACGCCACAATAATCATCAACCACACGTCTTACATATATATAAATACCGTCTTTTTCCATCCAATAGGTTTCATTGGGATTTAAATCTGCACAATAATTTGTAATTTCTGCCTGATGTTTTTCTATGGCTTGTTTAATCTGTTTTTCAAAAAAGCTACTGCCAAAAAAACTATTACTAAGAGAAATAAACCATTCAAAAGGGCCATCGCCGCTGCATGTTCCTAAAGCATAACATCTCATTGCTATTCTCCTTGTTAAAAAACCAGCCCATCTAAATTAGCATGAAATGTCAAAAAATTTTATTGCGTGGCTCAAAAAACTATTGCTCAAAGAAGAAAGAGAATCTCAGGGTTTTGATGAAACGTAAAAAATATAGCAAGCTCGCTAAATAATTTCACAGGGCATCATAAAGTTTTTTCCTGCGGACTTTTGTATGGTGTCCCCTAATTTTTTAATACCCAGGATAATTTGATCCAATGTTGGATAAGCAAAACTGAGTCTAATGGCTTGTTTTCCTGTAGATTTTCCTACTGCAAAAGCGGACTCTGGTATGTAGAGAACATTTGATTTATGAAATATCCTATCATGTTCTAATTTAAACTGATTACTTAGAAATTCTAACCAAATAAACATTCCATGTTTTGGTTTAATATAGCGACAGGGTATATCTATGAACTCCTCCAATGCATTGATCATGCATTCTAATTTACTTTTGTAGTGTATTTTTTGGGGATAGGTGATTTCATCCATGGGGTATTTATCTAATACTGTATTCAATGCTAAATGGTTTGTATTTGAACAATAAAGATCATTCATATCTTTTAGTTGTTGTAATTTTTGAATAATATTCTTTTCAGCAACTATCCAGCCTGTGCGAACAGCTGGTGCGATTGTTTTGGAAAATGAACCAATATAAATGGCGTTTTTCGTGTACGCACGCATTGGTAAAAACTGCTCATCAGAAAAATTTAAATACCCATAAGGGTCATCTTCAACGATAATAAGGTTGTATTTTTCTGCAAGGACAGCAAGCTCTTTTCTGATTTGAGTATTGAGGGTGATCCCTAGTGGATTATGTCCATTACATACTACATATAAAAAAGGTAACGGTTTATTCGTTTTTAACAAACTTTCTAAATAATTTAAATCTAAACCTTGATTGAAGAGAGACGGAATAGGTAAGTAATTTAAATCAAACATATTCGCAATCTGTAAGAAACCAGGGTAAACAAACTCCTCAATCATCAAAGAGGCTTTGGGTTTTAGGAATAGATTAGCAGTTAAATAGATAGCTTGCTGTGCACCATTAGTAATCAATATCTCATCCAGGTTGCAGAACACGGATTGAGACGCCATCATTTTTTGTATTTTTTGCTTAAGTGCCTCAATAGGTGCTTGATATTGGAATGATCCAGAATTCTCATGCAGCAATTGCACATAAGCTTCTTTTAATTGCTCAAGTGGCATTACAGAAAGATCAGGTAGACCTGCCGCAAAAGAAATCACATCATTACGTTGAGATAGTTTGACATACTTTTGTATTTCTAAGGGTTGAATTCGTTCATTCATCATACAACGGTAATCCCTATTAAAGTAAGACTGATGCAACCAATATATTTGGTCGCATCAGGACCATGCGTCATTAATTTTGAATGCGCCTAAGCTTCGAGTGTTTCATAAAGTGCTTTAATATTCACTGTACCAAAACCCTCACAAACTTCGCGCTGAACAAACTCTAGAAAGAGAGTAGGTCGTGTTACTACGGGTTTAGTAAATATTTGAAACAAAATCCCCTTCACATCTTGCTCGAGCATAATTCCATAAGGAGCAACTTTTTCAATGCGTTTAATCTCCTCAGGATATAGTTCTTTTACTTCATCATAATAGCTGGGCGGTGCTTTCCTTAACTCCCCAAAAAAGTGTTCATAATGTTTTACTGAGGCAATGATGTCATCCGTTTGAAATGCAATATGATGGACTCCCGCGCCATAATTGTATTTTAAGTAAGTATGGAGTGGGGAGCGTTCAGAGCTGGGTTCCACCAGAGGTAAATTCACTTTTCCGTTTGGGGATTTCATTATAGTAATGTGCATCCCGCTCTCTTCTGAATGAATGTCTTCATCGGTATTTTCAGAAAAAGAAAAAGTGTCTTTGTAAAATTTCACCCATTTGTCGATTGTATTTTTGGGATGGCACGTTGCGATATGATCAATGTTATAAATCATAGGGTTCTTATTGCAGGCATGTTCATTATATTTGAACCCAGGAATTCTATGGCTGGGATTCATTTGCAAAAACTCATGCTCTACCTTATTGAACACTTCCACGGATGCAGCATAGGCACCATCAAAATCCTGGGGTGAGAAAACAGGTTTAGCGCCATTGCTCACTGCTCCCTCAAAACATGCGGCTACATCATGTACAAAAAAGCTAATTTTTTTAACACTATCGCCAAATTCATTAACGTGTTTAGCAATGTGCGTATTGTGATTTAAACTTGATGTGAGAAGAATATGAATATTCCCTTGTTTCATTAAAAAAGTAACCACATCCTCTACTTTCTTGGTAGCAACGTGCTCAAATTTTAAAGCATTTGTGAAGAAATTTTTGGTTTGAAAAAGATTGCCTACATACATTTCTATATAAGCAATACTTTCAATAATTGCACCAGTCGCATTTTTTTGTTTCATTATGTGTCACCCTTGCACGCTAAATAGTCAGAAGTTATATCTTTGATTGTTGAACATCCAGATAAAATCATTGTTTCTTGCAGCTCTTGTTGCAGGATTGATAATGCGTGAAAAACTCCTGCACTGCCGCCTATAGATAAAGCCCATAATGCTGTTCTTCCGGTTAAAGTCGCGTCGGCACCTAAAGCTAATGCTTTGAAAATATCGCTGCCGCGTGCTATTCCTCCGTCTAAAAATAGTTTTACTTTATTGCCTGCCTTTTCTCGATGTTTATGCATGACCTCCAAGGGGGCTATACTTGAATCCAGTTGTCTTCCACCATGGTTAGAAATAACAATGCCCTTGACATTCGGGTAAGTCAGTGCAATTTCAGTATCGCGAGGATCAATAATTCCTTTCAAAATGATGGGTAGCTTAGTTACTCCAGCCAACCAATCTAGATCATCCCAACTGATTGAATGATCGAGTAAAGTAGAGAGATGTCTTTTGGTCTTCAAGCATTCTTCAAAAGGTATTCCTATCTTTTTAAGATGAGGAAATGAAGTATTCTCAGGAAAGCGGAGTGGTTGGGAGCGTTCTCGCTCTTTTTTTGCATAGACAGGAGCATCGACTGTCACAACCAGTGCGTCAAAATTAAGTTCTTCCATCCATTGAATAAAATTTTTATTGATTCCTCTGTCTTTTAAAAAATACATTTGCGACCAAACAGGAACTTTTTTATTTCGGGCGATTAAGGTGTAATCAATTGAGGAAAACATACTCAGAATCATGGTGGTATTGAATTGATTTGCTGCCTCAAGCATATCCAGTTCGCCCTTGGATGATAATAAACTCTGGTAAGCAGCGGGAGCGATTAATACTGGGGCACTATGAGTATGATCGAATAATTTAACCTGTGTTGTGGATTTATTTACTCCTCGCAAAACTCGTGGAGAAATAAGTACTTTACTGAAAGTTTCGCGATTTCTTTTTAATGCAAGTTCATCCAGGCTCCCTCCATCAATAAAAGAAAAAACATCTGGAGATAAAACTGTTTTTGCCTTTTTGTAGAAGGATTGAGTGCTAGTATATTCATCCATAGAATTACTTCCTTATATCTTATTTTTTATCCAATTCTTATTTTGGGACCGTTTAGCAAAGTATCAGGCTTGCTACCGTTGTGAGCTAATTGAAAGAATTTCTGCGCAACAGTATAAAAATGGGCAAAATAGAACTTATGACATCCTAAGTTTGCGAAATTATACACTTAGATGACTTAAATAAAAGCACCATGAATAAATTTTTTTGAAGAGTGTGTGGTTAAAATTGTTTTATATTATGAACTTAGTACTCTTTTAAAGAATAAAATGATCAAAAAACATACTTGACAGCAATTTAGCTCTGGGATGATAATCGCCGCGCGACATCCCAATAAATCTGACTCTGCACAAGAGAGAATTTGTGATATAGGATTACGGTGTAAACTTTTTGCATCTTGAATGGAACACATCGGAATCTCTCACAGAGTTTATCCCGGGAAAAATGCAGGATAACAGTCTCTCCAATTTATTTAGATGTTTCATACTTAACATCCTCAGGAGAATTATTATGGATAAACAAGCGCTCAAGCAATTTATTGATGATTTTTATCAAGCTTGGAAGGAGCGTGATGCTGAAAAAATCCCCACGTTTTATGATAAAAATCTTAAAGCTTATTCTGATTTTAATGAGATAACACTAGAAGATATTTTAAATCGTTTGGAATTTTCTCAGCGAAAATTTGCTGAAGTTAATTATGGTATTCAAGAAGTATTTATTGACGAAGAGCAGGGAAAAGTTTCTGTCAGAATGAAACAACGACATATTCCTCGCGATGGTTCTGAACCCGTTAAATGGGATGCCATTATGCTTTACACTATCGCCAATCACAAAATTACTGAGCTGTGGATGTCTTTCTATCCTAACGCTGATTATTTAAATAATGCGTAATTATGAAGTAATCATTGTCGGCGGGGGGCCTGTTGGGATTGCTCTTGGAATTGAGCTTGGTATGCAAAACATAGGTACTTTAATTCTTGAGAAGCATCCCCAACCGTTGCGTACCCCACGTGCTCAGTCCTTGTCTGCCCGTACCGTGGAGTTTTTTCTACGGTGGGGAATAGACAAGAATCTTGAAGATAGTCTTTTATTACCTAAAGATTTTCCACAAACAGGAATATGGTGTTCTAACTTATGTGGTGATTCGTATTTTGTTAGTGCATGGGGCGATAATCAATTAAAAGAAAATGCATCCCCTAAAGAAGGTATTCGTATTCCTCTTTGGGTCACGGAAGAGGTGTTACGAAAACGCTTGCTGGATTTTCCATGTGTTGATTTTTTAAAACAACATGACGTGGAGGAAATGACCCTGATTAATGACCAGATTATTGTTCAAGCCTACGATAAACTAACTCAGGTCACAAAAACCTATCAATCGACTTTTCTTGCTTGTTGTGATGGAGCAACAGGCTCATCTAAAAAAATATTTAATAATCCATTTAGCAAATTATCTGAGCAAACCAAAATGCTTGGTACCTTATTTGTCTCAAAAGACATTATGAATAAAAAAACAGTTGCAGATGGAATTATGTATTTCGTTCTTGATGATGGGGCAATGGCTTTTGTTGGACCTATCGATCTTGAGGAAGGATTGTGGTTAGCGCAAATTGTTTGGAGTAATCCCAATCTTAACCCCGATGAGTCCACCTTATCAGCAATTATTGACAAAATCGTTGGTATGCCAATTGATAAAGTCATTGTTGACTCTTATTTTTGGGATATGCAAGTTCAGCTTGCCGAATTTGCCAATAAGGATAATCGTATATTTTGGGTCGGAGATTCGGCACATGCTTTTGCTCCTACAGGCGGTTTAGGATTAAATACTGGATTTGGCGATGCAGAAAATTTAGGCTGGAAACTAGCCGCTGTCATTAAAAAAGAAGCCCCACGTCAATTACTCGAGACGTATGAAATGGAGCGAAGACCAGTATGGCAAAGCAATTTAAATTTTGCCAAGCAAAACGCTGAGCAGTTTGTTGAGTTGAAGAAAAAATACCCCCCTGAGAAGGATTATAACGCCTATATTCATGCCTATGCAGGTTTAGGCAATCAGTTCTTATGTTCTTCAGGACTTACTCTTGGTTATTCTTATTTGGATACTCCTTTAACGAAAGAGTTATCCACTAAGCGGCATGAGCACTCACCGTTTGAATATACACCAATATCTGAACCAGGTTATTTTCTTCCTCATGTGATTTTTCAAGGAGAGACAATTTATAAACGATTGTCATCGATTCAGTGGAATTTGATTATTTGCGGTGAAGGAAAAATGCAAGAATCAGATCTTGAATTAATTAATGAGCTTTTTTTATTAAAGCAGATCAATGTATTAAACGTTGATCCACACCTCTACCCCTATACTTACCTGCTAATTCGACCGGATTGGCATATTTCCAGAGTAGGGAATAGTTTGGACGATATTTCAGGTTCTCTATGGGAGATTAAGTCATGCGCTTAACTTGCATTTTAATGGGGCAAGATAATTTGCTAATCCAATGTGGCAACTATTTATTAGAAAATCATCATCAAATTAAATGGGTCATTTCTCCAGTAAAATCAATCCAAACATGGTGTGAAAAAAATGACATACCATGGGTAACTTCCCTTGAGCAATTGCCTGAAGATAGGGAAAACCTGGTTGATTATTTATTTAGTATTGTCAATGGTGTCATCCTAAAAGAGCCCGATTTAAAAATCGCTCGTTTTGGCACTATAAACTACCATGACTCCATTTTACCTAAATATGCCGGAGTCAACGCCACCTCCTGGGCACTGATTCATGGTGAAACAACCCATGGCATTACCTGGCATATGGTTAATGACGGCATTGACGAAGGGGATATTGTTTATCAATCAACTTTTCAACTGTCAAAAAATGAAACGGCATTGACACTCAACTTACGTTGCTTTGATGAGGCAACGAATGGATTTGTTGATATTATTGAAAAGATTCAGTCCTCTTCACTCATCAAGAAAAAGCAAAACACAGAAATACGTAGTTATTTTGGACTCACTCATCCATTACCTGATTTAGGGTTTATCAACTGGGAAACTGCGACAGCACAGCAGATTGATTGGTTTTGTCGTGCACTCAATTTTGGAAATTACAGCAATAATTTAGGTACCCTAAAATTGTATTTAAAAGAGGATTACCTCATTGTCTTAGACGTAGAGAAATCAACAGCAAGATCTACTAGTTCTCAAGGGGGAGTAATCCTCGCAATCGATGGAAATGGGCTACTTATTTCGACACGAGGTGAACCCGTTTTGCTTAAAAAGCTCATTACTCCTGAGGGTAAACAAATCACTGCTGATGGACTTATTCAATACTACGGCTTAAAAGTCAATCATCAGTTACCCTTATTGAATCGTTCCTTTGTCCAAGAGGGACATACTTTATATAGCAAAGCACTAAAGCATGAAAAATTTTGGTTGGCTCAATTGACTCAGGCCGTTGATCATACGACGTATTGCGATCGAATTTTTGCCAAAAATCACTGCCTTTCTGAATTAGTGTCTATTACTATTGATGATGAGCTAAGCAAGACAATAAATAATCCCACTCATTATTTATTAGCGAGCGTATTTATTTACTTATATCGTTTAAATAATTATGAGAATTCGACTGTTTTTTTAAGCGGCGATTATTCTAAAGTGTTTAATACGTTATGGGCTGACTTACTGCCAATGACTCTGAATTTGCAGGATAATTTTACTTGCAATCAAGTATTAGTTGAAGTGGGTAAAATACTTAAATTGCTATCTGCGCGAGGTTCCTATTTAAGTGATATCTATGCTCGACAGCCCTCGTTAAAATCATTGATTAAAGAATGTGTTATTACTTGTAGTCTCTCTAATGAAACAAGGGAGGTACCTGAAAATTCCTTAATTCATTTTGATGTGGAAAAGAAATCCAATTCACTAAGAATCTCTCATCGATTGGATGTGGATTTTCAAGGTGGAACTGTCGCTCCTTTAGTTGAAAGAATGTCAGCTCATATCAATAATATTCTTCAATATCTCTTGCATCATCCAGAGACATCGATCAATAAACTTGTTTTTCTTACTGAAGAAGAACAAGAAAAGTTATTTACTTGGGGGGTTGGCAAATATCTTCCTTTGCCTAGTAATACAATTACTGATTTGTTTGAGCAATCTGTTTGTCGCTCGCCAGATAGTCCTGCTGTCTACCAAGGTAATCAGGCATTTACTTACTATCAGTTATGGCAAAAGGCTGAAAAAATCACAACGTTTATTAATACGCTCAATTTACCTTCACAAAGTCTTGTCGGTATCTCGGTTGAGCCAGGAGTCGATACAGTTGCTTTAATTTTAGGGATTGCTAAAACGGGTTGTATTTGCGCTCCAATTTCAAGGGAGTACTCAGCAAAGCAAATTAATACGCTTGCAACAGCTCTAAAGATTGATGTCATTATCCGATCAGAAGGTTCTGGTGTAGATAACTCTCAAGGGTTGTTCTCCCTCTATACTCTTCAAGAGGTATTTGCTCAAAATAGCGCTAGTAATTCTCTGCCAAATCTTTCTTCAGCTGATAAGCCGTTAATACTTTTTATCACGGGAGAAAATGGAAGTGACTATCAAACGTTGACTCACAAAAACATTATTAATTATAGTTTTTGGTTAAATCGCACGACTAATTTTACTGCGGAATCGATCTTTGATGTATCTTCGTCTTTACCGCTTACCATAATGTTTACTTGCTTATTAGCGCCGTTATTTGTAAGTGGTGCTCTTGCAATGGGAAGAGTAAATCCGCAAACGGATGGAAATAATTATTTGAAGTATTTGCAGGTTCAAAAAATTAGTCACCTGCGCCTAACTACAGCCGATTGGGAATTGTTACTGGGTCATCCTGAAGAAATTCGCCAGTTAAGCAACTTAAGTTATTTATTACTGACAGCGGATATTACAGCCGTTGAAAAAGCCTCTGAGTGGTTATCTATGTGTCCTAATAGTCAATTTATCGTATTACCCGAAGCCCAGTTCCAATAGTTTTAAGGAAGTTTAGGCAGTCTGTTCCGAAGCTATTAATGGCTCTGGATAAGACTGCAATATACTGCCATCGTATAGATAGAGAGAACAATGTTTATGCTCTCTGACTTTTTCAATTACAGAAATCATTTGCGAAACGCTTTGTTTTACGGTTAGTTCGCCACGCCCTCCGCCCATATCAGTTTGGACCAATCCTGGAGATATAGGGAAGGCACAGGGGCGATTGCCCAAAGGATTACCTTCATTCAACCATATAGATGCTAATTCAATATTCCAAGTTTGCATGAGGATATTGCCTGCTGCCTTGCTGGCTCGGTAGGAACCGAATCGTCCTTTAAGATTGTCTGCAGTACTACTCAAAGTAGAGCTAATATAAACTGCACAGCTGTTTGCGTGAAGCAATTTTGAGAATAATGCCCGCATGATATTATCATGGGCAAAGGTATTCACTTCCATTGTTTCACGCAGTTGTTCTTCTGTTTCAATTAAAGAATGAGAACCTGACGGACAACGTATAATCCCGGCATTGAGGATTAGAACATCAATAAAGCCCTTTATTTCTTCAGAAAGGTATGCAATAGCTTGTTTATCTCTAACGTCTAGAGAAATTAACAGTAGATTGTTAGAGTAAATTTTTTTCAATGCTAGTAACTCATCTTGATTGCTTTGCTCACGATAAGTCGCATAAACGCAATAACCTGCGGTTAGGTATTCCTTCACAAAACCTAAGCCAATACCGCGATTTCCTCCAATAACAACTGCTGTTCCTACGGCTTTAAGAGATTGATAGTCCATGTGTTTTCCTTTAACCATATATTGGAGCTTTACCGACTAATAAAGGGGTATTAGATGTTTGCGCCGAAAAAAATCTATTTCGGCCAGCGGTTCCTCGAGGAGTTTCAATATCCACAGGAACGTGCTCTATTTGCAACTGAGTCATTTGTTCTTTTAATTTGGAAAAAGCTTCAAGATCAGTTTTAAATTGTTCAGGATCTATTCCTAACGCTTGCTGTTGTTCAGGAGTATAGCGGTTAATACTTTGCATCAACACCTCTCCCTTCATCTGCTGTATATAGTGAATAATCAAAGACATTTTGACAAGAAGCCTGGCAGCAAGCGTGTCATCATTTTCAAGCGAACCGAATTTTGCTTGTGATTTGCGAATCATTAAACTGAAGAGATCCATTAACGGAATAAATGAAAGTATTTGCAAAGTAGGCATTGCTATGTCTTCTAAAGCAGGCCTAATGTCATCCCACATTTTATCGGCGAAAACAGTTCTAATTAGTTGTACACCGCTTGCATACGCAAAAAAGGAAACATAGAGATTTGCCAAGGTATATAGAGCAAATGTTTTGGGATACATCCTTATTTCTGGCGACACTTTATCCCGTGCTGAACCCGTCCATGTTGTGAAATAATTATAAAGTTGATTAAAAATTCCTATGCCATAAAAAGCGCACAATACCGCTGTTGAATAAAGAGGAAGACCTCCCAGAGCAGTACTTTCACCTAGATTAAATCCTTCTAAAAAACCAATGTAAATTGGATTGGCAACCCATCCTATACAACCGGTAATCATAATTCCAGCGCCTAAGACGCTTATCCCGCCATTCGACAAAAAACTATGTGTTTTGCTAATAAAACGACGAAAATAAGATTGATGAGCAGGAGGCGGAGGAAGTGCTGGCATATTGAGTCTTGCTAATTCAAAAAACTCGATGAGTGATGCACCTTCACCTTGAATTGTTCTTACAGCAGCTTCTTCTGTTTGTGACCGTTGATTGATAATAGCTTGTACTGCTTTTGAAAAAGTGCCAATCAGTTGATTTTTATATTTTGCTTGAATAGTTTGTTGTAGATCAGTTAACCGTAACAATTCAAGTTTCTCTTTCGGAGTACAAGATTTTTTTATCAGGGAATACAGTTTCTCCAAAGGGAGAATTGGAAGACGATAATACCAATAATCAGGGGTAAGGATAATGCCCCAGGCTACCCCATGCAAAATAGTTGAGGATAATGTGGAGTGCGATACTGTTAATCCAAGACACCAATCGGTATCACAACCCGGTATTGGAAATAAATAAACAGCAATTGAAAAAGGAACCACACAAACCAATGAGCCCAAGCCCATCTTTAGATATTTGGCAATTAAACTTCTTTTTGTAGGGGAATCAAGTAAGGCTGCAATTTCTTTGGGTACATTCGCTTCTGCTTGAATTGTATCAATTAAATCATCGGTCGCTTTAATTAAAAATAAAGCATTACTTATAGGGTTAGCAATTGCAAAACTGTAAGCCTGCCAAGGTGCTTTCTGTTTTGCATATTCCCAAGCAGGTGGCCAGGCATAAACACCTCCTGTACCTCCTAAAAGTTCTAAAAATAAACCAATCTTTGAACCTCTACCAAAAGGGATGGGGTCGCCATTCGTTTCCTTGATAAAGTGGTCATAAAGTGCTTCCAGGCCATTATCCTGGTGAACTAAAGCCTGAGATTTAGGTGAGGAGGAGATGTCAATTTCGTCTAATTGATCATCTTTTCTAAGTAGAGGGGTTATTTGTTCTTCATTATTTACAGAAGTTTGCGGGGTTACGCTGTTTGTTTTTATTAACGCTTTACTTGTTTGCTCTTTTTTTTCACCATTGAACATCCTAAACATGATAAAAATTTCCTAGTCAGTCCTTTTTAAAGGCGCCAAGTATAAATTAAATTCAAATCAAATACACCAATAAATGATGAATAAAAAACTTAATGCGTCTAATTTTTAAGGGGCAATAGAGTAAAGAAAAAACTTCGTAATCCAGGTGTTGCTTGGCATCCGGATTACGAAGTTTAACCTTTATAGTTTTTGATATAGTTTTTGACTAAACAGAAATAACAGGAGGTTTTTCCAGGAAACCATTTTCAATAAGGGATGATAATTGCTGTTCTATCATCTCCAAATAAGAAGGCGTTTCAATGGTATAATCCGGTGTGATTAGAAGCTCTTCCTGGTACTCATTATCAGCAGAGGAGTTAAGCTTGTACAAGTGAGATAATTTATACAATGCGTTTTGTTCATCCAAGTTACTAATGAGTTGATTCCATTTTTCCTTATCAGAAATAAAGTCAAATAGATAACCTTTATTTTGAGCGACTTTTAAATAATCAAACCAAGATATGGATTTTGCATTATTTAAATTGTATGCAAAGAGCTGTGGGTCTTTGGCAATTTCAATAATTGCGGAAGCTAATAAGTCAACGGGCATCATTTCTACCCTTTCTTGATTCATGACAAAGCCTTGTCGAAGCTGCAACATTCCTTTAAGTCTTAATAAGGTATGATTTGATTCTGCTTCATAAACGCCATGGTTTCCTGAAACAACATTACCTGGGCGATAGACATGAGCGACAATACCTCTAGAAGAGGCTTCTTTTAATAATTGCTCAGCAACCCATTTTGTTGTGAGATAACCATTCATGTTTAAATAGGCATCGATGGAATCAGGAGCTATTGAATGAATGCGTTCAATTGGAGAAATTAAAACCGTTGCCAATGTTGAAATAAAATGTATGGCTTTGTTTTTACGACAAACTGCCATTTTAAGAATTTCATTTACGGATTGGACGTTGGTTTTATAGAGTGTATTGTAATCAAAAACATGATGTACCCAGGCTCCTACATGAAATATGGCATCAATTTCTTGAGTTAATTGCTCATAATCCCTCTCCGATAAACCCAATTTTGGAGCGCTTAAGTCACCTAATACAGGGACTATCCGCGTAGTTTGGAGACTAGGTTCAAGATTATATTTTTTTAGCTTGCCAATTAATCGTTTTAACGCCTCTTCAACATTTGAAGCTCTTATCAGGCAATAAACGGTAGCATTGGTTTTTTCAATGAGCTCATTGATCAAGTGTGCACCAACAAATCCTGCAGCACCAGTCAGTAAAATTGCCTTTGGATCGTGAATGTATGAATTTGTTGCTGGCAAAGGCTTAATTTCAGGAGCAAGACGTATATCAGTTTGTAACTGCTCCTTAAACAAGTGCATGCGTTGTTTTGGATCAATGTTTGATTCAATTTGCGCCGCTAAGGTAGCGATAGTAGGCATTGCAATAAATTGGCTCAGTGATAACTCTTTGCCGATTTTGTTACTTACTACAGTAAGCATTTTGACAACCAATAAGGAGTTTCCGCCACACTCAAAGAAATTGGAAGATGCTCCAAGATCCTGGCTATTCATTTTTAAAATTTCTGCCCAAATCGAAGCAATCTCGAATTCAAGCGAGGTACTTAAAGCGATCACATTTTTCTCAATGCTGATATTATCTTCAACTGCATTAAGTGCTTTTCTATCGATTTTACCATTCACTGTCATAGGGAATGATTCAAGTTCAGTAAAAGTAGCAGGTACCATATATTCTGGTAAAAATGATTTAAGATGGCTTTTAAGATTAGCTACATCGATATAGTCTCCAACCTTTACTGTGTAATAGGCGGCTAAATATGCACTGTCACCTCCACCCTTCAGCAAGACAGCGGTGTGAGTGATACCAGGATAACTGCCAAGCGTTGATTCGATTTCCCCTAGTTCGATGCGAAAACCACGTAATTTTATTTGAAAATCCTTTCTGCCTAAATATTCAATAGAACCATCGTCCATCCACCGTCCTAAATCCCCTGTTCGGTATAAACGTGTATCCTCTGGCAATCCTAGAAACGACGCATAGGGATCTTTAATAAATTTTTCCTGAGTCAAATCATCTCGATAGAGATAGCCTCTTGAAAGACCGCGCCCACCAATGCAAATTTCTCCTACAATCCCAACTGGACACCATTGTAAACTATCATCCATCACACACATGCTAAACTCTTCAAGGGGCCAGCCAATATTGTCTCTTCCCTTATCGATGTCGGATTGGTTTACAAATTTATTATTGGTATATACCGTTGTTTCGGTAATCCCATACATATTCGCCAAACGAGGTTTATCCACTCCATATTTTGCCACCCAGGGTCTTAGAATGGATACCTTTAGGGATTCTCCAACGAAAGAAACATACCTTAAATGCTCAAGTTTTTTATTGGAGCGCATATCTTCGTTGATAAACATTTGAAATGCCGAGGCAGTTTGAGTCAAAACACTCACCTTTTCAGATTCGATGAGTTGGTAAAATTTCTTGGTATCTCGTGTAACCTCATAGGGAATCACTAACAAAGTTCCACCAAATAAAAAGGCTCCCCAAATTTCCCAAACGGAAATATCGAAACAAAAGGTATGGAAGAGGCTCCACACATCGTGAGTTGAAAATTCAAATTGTTTTTTTAAGGACTCAAATAAACAGATGATATTTTCGTGTGAAACACCCACCCCTTTGGGTTTGCCAGTCGATCCTGAGGTATAAAGAACATAGGCTAAATCTTTGGGATTGACTTTGTGTTCTAGTGGTCGATTCACAAAATGGGGTGACGTATGAATACGCTCATCATCCATATAAATAATGCGTTCAGCAGCAAAATCAAGACTCAGGGCATCATGTACTCGGTGCGTTAATAAGAGCGATGCTTGACTGTGATTAATGATGTAATTGATTCGCTCTTGAGGGTATTTTGGATCAACAGGTACATAGGCAGCACCTGCTTTGAGGATGCCGAGCATACCAAAAATCATGTCTTCATTTCTATCGACACATAAAGCGACTAAAGTATCCCCTGATAACTCACGACCATAAAGTTGTTTATATTGCTTTCTGATGTAAAAGGCCCACTGATTGCTACGCTCTTCAATCGTTTCGTAGTCATAGTGATTAGACCCGAAAATCAAACCAATTTCTTTGGGATGACGAGAGACAGTCTCTGTAAACAATTCATTAAGTGATGTGGTTACAACTCGGTCAAGCTTCGCAGTAAAAAATTTTTCTTTCATACGCTGCTTTTCAGCGACATCTAGTAAGCTAAATGATTGAACGAGTCCCTCGGGATTATTAAGAATATTTTTCAATAAAATAGTAAAACTACTCGCAAGACGCTCAATAATTTCTTGTTCAAATAAGGCATCTCTGTATTCGATATAAGCAATGATATTGTCTTTACTTTCTTCCAGCATAAACAGAGAAAGATCAAACTTCGCCGTTTTACAGAAATGATGATGCTCTTGTTGGGCACTTATCCCTTCTAGCATCAGTTTTACTTTTCCTGTATTAGCCCACACAAACATGGTTTGAATGATCGGATGTTGCCCCGAAGCTTTTCTGGGTAAATGTAATTGGGGAGCAATGTGTTCAAATGCGACTTCTTGTTTGCAAAGAGAGGAAAAAATAAGCGATTTGACGCGTGTAAGCAGTTCAAAAAAGCTTTCCTCTTCTTTTAAGGTGATTCTAACAGGGAGGGTATTGATAAAATATCCCATAATCTGTCGTTCAAGATCATGTTCTCTGTTTGCAAAGGGGACACCCACAAGGATATCTTGGCTACGTGTATATTGGCTTAGAAAAATGCAGTAAGCAGCATAAAGAATGTGAAACAAAGTCATTCGATGTGCTTGTGCAAACTCATTCATTTTGCTGCAGGTTGCTTGGTCGAGCTTAAAATAAACACGATTACCTGAAAAAATATCAAGCTTCTCTTTTCCCTGAGGCGTCGTTAAAAAATTTAACCCAGAGTACCCTTTTAGCGAATCGGCAACGGCATTAACTTTTTCGCGGTAAGCTGGGGATAAAAAATGCGTCTGCTCAGTATGGATGTGCTCAAAATAGGATGCTTTAGTTTCTGATTGTTGGATTGCCTCACCACGCAGTGCCTGGTTATAACACTGATTCAAGTCGTTAATAAGAATAGAGAATGATGTGCCATCAGTAATAATGTGATGAAGAATTATAATCAAAGTAAACGCAGTATCACTTAGTTTAACGAGTGATACGCGCATCAAAGGAGCATGATTCAAATCGAAGGGCTTGCTAATTTGTTGCGTAATATATTCCTCAAGTTCTCCAGTGCCGATGTCATTGGTTACCGTAAAATCCAACCCTGCATTTGGGTGCAATAGTTGAGAAATATTACCTTCCGAATCTTTGGCAAACGAAGTGCGTAATATCGGATGTTTATCGAGTAACGCCTGAAATGCTTTTTTTAGGCTATTGACGGAAAGGAACCCTTTCAGCGTATAAATTAAATGCTCGTTATATGCCGTTTTGGCTGCACCATCCATGGAGTGAATAAACCATAATTCTTTCTGGCCAATAGAAAGGTCATATTTTTGTACTTCCAGATCGTGTCTATTTGCAAAAACTAATTCAGGCATGAGTCACCTTTTTTGTACTAATGTAATTAAGCATTTCTCCAAATTCATTGTTTTGGACGACTTCTTCGAAATTCATATCAATGAGAAATGACGTTTTAATGTGTTTGAGTAAGTCAATAAATGACAAGGAGTCACCACCTAACTCTAGGAAATGGGAATTTTTGCTAAGTTCGCCTGCAGAAACGCCGAGAACTTTTGACCACATATCTTTCAACTGTTCTTCCATGGATAAATCTGCATTAGCTGATGTATTTTCGTCCTGAGTCGATGCAGCACGGGTTTTAACTTTTTCAATCTCATAGTGTTTTTTTGTAAAGCAATACGTTGGAATACGTGTTTTTCTTGAATGGGCTGATGAAGGATTGATATTGTCCCAGAAAATAGGGGAGCCATTAGACCATAACCAACCAATCGCTCTTAAAAAGGCCACTTCAGCGCATTGATCTTTTGTCGGGTGGGCACTCATTGCATTTACTGTATCTTGGTCTAAGTTAGAGCACGTGCCAAGCTCAACAAAAATAAACTGAGACTGGTCTTTTTCCGTCAACAAATCATTTTTACTGGTATACAGTTTAATTGTTGACTCTGAAGATTTTATGGATAGGTTGTGTTCATTATCTTCATGGGATAACAAGAGAGGTAATGCCTCTTTGAAAGAGCAAGCACCTAAAATAACGGCAGCTAAGTAAGCACCATTACCTTGGGTAAGTAATCCATGAGCGTCTATTTTTGTTGAAACGATTAATTGAAACAAAGCATATTGAATTGAAAAAGAGGTAAGTTTCGAATGTAATTCAACGTCAACATTATTATTGCAGGGTTTTTTAATATCGATATGGTACTCGTCCTGGATAATGACAGCACAAGAATCAAGCGTCTCTTTAAATTCAGGATATTTATTATAAAGGCTTTCGTATTGAGTTAAGGATTTAGCGATAAAGTCAGACACCACAAAAATAACTTGTGGTTTTTCATGAGAATCACCCTCATGAAGATAGGACAAACTAATCAGGCTATTGTCTTTTTGTAAATTAGTGCTGACGATGAAAAATCCTCTTTCTTTAAATTCAGCGCGTCCTTGTTGAGCAGTGAATGCAAGATTATTGAGGTTTATCATTTCAGTCGTATCAATGTGGTTTTTTAACTTATTAGCCATTAGATACAGTGATTCTCGATTTTTGGCTGAAAAAGGAACTAAGAAATAAGTGTCCTTATTCTCTTGATTTAAGTCATGCCCTGATTCGTCTTCGTTATATTCTTCTAAAATGATATGAGCATTAGTTCCACCTAGCCCAAATGAACTTACCGCCGCGCGAAGAGGAGTTCCGTTAGTTTCCCATTGCAATGTCTGATTCGACACTGTAAATAATTTATTAAATGATGCAATCTCAGGGTTTAGTTTTTCAAAATTCAACGTGGCTGGAATCACTTTATTCTTTAAAGCAAAAACAGTCTTCATTAACCCAAAAACACCGGCCGCAGAATCAGTATGACCTATGTTAGTTTTAACGGAGCCAATGATGCACTTACCTTGTTGTTGTGTGTATTTTTGATACACATTGTGAAGTGCTGTCCATTCGATGGGGTCACCCAACTGGGTGCCTGTACCGTGAGCCTCAATGTAACTAATTTGATCCGCAGAAAGATTCGCATTTTTAAGTGCTTTTTCAATGACAGCAGATTGTCCTTCGACACTTGGAGCTGTAAACGCCATTTTAGAGGAACCATCATTATTGATAGCTCCTCCCTTAATGATTGCATAAATAGTATCTTTCTCTGCAATTGCATCACTCAGGCGCTTTAAAACAACAACACCCACACCACTGGTGACAACAGTCCCTTTAGCACGGGCATCAAAGGCGCGGCAGTAACCATCAGGCGATTCAATCATATCGTCTTGATATTCATAACCATAGTTATAAAAGAGCGAAACGCCGCCTGCTAGTGCCATATCTGAACTATGGGTTTTAAGACTTTCACAGGCCATTTGTACTGAAACAAGTGAGCTCGAACAAGCCGTTTGTAAGGTGATACTTGGTCCAGTCAAATTTAATTTGTAAGATACTTTGGTACTTAAAAAATCTTTTTCATTTCCCAAAATAGCTTGAAATAAACTGGTTTGTGCGATCGGCGAGCCATAAATATGGTTCATAAAATAATCATTTCTTCCTTGTGTCGCAAAAACTGCAATATCACCTTTAAATTTTTCCGGGACATTGCCACTAAACTCTAAAGCTTCCCAGGCACACTCTAAAAATTGGCGCTGCTGAGGATCCATAACTTCAGCATCTTTTACTGAGTACCCGAAAAAATTTGCATCAAAACTAAAAGGGTTCTCAAAAATCGCCCCTCGCTTTACATAGGAATCACTGGAAATGAATGCGTCACTGACGGAGTTGGCTTTCAATTCTTCAGATGATAATTGTCGCAAATTAGTTTCTTCATGAATTAGAAGATTCCAAAAAGACTCAGGATCGTTTGCTCCTGGAATCCGACATGCCATTCCCACAACAGCAATAGGTTCGTTGAATCTCTGTTCTGTCACTGATTGTTGCAGCTCAAGGCTTGGTTTTTCTTGTTTGCCTTGTTTCTTTGTATTAGTCGACTGAATAAGTGTCGAAATTCGCTCAGTGAGTTGGGTTAGGGTGGTATATTGAAACAATTCAACAATGTTAAGTTTTATAGCAAAGGCATCTTCAAGTTCTTTGCGAACCATCATCGCAGCCAGGGAGTTACCCCCTAAATTAAAAAATGATTCGTCTTTTCCAAAATTACTAAAATTCAAAATTCTCGACCAAATTTTAGAAATGGTATCCTCAACTGATGCTGATTTATCTAAAGCCTCAGCAGTGTCCTCAGCTTGAAATTCCGGAGCAGGCAAGGCCTTTCTATCTAATTTGCCATTCGTGGTAACGGGTAAAGTATCTAAATAAATGAAGATACTTGGGATCATATAATCCGGTAGAATTGCTGCTAAATGATGACGAAGCAGATTATCATCCACTGTATTGTCGGCGACATAGTAACCCACTAAAAAGGAGAGATTTTCGTTTTTGTGAAGTAGCACAACGCTATGTTTTATTCCAGGATATTCAAGGATCTTGGTTTCTATTTCTGCTAATTCAATTCTGTATCCGCGTAGCTTCACCTGAAAGTCATTACGGCCAGCATATTCAAGGTTGCCATTGGGTAACCATTTCACCAAGTCACTGGTTTTATAAATGCGAGGATACCGTTCGCCACTTTGGAGAAAAAAAGGATTCGTAATAAATCGCTCCTCGGTGAGGTCGGGCTTATTTAAATAGCCTCTAGATAAACTAGGTCCGCCAACGTAAATTTCACCGATAATGCCAATGGGTACCAGTTGAAGATGTTTATCAACAACAAAGCCTACTCGATTTGAATACGGTTTCCCTATAGGTACTGAGTTTAATAAACTAAAATCTTCATTAATTGGATAAGTTGTGCAAAAGGTACAGTTTTCAGTAGGGCCATAGGCATTAATCAAATTTTTTGGCTTATAAGGGGAGTTCATCAAATTGAGCATTATATTTTTAGTTAACGCTTCCCCGCCGACCAATAAAAATTTTAATGGAGCAAATACGGTTTCATCAAGTGTATACAGTAAGTCAAATAAAGCTCTTGTGATGAGAAGAATAGTAAGATTTTTTTTATCTATAGTTTCTTTAAATAGTATGGGGTTAGACAACAGCTCGAAAAAATTATCAGGGATAAATAAGCGTGCACCATTTAATAATGAACCCCAAAGCTCAAAGGTTGTTGAATCAAATGACACATCAGAGAAAAATGCCATTGTGTCTGATTCATCGGCGTAAAAATAATTGGCACAAATGACTTGTGAGATAACGTTAGCATGTTGTGCCAATACTCCTTTTGGGGCACCAGAACTTCCAGAAGTATAAATAACATAGGCTAAATCGGTAGGACTAAGTTGAATATATAAATTTTCGGTGGATTCTTTTAAAAATAAGCGCTCATCAAGGACAATTTGCTGAAGATCACCATGATTATTTTTAAACTGCTCGGATGATTGATTCCCAGTTAAAATAATTTTGCTGTTAATATCAGTCAAAATATGTTGAATACGATTAGTCGGATAATCTGGATTAATAGGGACGTAAGCGCCACCCGCTTTTAATATCCCTAGAATTCCTATAAGAAAGTCAGCACTTCGTCCCACACTGATAGGAATCAGTGTATCTGGTTTTAATTCTTCCTGGGTTACAGATTTATATTGCTTTCTAATATATCGTGCTAATTGATTGGATAGTTGATTAAGTTCTGCAAAGCTAAGAACAACATCTTTATACTCAATAGCTATATTATTGGGTGCTCTGGCAACTTGTTCCTCAAATAACTGACATAAGGTTTTGAATTCATAAGATAGCGTTTCTAGAGCCCTATAATCATAAATAATTTTAGAATATTTCCCGGCCGGCAAAGAGGACTTTTCAATGCCGAACTCTTCTAATTGTTTATTATTTAATGACAATTTAAACCTCTCCTTGTAAAGCAATCAGGACTCAAAGGATTCGCATTTCTCGAGGTATTAAGTGCCAGTTAAAAACTATTGGCTGGCACTAGCGAACTTAATGTCCTTATTTTTTGCCAAAGATTTGCGTAGAGCTAGAATGCTGATGATGATTAGCAACGCGCAAAATAAAAACGCGATGCCAGCACCATAGAAATTCAAGCCGCCAGTTAGCAAAGGACCTACACCCCAAGTTACTGAAGACAAAGCAGCTACAACACCCATTACACGACCTTGCCAATCACTTTCTGTTGTGTCTGAAATTAGAGTTAACAGTGCTATGTACATCAGCCCTGTAAATGCTGAGATACAAGTAAACAAAAGCACGTTTAATGCAAAAGATTGAATGCCAAGGGATATAAAAAGGTAAGCGAGTAGCTGAATAACCAGAGTAAAGAATACGACTTTTATTTTTTCAAAGTAATCAAAGAGATACTTGCCACCAAACATTAAAGTGAGTGAGAAAATAATCGCTTCGAAACTTAATATGAAATCTGTAGAAGAGTTTTGAGCAGGAAAATATCGACTCAAAAATACGGGGATATCCGAAAAGAACAAACCAAAAGCAACCATGGAAAATAAGACGGCTTGTAAATAATTACTTAATAGGGGTTTACTAAAGGCAATTTTGATATTTGCAAAATCTTTTATCAGATTGAACTGATCTTTGGATTTTTGCGGGACATAGGTTTCTTTAAAAAATAATTGAATACTTAAAAATCCAATCGCACTCATTATAGCCCCAATTAAGAATGTAGAAGCTCCAATTGGGCCTACATTGAAATGCATGAGTGCACCACCTAAAATGGGACCTAAAGAAAAGCCTAAGCAATTTGATAACATTAAAATTGAAAGATAAAATGATTTGTTTTGTGGTGTACTAATATCAACTGCGGCAGCTTGTGCTACTGATAAAGAACCCGCAGTCATTCCTGAAATAATACGGCCTAAAATTAAAAACCAAATACTACTCCAATAACAACCCAATGCACTCAAAATAAAGCCCATTGTTAAACCTAGCATGGAAATCTTTAACCCAGGTTTACGACCGTATCGATCAGCAATTCCTCCTAAAACCGGAGCAAAGAAGAACATAAAAACGCTGTAAATCGCTAATAAAAACTCATACAACATGTATCTTGAAGTTTCTGAAACAGTGTCGGGTATGATATTAGAATGACTTTTGAAAAAGAGGGCTGCAAAGATGGAGAAGGCGATGCCCCATCCCATTGAATCGACGAAGACAACCCAGATTAGGGATGCAATTCCTTTTTTATTATTATTCATATGTACACTCTCCATATGCAGTTTATCCATTATTTAGTCAGTGCGTTCTCAACGCGGGCATTATATACATTTATAATCTTTGGGAGCAACTTAATTGCGCAAAAAAAAACTTATTCATGGACATTGGCATTGATAAAAGGAGTATTTTCTCAGAACATTAGCATTATGAGAGTAGTAATCGCTAACTGGATATTTATTTTCTGATTATGGATTTATATTATGACAATATCATTTACTTCCCAGATTCATCCTCCTGCGTCGTTAAGTCACCCTGCATTTTGGTTCATTTTTCATGAGGAAGAAATTCTTTTAAAAAATAATAAAATACCCCAGTTTTCAAGTATCCATGAACTGCATCTAACTATTGAGCGGCAAATTTATTTAGGGATGTATAGAGGAATTCCTTGTTTTACGGTGCAAATTAGTCAACAGCCTGTTGCATTAACACAGGACATGACGTTTCAGCATATTCGTCAAGCTCATGAAACTTTAGAAGACGATGAGTTATTCCAAGTTGTTTCTAGGAGTAAACAACTTTTGCACTGGGATAAAAGTACGCAGTTTTGTGGGTACTGTGGTGAAAAAACTCTATACAGCGATAAAGAGCGTGCAAAAGTTTGCTCTTCATGTGACTCGTTGATATTCCCACAAATTTCGCCGGTCATGTTGGCACTAATCTGGCGAGATAATGAGATTTTATTGGCTCGTTCGCCTCATTTTCTTCCAGGCATCTATAGTACATTGGCCGGATTTGTTGAGCCTGGAGAAATGCTTGAGCAGACTGTCCGGCGAGAGGTTAAAGAGGAAGTAGGAATTACCGTAAAAAATATGCAATATTTTTCATCTCAACCCTGGCCATTTCAGAGTAATTTAATGTTGGGTTTTATTGCTGAATACGACAGTGGTGACATTCAAATCGACACTAATGAACTAGAGGATGCGCAATGGTTTTCACTCGATAAGCTTCCTAAGTTGCCAAAACCAATTAGTCTTTCACGACAAATGATTGATAAGTATTTAGCAATGCGAGCATAATTTTGTAGCCTATCCCTTTGACAGGCTACAAAGTCATCTTTGAGATTTGTTTGGATGAGGATAGATTGAGTTTCTGTTCTACCTCAACGGGGGTTAGCTCTTCGTACCGGACTGTGAAACCCTGTTGATGAGCAATGCGATAATTTCCATTGGGTAATTGACATTGAACTAATTGATTATCAGGCAGCAATTTACCCACAAGATGCTCACTAATGACCTTCCCTTGAGCAATTTTCAATTGAGTCGAAATACGGCCTTCAGTAAGCAAGCGTGCATCGATGTTTATCGTTGTACTGTCATCCTCTGAAAAGATTTGCAGCGTATGGGTAACCGGGCCGCGAGTGTCATGAGGATCTTTGGCTTCAGCATTGGCATAGCCAGTATCACCATTAATGAATACAACCTGGTCATCATTACTACGTAAAATTGCGGGATGATCGCCACAAGGTTGATGTCCTGTGAGAACTACAGAGATTTTGTTTTTAGTTAAATAAGAGCTCACTTCAGGTGAAACTTCAGTAAATCGTCTTTGATCATCGAGCATGGACGCGGTGACTACCGTTCTAAAAGGGGCAGGGACAGTCATCGAAAACGTATCTAATGGAGAACTTGCGGCACGTAATTGCAATGCAATAGTTGCGGGATCAGAGTTGGCCCAATTCCTTACTTCTGATCGAAACCAATAATTGAATTGACTTACCCACACGCGTGCATCAGAAATCAATTTATCAGTAGGCGTCATACCAGGGATGCGTCCAATATTGACAGGAGTTAAACCCCCGTGCACTACTAAAATTTCAGTATTAGGTACAATAACGGCAGCTTGTGCATTCTTAAGATACTCACCTACCAATCCTGTGGGGGATGTCATGTCCATGATACTATTGAGTATCATGGACTCTGAGATCTCATCAATTTTTTTTCCCAGCTGCGCCGCAAGTTCTTGAGCATGATAAGAGAAAGTGTTGGTACAGCCTAAATTTTCTTCGAGCATCCACTTTAAATAAATAAGTTGACAGTCTTCTGTGCTTAAAGTGTATACATACTCACTTAATTCCTGTGAATTCTGAGGTGTTTTGCCATATTTAAGCATGTGCTTTTTGACGTAATCTGAAGGGAGTTGATGAGGGGCTGATTGAAGCCAATGAGGGGCCGTACCCTTAATTAGGCGATCACGAATATGTTTTGGATGTAATTCGGTATGAAAACGGGTTTTACTCGCTTCCCGATTTCCAGCTAGCAAGAAAACCCGGGAAGGATAACGTTTTTTGAAAGTCAGGAGCTGCTTAAGTAATTTCATATCTCCAACCCCACGGTCTGTGAGATCACCCCCATAAACAAAAAAAGGATTTACTGCCGAAGGTTGAAATGCTAATTGCCCATGTTTATCAAACTCGACTATATGACTGCGTGCAATTGAATTGGCAAAGGATGCATCATGGCCTTCGCTATCTGTAATATGGAGCACACTTGCAGGACGACGGCGACGAACATTAAATCCCACCCTGGAATGACAGGCAGCTCGAAACATAGAATAAATCTCCTTGTACAGAGGAATTGCTGAGTTCTAATCCCTTCGAAACGCCGATTATAACGTAGAAGTAACACACAAAAAATATGGAATGAACCTTTGGAGGAGATTAGCTTAATCGATAATTTGATGAAGTAACAACAGCTTCATTGATCTTATATTCCTACGTCCCTGGGCAGGCTGCGCGACGTAGGAAGCAAGCGTATTAATGATTAAAAAAATGGCTCAATGCAGCAATTTTTTTAATCAAGAACTGCCAACCCTTGAGCATCTGTACAATTCTTTCTAACGAGTTTAGCTGAACTTTATCAATTAGTAGCTTTTAATTCGGATTGTCTTTCCAACAGGAGTAAAGCCATTGTATTTGTGCTTACCATCAACTGTTTCTATGTAAAAATCCATTCCAGCATGACAGCTATTGTAATAGAAAAGACTGATATAGTTTGGTTCACCCCAACGCTTCATTGTAAAGGGGACCAAATAAGTACCATCATCAAATCGACCGTAGATATTAATATCATCGAAACTATCATTGACAATTTCTATCTCACAGGGACCCGGTGCAAAAGTCGTTTCATTTGTTTCGGCACTTGCATGAAAGTGATGATTTTCTGCAAATGCTGTTGATAACAAACCAAAACAAGCTACAAAAACGAACGATCTAATTTTCACATCAACCTCCATTGTTCTTAAATAGGCCGCCAAGAGTATCACATGAACATAATCAGAATAAAGATAAGCCACTGATGACAAATAGAAATAAACTGAAAATATTGCGTAAAATTTAACCTAACAAGCAAAAAAGTGATTATTTAGCCGGGATAATCGGTATACCGAGATTAAATGAGAACGAAAATGTCAAAATTTATGAAATTAGTTGTAACAGGAGAAAGTGCAGGGATAGTTGAGGTTACCATTGACAATACTTCCTCTGACCTGACTGCAACATTTACTTATACTCCCGATTCAAAGATTCCTATGCCGAAAGAGATGGTATTTGGGTATGTTGACGGGCTTGGAAAAACGCATGTACTTGCCATGATAAAAAAGGAAAATGGTCAATGGACGTCAATGAGAACGATGGCTCCTAATGAGAGCAGTGATTTTTTTATGCATCCTAATGTGAAGCCTGGAGAGATGCTTCAAAAACCTAATATTAACCATAAAATTACCTTGGTAGAGGGAAAAATAGTGACCTCCTATCAAAACTCCGAAGACATAATTCACGATGAAAATGATGTTAACACTTGGGTGAGTGCTTTGAGGGACCTCCAGGTTAAATCCATCCCAAAAACCGAGTCCGGAGCAATTGATTTAACAAAAGCTGAACATATTGCTGAGGGTGGGACTCATGTGCTTTATCGATTTCCCAATGCTCCTTTTGTAATTAAATTGATGAAGCATAACCCCGATCCTAAAGAGCTTGAAGAGTTGGAAAAGAAATATGCTGTTTTATACGATTGTTTTGATAGAGATGGAAAGAAAAGATGCATACGGGAACAACATGTCACACTGCCAGTGCTACTCCCAGGAAAAAAAATTCAGAACGCTGCACTGTCAATCGTTCCCTATCAAAAATGTTTCAAGTCTAAAGTGAAATTTGATTTCAAAATGGAACCTGCTGAACTGGACCCATACTTAATAAATCATAATAAAGGGTTATTTGATAGGGCTAATAAAGCGCTTATTTATCATGATGGTTCTCAATACAGTTTTAATCTGAGTGATTATGTGAATATTGATGAGCGAATCGGTGGTATTTTGCAACGTTTAGATAGTGATGCTCAACTGCGAGAAGTGATGAGTGAGTTTCTAAATCATTATCGGGAGTTTTATCAAAAAACAAATATCATTTTAGACACGGTTGGTCTGGAAAATATTTTATTTTTTAAAGATGAGCAGGGGGATTGGCAATTTAAAATAGGGAGCGCTATCAAACATGATACAGGAAAATATACGAATGAATTATTTACAGCTATGCACGCAGGCAATGAAGTAAACCTTAGTATTTTTTTTAATTTTACTCATGCCTATTTTTCACCGGCAAACATTCGAGCTGCTAATGCCTGTGCAATGAAATTAGGGTTAGCGCCTGTTATTAATGATGTGATAATCCATTCTCAGGAGTTATTTAAAATAGCTCAGGAGTTATCCATTGGAGAGCGAATGTTGGCTTATGCGCGACATGGTGATTTTGAAACAGTGAATGAAATTCTTCAGGCAAATAAGGATCACGTTAATTTTAATCTTAGAGATTTTTGGGCATACCCTATGATCGCTGATGAATATATTAAGCAGGGGCAATCTCCTCAAAATTATCTGAAGACAGTAAGTCAATTTCCCGTCCTGTTGCCTGAAGATGAGGATGATGCAAAACGGGTACAAGGAGCAAAAATAAATATTACGGCACGACTAGACGTGCATAATAAAAAAATATTACTGCATAAAGAGCTGCAATTCTTCTTCTTTTCTCATAAGCAATCACAGGAAACTACAGCTAAGAACGATAACTCTTTATCGCCAGAGACAGAGTTTCAGCAAATTTAATAAGGGGGCGTCGTCGATGCTTATATAGACAACCCGGTTGCAAGCAACAGGCTACAGCTAAGTTAAATAGCAGTTGCTTGCAACCGGGTTTTTCACGAGCAATTATTGAAATGGAAACAGTTCCCATGAACCTGTGGAGGGGCCGATGACTAGCCAATTTCCTCGTTCAGATTGAAAATAAACATCATTGGTGCGATTGTCTTTATAAATATTAGACTTCATGACAACATTATCTGTGATGAACCTTGACCTTCCGATACCCACGATTTGCCCGGCCTCCAAATCGTCTGTCGCTTCAAGTACCACTGCTGCGAGATTTCCAGTTTCTGTGTCGATTAAAAGATTGGTAGAGTGTAGTTCGCTGCCTTCTTCCCATGATATTTCTTGCAAGCTGCTTCTTTTATTATCGAGTAGCGCGCTTATCCTGCTTTGTTTCAAAGCAACATCAACGATAATGGGATCGATTTGAGTTTCTTTAATTGCATCTATCTGATCAGGTATTTCTAATAATTGAATGGCCTCAAATACCCCACTTAAAATCATTAGGCCCCCCGTCACCCCGAGGGTTGAAAATCCCCTGGCAACCCCTTTGTAATTAAATCGGCTGTTGCTAATTTTAATTTTAAAATCTTTCAGTAAGACTTGCTTTACTCGTTCTGAAATCGGCATCTTTGTTTAACCAGAGTGCTTGTTTATAGTATTCATAGTTGCATTTTATATGGCAAATTAATCGCTCCAGTTCAACATTAGCATCTGCAATATCAGTAATCGAAACAAAGTCAGCAATTGTCTTAACATAGGGGGCTGCTTGTGAATCACTGGATAGATTTTCATTAACAGCTCCAGTGGGGGATAATTTTGTATTTTTAAAGAATGATTGAGCTGCCTCGACATCATTATGTAAACCGGCGTCGTCTCTGAGTGATGACAATAATGTTCCACCACCCACTTCAAGACCAGCACCTACAGCTGCCCCAATCCCAGCACCAATTGCAGTTCCTAACCCAGGTTCTATCAAGGTACCAATAACAGCCCCCGCTATAGCTGCTGCCTGTGTGCTTAAAAAGAACTCCACAACACCTGCTAAAAATCGGCAGCATCGTTTGGAACCCCAAAAGATTGGAAAAATTTAGAAATTTCTCCTGAAATGGGATCCATGAATTGATAATCATTTTCGTCAACCTTTGCAAAGAAATCGATCATTGCTCTTTCAGCTGGTTTATTATCATCCATCGATTTTTTTAGTGCCTTTAAAGCATTTATCGCATCATTCTTGATAGATAGTGAAATCAGATATAAAACATGTCTTGCACGGCTCGGATGATTCAGCAGTTCAATGATAAAATTGGTGACTTTAGTCACGGTGTCATCGATTTTTGCTAAATCCAAACTTTTGGCAAAATCAACAAAAGGCTTTTGTGAACCTGCAATTTTATTAAAATCCTCGATAATCTGCTTTCTGTATTCTGCAAATTCCTTTTCTAAATTTGAAGTCGTTGAAGTGGAGCTTGATGTGGGATTAGTCCCCGATTGAACAAAATCACCCTCAAGGAGTTTTTTCACTTTATTGAATGACGCAATTTTCTTGGCTGCCTCAAATCCAGGAAGAAATATTTTGTCTAATAACGCGCTTTTGAGAATATTTTCATGACATAAAATGAAATGGTCATTAATGCGCTTGGGCGTTAATGGTTTATTCTCATAGATTACAGAATAAGGAAGCAGAACACAGGGGCGAATGGTTGATAATCGCGTGACAATAGTATAATTTGAAATTATTTCAAAATAATTAAATTGTACTGTATGACATCTGTTTGTATTTGAAACCACGCGAGTTTGTTTGTTTTCGATTCCAGAGTCTCTGGTTTCTTCTATCCTTACTTTTCTATTTTGCTTAAAATCATTGGCAGTATTAATCACACTTTCAGTGGTGTTTGTTATCGTATTTGATACATGAGGCTGGAGTTGTGACGAAATACCGCCATCAGCACCAGCTTCCAGGGTTATAGGCGTATCAGGAATTTTAATGCTTCCTCCCTCATGACCATTCAGATGCAATTGATTATTAGCTGTAAGCTCGTCCAAGATTTGTTTAGTATCCCGCTGTGTAACAGTCGAGCTCGATTTCAGCTCAAGCTCGGTGGATAATTCATTCTCATTTTTAATAATTGATTTATCCCAGTAGTGATATTCCAGCGTTACGGTTTCTCCAGGAGCAAGCTCTAATGTTTTTATTAATTCCCCGCGTGAATAACCCAGGTGATGCCATTCCTGCTCATAGCTAACAAATAGTCCGACGGAATATTTTAATGAGTACGTAAAATAAGGATTGAACAAAGGACTTATTGAGATTGCATGAGACAATTTATCAAGATCCTGTAAATCCTTTTTAGAAATTTGAATAAAAGGGCGAATGTTACTGATAAATAATTTATTTTGAGCATCCTCGATGTCATTGATAAATTGCTGATAGATTTTATGGACTTCGGTTTCGTCAATTTTTTGTTTCGCGCTTACAATTTTATTTTGAGCGAGTAACTGTAGTTTTTCTGCTGTTCTGCCTTTTGAAGCGGGGGCTGGTATGAGTCCAGAATTGATTTGTTTTGTGATTGGAATATTGTCATGAAGATGGGCAGCAATTTTATTTGCGGCACTTTCTTTCTGTTTAGCCGTTAAGTGCTTGAAGGGGTGACAAGGATTAAAATAAAGATTCTTCTTGCCGCATTTATCAGGCTTAATAATTGGAGAAATCTGGCTATATCTAACAATAGATGGCTCTTTGTTTACCTTAAGCTTTGAATCACACTCAGCGAGTTGAGTTAGCTCAACGGTAACCTCTCCAGTACTATCTCCCTTAGTTTTCATACACTCTCCATATTCCATTCTGGATAAGCTTTTTACTGCGATTGATTAATTATTGCACATATTTGAAAAATGTTCTGAATCCTCTAGACTTCATACTTAAAGAAATATTATCTCATCAGTAGACTACAACCATTGCGCAACAATAGAATCACACATTTGCAAGAACTTTTAAGAGATTTCTCTCGATGTTGAAGTGAGCGGCTGAACTCATTGGTGGCGCTAAGTCAAATAATTATCTTTTCCTTATTCATGAGAAAAATTGGCACAGATTACATATAATATAATCAATAATCAACAATGATTATCAGAGGATGGCTATGAAAATCATTCTATTTTTAGGGTTTATGACCATGAGTTTTGCCTCTTCGGGAGCCATCATTTTCGTTCAGGGGCTACCCATGGCGTTGGAACAAAGGAACGACGTTTATCTTCTCCCTCCATCAAACGTAACACCATCCAATGCAGTTTTATTCTATATCACTATGGATGGGGTCAATAAATTATGTGTTTTAGATACCCACATTAACGGAGGCTTTTATCAAATTACCCAAGTTGCATTTTTAATTAATGGGAATCGAACAGTGTGGAATTGCTATGCTTATGAAACCGAGGTGGTTAAGGTCCTACCGTGGTAGGGTAGGTCGTTTAGCCCATAAATAACCAATGAGTAAACGACCAACCTATGTTGAAATGTTAATCAAAGATACATAGTAGAGCGGATTTCTTCGAATCGCGTATTATCCTGTGCCTGCCTATTTTGTGTGGCTTGCAGTTCCTTCTCCTCTTGTTCTTGTTGAGTCTTTAGTTTCATAAGTTCAATCATATTATGAGTTTTTAGTTCTTCTAAAATAGCCACTAATAAAAGGTCCGTCGTAGTTTCTATCTTTATTTCTTGAGCAGGTGGTTGTATTTCTTTAAAGGGTTGTACTTCAGTTGACGAAGGTTTCTGTTTTTGATTGAAAAAAAGTTGTGTTTCCTGGTTTGAGTAAGGTTGTTTAGTTTTATTATTTCCATGAACTATACGAGTATTTGCATCTTTCTTACCCATGGTGAGCTCCTTTTCCTTATGAGTCTCTTCCAGATTAATCCGAATCTTTAGCCAAATGCAAATGTTTTTTTCATACATTGCAAAATTTGAGGTTTCATTATTAATATTACACAGGTGAAAACTTTAAATTCACTCTTAAGAAACATTTTTAGCTATTAGCCCTTAAACATCAACGCGTTCGAACTTGATATCACAATAAAGGGATTGCCGAAGTGTCTGGTAATCCTGTATACACTGCGCAGGCTGATGCTGAACTCAAATGAACAAACAACATAAAAACACTTTGCAAATAAAGTGTAAAATCCTGACAGTAATCTCTTATGTCCAAATTAGCGGGTGATAAAATGAATGGACATAATATTAAGGTAGTAAATCATGGTCAAACTTGCAGATAAAGAGAGTAAGGATAAAGAGAGTAAAAAGGATTTAAGAAGCAAAGCTATCGAAAATAACCCATGTAGTTTATGTCGAGCATTTGGCTTACCTGTTTGCCGCGGGCACGGGGGGGGGCGGGGGCGGTGGTGAGTCTGGGGGCGGTTCAGGAAGTGATGAGTGGACTAATGACGAGACATACACTAATGAAGATGGTCTTTCACCCGATTTAAAACCCACGCCTGTTGAAGCTATTTCCGTATCCTCATTTTTAGATGAAAGCGAAGTTTGGCATGAATCAAGCGAAGAGGATTTGTTGTATTTATTCGAGGGTGATTTAGCCATTTTGTCTCTGTCCCTTGATCTATCTCATGGATTAATCACCTTCAAAGGCGATGAGAATCTTAATCAGAAGGACCAAGCGGATCTTGATGCATTATATGATGCAATTAATGGTGAATTTAAACAATTTGCAAAAGAGTTAAATGATAGAGGAATTCAGTTTCATGGCACGTTAACCAGGGAAAACAATAACTTATTCATTCAAATTCCTGATAAGAAACAATATGATGCCTTTGTCACGAGATTGACCGATAAGAATTTGATTCCTACACGAAAAGTTGAATTAGATCTCACACAGTCCGCAAAACAAAAAATTGTAGCAGACCAAGATTTTCAAGCAGAGTTCTATAAGTCACCAACTCCTTACGATATCTCCCGCGGTCCTAAGCTACCAGAGTAATAAACAAAGAGGGTTGGGACATTTTGGCCCAACCTTTAGCATTGAATCTCCAGTTTATTTTTTCTTATCCCTTTGCGGATTATGAAAATAAACCAAGCTAACGAGCAAATTACTCTTATGAACACACTGACGAAACATCAAAAAAATGCTCATTGATGGTAAAGCTGGCTCAATAGTTGATTATCATTATAAATGAGGATGCAGGTTAATTTTTGCGGGTCGGTCCCCATGGCTCGCCACGCTTACCTTTCATTTGTAAATTAATAGTGAAAAAAAGAAATTGCACCCAAGTATGAGACTACGCTTGTTATAATTTAGGTTGAAAAACTTTATTAAGTGCCGGGGTGTTTTATGAAAGAACGACAGGAATTAATGAAAGAACTGCTTGCTAATGCAAATATTCCTGCATTATCGTTATCCTGGTGTCAAAAAGAGACTCGCCATGCTATGGCTTACGGGGAGACAGACACAAAAGCACCCAGCCAGGTTAATACCCATACTTTATTTCAAGCGGCATCTCTTAGTAAGCCCGTATCAGCAGCAATTGTTTTAGACTTGGTTGAACAGGATTTAAATAAAGACCTCCCGGATAAGTGGGATTTAGACACGCCCCTTTTTAAATATTCCTCCTTTGGGCCACCTGAACTTGAGAAAGACCCGAATTATCAAAAACTAACAATGCGCATGGTAATTGGACAATGTTCTGGTCTAGCCAACTTTGGACAGGACGGAGATGATGGGAAAAAATTTATTGCAACACCTAACTCGCGATTTACCTATTCAGGTGTGGCACTTGATTTTTTAAAGGAGGTTATTGAGAAAAAAACGGGTAAGGAATGGGAAGCAATCGCTCAAGACTTTTTTATCAAAGCCGGTATGAAGAGTTCTACTTTTAAACGCTTGCCAGCCAGCCCTCTTGTTGCCAGCGCGCATAAAGAAGATACAAATGGTGCTCTTCAACCTTTACCAGTAGTGCCAGACAACTCACCCGGGGTTCCTGCTGGTTCCTTACTTACAACTGCAGAGGACTACATCACTTTTCTACAGTATTGTTTTAAAAATGAATTTCTTAAATCCAAACTACTCACAGGAACTCTATCAAGTCTCCCGCCAACGTCCTCTCCCACATCACAAGTTCAATGGGGGTTGGGGATGGGGGTTTATAGTGATAGTAACCTCAAGAAAACGATTGCCTTTCATTGGGGCAATAATACTGGCTCGATTTCATTTTGTGCGATGGATATGGCAACAGGCGATTGTGTGGTAAGTCTTGCAAATTCAATCAACGGGCCGTCTGTGTTTCAACAGGTAGCAGAGCCTATTGTTGGTGATATGAGTCAATTATTTGAATGGTTATCTAAGTATTGTGGTTTTAATGATGAAAGCCGACCCAAGGCGCCAGACGCTATTGCGTCAACAGTTCGCTCAATTCACTCATTAGCAAAAACAGATTCTGTAGATAATGGCGTAAAAATAACAGCTCACTTCAAACAAGGTGTGAGGCAATTACAAAAAAGTGATATCGCCTCAACTGTTTCAGATGACCCCGACACTTCAACTGTAATAAACCCATAGTAAGAGCTTTAGTGAAACCCCGTTGCCCGCATACCTCAACCAGGCTACTGCTTAGATAGAATAATAGCATGAGTCATTGGATGGCCCAAAGCCAGTATATAGGGTCGTTTGACCCAAGAACCGCGCCCCACAGCTAAATGACTTACTTTGATTGCCAGACACTGATGCCAGCAATGCCCTCCCATACATCAATTTATGATGGCGTGGAGGATGTCAAAACTGCTCCTGCGCCTATAGTAGGGGGGGCATTAGGATTAAGAGTATTATTCGCATCAAAAAATCTTAGTCCACCTTGCTTAATTTGGGGAGATTTTTCAGATATTGGTAATAAGGTATTATTTGGGCGGATATCTGGAATAGGGCTTGAACTCATTTTTCTCAATTGCGCTTCCACCTGTGAAGAAGGTGGAGATGATTGTCTTCGATTAAAAACGGTAGGCCAGGTAAACGCTATCGATACGAATGCTAAAATCACCGGAGACAATATTGCCATGGTAACGGTTAATGCAATTTTTTGCCCTATTGCTTCTCCCAGTGTTTCACCAACATGAATTCCACTTCGGATTCCACCAGCGACAGAATACGCAAGAGAATCGCCTATCAAAGCACATAGTTTGAGGATATTGATTGCTCCATTCTTTATCTTTTGGGCTCTTGTTTGGGATTCGTCCGAGGGTTGATAAATTGATTCAAATTTTTCTTTCAGATCAACATAGGTTTTTGGGTTAAAGACTTTATAAACTTGTGAAAAAGTATTAACAACCATGGTTGTTGTAGTACATATCATAGAAATAACATGGGCTAAAAAGGTATCAGGTTTCGCACCTAAAACGCCGAAAAATTTATTTACACCCGATGCAGTAGTAAACCAGGTTAATGTCGCATAAACCGCTAAAAAGACTGCACTTACGACTCCTAATAAGACACATCGCAAAAGACCATGGGGTTTTTTATAATCTTCAATAAAGAGATTTTTAAATTTTGCATAATTTTCACGTATGCCTACAGCTTGAAATGAATAAAAAGAGATAGCGGTAATCAAAGATAATCCAACCGTCACTATCAAAACTAGAGGGTTAGAGGCGAGCATGCCTGCTCCCAGAAAAGTGAGAAGTCCTACGAGACCAGCATATCCAGAAATGCCCGCAGAAATACAGGCCAATAAGGTCACGATACCAAAAAATAATTTCTCACCTCTATCGAATACCGTTTTTTCTCTTGCATTTTCTTCAGGGGTCGTAAATGTTTTTTGTTTTTGAGGCTGAAAGCCAGCACTGTCAAGCATGGCACGCCCACGACTTAATAAACACACTATTCCATTACATAAGGAAAGTACTATCGCTAAAGCGAGGCTAAAGCCGAAGGGAGCTCCTAAAGTCGCTAATAATCCCAAGCCAAATACCATGCAAAGTGCCATGGAGGTAACGACTTTGCCAACGACCAATGGCACTCCTTTTAGGAGCCTATTTCTATTCTGAGTCGGTGTTCTTGAAAATTCCTGGCCCTTGCTAGAGCAGGTAGCAATTTGCAAGACTTCTTGCTTGGATAATCGTTTTCCACCCGCAAGGATCTCTCCCCACTTAAAGGTAAGAAAGCTCCAAAAATTGTGGGAAAAAGGACGTTTTAGAAGATCTGTGATTCGAAGATCCCCATTCAAAATGGCTTGTTGGACTTTTTCCGCTTCATCATCAGAAAATTTATATTGGTTGAAAGAAGTAATCATCCACTCTTTTTGAGTTTGAAATTTTCTTTTTAAAACCATAATGACTTCAGGACGTTTATATGGCGTAAAATCGATTTGCTCTTGTTCTAATAAACTAACTATTACGTTCATTCCTACAAATCCCTGTTTAATGCAAATCGTGTAGCTTATTTATAATTTCACAAGAATTCCATTTAAATTTTTCATTCATTTCTCAATAAGTAGGATACCGTTATTATTTTTATTAGAAAGATTTGACATACTTTGTGAGTTCCATTCTAATCTTGTTTTTTTCATGATGATGGAAGATCATGGCATTTTTGAATATTCTAAAACCTGCTCCTTATCTGAACGAAATTCAGGATAAAACCATTGTTAAACGGCAATACCGTTATTGGCGTATTCGTACCTTTTATGCAATGTATATAGGGTATGCTTTATTTTACTTTACGCGAAAAAGTTTTACCTTCGCGATGCCTGCATTACAAAGCACCTTGGGGATGACCAAAACTGAACTGGGAATGATTGCTAGCATTTTGAGTTTAAGTTATGGCATCAGCAAATTTTTGAGTGGAATTCTTGGCGATAAGTCTAATCCTCGTTATTTAATGGCGATCGGGCTAATTTTGACAGGTATTTTTAATATTTTGTTTGGATTGTCTTCCACCTGGTGGTTATTTGCTATTTTTTGGGGATTAAATGGTTGGTTTCAAGGGTGGGGATGGCCAGGCTGTACTAAATTATTAACACATTGGTATTCTCAATCCGAGCGGGGTCGTTGGTGGAGCCTTTGGAATACCTCACATAACGTAGGTGGTGCATTAATTCCCTTGATTGTTGCCATGTGCGCGCAGTATTTCGGCTGGCGTTCGGCGATGTTTGTGCCTGGGATCATCTGTATTTTTGGAGGTCTTTTTTTAATTAATCGTTTAAGAGATACGCCTCAGTCACTTGGTTTACCTGCGATAGAACAACATCGTGACGATTTTTCTGGTTTATCCCATCATCACCAGGAAAAAACTGAATTCTCAGTCAAAGAAATTCTTTGGAATTATGTGTTAAGCAACCCCTATGTTTGGATACTGTCCGTTTCTTATTTGTTTATTTACGTTGTCCGAACGGCCATTAATGATTGGAGTATGTTGTACCTAACGGAAGTGAAGGATTATTCCTTAATCACAGCAGGTAGTTGTGTCATATGGTTTGAGGTGGGTGGTTTTTTTGGAAATCTGGTTGCTGGTTGGTCTTCTGATAAAATATTTCAAGGTAAACGCAACCCAATTAATATTCTTTTTACCGCAGGTGTATTTGTCACTTTGCTATTATTTACGTTGACTAAGGAATATACACCATTCCTCGACTCCTTGTTTCTTTTCTTCTTCGGTTTTTTTATCTTTGGGCCACAAATGATGATTGGTATGGCCTGTGCGGAATTAGCCCATAAAAAAGCAGCGGCGACTGCAACTGGTTTTGCCGGATTTTTTGCTTATTGTTTAGGGGCAGTTCTTGCTGGTGCTCCTTTGGGGGCAATCATCAAAAATTACGGCTGGGATAATTTCTTCCTGACCTTGTTCGTTTGTTGCGTCATACCATTCTTTTTGATGCTGCCCATCTGGCATGTGAAAGTTAATCCAAAATATCGTAAACCTGAGTTTTCACGCGAAGCTGAATTGCTAAGTGTAGGTGATTAAAAGGTGGTTCAATAGGTGGTAGCCTGGTTGGCGCAGAGCGACAACCGGGTTTGGCTTGTTTTGATGTTTATGCCGCGGGGGCCATCTTATTAATACCGTCTACAATACTATTAAGTTTTATGGAGCTGTCTGTAGAGAAGAAGGTAAATTTACCTCTGTTCAAAGCAATATTTACACCTGCAGCAAAAGCATAACCAATTCCGCCAGACAGAACAATTGCCAGAATATTAAGAAGAATTTTTCTACATCCTCTATGGTTATCAAGTTCAAGTCTTGCTGTTTTAATGTAGCTTTCACAATTGTTTTTGAACTGTGTATACCTTTCCTTTGATGGTGCACCAGAGAAATAGTTTTTTCCTTCTGTCATTAAGGCATCATAAACTATATTCGCTGCCTTAAGAGCATCCTGACATTCTGGTTTGCCTGAGAAGGCTGTAATCTTCTTATGTAGTAAATCAATATTATCATTAAAGTTCTTCTCAGCGGTGCTGATAGGTCTCTGTTTTTGGGTTGTTGGTATATCAATAACTAGTTTTGGTACTTCAGAGGTTTGAGTGTACTTATCTGTCTTAAGATATTTATGGCCCCATTGTTCGTATAAGTAGGACGCAGCAGCAGGATAACTATCTAAAACATATTCGGTTGCCTCTGCTTCAGATCTGCCTCCCACTCTAATTGCAAAACCCATTCTGCCTTCTAAATACAGTTCTTGGTAAGGTAAAAGCTTAGTCCCATGGATAATCATATAATCGAAATCGATAGGAATGAATTCACCAGAAGATAATTTTAAGAAATTATCCTTGTTGGGATCTAACATAGTAAATAACAGTCCATTCTTAGAGATAGTTCTTAAGGGACTCTCATCTTTATCAATTAGTTGAGATTCTTCTTGAGGAGAAAGAGGCATGCCAGGGTAATATTTCATGGCAAACCCTTCTTTACCTTGATTTTTTCCTTCAATTAACCAAGCAGAATCGTCCCCAAAGAAAGCATTGATAGAACGCACATTATTTTGAATGAGATAGGAATTAGGACCATTGGGTACTTTAACTACAATTTTCAAATTACGGTCTTGTTTATGTTCCCATAAGGAAACTTGATTTGTCTTACCAGTAGTGAGCTCTTTAACTTTTGTATAATGATTTAAGTTAATTTTACCGGCGGTATTTGTATATTTGGGCATATTGATTTCAATAACTTATGGGTTTTTTGTCTATAGATTGTACATGAAGGAAATTAAGGAAACATTAAAATGATTTGGTCCTAAATATTGGTTTATATCAAAACCCAATTTACTTAAGCACAGCCTGACTGTATTCGTATCGGCAACTCTATGTAACTCGTGCTTTAGTTTGGCCTTATTCAAGCATTCATAGCGACATTAAATCATCTATACTTCAATCATCATTTGCTTCTTTTATGGATATATTGCTAACAAGGAGATAGTTATGAGTATATCTAAGTGGGTTTATCGGTTTTCCCCTATTTTTATCTTTATTATTACCATTATCTCTACAAACTGTTTCGCTGATCCTGGTTTCCGCAGACCAGGAGGAGTTGGCGGTGTAGGAGGAGTTGGCGGTGTAGGAGGAGTTGGCGGTGTAGGAGGAGTTGGCGGTGTAGGGGGAGTTGGCGGTGTAGGGGGAGTTGGCGGCGCATATCATTATAATAATGGAAATGTTGGGAATTACTATCCAAGCAATGGCTGGGTTGCTCCAACAGTGATCATCAATGGTTCCAACAATTGCCAAACCTGTGACTTTAACGGCACCTGCATCCAAAATCAGAATTGCAACTAATATAAATATTGTTCATAAGTAGGTCGGGTACATCGCCCGATCACTCTGTACTATCTCAAACGAAGCAAATGTAGCAATGTAGCCTGGTTGGCGCAAAGCGACAACCGGGTTTTAAAAACTCGGATTTATTGAATATAGAATGAAGAAAATGGATTGAAATAACACGGTTGCCGCAGGCGTCAATCAGCTACGACTGCTTAATGATAGTTGCAGGTTGCACCAAAATTGAATTTCCTTATGGTAGTAAGATCTTATTAAAAGTTTACCATAAGCTTAGAAGTTATCTTTTTCATAGGTTTATGCAGGCCAAAGCAGGGGATAATATGGAAAGACCCAAAATAGGACTAGTACTAGGCAGCGGATCAGCACGCGGCTTGGCACACATAGGCGTTATCCGTGAGTTGGCAAACATGGGCATAAGACCAGATCTTGTTACAGGTTCATCCATAGGTGCTGTGGTCGGAGGCGCTTATGCATCAGGTCACCTCGACGAATTTGAAGAATGGATTTGCACCCTTAGGCGTGTAGACATTCTAAAATTATTAGATGTGCGAATGGCTGGTGGCGGTTTTATCCAGGGTAAACCTCTTATGATTGCCATCGAAAAACGCATTGGCAATCCTAATATCGAGGATCTGGAAGTTACCTTTGGGTGTGTTGCAACATCGCTCTTGAATGGTAAAGAGCACTGGTTGCGGGATGGTTCCTTACTCAATGCTGTGCGATCGTCCATCGCCCTACCTGGAATTTTTGCACCTATTGCTTTAAAACACGATATTATGGTGGATGGCGGCCTAGTTAATCCAGTACCTATTTCACTCGCACGCGCTATGGGTGCTGATTATATCATCGCCGTTAATCTAAATAGTGATCTCATCGGCAGACATTTCTCCCTACATCACAGTGATGCAGCGGATAATCAAGGTAACAAAAAGAAATTGGAATATGCTGAAAAGCATGATCCAAACATCGCTATGTGGGCGTCCAAGCTGAAAGCTGACTTCGGCATTAGGCTGGATTCATTTATTTCCTCCCTGCATAAGAAGAAAATCCATGAACCCGGTCTTTTCGACGTGATCGCCAGCTCCATTAACATTATGCAGGATCGCATCACTAACTCGCGCGTGGCAGAGGATCCACCTGACGTTCTCATCACACCGAAGCTTGGCTATATCGGTCTTATGGAGTTCGATCGTGCGCAAGAAACGATACAAGAAGGCCATGAAGCAACCCGGCGTGTGAAAGACACTCTGGAAAAGCTTAAACATAAATCATAATTTTTACTGCACGATTTGATTATCGTTTTGTGTTATTGATTAGGAAGTCCAGGAAGTGTAGCCTGGTTGGCGCTAAGCGACAACCGAGTTTCAAAACCTCGTATTTATTGAATATAGAATGAAGACAATGATTGATATAACCCCGGTTGCTGCAAGCCTCAACCAGGCTACCTCGCTATACTTACTTCTCATTATAAAGGAGTATTATGCAAATAAGTAAATGGGATAAGTTAATACCATCAGATTTAAATGATTTTATTTTGAGGTTAGCCCCAACAAAAATAAAAAGCAGATATTTAAAGGCGAGAGACCATTATAATAAATCAATTAAACTAATCGATTTTGATGATGAAATGGCATTTATAAGACTTGTAGCTTCCGAGGAAGAGATTGTAATTAGTATATTTGAGCAATTAAAAATACAAAAATTTTGTAACATCAGATTTACAAGTAATTTTAAAAATCATGCGGTTAAGATTTCATTAGCCCCTGTTTTAGACTATTTCACATCCATATTAAAGAATATGAAATTTTTTGGAGATTCCCAAAGAGAAGAAGTAAAGTTAGTACTAAAAGGAGATAGTATTAGACTCTTGATTAAGTTAGAAGAGCAAGAGCTAATATCACCTCTACCAGTGAATATTACATTAGAAGCAGAAAATGAGAGAAACACAGTTGAGGATTGGTATCGCAGATTTCTAGAATTTCTTCCTGAAAAATGCACAGTCAAAGGATTTGTGACTTCACGTGCAGATGCAAGAAATAAAATTTTATATGCCCATGATGGTGGAACATTCAACTTGTCCCCAACAGAAACATTTATACATCATTTCCAACGAGAGATTGTTTTACTATGTTGGGCATTGGGAATTTTAATAGATGATGATATAGCTACAAGAGGATATGATCTAATTAATCTTATGATATCGATTTATGAAAGAATCTTAATTGAATCTAAAGTATTAAAGGTTGGTTAATTCACGGGTCTAGATTCCGTCTACAAGTGTCTACATGGCGTCTACATGGAATTTTAGGGGTAAATTATGACGGAAGCTGAAAAAGGGATTAAATTAACCAAAACCATCGTTCATAAACTCGAACATATCCCAGCAAAGACCCAAACTTTTTATCGTGATAATAACTTAAAAGGCTTTGCTTTAAGAATTACCTCGGGTGGTGTTAAAAGTTTCATCGTTGAAACCAGAATCAATGGCAAGGTAAAAAGAGTCACCTTAGGCAAATACGGGAACCTGACGGTTGAAGAAGCTAGAAAACAAGCCAAAAGTCTTTTGGGTAGTGTGGCGAGAGGTGATGATCCAATAGCTGAGAAGAAAACCAAAAAAATCCATGCTATGACTTTGCAGCAAGTATTGAATGATTACCTTAAAGCAAGAAAAGATTTAAAGCCACGCACCTTAAACGATTTCCAATGTGTGCTGCATGACGTCGTACCTGACTGGCTTGATAAACCGCTGGTGAACATTACTCGTGAGATGATAGCCAAACGGCATACTAAGCATGGTTAGGCAAACAGTAAAGCACGTGCCAATAATGCCATGAGGGTATTAAGGGCTATTTTTAATTACGCCATGTATGAGTATTAAGACGATAATGGTTATCCAATCATCACCATTAATCCAGTCAAATACCTCTCGCATACCCGGGCATGGTATCGAGTAGATCGAAAACAAACAGTCATCAAGCCGCATCAATTAGCTGACTGGTATAAAGCAGTCATTATATTGGTGGAGACTGACAACTACCGTAATGCCTTATTGTGGCATGATTATTTTTTATTACTCTTATTCACCGGCATGCGAAAAATGGAAGCAGCCTCTTTGCGCTGGGAAGATATTGATCTCAAATCCAAAACCATCACCCTGCAAGACACCAAAAACCATGAAATACATACACTACCTATGTCCAATTTTGTCTATGAGTTAATGGAGCGCAGAAGCCGGAATAAAACCAGTGAATTTGTATTCCCTGCTGAAAGTAAAACTGGCTATATCTATGAACCTAAAAAAGCAGTGAATAGGGTGGTTGAGTTATCTGGCGTACCATTTACCTTGCATGATCTTCGTAGAACTTTTGCAACTATCGCAGATAGCCTGGATTTACCTGCTTATGCTTTAAAGAGACTTCTTAATCATAAAATGAATAATGATGTTACAGCAGGGTATATCATGAAAGACGTTGAACGGTTGAGGAAACCGATGCAACAAGTAGCTAATTTTATACTTAAGCATATTATGACGATGGCTGAGTTATGAATATCAATGAACTAATAGAGCACTGGAAACATCTCTTACCGATAATACGTGAGCCATAAATTCGGAAGATTATGATTAGCAGGCTGGTCTTAGGCTCCGTTTCTACATGTCATAATATTTTGTAGAATATTGCAAGTTTTTGAAATTAGAGTTTTTATGATTGGTCATAAATTTTGCGATCCTAATAAATATAGTAGAAACAATGCACTACAATACAATTTTGCTATGAAATTGCTAAGAAAAATTTCATTTGATAAGAAATCCAGAGTATTAGACGTTGGGTGTGGTGATGGAGTGATTACCAATGAAATTGCTGAAATTGTTCATGAAGGTTGTGTTATTGGTACTGACATTTCCGAACAAATGATTGAGTTTGCTTCTAAAAAATACATGGATCAAGATAACTTGCGTTTTTTAACCATGGATGGCAGTAGAAATATTTTTAGAGAACAATTCGATGTTATTACTTCTTTTAATTGTCTCCATTGGATTAAAGACCAGCAAAATACTCTATTTGGGATAGAAAAATCAGCAGCATATGGTGCTCAAGTAGTTCTTCTTTTATCGCATAAAAAATCCTTATATCATCTGGTTTTGGATAAAGTTTGCTCTAGTAGTAAATGGAAAAATTATTTTATTGATTTTGTAAGCCCTCGTTTATTTTTTGATCCACATGATTACAAAGAAATGATTGTTAAATCAGGATTAGAAGTAGTTGACTTATCAGAAGAAGAAATGACTTATTCCTTTAAGTCAAAAGAACAACTTAAAGATTTTTTTAGTGCTGCAGGATCTCAGATAAAACAAATTCCTGAAAACAGGAAATCTGAATTTTTGAATGACTTTGTGACTGAGTATCTGAAAAAAGTGGTCTGTTCTCAAGAAGATTTAATCCCCGTTAGTTTTTGGTGTTTACAAGTTATAGCAACCAAACCAAAACCTAACTTAATGAAAAGTACTGATTTCGATAGTCGACCATCAAATGTTGAGTAATTTATAGATTAGATCTTTATTTCTTCAATCTAAACAGTAGCGCAATTCAATGTTTTAAAAATATGCTCATTAGTATATTCATCATATTTAGATACAGAAATCATATTTTTGTTCAAATAATTGAATAGATCATATGATCTTGCTTCTTTGCATATCTATGTAGATTGATAAACAGGATAATAATCTGTCATAAGTGCAATGTTGCGAATTATAGCCTTATGGTTAATTAAGCCTGCTAGAGGATACATCAGCATAACAGAAACAGCCAAAATAGTGGCTCCAAATTCTAAATGAAAGAGTTTATCTCGACATTCCTTAGATTTTTCCTTTTCGTAAAAGGGAAATAATTTTACTAAAGGTGGTATTAGCATTACTAATAAAAACATTGCATTACAAAAAACAATTGTTAAATTAGTGATTAGAAATAACCCTATCGGTAATTGTACAAATGTAGAGATAAAAGACGTTGTATGAGCTAGATACTGCGGGTTATACCCTAGAGCCTAATAGATTAAATCTTTTGTATAAACAGTTAATATTTGATGATTTATAAGGCAAAAGATAGAGTAACAGCCAATTAAGTACATATTTTTATTTCGTATTCAGCCACTAACATACACTATTGCAAATAATGCACTACTAATCATTGCTGGTATAAAAATCGCAGACAATATTATTAGTACTATCAAGGGAGGTAGTGCTACTGATGTAAATTTGCTAAAAGCAAATAATGCAAAAACAAAGAGTATAAGAATTAAAGTTGTGACTTTGTGTATTTGATTCACATGCTCAATCATTAAATATTTTCCTCACTCTAATCTCAATCAAGAAATGAAAATGGTATTGCCCAGAGATTATCTCCAAATGACAAACATTTATCTCCATTATAGAGAACGATCCCGCTTACCCAATTTTTATCAGCTAAACTGGCCAGTTTTCTCAATCCACGGAAATCTTGATTAAGAATAGTTTGACTTGCTTTAACTTCAATACCAATAATCTTGCGAGCATGATTTTCAAGAATAAAATCCACTTCCACTTGGTCTTTGTCACGATAGTAATAAATATTCCATGGCTCATTAGCTAGAGTGCACATTTTCAGTAATTCGCTATATACCCAAGTTTCTAGTAAAGCTCCAAAAGAAGATTTATCTTTTTCAATGCTTTCGATGGTAACTCTGTTCAGGCATGCCAAAAGACCACTATCAATAAAATGAATTTTTGGTGTTTTAACTATCCTGCTTAAGGTATTGTCCTGCCAAGGTCTTAATTGATGTACTAAAAATAGTGTTTCCAGTAAACCGACATACTTCTGCGCTGTTTTGGTATCTAAATTTAATTGCCCACCAATTTGAGTAAAATTGGTTAATTTTCCTGATTGTTGAGCCAGTACCTCCAGTAATCGTGGCATTTCCACTAATTTTTCTATTGATGAGATATCTTTTACGTCTCGTTCTACTATTGCTTTGATATAAGATTTAGCCCAAGCATTTCGTCTTTCAAAAGTTGGTCTCGTTAACATTTCGGGATATCCACCAGTCAGAGCCTGTGAAATAATGTCTGTTTGTTCTGAATGTGTTACATGATTTGGCCAGGATTGATCTAAGGCATATTTTATAAAGTGATTTTCTCTACGTTGGATTTCAGCTAGAGAAAGTGGAAATAAGGTTAATATTTCCATTCGACCAGCCAAGCTATCTCCAATTTGAGGTAATGCGAGTAAATTGGCTGATCCAGTTAATAAAAAGCGGCCGGGCTGTCTATTTTCGTCAATTGAAAGTTTTATCGCGCGTAGTAATTCTGGAGCACGTTGAATTTCATCTATGATTGCTTTATCGATTCGATTAACAAAACCCACAGGATCTTGTTTTACTGCATTAAGAATATTGTCATCATCCAATGTGTAGTAGGGTAAGGAAGGCGAGTATTCTTTGACTAAAGTGGTCTTTCCTGATTGCCGAGGCCCGTTTATTAAAACAACGGGTGTATCCTTCATGGCAATTTCCATTCGACTTTTAAGTTGTCTTGGAAAATTATCTGTTTTCGTATTCAAGAAGGTGTCCTAAGTTTCGTCTAATATGGATTATGAGTTCGTCCATTATGGATTATACGTACGTCCAAAATGGATTGTATCTCCGTCTATTATGGAATATAGCCTCGTCCAAAATGGAATGCAAATGAATTTTATTCAATGCTCATTTGTAGACATATAAAAAATATCCGGGACTAATGGGACAGATGGGGCATCCATGTCATTACTGGGCTAGACACGTCCCTAGCTTATTTGGAACCTTGGGACGTATGGGACACTGATAACTCTGCATTTAATTATGATAAATTCGCGATTCGCGAATTCCGAATTTATGACATGTTATATTTCATTTTTAGCATCAATCAATATCGTTCGATAACACATCTTTGAAATTGATCTTTTGTGCTTGACATTCTTTGAGGGAATACGAGATACTTTTTCCAAGCTTAAGGAGTAAGCCCGATGTTCCAACAAAATGTAGGCAGTTGGAAGTCAAAGGATTAGGAGAAAAGAATATCAATCAATTGTCCAGGGTGATACTGGATGATGCGTTGAGTTCTGTTCAAGGAAGATACCTCTCGGCATTTGGCTGAGGTGTAAATAACTGAGGAATTTCCTATGACTTTAAAAAAAACATCCCGTTTACATCTATTAAAAGAATTTGAATCTGCGCCACATTCTGCTCTTTTTAATCAACAAACAATCGCTGCGGTATTAAGCTGCTCCACCCAGTTACTTGAACGTAACCGATGGGCGGGTGGTGGTGTTCCTTATTTAAAATAGGTCGCAAGGTTTTATACCGAAAAAGCGATGTGCTGAATTTTCTCCAACAACAAAAAATTTATTACTCAACCAGTGACGAAGGTCAGTTGCAGCTCGTTGAGAACGCATAAATTTAAAATTCGTCAGAATGAATTGGATTCATTCCGATGGTTTGACTGTTGTATGGAGAATAATGTATGTCACAAAATCATGTTATTGAATTAGCCAATGCATCAAAGCAGCGTCCGATTATCTGTGATTATGCAGGAGGTCGCTTTCGCTTAACTGTTGAGGGGTTAACCTTTATCGGTATTGATAAGGATGGCACTCCATTGCCACCTCGATGGATATGCGCGCCATTGTATGTCGTTGCAAAGACTCGGGATGCCCAGAGTGGTGAATGGGGTCGTTTACTGGAATGGCAGGATGATGATGGGGTAAATCATCAGTGGGCAATGCCATTGGCTTTGTTGCAAGGTGATGCCTCTGATGTGAGACGAGAGCTAGCACGATTGGGATTGAGTATTTCACCTAATAGAACTGCTCGCAATTTGTTAGCCTCCTATTTACAAGTCTTTCCAGTAGACGCACGTGCAAGATGTGTTGATAAACTCGGGTGGCATGGGGATGTCTTTGTAACTGCTTCCCAATGTATCGGACAATCAACAGAAAAGATTGTCTTCCAGAATACCAATGCTATTGAACCAGCAGTGTCCATCAAGGGAAGCGTTGAAGAATGGCGCGACTCAATAGGTCGGCTGGCATCAGGCAACTCAAGATTGGTGTTTGCCACATCTGTGGCATTAGCACCTGTACTGGCAAAGATTGTTGGCGAAGACTCAGGCGGTTTTCATTTCAGAGGCGCATCCTCATCAGGTAAAAGCACTGCATTGAGTCTGGCTGCCTCGGTTTGGGGAAACCCACAATCTTATTGTCGTTTATGGCGTAGCACCACCAATGGGCTTGAAGGTTTGGCGTCATTACACAATGATGGATTGCTGATTCTTGATGAACTCAGTCAAATCGATCCCAGGGAAGCAGGGGAGGCAGCTTATTTGCTGGCTAATGGTCAGGGAAAAACACGTGCGTCACGTACTGGCACGGTTAAGCAATCTTCCCGATGGTCCTTATTTTTCTTATCTGCTGGAGAAGAATCTTTGACGGCTCTGATGGCAAAATCAGGACAGCGCATTAACGCAGGTCAGGAAATCAGGCTTGCTGATATTGAGGCGGATGCAGGTTGTCAGATGGGGATCTTTGAAACAATTCATGATCAACTAAGCCCAGCAAGCATGGCATTATCGCTAAAGAAATACAGCAGTCAATATCATGGCGCAATCGGTATGGCGTGGTTGAATCAAGTAGTTGCCAACCGACAAACAATCAGCCGATATATTACCGACACCATTCAAACCTTTGTTGATGCCGTCATTCAACCCGATGTAACAGGGCAGATAATCCGTGTTGCCAGACGCTTTGCATTAGTTGCTGCTGCGGGAGAACTGGCCAGTCAATTTGGTTTGACAGGATGGCAAAAAAGCGAATCTTTCCATGCTGCGAAGCCCTGCTTTATTGCATGGCAGGATGCTTTTGGGATTGATGGCCAGCGCGAAGATCGCGCCATTATGGCGCAAGTACGCGCTTTCTTTGAATCTCATGGTGCCAGCCGATTTGATAATGCCAACTCACCCAACAATGACAAGATTCTCAATCGAGGAGGGTTTTATCATACAGATGGCGAAGGGTTTCGAATCTACATGGTGTTAACCGAGACGTAAAAAAATGAACTGTGCAAAGGCTTTGATCAACGCACCGTGACAAGAGTTTTATTACAAGCTGGCTGGCTTAAACCCGCCTCTGATGGCAAAGCCTCACACAAGCCAAGAATCAAAGGGGTTGGCACACCAAGGTTGTATGTTTTTACCGGTAAAATTTGGGGAGGTGAATAAGAATTGACTATAAAATTTGTTTTTACGTTGAGCACCGAAGGTGCGAATAAGATTAGTCAAGTATGGTAACCAGCTCGCTGGTTAGCTAACTTCACCTATCTTGCCCTGTATTTTGAAATTTATTTTAAGCCTCTCTTTGAGGGCTTTTTGGAACATAGTCGTTTATAAATAAAAATAATCAAAAATAAACGGGAATAAACGAAAAAATTCCAAAAGTTACCAAAAAGGGCTTTGCTAGGTATCTAAAAGTTCAAAAATAAATGGAAATAAACAATAAACCTCAAAGGATTGAATAACCATTTTTACGGAGAATCGATAATGAAAAAATCCTTAATAGAAACAGTCATAACTAGGGAACAGAGCCCTAAAAGAACCAAAAGCAAAGTGGAATTTCTAGCCTTACGAGAAGAAATCTCCGAAGCGTTGGAAAAGGGTTGGTCGCTTACTGCCATATGGGAAACTTTGCACGATGAAGGAGGCTTCACCGCCACCTATAACACATTCCGTTTATATGTATTGAAATATCTTAACGGCCAATTGTCTGGTTATAGCCAGAAGGACAGCATTGACCAACGCCATAAAAAACAAGTGAACAAACCCGTATCGAAGAAAAATGCCGATCACATACCATCCTTTACATACAATCCTATCCCTGATCCCGAAAAACTCCTCTGAAAGCCGGGCATATTAAATATTCCCTTAAACTAACCAAGCCAAAACTGTCCCTTATGCCCCAAATTGAATTTTGAGGCGGGGGACGCCTCCAGACCAGCAATGATGCGGTTGCCCCAATAGTCCCATTTGTCCCTGTGGTTTTTGATAACTTTGTAATGGAATTAGTTTTTTTCAACTCTGTGAAACATGGCTTGGTAAGAGAGGTTTTAGAGTGGCCTTATTCAAGCTTCCATCGTTATGTTCGTGAAAGGCGATTACCAAGACATTGGGTAGGCATTTTTGAGGGGAAGTTTTGGGAATAATGAATCCTGGTTGCAAGCAACCAGGCTACGCTTGCTGAAGCCTAACCCATATTAGCTCAGCGGATTAAGAATAATCTTTGCGTCTGTTATCCCTAATATTCCCAACTAAGCATATATATTCCAAGAATAGTGTCATCAGAGTTTGGAGCCGTGCAGCATTTTAAAGTTGCATTACGTTGCTTATCTAATCTAAGAGTCAACTGCTGATTTCTCAAATTCGCTGCTTGAGTTGAATTTTTAACATATTCTGACGAACACATCACTGAGACATAACCAAGTCCACCTCTATATTTGAAATCAAAACAAACTAGTGAATAAGGTTCAGCATCTTTTACTACAAAAGTGATAGTTTGTTCATGGTCTTCGGGTTTAATTATTGTTGTGTAAATGTGATAAGCATTGTGATAAACAAAACGTTTTCCAAAAAAACTACCTTTCTCTTTTTCTTTCTTATAAGCGATAAATGGGGCGCAAAAAAGACCAATTAAAAGGTATATTAGATAAGATCCAATAAAGGTTATTGTACCGATTATTAAGGAATTTAATTCCTCCATCATTGTATCTTCACCAAAAAAATAGCGGTAAAATGAAAGAGTGATGGCGGGTGCAACAAGTGCCAAAATAAGACCTCTATTAAAAACAGGTTCAGTAGCCCACTCAAAAAACACATATTTGGAAAATCTGCATATCCTGAATATTTGCTTCCAAAGCATTTTTTGTCCTTATTCTTTTACTGATTCTGATGATTTAGCAGAGCTTATTGAAATATATTGGATAAGAAACAACAATAAATCCTCATTATAAAAAAAGCATGCAGAATTGGGTTTGTTTAACGACAGGCTAGGCTTCTTTTATATCAAGAATTACACTTGCTAAGCCAGAGCTCCACCATATTCCATCGCCAAACTTATATTTATCAGTGATTTCTTTGAGTTGATCCGTATGTGATTCAAAGATGGTGAACCTGTATTTCTTGGAAATATTGGTTTTTTCATGATCGGTATTGATATTAACAGTTAGTTGGTACTCTCCAGTTCTCCAGATGAAATGTTTATCAAAGAAGCTGTGAAATGGTTGAACAAGATTTTCATCAATTTCGATAAGGTCTTGCGATTCTGAATTAGGGGTACCTTTTTTCGACCGATAGTTGGCAAGCATTCTTGCTTCTAGTCTTCTATATTCTTGCTCATTTTCACGGTTAAAAAAATTGAGTAAATTTATAATATGAGCCCATTCTTCGGAAGGATTTAAAGAGAATGGGGTGAATAGTAATGTATTCTGGCCGTTTTGGTTCTCTAAATAGTTTTGTGCTGGTAAGGTGGCTATCAATTCACTGTATTTTGTTATTGAAGCAGTAATACCTTTGACTCTGACTTTCCGGCCTCCAATATTATTTACTATCAAGTGGATCTGAAGATTAGGATTGCCAACTTTATGTGTGATAGATATCTTTGAGTACATTCCAATATCTAATTTAGCTTTTTTAAACCAAAGGCGAACAGGAGGAAGTTGGGAGAGGATTACTGCAATAGCAGAAACTAATACTGTCCAAAAGGACCAATTAGAGTATAGATGCGTAGTCGCTGCTGCTTCCAATTTGCTCTCCTACAAATATATCCTTAATAATCCGTCTACATTACGTCTACATGACTTTTTCGAACTTTCTGAAAACTACCGTAACTACTTGATTTTATTGGTGGGCCCACTAGGACTTGAACCTAGGACCAACGGATTATGAGTCCGCTGCTCTAACCAACTGAGCTATGGGCCCGGAGAGAGTTGCCATTGTAATGGTTATGTGGGTTTAATACCACAAAATTTTTTAATTTTTTCTAAAAAATTGCTAATTAATTGGGGGGTTATTAGAGAGTTCTATAACTCTTTAATAACCCTATTCTAATGCTAGGTATCATCGCCTTCCAAGAAGCTGCGGAGCTTCTCTGAACGGGATGGGTGGCGTAGCTTGCGTAGTGCTTTTGCTTCAATCTGACGGATACGCTCACGGGTTACATCGAATTGCTTACCGACTTCCTCTAAGGTGTGGTCGGTATTCATTTCGATACCGAAACGCATACGTAGAACTTTTGCTTCGCGTGGAGTCAACGTTTCTAAGATCTCTAGAGTTGCTTCACGTAGGCCTTCAGCAGTTGCTCGCTCAATTGGTGATTCGATATTAGTATCTTCGATAAATTCACCTAAATGTGAATCGTCGTCATCACCAACTGGTGTTTCCATGGAAATTGGCTCTTTAGCAATCTTTAGAACTTTGCGAATCTTGTCTTCGCTTAGGTCCATTTTTGCTGCTAATTCTTCAGGAGTCGCTTCACGACCTGTTTCTTGCATGATTTGACGTGAAATACGATTGAGCTTGTTAATGGTCTCAATCATATGGACCGGAATACGAATGGTACGTGCCTGATCCGCAATCGAACGGGTAATGGCCTGACGAATCCACCAGGTCGCATAGGTTGAGAACTTATAGCCGCGTCGATATTCGAATTTATCCACAGCTTTCATCAGACCAATGTTACCTTCCTGAATTAAATCAAGGAATTGTAAACCGCGGTTGGTATATTTTTTCGCAATTGAAATAACCAAACGTAAGTTAGCTTCAACCATTTCTTTCTTGGCACGTCTGGCTTTTGCTTCACCAATAGACATTTTACGGTTGATGTCTTTAATTTCACTAATGATTAAGCCAAACTCTTCTTCAAAGCTAGCTAACTTGCTTTGTAAGCGTAAGATTTCTTCACGGTATTCTTCGATACGCGCCATATCCAATTTTTTGGTATGCTTGCTAATTATTGTTTCCAACCAGGTTAAGTCAGTTTCTTGACCTGGGAAGGTATCAATAAAGAGTTTGCGAGGAATACGTGCTTTTTCGATACAAAGACGCATAATCGAACGTTCAAATTCACGGATATGGTTTCTAAGCTGACGGAAATGGCGCGTTAATTTGTCAACCTGTCTCGAAGTCAATTTTAACTTCAAGAACGATTCCGACATGGCTTCTAATTGCGTCAAGGTTTTAGGAGCGGTGCGGCCGTGTTTCTTTAATGCTTCCATGGCATTGGCATAGCACTCACGCAATTCATCAAAATAAATTTTTGCTTGCTCAGGGTTAGGGCCTTCATCAGCTTCGCCAAGTCCACCTTCACCTTCTTCACCTTCCTCTTCTTCGAGGGCATCAAGGATGAGTTCATCTTGTTGTGACTCATCAAGCATAGAACCGATACTGGAAGCAGGTGCTTCTTCTTCCACATCGGCAAAGCCACTAATGATGTCGCTTAAGCGGATTTCTTCGGTAACTACGCGATCATAATCTTCAAGAACCAGTTGTACTGTTTCTGGATAATGAGCAAGTGATTTAAGAACCTGGTAAATACCCTCTTCGATGCGCTTGGCAATACGAATTTCACCTTCGCGTGTCAGGAGCTCGACTGTACCCATTTCACGCATGTACATCCTCACAGGGTCAGTGGTACGTCCGGTCTCTTTATCAACAGAAGCAAGTACAGCTGCAGCTTCTTCGACGTCATCAGGCGCATCTTCAGTTGTTCCGAGTAGTGCCAGTTCATCTTCACTGGGCGATACTTCGAATACTTTGATGTTCATGCCTTCCAACATGCTAATGATCACATCAAAATGTTCCGTATCGACGATGTTAGGTAACAAATCATTGATTTGTGCATAGGTCAGGTAATTTTGTTCTTTACCCAATCGGATGACTTTTGTGATTTGCGAGTGCTGCTGTTCTTGATCATTCATAGTCGTCATAGGCGTTGGTGAGGTTAAGGGGCCACAAAAAGGTTTTGATTATAAACCTGCATGGGCAAACATGCCAGCATATTTTGCGTTATTTTTTATCATCAATATGATGACGTTGTTTCAACATTTCCTGTAAATTAAGTCTTTCCGTTAAAGTTAAGCCCTCATTTCGCGATTTTGCAATGTATTGGCTAATTTTATTCTCCAAATTTTGTTTTTGCAAAAATAAAATGATATCAACGAATTCTTTCACCAAGGCGGCTTCTGGCACTTGATGCTCCCAACTGGCTAATTTGATTAATGCGTCAAAATAGGACGTATTGCGCCACTGTTCAATTAATGTTGCAGTATTGACTTCTGGTGATTTGGAGACCTGGTGTAATAATTTTTGTAATAAATCCTGGTCTTTGCCGTCAAGTAAATTCGGGTCAATAGCTTCTTTGCTACTGCTATAAATCTCAGGGTGTTGAATGAGTAATGCAATGGCCAGGCGAATGGGGGAGCGTGTAATCGGTTTATTGTTTGTTGATGCTTGCGGTACCGTTTTATCGCTTATCAATTGCGTCAGGCGATGTGTTTCGATGTGGCTAATGCGGGCAAGCTCATCTAATAAAAGCTGCTTATAAGGCCCTTCTGGCATTTTGAGCAAATGAGGCTTTGTAACATTAATTAATTGGCTTTTACCTGCTACAGAAGACAGGTCAATAGTACGGCTAAGCGTTTCAAAGAAAAATTGATTTAAAGGTTTGGCTTGTTTTAAGCGTTCTAAAAATTTTGCATTGCCTTCTTCTCGAACAAGACTGTCTGGATCATGACCTTCTGGAAGAAAAATAAAGCTGGCGCTAAGTCCTGCATTTAATTGAGGTAGACAACTTTCTAACGCACGCCAGGCGGCTTGTCGTCCGGCGGTATCGCCATCAAAGCAAAATATCAACTGTTGGGTATATTTAGCCAATAGTTGAATGTGATAAACACTGGTTGCAGTTCCCAAAGTGGCTACAGCATTGTTAATTCCATGCTGTGCAAGAGCAATGACGTCCAAATACCCTTCAACAATAATAATATTTTCGACGTTTTTTTCGGTTTGCAGAACTTGATGCAAGCCATAGAGTTCACGGCTTTTTTGAAAAATGACAGTTTCTGGAGAATTGAGATATTTGGGCTTTTGTTGTGCATCAATCACTCTCCCGCCAAAACCGATAATGCGTCCGTGTCGGTCATGAATAGGAAACATCACTCGATGTCGATAGCGATCATAGGTTTTGCCATCATCTTTTTGAATGAGCATACCGGTGGTAATCAGCTCAGCGCGATAACTTTTAAATTGTCTTTCAAGATTTTGCCAATCAGGTGGGGCATAGCCAAGTTGATAGCGCTTGGCGATTTCACCGGTAAGTCCTCGCTGACGTAAATAATCGATAGCTTGTTGGCCTTTGGTTTTTAAGGTTTGCTGATAAAATTGATTCACTTGCCCTAAAAGTTGATACAAACTTAATGATTGCTGGTTTTTTTCTGCTCGCCCATCGCGAGGCACTTGCAAGCCAAGTCGAGATGCCAAAGTTTCTATAGCATCAATGAAACCTTGATTAAGATAGTTCATGACGAAACTAATGACGTTACCGCTCGCTCCACAGCCAAAGCAGTGGTAAAACTGCTTTTTAGCGACAACATTAAAAGAGGGAGTTTTTTCACTATGAAAAGGGCAACAGGCTACAAAAGCTCGACCAGCTTTCTTTAAAGGGACGTAGCTATCAATGAGTTCAACAATATCGGTACGAGTAAGAAGTTCGTCGATGAATGGCTGCGGGATTAAGCCAGACATGATAAAGAATTAACTCAGTTTGGCCTTGATTAGCACACTAACTTTTGTCATATCAGCTCGACCTTGAAGCTCAGGCTTCAAAAGCGCCATTACCTTACCCATATCACTCATTTTTTCCGCACCAACTTCAGCAATTGCTTTTGCAATAAGTGCTTCAACGTCGGCATCGGAGAGTGGGGCAGGCAAATAATGACCAATAATATCCAGCTCAAACTGTTCTTGTTCGACTAAATCGTTACGACCAGCAGCTTGAAATTGAGCAATAGATTCTTTGCGTTGTTTGGCAAGTTTATCAAGAATAACTAGCATACGAGCTTCATCGACTTCGATGCGCTCATCGACTTCGACTTGTTTGACTGCAGCAGTAATAAGACGAAGCGTGTCCAGTTTTTGCTTGTCTCTGGCACGCATTGCATCTTTAACATCATTACTGAGACGGTCTTTAATAGTCATGATTACTTGCGTCTGTGTTTTGCAATACGACGAGCTGACATGGAAACATCACGAGAAATTTTCTTAAGGTGACGTTTAACAGCTGCAGCTTGCTTGCGTTTACGCTCAGCAGTTGGCTTCTCATAAAATTCGCGACGGCGTAATTCAGTTAAAATTCCTGCTTTTTCACAAGAACGCTTAAAGCGACGGAGTGCATATTCAGGATTTTCGCCTTCTTTCACACGAACTGTAGGCATTAATTCATTTCCTCTAATTAATTTAACATAATAGGCTGGCAATTCTAGTGCCAGTTAATGCAATCGTCAAGTTTTATTATGCCAGGAATTTTTTATTTCATTTAATTGGTAAATGAGGGTGCCATAATAAAATAGTGAAGTCTTTCTTGGTGTTCAAGACGGTCTTTCGTATAATGATCGTTTATTTTTTAATCATAGTGGCAGAGGCGTGATGCGAGTATTGGGCATTGAATCATCATGTGATGAAACCGGGGTTGCGATTTACGATTCTGATAAAGGGTTGATGGCTCATGCTCTACACTCTCAACTGGAAACTCATCAACGTTATGGTGGAGTGGTGCCGGAGTTGGCTTCACGCGATCATGTTAAATACATCGTTCCCCTGGTTGAGCAAGCGTTAAATCAGGCAGCTATTAAAATCAATGAGCTTGATGCTATTGCCTACACCGCGGGACCAGGTCTTATCGGTGCATTGCTTACAGGTGCCTGTTTTGCCAAAAGTTTGGCTTTCAGTCTCGGTAGACCGGCATTGGCAATTCATCATCTAGAAGCGCACTTATTGGCAGCAAAACTTGATTCACCCGGTCTTGAGTTTCCATTCCTGGCACTTTTGGTCTCGGGTGGTCATACACAACTTATCGAAGCGCGTGCCTTAGGGGAATACCATATTATTGGTGAAACCCTGGATGATGCGGTAGGTGAGGCATTCGACAAAACAGCAAAATTGATGGGATTACCTTATCCAGGTGGTGCGATTTTGGCAGGACTTGCTGACAGTGCTTCAACGACTAATAGCAATACACTGTCAGCATTCCCACGCCCGATGACAGATAGGCCTGGTTTGGATTTTAGTTTTAGTGGCTTAAAAACGCATGCATTAACAACCTGGCACGCCAGTGATAAAGATGAAAATGCCAGAATGGCTATTGCAAAAGCATTTCAGGATGCAGTCGTCGAAACGTTAATTATTAAATGTAGACGTGCGGTCAAAAAAACGTCGAGTCACCGACTTGTTGTTGCTGGTGGGGTTGGGGCTAATAAAGCACTAAGAGCTGCATTAACCAAACTTATGGGTGAGATGGATGGTGAGATTTATTTTCCTCGACCGGAATATTGTACTGATAATGGTGCTATGGTGGCTTATGCTGGTTGTCTGCGGTTGTTGCGTGGGGAAAAAGATGGTGATTTTTCTGTCGACGTAAAAGCACGCTGGCCATTGACTGAACAATCTTCTACTTAGTGCACAAAGTAGAAGATTGTTCGCTTCAATTACGAGGATTTTTCCGGATTTTCTGTGGGCTCAGATTCTGGACGCTCTTGAGCGACAGGAGTTGGCGTTGGATTTTCTTCACTGCCAAGTTTCACAGGGGTTTCTGTCTGTTCAAGTTCTTCTTGCTCTTCTTCCAAAACAGCATTAATTTCTTCACGTAAGGATGAACGCTTAAATTCAATCTTGGATTCTTTGCCGTCAATCAAACGAGTGATGTTTTCCCGATGTTGATAAATGACGAACAACATAATAAAGAATAGGGGAGGAAACAGTAGTAAACCATTAGGAATAAAGAGCGCATACCATGGTGCCAAGCTTATCGAAACCATGGATGCAAGGGAGGAGTAGCGGCTAAAGTTAGCCACTAAAAGCCAGGTTGCTATCACGACAACACCCAGCATAAAGTGCAAACCTAACAAAACACCAATCGCTGTAGCCACCCCTTTTCCACCGCGAAAACCAAAAAAAACGGGATACATATGTCCCATAACCGCAGCCCAACAAGTAAAGCTAACAGCAACAGGGCCTGCACCGAGCAATTGAGCAAAAAGGACAGGTAAAAGACCTTTTAAAACATCTGCGATGAGCACCATAGCAGCATATTTTTTACCAGAAATTCTCAATACATTCGTGGCCCCTGGATTTTGTGAGCCGGTCATGCGAGGGTCAGGTAGAGAAAAAACCTGTGAAACAATTACTGCTGAGCACACAGAGCCCGCTAAATAACCCACTACGACAACAAATAGAAACAACAGGGCAGATAACATCACGCCTCCCGGACAGTGGAAAAGCTTCATTATTCATGAAAGCGGAATCATTGTGAAGACATGTAGAGTATAGACTGATCTCAGGCAAAGAAATTTCGAATAATTGTGAATATTTCGCAACGATTAAAGAAAAATTTTATTAGGGTAAAAATAGCGTTTGTAAATTGTTAGTGTAACGCCGACCGAGTTCAGTAATTTGCCAAAATGTTTCGTCTAAATGTATTAATTGTTTCTCTGCTGCAAGAGTTAGAAGAGGTTTTAAATGAGTGAATTCCAAGCCTGTTCTTTCGTTAAATAATGAGTAAGGAATGGGTTGTTGCAGACGAGTGGCATTGAGCATAAACTCAAACATGATTGAATTAGGTTCAACACTTTCCTTAGCTGCAAGAAAAGGTTTATTAGAATCCAGATATTCGCTGGGTTGTCGGTGTTTGCGAGTTCGAAAAATCTCGCCGTCTGTCGCGGTTAATTTTCCGTGAGCACCAGCGCCGATGCCATAATAATCACCAAAAAGCCAATAATTTAGGTTATGGCGAGCTTGCTTGTTCCCTTGGCAAAAGGCTGAAATTTCGTAACGGGTTAACCCTTTTTCGGCTAAAAATTCGAGTCCACGGTCTTCTAATTCACAAGTCTCATCTTCATTGGGCAAAACAGGACGTTTTTTATAGAACACTGTATTTGGTTCAATAGTTAATTGATACCATGACAAGTGTTCGGGTTGATGCGTTAGCGCATGCCTCAGATCCTCTAATCCCTGCTCGACAGATTGACCCGGTAAGCCATGCATGAGATCAATATTAATGTTATCAAACCCTGCTTTACGGGCAGACTCGATTGCCGTATGGGCTTGCAGGTGATCATGGATGCGTCCTAAATTTTTAAGCTGTTGCGGATTAAAGCTTTGTATCCCTAGGGAAAGCCTATTAATACCTAGTCGGCGATAATCATTAAAACGCTGTTGCTCTACAGTGCCCGGGTTTGCTTCAAGGGTAATTTCTAGCCCTTTTGCAAAAGGAACCATCTGACTTAAATGGTTAAATAAGGTGTCGTAAGCACGTGCGGAAAATAAACTCGGTGTTCCTCCACCAATGAAAATACTGTGAATTTCGCGCACAGGAAAAAAGGCCAAATCTGCTTTTAAATCATCAACCAAGGCCTGAACATAAGTCTCTTCAGGGAGATTGTCGGGGCTTTTGTGAGAATTAAAATCACAATAGGGGCATTTGCGAACACACCAAGGGATGTGAATGTACAAAGAGGTTGGTATCATCGTTTACTATAGGGCTGGCTTGTTTAAGCCTGTAATAGTATCATGACAATATTTTTTACAAAACAGTCAGAGCTTGATTTTAGCTCCAGGCATTTGGTTTACTGAGTAATTTGAGAAAGGTAACTTTGAAGATGCGCGAAAAACCAGTTTGTTCGAAACGCTCTGTGGTTGCTAAATCCAATTTGTTCACGATTGAACAAATGCATCTGCATTTTTCGAATGGCGCGAAACGAATTTATGAACGGATTCGCAGTCATGGCCATGGCGCTGTGCTAATAGCAGCGGTTACCGCGAGTGAATCTTTTCTTTTGGTGCGTGAATATGCCGCTGGAACAGACGCTTATGAATTAGCCTTTCCGAAAGGAATTACTAATCAGGGAGAAACTGCATTGGAGGCCGCAAACCGGGAATTGAGAGAAGAGACGGGGTTTGCCGCCAGGCAACTGAAGGAATTAAAGAGAATGACATTGGCACCCGGTTATTTTGGTGCAGCTTTAGACTTGGTAGTGGCCTATGATTTATATTCTTCTCCTCTTGAAGGGGATGAGCCTGAGCCACTGGAAGTGATTGAGTGGCCATTAGATGCAATTGATGAATTACTAATAAGGCCTGATTTTTCTGAGGCGCGAAGTATTGCTGCGCTTTTTTTAGTCAAACAATGGTGGAACAAGGAAAAGAATAATGAATAAACGAGTACGAGTTGCGGTAACCGGTGCTGCTGGGCAAATTGGTTATGCCTTATTATTTAGAATCGCGTCAGGACAAATGTTTGGTCCTCATACCGATGTTGAATTACATCTTCTTGAATTAGAGCCTGCATTGCCAGCACTTGAAGGTGTGGCAATGGAATTAGAGGACTGCGCTTTCCCCTTATTAAAACGTATTGTTTGTACAGCCGATCTGAAACAGGCAATGGATGGTGTGAATTGGGCTTTATTGGTGGGTTCAGTGCCTCGTAAGCAAGGGATGGAGCGTTCTGATTTGTTGCAAATTAATGGTGGTATTTTCACCAAGCAAGGTCAGGCTATTAATGACTATGCTGCCGAAGACATTCGTGTTTTTGTCGTAGGAAATCCTTGCAATACAAACTGCCTCATCGCGATGAATAATGCTAAAGATATTCCTAATGACAGATTCTATGCCATGACCATGTTAGATGAATTACGTGCACGTACGCAATTGGCTAAAAAAGCGGGCGTGGATATCACTGAAGTTAGTCAAATGACAATTTGGGGTAACCATTCATCAACTCAGTATCCTGATTTCTATAATGCTAAAATTAATGGTTTACCTGCTGCCTCTGTAATTAAAGACGAAAGCTGGCTGAAAGACACGTTTGTATCCACTGTCCAACAACGCGGAGCTGCAATCATTAAGGCACGTGGCGCTTCATCTGCCGCCTCAGCAGCAAACGCAATTATCCAGGGCGTTAATCATTTAACAACGGATACTCAAGCTCATGAATCATTCTCAATGTGCTTAAGCTCGCAGGGAGAATATGGTGTTGATGAAGGATTGATTTTCTCTTTCCCTTGCCGTCGTGTACATGGCGAAATACAAATTGTAGAGGGATTACAATTTAATGATTATGCGAAAGGAAAATTCAATGCGACTCTCGATGAACTTCGTCAAGAGCGTGATACTGTTAAAGAGCTAGGTTTACTCGATTAATACCTGGCAACCACAAATCCGATAATGATTATCGGATTTGTGGTTTTTCCTTATAGGCTTTCAAAATAAATCTGCTTTTCTGCCCTCAACTCGTATTAAAGATATCATATAAAACATCCAGTTCACGTCATATCCTCTTAATCTGTCTTTACCATAATTTAAAAGAATTATGTTATACCTAGACGAGCGTTAATATGTTTGCTTTCCAGTTGATTAAAAATGCGGATGGGAATCATGATATAGAGAACATTAATAATGCGATCGAAGAATATAATTTAGCCTCTTTACAAGGAAGAGCTGAACCTGTCCTGCTTGAACCGATAATTAGCGCTATTGATACTTATATTCAAAAAATACCTCTGACCCTAAGAAATAAAAGTCTGTTCGATAAAGATGTAACTTGGCAGGAGCAATTAAAAGACTATCCACAAGCTGTGGATATTTTAAATATCCAAAAGAAAGCAGTTGCTTTGCTCTTTCTTCCCGAGGGAAAAACAGAGGCGAAAGCTAGATGGTCATTAATAAAAAACTTAATGTCACCAAAGACGAAGGGCAAGCTGATGGATTCAGCGTATTGGCCTGAGTCTCGTTTTCAAGGCAATACCTTCATTTATGAATGGATCAATGAGGTTTCCTTTGATGCAAAGCATAATTTTAGATCCTATCAAGAGTTAACCCACTATAATCACAACTTAAGTGGAATTAGTGCAGTTTATACAACCTACCTTAAGAATCCAGAAAATTATAAATTAAAGGTTAAGGATAAAAAATTTTATTTTAGTAGTCAGCCTATTGACTCAACAAATTCAAGTGGGGCACATGTTAAGGGCGGAGAGGTCATCTTCGTAGTGGGAAAGGATGGTTCGATTTATACCAGTGATCCTAGAGCCCATTTAGGCAGTTCGTTTCATCATTCCTCTTTTCTACAGGGAAAATCAGTTCTTTGTGCGGGTACTCTTAAATTCAAAGAGGGAACATTAACAGAAATTACAACACTGAGTGGCCATTACAAACCAACCATTAAAAATTTACTCCATTTTTTAGCGATACTGAAAGATGAATATCATTTGGACTTAAGTAAAATAAGAGTAAAAACTTATCATGGTGGATTCAGAAATGCAGAAAAATTTTACAAAATGCAGGGAATGTGTCTTCCAGACAATAAAGCTGATTTTATGTTGGAGCAAGCTATGGATGCGATACGGGAGGGTAACAAAAGCGAATTGCATTATTTTCTAGATAAGGCGATTGAATTGGGTTCAGAAGAGGCATTATTTTCTAAAGCAAAATTTATGGCTAAAGAAGAAATGGGGTATGAAGGGAAGAAGGAAAAAGGAATAGAGCTGTTGGAAGACATTATGAAAGCTTCTAAATTTCGTCTCTATGCTCGACAAATTATGTTTGAAGTTGCCCCCGAAAGATTAAAGGTCTTCGACTCTCATCAAACATCACAAAGTGAGAATAAAACATCGAGTACCTCTCAAAAATCAGAGGACGTCACGATTCTTGATACCGCTAAACAATTACAAACAATAATCGAGACTGCTTTTGCTGAATATTATAACTGGATTAAAGAAAAATCTGGCGGGTCAATGTCCGTTGGTTTTTTCCATCGACATGGTAAAGACGGAATAGCAAAGGCGGCTCTTTTGGTTGAGGATAGTCGCAATGTCTCTTTCTCTAAGATTGTATATCGAATTCAAGATTTTTACAGTGACAATTATACCGATGAATCTGGTACTAAATTCAAAAATAAAGCACGTGCAAACAATCATTCGTTTATCTCATTTTTATTAAATGAGATGAAGGGTAAGCCAGCTGTTATTTCAGAACTACAATTATACTCGACGGATAAACATTTATTGCAAGCATTAATTAATTCAGATATTGACTATACGCTGTCTTCATCCAAAGGCATAAGAGAAAAAATTTTTAAAATCTTCTCGACTTTAGAGCGCTCGGAAGAACAGATGCAGGAGAGATTGCAATAGAAAAAATTGCTATTCCTGGAGGCTTCGATAAGCCTAGGCACCCGATGGTTAGAGCCGACTATCAAACAGTCCTCAATAGTCTATTCCGACGGCAAGTGCAACAATAAGCTATAATAGAGATATTAAGACAGTATAAACACTCCCTCCTCAAAGGGGTTTTGTAATCACATTATACCCTCTTAGTTCACTAAAACTCTTAACAGTTAGAGAGGAGAGTAGAATGTTTACATATACTGCTACCGTGTATTTTGGTTCTCATGGATTCAGTCAAAAATCAGGAAATAATTTAGACGGTTTGTTTATTTGGATGCTTAATCAGGGCGATCAACATTTTGGCGCTTTTAGTGGTCAAATCATAAATAATCTTGATAAGGTCATAGAAAAGAAATTTAAGAAAAATGCAATACACTAACTGATAATTTCCTAGCCTTCCTGAATACCAATTTTCTCCCACCTCAAAACTAGCAGTAGAGTTTGACAATCCATGTATGAAAACAGTTACAGGGCCCTTTAAAAAATGGACTGAGAAAAAGCAGACAGTTTAGAAATTGGGACTTCGTCCAAAGTCTGCAATAAAAAATTACCGAATTAATTGTGTATTAATAATCCCTTAAGTTACAAATGTTACTCTTAATGTCAATATATTTAACAAACATGGTGTTTTATGTGGTATCTAAAATTATTGGCACCTTTGCTTGAAAACGTTAAAGCGGAAGATAGACACAAAGCTCAAGAGTTCCTGGTAAAACTGTTCAATACATTGAAATCAGAAATATATTCAAAAGAGCATTCTATCCCAGTTGGAGTGCTTGTGAGTGTTATTGAAAGGACTTATGCTAAATTTGAAAATAAAGGCCCCAGCTCGCTTTCTCTAACTGAGTTTAGCAATTTCTTTTTTTTAAGGACTCTTGTGTATGTTAAAAGTCAAGACGAATATGCAATTTGGAATTCTGATTTGGTTTACATCACTCTACAGCTGAAGCACTACTTGGGTTGGACAAAAGAAATTTCAGATCTAACCACTGAGTTTCAAACGGGTAAAAAAACAATCAAAACAAAAACGCTCTTCTCTAATGAAACAAAAGCAGTCCTCTATTTGCTGAATAAGCTAGAGAGGGAATTACTGCAAGAACCCGATTTTAATTTGAATGATAATTTCTTTCATATGGAGATTATTTTCAGAAAGTATGCTGATAAAGAAGTACTAAAAGCGTTCACGAATGAGTGTTCAGGATTAACACCAGATTCTCCAGAATTTTATGAAATGATTGGATTTTTGAACCTGCCTCGTCTTATCGAGACAATGGAGAGTACCGCTATCCAAATCGAGAGTTTTCAATATGCTGATAAAGCCGAATCATTAAGGGCACTTGCTCGGAATTTGCAGAAAAAGAATGAAGAACTCAAACAGCTATTTGCACAACAACCAATCGATGCAACTCTTATTGTTGAATTAAAAAAGAGCATTAAAGCTACTCTGAAAGAAGTAAGAACGATTTTTGGCAGTGATTTACAGGCAATGCGGATATTTCATAAAAATCTTACTCCCCAGAGTAGTTTATTTTCTGAGCAGGCCGAAGAAATATCCAAGCAACTTGAGCAGGCGTTTTTGCAAGACAAATTTACTTTAGGCTTGCAAAAATTAAAAGAATTTTCTACTACATTATCGCCGATAATGGCCCAGAAGTTTTTAAAATTAGCTAATGAGCAGATGAAAGTTAGGAGAGATAATTTTTATCAGTTAGAAAGAAAGTCCGATGATTATTCATTTGAGCCATTTCTGAAGGAATTAGAAAGTTTATTACTTCAGTATGGCTTTGAAAAGACAATATTATCTTTTCGGGATTTCTTTAAAGAATCACCTTTGTTTGCTCCTCTAGTAACGATAATCAATCAACGTATGGTCGAGATTGAAGGATTAAGCAAAGAGTTAGAACATCTTCAGAAATTTGTTAACGAGGTAACTGATAGTCCTGCTAAAGTTGCTTTTTTGCATCTCCTAAATGCATGCAAATCCGAATTGAAAACAATTTGTTTTGAAGCAAATTTTTCTGCTGCAAAAAGTAAATTTCAGGCGAAGCTAAACGACGGTGTAACCACCATCTTGCTAAAAAATAGTTCTTTAGCCACCATGCGAGAGTTTATGAAAGCATTTGGCGAAGAAACCTCCTACCCTTCACTCAAGCAGGAAATATCTCAAAAACTTAAAGAGTTTAATGAGCATCCTGTTAAATTGCTTTTTGATTATCTCAGACTTTTTATTGCAACAGTCCCAAACCAAGATTGTTTTAATAAGCTTATCGTCAGTCAGCAAGCATATTGGGATATGGATTTTTCCCAATATCCGGGGGAGAACGTGGAAGTTGAATTTGGCAAGCAGCTATGTGAAAAGTTGGATAACGCATTGCTTGATAGCAACTCTTTCGAGTTGTTGGAGCGGGTCACCACATTTTACAGTTCTTCAGAGCTTAAGACTCCAGCCCTGCAATTGCTTGAACCTCTGATTAGTCGTAATCAATTAAGATTGGAAAGATTTAAATCGCATAACCTGACTGATGGCCTTACTAAAATGGAAGAATTTGGGAAATCAATTACCTCGGATAAGAAACAGGGCGTGGAACAGTTAGTAGCTGAGTTACGAGAACAATGGCGGTCACTTTTTGTCGAATTGGAAAAGCCTGTTCCCGAACAGGGTAGGCTAAAAGCAATGGTTGCTAAGTTTAGACAAACCCTTCATTCTAAAGATGAAGAAATGAATACTCATCGTGAGGCCTGGAAGCCCATTGTAGCAAATATTTTCTTGGCTCTTACTGGTATCGGAGCAGTTGCTATTGCTCTTAAGACACTACATAGTGTAGTTACGAAGCCTGAGCTTTCCATTAATTCTTGTTTGTTTTTTGCCAAAACAGCGTCTCAGAATACGATTGAAGCCTTCGACGAGAAAATAAATAAAATCATGGGTGCCTAAAATGGATTGTATTCGCAATGGTATTAAAAAGGCCATTGCGAATAGGAGCAATCCTTATAATTTCACTCCTAAAGAACTTCCCTTTTGCTTAAGTTCCTGCAGTAATTGTCCATTTTCCAGTGTTTCAAAAAGCTCCTTTATGCTGGGTTCACATTTAATTGCTTCAAAATAGGCTATCTCTGTCAGGGATAAATGGTCAAGGGCTGTTTTCACTTGAGCTAAGGTATTGCTTTTATTACTTGTTGCAGTTAGCAAATGGCACAGCTGGGTTAAAAGATTAATTCTTGATTGTTTATCCAAAGCAGCATGGATTTCGTGTTTAGTCGATACTGGCATCGTGGCTAATGCCTTTTGCAAATCAGCTCGAACTCCTTGGATGTAATCGACAAGCATTTCAATGTCTTCATTTCGATAACCGACGTATTCGGCGATGTATTTTTCATAAATATGATATTTTGCAACCAATGCCATGAATTGATTTGTCTTTTGATGAGAATGAACAATACATGCTGCAGCTATCCTGGCCTCGCACATGGCAATGGCAGAGGAAAATCCTGCAGGATAATAAGGAGACATGGCACAATCGCCCAAAAGAATGATATACCCTCCATTGGGCAGTCTTCTGACTGGATCATCCACATATTTGATATCAGAAATAAAGGTACCAACATTGGCTTGTTTTTCGCTTTCTCCTTTTTCATCAATCACGAAATTTTCTGCCGGTATTTGCACTCGCACTGCTGCAAAAAGGCTTGCCCATTCGAGCGTTTTTCTTCGTTTAATGGAAGTTGAGCTGGTGTGTAGAAGTTCAGGAATACGAGAGGCTACAAATAAGCGAGGCGTCCAGTTGGGATCCTTAAATCTTTCTTTATATAAGTTATCGTCAAAAATAAAATCTGGGTCACCCTCTTCAATAGACCATCCATAAGGCTGCAGATCTTTTAAACGTAAATCAATTTTTTTTCGATGTTTCGCTAGAAAATCATGATAGCTTTGGCCCTTTTCTAAGGGCTTAACTGTCAAACGTGCCGCCATGTTGTAAGTGGGAACCCCCATTTTTTTGTAGCTGAACGGGGTCATGGAGGAGGTAAAATCTGTGTTGATAGTTTTGTTGATTTGTTGTGTTAACTCTCGTTGTTCGCCTTCACATAGCAATAAATAATCAAAGTTAATGACCTCATTGTTATCTAAAACAATCGTTTTTTTGTTTAAATCTACTGCATTCGCTTTAGTTTCTGGAGGCCAGTTTAGTTTGATATTAGTAAGAGTTTGACTATCAATATGCTCTTTTAGAGCTTCCTGTAGTGATTTGATAGAAAAATTTTTAGGCGATGGTAAATCATCAGTTTGTCGCAGCAATTTACGTAACAATTTTTGTCGTTTATTTAAATTCACAATGGGTTTTTTATTTCTATCGACTAATTCACCAGCTTCGTTTACTCGAAGCTCATTTTTAGGATCAAATAATTCACGGCAAAATGTATCCCATTTTAATTCTTGTGCAGGTAAAACTTCATCTTTTGGAATAATCAATTTTTGTCGGCGAGTAAATTCTTTGCGTTTTTCGATGACATGAATTCGAAGTTCTACGGAAGGGTTATTTTTTGCTTCCTCGATAAGGGAAGCAATCGCTGATAAACCGGCAGCTCCTGCGCCGACGACAGCCACATCGATTACAGATTGTTGCAGCATTTTGATAAAAAATTGATTAAGTGGGTTTTTATTTTAACAAAGTTGACAATATTTATCAAAATTAAATAAAAATAAATCGATGTAGTTTAAAAAAATTTGCAAACTTAAGGTCGTAGTTAACTTTTATTGTTTTCAACAAAAATGCCGAATGGTGCATAAAGTTCTTGGCCATTAATTTTCACTTGAGCAAAAACCTTGGTAAATCCTGTTTTTTCCGGTTCAATATGGAACTGCAATTCAGGGCCGCCCCGTGCTGCTTCACTGTTGGGCTCCGTACCCATAGGATGAATATGTACGACTGTTTGAAGATCATTATTAAAGCCAACGATATGAGCAAAAGCCCCCATGATAGGCTCTAAGGTGTGAATGGGTTTGCTCTCACTATCCGTGACAGTAATTTTACCCATAGCAGCTTTTCCTACTTTAAGAGGAGCATCAAATGATAAGTGGAATTGATAGCCATTAATGGTGCTTTCATAAGAGAGTTTGTTGTCTGCTTTTATGGTTGTACTGGATTTTCCAGGTAGCAAATCAGCAGTAACATACTGTTGTTTGTTAGTGTGAATTGGCACAAGATCCGCCCATGCCCGATACGCGCTGTTTTTATGTGTTGGCTGCCATTGAAAACGATAAACGCCGGGTTCGCTAGTGGGTTGTGGATGAACATGGCTATAGTCTGTTAGGGTATTATCAATAATTAACAAATGAATTTTTTGGGTATGGACTTCTTTCAGATCAGCCAAGCGGATGGGGTTGTTGGACTTGCTGTCCATTAATTTGAAAAAGACAACTTTTTTTCCACCGTCATCTACTATTTTCTCAATAGTGAACCGAACAGTAGGGGGTTGTTGTGCATGTTTCATCGAATGGTGATGCTCATGGGGCTTTTCTTCTGTTGTATGGGCGATTAATGGTTGATAAGTCAGACACATCAAAGAAAGAAGAAATACGCCTTTTTGATTAATGCTAAAAGAAAATTTTTTCACGACATTTGCTCCACTATATTACCTATTTACTGCGATAGACGCCGAGCTCGCCTTTGTTCGATGTAATTATACACTGTCGGCACAACAATCATATTAAGACAGGTTGAAGTTAATAACCCACCCAAGAGTACCTGGGCTAAAGGACGCTCTAATTCTTTACCAACAGGAGAACCCCAAAGCAGGGGGATTAAACCCAAAGCTGCGGTTGCTGCAGTCATTAATACCGGCACAAGTCTATCTAAAGTGCCTTGTATGACAACTTCATTCAGAGGCTTGCCAGCGGCTCGTAATTGATTGTAATGAGCGACTAAAATAATGCCATTGCGTGCTGCGATACCAAATAGGGTAATAAAACCAATCATGGCAGCAATGCTCATTTCCCCACTAGCAATAAATAAGGACAAGACGCCACCAATTAAAGCCAGAGGTAGGTTAAAAAGCACTAATAATGCCTCTCTAAATGTACCGAAAGCCTTATATAACAGCAGAAGCATAGCAATAATAGCCAAACCACCTAAAAAGATAATTGTGCGAGAGGCCTGTTGCTGGGTTTCAAATTGTCCACCATATTGAATAAAATATCCGGATGGCAATTTGACTTGCTCTTTTATTTGCTGCTTTACCTCACGGATAATGCCGCCCAAATCGTTTCCTTCTACGTTAAAAGCCACAACGACCATGCGTTGTACATTTTCTCGATTAATTAAAAAAGGCTGCTCTTGTTCGGATATTTCAGCCACTGCGCGTAGAGGAATTTTTTCAGTCTGTGGTGTATTAATTCCATGCGCATCAATCAACATGTCATGAACTGCCTTCACACTTTGTCGCCCAGATTCAGCCAGGCGTAAATAAAGATCAAAACTGCGTTGTCCTTCAAGCACACTAGAGACTCGTATACCATTGAGCAAGGTTTGAATGTCTTCTGAAATTTGTCCGACGTTAATGCCATAGTAAGCAGCTTTTTCGCGATCAATTTTGATAATCAATTGGGGAACATTGATTTGCTGTTCTTTGTTAATATCCACGATTCCGGGAATTTTCTTAATTAATGATGTGATTGACTCGGCAAGCTCATTAAGCAGGGTCAAGTTGTCACCAAAAATTTTAATGGCAACCTGTGCGCGAACACCAGAAAGTACTTCATCCATGCGATGGGCAATGAATTGCCCGACGTTAAAAACAGCGCCAGGAATAAGGGCCAAATCCTGACGTATTCGTCGAAGTAACTCATCAGCTGGCATGGATTTATCTTTATCAAAATCCAGATAGAGATCAAATTCACTCACATTAGGAGGCAAGGCATCTTCATCGAGCTCACTGCGACCTGCGCGCTGAGCGATAGAAATCACTTGCGGGTATTTCAATAGTCGTTTACGAACTTGAGTTCCCAGGCGCATCGATTCTTCCACGGATGTTCCCGGCAACGTGGTCATGGCAATGATAAAATTACCCTCGTGAAACTCCGGTAAAAAAGCAGTCCTAAAAAAAGGAAGAAGGGCTAATGCCATGAATAATGCCAGGAATGCGGCGGTGGTAACGGACCAAAAATGGTTAAGTGACCATAATAAGAGACGTTTAAAATGGTGTTTAAGCCAGGAAACAAAGCCAGTTTCTTTTTCAGTTACCTCATGTAATGACTCCGCCGTTGTATCCTTAACCAGTCGTGAAGGCCTTTGCAATAATTCCAATACACTGTATTTATCATCCTCAAGCTTTTCTTTTTTATTTGCTAATAACAGATAACACAGCGCAGGTACCGCGGTAATGGAGACCACGAGAGAACCTAATACGGAGGCAATATAGGCAACGGCCAGGGGGCTGAAGATTTTTTCACTCACTCCAGAGAGGAAAAAAATAGGTATAAATACCAAACTTACTATGATAGTGGCATAAATGACTGAGTTTCTTATTTCAACGACAGCGTCGAAAATAATGGTCAGACTGGGTAGCGGATTGGTTGATAAACGATTTAGACGTAGTCGCCTGACCACGTTTTCTACCGTAATAATTCCATCATCAACCACTTCACCAATAGCAATAGCAATACCGCCTAAGGTCATGGCATTAATACCAAACCCAAAGAGGTACAAAATGAGAATACCAAAGACAAAAGACACAGGCATTGAGAAAAATGTAATAAAGGAGGCACGAAGATTCATTAAAAAAATGAATAACACCGCAATGACAATCAAAGCACCTTCAAGGAGGGCAATACCGAGATTCTTAATCGCTGCCTCAATGAACGTTGCTTGTCGGAACACATCCGTTTTTAACTCAACTCCAGAAGGGAGTGAGGCTTTGATCTCGGCCAGAGCCTTTTCCACCTTATGAGTTGTGGTGAGTGTGTTAGCGCCGTAAGATTTGGAAATTGTACCGATAACTGCATTTTTTGCACCGTAGGCGCCATCTCCGCGTTTAATTTCACCGCCAAAGGTTACTGTTGCGACATTCCCAATGGTTATGGGAATACCTTTACGCGTCGTAATGATTGTTTTTTGTATATCTTCTAATGTTTTTATTCGGCCAATTGTTCCTACAATAAGCTCTCGGCCTGATTTCTGTAAAAAAGCACCGGGAACGTTGCGATTCGAATTTTCTAAAGCTTGACGCACTTCCTCCACGCTGATGCGATAAGCCAACATACGCGAAGAGTCCAATAACACTTGATATTGTTTGACTTCCCCTCCTAAGGCAACAACTGATGCAACACCCCCCAAGGCAAGAATTCGTGGACGAATTACCCAATCGGAAATTGTACGTAATTCTTCAGGGGATAAGGTATCACTCACCAAAGCGTATTTAAGCATCCATCCTACAGCAGAAATGACTGGTAACATGACTGGTGTTGAACTGCCCGGAGGTAGTTTGCTGGCGACTTGTTGAATACGCTCATTGATAAGTTGTCTATCGAGATAGATATCGGTTTTGTCGTCAAAGATAATTACAATTGTGGATAACCCTGCTGAGGTACGTGAGCGCACATCTGTGACCCCAGGTGTACCATTAATCGCGCTCTCCAGAGGATAGGTAATGAGAGCTTCGACATCCTGAGGCGCCATACCCGGTGCTTCAGTTTGTACAACTACTTGCGGAGGTGCGAATTCTGGAAAAACATCGACAGGCATTCTTTGCAAAGCATAGCCACCCAGAATACATAGGGCCATAGTTAAGGCCAATACAATTGCCCGATTAGCAAGGGACCATGCGATAAGACGATTAAACATCTATTGATGATCCTCTGTATTGGGTAATTGTCCCCCTGTTAACCACAGTGTATAGAGTTGGCGATTTCCCTGAATAACCACCTCATCACCGTCAACAAGACCTTGAGTAATTTCGACATATTTTTCATCACTTATCCCTGTTTTAACGAGGGTGCGCTGAAATTGATTACCTTCACGTTTAAAAACAAATTTTTCATCATTCGCTTCTAACACGGCGGAATTGGGAACAGTCAATGCGTTCTGGTTTTGTTGCAAAATTAAATTCGCCCGCGCAAACATGCCAGGCTTTAGAAGATCATTTGTATTATCAAGAATAATTTGTACCCTTACGGTTCGAGTGACGGAGTCAAGATTAGGCTCTATCAAAATGACTTTGCCGATAAAGGGTTGCTTGGGATAACTAAGAACATGGACATAGGCTTGTTGTCCAAGCTTTACCTTACCTAAATCTTCTTCATAGACACTAGCCACGACAATAAGACGATTGCGATTGCTGATGTGGTATAAAATGGTATTGGGTTCGACAGATTGTCCAAGGGTTACATTGCGAGCGTCAATTATCCCTGTCATTGGGGAGTTAATTATAATACTCGGAGGTGGGTCACCGATAAGGCGTGATTGCACTTTCAGCAAAGGTTGTCCAGCTTTGACGTGATCACCTAAATTGGCATACAAGGCGGAAACATTGCCACTAATTCTAACACTGACGTCAGCTTGTTCATTCGGTAAAAGTTGAATTTCACCATTGAGGCCTAACATCTGAGCAAGAGGACCTTTTGTGGCTTTTATAAGCTTTAAATCAATAATTTTTTCTTGTTCTTTGGTAAGAAAAATGGGGCCACGCGGCTTGTCAGAAATCTCAATTTTTTCCCCATGCGCAAAAATCGCATGACTAAATGCGAAAGACAGTAGGAACCCCAAAAATAAGTATTTTTGTTTATAATACTTCATGATGAGTGCATACATGTAATGTCCTTTTTCCAGAGAAAGGGCTGCAGAGTGGAACACGGTTATTGCCTAACGCTGTGCATAATTTCACGACCGCTTGTAAATATTTTTCAAGAATATTCAATCGCGTGGTTTGTAGTTCATTTTGTTGACGTTGGATTTGTAGCACTTCAAGCAAAGAAATTTGACCATTGCGATAAGCTTCTCTTGCCAATGTAACATTACGATTGATAAGTTTGAATGTTTCACCGGATTGTGATTGCCGTAAAGCTGTTTGCAATGCCATAACCTGACCGTAATTACTGGCGACCTCATTTTTTATAGTTAGACTAAGGGCCTTAATTTTCATAAGATTCTGCGTTCCTTGCAGATTAGTCTCCATAATGCGTCCCTGATTTCTATTTACCAAGGGAAGAGGGATAGTAATATTAACGTTAAAAGCACGATCCGGCCTTTGCAGGGGAGCTCCTTCTACTGCGATCTTATCTTGTTGCACGCCCAATCCAATGGTCCAGTCAGCCCATCGTTCTGCGCGAGCAAGTTGTTGAGCAGCCTGAGAGCGGTTGAAACTTAACCAGGCAATTTGCATCTCGGGGCGTTGTTCTAATGCGTTTTTTTGTAACTCTTCCAGAGAAGGCAGGAACATGGATTTTGGCAAAGTTCTATCGATTAATAAGGGGGTTTGTTTTGAGCGACCCAACAGTTGATTAAGTTGCGCTTGTTGATTAATTTTAAAACTGGTTAGTGATTGCTTTTCTTGTAAAATACGCTGATATTCGAGTTTCGCTGTGTTTGCATCCAACTCTGAAACTTCTGCGGCATGAAAACGTTTTTGACTGACCTGCATTAATTGTTGATTAATACTCAAAAGTTTATTCAATTGTTTTAAGCGCTCCTCAGTAATCAGCAGGGCGTAGAAACTATCAGCCACTTGTCCTCGAAGCTGACGTTTTGCATTTCTAATTTCTCCCATAGCAATGGCAATATCAACGCGAGCTACATTTTTTTGTTGATGAAGACGGCCAGAGATAGGGAAGGCTTGTGAAAATCCAATACTACGAGAATATTCACCTTCATTCGTTAGGAGACGGTCATCGGTGTTGGAAAGCTGTAAACTTGGATTTGGCCACAATCCGGCTTGCTTAAGACGAGAGGCTGCCAGAAGGACGCTGTAGCGTGCTGCCCGTAAGTCCTTATTATTTTCAATAGCCGCTTTTGTCAGTGCTTCTAACTTCAATGGGGGTGAGGCAAAGCTAATTAGCGGCAACAAACAGGCGATTAGCAGGCATGCCAGCGTGTGACCATCCGGTTTACCAATCCTCATAACTTAACCCAGCGCAAGCGTAGTGCATTAACGATAACAGACACTGAACTTAAGGACATCGCGGCTGCGGCAATCATTGGATTTAAGAGTAATCCTGTGAAAGGATAGATAATACCTGCGGCAACAGGAACTCCGAGCATATTATAGATAAAGGCAAAAAATAAATTTTGGCGAATATTACGCATGGTTGCTTCAGAAAGGCGTCGAGCTTTAACGATGCCATTTAAATCGCCATGAAGCAAGGTAACTCCAGCACTTTCTATAGCTACATCTGTACCCGTGCCCATCGCAATGCCGATGTCTGCTTTTGCCAAAGCGGGAGCATCATTTACACCATCACCAGCCATAGCAACAACTTTGTTTTTTGCCTGTAATTCTGCAACGACGCGACTTTTGTCAGCCGGCAAAACCTCAGCAACCACGTGATGAATACCAAGCTTTGCAGCGACTGCATCGGCTGTTTTTTTATTGTCACCAGTCAGCATGACGATTTCGATGCCCTCTTTTTGCAAAGCATCGATGGCAGCTTTTGTTGTCGATTTAATTGGATCTTCTATGACTAAAATTGCTGCAATAGTATGGTCAATTGCCATGAACATCACAGAGGCACCATTTGTTCGCAGTTCATCGGCTTTGGTTTGAAATGCAGTCACATCGGCTTGTTCCTCTTTCATTAACAGAGCATTGCCAATAGAAATATTATGGCCATCAATAACACCACGGACTCCCTTGCCTGAAGGCGCGTCAAAGTTCGTCACCGTGGCCAGTGTTAACCCTTTTTCTTTAGCAGACATGACAATGGCTCTAGCAAGAGGGTGTTCACTGTTATGTTCCAACGATGCTGCTAAGATTAGTACCTCTGTTTCGGAAAGCTTTTCTGTAACAACCTGAGTTAGTTGAGGATGACCTTCGGTTAAAGTGCCGGTCTTATCAACTACCAGGGTATTTACTTTTTCTAATTGCTCAAGAGATTGGGCATTTTTAATGAGTATGCCACTTCCTGCCCCTTTACCAATACCTACCATAATTGACATCGGAGTAGCTAGTCCCAAGGCGCAAGGACAAGCGATAATCAGCACAGAAACCGCAGCAATTAAACCATAACTCATTGCGGGTTGAGGACCTGCAATAAACCAAATAATAAATGCAAATAGGGCAATGACAATAACCAGTGGGACAAACCAGGAGGCGACCAGATCGGCTAGCCGTTGGATGGGCGCGCGACTACGTTGGGCGTCACTTACCATCTGCACAATTCGTTGTAACATGGTATCACGGCCCACGTGAACAGCTTTCATGATAAAGCTGCCAGTCTGATTAATAGTACCTCCGATAACTTGATCCCCTATTTTTTTACTAACTGGGATAGGTTCGCCTGTAATCATCGATTCATCGATATTGCTATAACCTTCAAGAATTTCACCATCAACTGGAATTTTTTCACCGGGGCGAACGCGTAACCTATCGTCAACTGCAATCTCTTCAAGACTAATTTCCTGTTCGAGATTGTCGGAATCAAGACGATGTGCATTGTTTGGGGCGAGGCTTAACAACGCTTTTATAGCACTTCCTGTCTTTTCGCGGGCTTTAAGTTCCAGCACTTGCCCGAGCAATACCAGAGTTGTTATTACTGCAGCCGCCTCGAAGTAAACAGCAACAACCCCATGCTCGTTACGAAAGCTTGCAGGAAAAAACTGTGGAAATAAGGTGGCGACGAGACTATAACCCCACGCTACTCCAGTACCAATGGCAATGAGTGTGAACATATTTAGATGAGTTGTTTTTATTGATTGCCAACCTCGAACAAAGAATGGCCAGCCAGCCCATAAAACAACGGGGGTTGCTAGAATCAGTTGTATCCACAATGACAGTTTTGCGGGAATAGTGGGGAGTAGATGTTCTCCCATAGCAAGGACTAACACAGGTAAAGATAAAAATAATCCAACCCAAAAACGACGACGCATATCAATATATTCAGGATTATGTTCTTCTTTCAATGAAACAACCTCAGGTTCAAGTGCCATCCCACAAATAGGGCAGTTACCTGGTTCATCCTGTCGAATTTCAGGATGCATCGGGCAAGTATAAATGGCTGGGCCATTGGCTTCTGTCACCTTTTTCGCTTGAGTAGATGATGAATGACAGCAGCTATGTTTGTGCTCTACGTCTTTTGCATGATGATGAGAATGATGTTTGTGATTCATAAATGCACCTATTCATATTTTTGCAATAAATTAATAATTTCTCGCAACTGTTCAGACTTACGTTGTTCATCATTACTTTGGCATGCTTCTGTTAAGCAATGGCCTAAATGGGTTTCAAGAACACTGAGCTCGATTGTTTTTAGGGCGTTTCTAGAGGCACGTAACTGCGTCATGATGTCGACACAATAGCGTTTTTCCTCAATCATCCGCTTAATACCTTCAAGCTGACCAAGAACTCGATTAATGCGGGATAACTCTTTTGCATGTGTTGGATGATTCGACATAAATTTCTCCCATATACCTCTATAGGGTATATACCCAGTGGGGTATTTTGTCAAGGAAGTTGATTGATAAAGGACAAATGGCTCTGTTTGTGAAATAATTTATAGAGGGTTATTTAATAATCGCTGTACAAGGAAGCAATTATGATTTTAAAAACTTATGACATTACCAACATTAATCATTTGATTACACCGCAAGAATTTTCTGCAATAACATTAGATTCTCCTGCATTAGACATTTTCACCGACTTTCAAAAGACTGAACCGTTAGTTATTGATGATTCATTAGATGTAGTAACTGCTGAAGATTTAATGAAGAAGACCCATGTGCGATTGAAGCTTGTGCAGAAGAACGAAGAGTTTGTTGGCATGCTGGCCTATGCTGATTTGATCGGTGAAAAAATGATGGCTCTTTCGCACCACACGCCAAGAAATCAAATTTTGGTCAGTGATGTGATGACTCCTAGAGTTCAATTAAAAGCCATTGCGTTTAATGATTTAAAAAGAGCCAAAATTAGAGATGTTATCGAAACACTTAAAAATGAAGGCAAGCAACATTTTTTAGTGACAGATGAAGGAAATTGCATCCGTGGAATTCTTTCTGCCAGTGACATTGCCCGTCGCTTACATGTCCCTATTGATATTACTCGTGTTTCTACCTTTATTGATATCTATAAAGCATTAAATCATGACAAATATTAATTCTCACTATAAGGATATGGCACTAAACAGGTAATATTTTCCACGATTTTATTGTTCAAATAGTTGTCAATCTGATTTAATTCGGTCATAATGGTTATTTTAAAATTATTATGACTGAATTATGAAAATTAAGGTTTCTTTTTTACCGCTTCTAAAGCCAACTAAAGTTAAAACAGTATCGAGCTTAGATAAAGTAAAAACTCTTCTCTCCGAAGCAAAAGACGTTATCGCGTCAGTTGTGAAAAGCACATCTGAAGACGTTGCGCGTTTATCACTTTCTCATGGCGTTGTTATAGGGCATGAAGATTTTTTTAGAAGTGGATGTAAGAATGTTGAGCATGGTTGCATCCCACAAGCAGAGGGAATTGATTTCTTTGTAAATGAACTTGGTAAAATTAGTGCTCAATATCCTAATGTTTTGATAATTCCTGGCAGCATCTATCTTTCTGTTGATAAATTAAACATCGACAAGAAAAATTATCGCCAAAATGGTTCTAAAAATTACTTATCCGACGTTTATGTGCAAAATGTAGTGCCAGTTTTTTACATGGGTAATTTAATTCGGTTGATTAAAAAAGGGGATTACTTGCAAAGTCTTTTTCGCACAGGCGCAGGATTTAATGCAACACTAATCAAATCAGAGGAAGAATTTATCCAAGCTTTAACCTCAAATTGTGAGCGTATGGATGTTAAAGTATATGCTGAAGATGAGTTGGAAGATATGGTACCTCGGGTTGTCATGTTTGGAAAAACACCTCTACCTGGTGAAATCAGCGTATTGCAAAAGCATGGATTAACTCATGAAGATTTATTTTCGCCAATCTTTACTGTAAAAGGTGTGCATTACGGTATAGAGATTTGTGCTGACCATCAAAGAGCGAAAATGGGTTCTATACCACAATTAGAAAATTTGGATGTTCACATACTCACTTGCTACGGTCAAACTCCTCTTTATGATGGCACTCTTGGTCAAGGCTTTTTTATTCGTGCTGATCTGGATAGTTGTACTATCTTCGATATGAGAAAAAATGATGCAGGCGAGCAGGTTGAACAATCTTTGCCTCTTGAACTCTCAGGAGGAGAGGCAGTGGGCTCACGCTTTTCAATGTTTCCTCTAGCGGATGAGCCACCTACACCAGAAACGGTTTTGGAACCACTTTCAACGACGTCTGTTACCACCGTAAATTACGAGACTAATGCTTAAAATGTCGATAACCAGTAAATACCATAGCTATGCCTTTTGCATTGGCAGCAGCAATCACTTGTTCATCGCGAATTGAGCCTCCGGGCTGAATTATAGCCCTAATACCAGCGCTTGCGGCCATCTCTATATTATCTGGAAAAGGTATAAACGCGTCTGAAGCTAATACTGCTGCAGTGGTTGTAAAGCCTGCTTCTTGCGCTTGCCATAATGCAATCCGAGTACTCATAACGCGGCTTGTCTGTCCTGGTCCGATTCCTATCGTGGCTGCATTTTTTGCAATAACGATAGCATTGGATTTTACGTGTTTGGCTATTATCCAGGCAAACAGTAAATCCTGCATTTCTTGTGGAGACGGTTGCTTTTCTGTCACGATGGTTAAGTCATTACTATTAATTAGATGATCGTCATGTTCTTGTACTAGTAAACCCCCGTGAATGGTGCGCATATCGAGTTTAGACGCATGCTGTTTTTGCCATGTGCCGGTTATTAAAACACGCATCGCAGGTTTTTTTGCAAAAATTGCTATAGCCTCGTCACTGATAGCAGGTCCTATAATTACTTCGGCAAATTGCTTTTCTAGAATTGATTGTGCAGTTTTTTTGTCAATTGTTTGATTGAATGCCAAGATACCACCATAGCTTGAAACGGGATCGGCTTGAAATGCGCGCAAATACGCTTCAGCTGGTGTTTCACCTATTGCCACACCACAAGGATTGCCATGTTTAACGATGACACACGTTACTGCGTCCTGTGGAAATGATCTGACGCAATCAAAGGCGGCATCTGCATCGAGCAGATTGTTATAAGAAAGTTGCTTTCCCTGAATGGTTTGTGCAGTGGCTAGAGAGCCTTCTGGTGGATTTTTATCACGATAAAAAATAGCTTGCTGATGAGGATTTTCCCCATATCGTAATTCGTATTGTTTTTTAAATTGACACGTTAAAATTGAGGGAAAGCCTGAGGGTTCTTTCACATCATTTAGCGTGCCCAGATAATTGGCAATTGCTGCATCGTACGCAGCTGTATGGGCAAATGCTTTTCTCGCGAGCAAAAATCCCCAGTTTTGAGGCACTTTCTTAGAGCTCACGTAAGTTTCTAATTCGTCGTAATCATTAGGACTAACAATAGCAAAAACATGTTCATGATTTTTTGCCGCTGCGCGAATCATGGCAGGTCCACCGATATCGATATTTTCAATCGCTTTTTGAAAATCGCAATCGGGATGACTTATTGTTTGTTCAAAGGGGTATAAATTGACAATTAATAAATCAAAACGTTGGATTTGATATTCATGCAAAGTCACTTCATCAGCTTGACCTCGAGCAAGCAATCCAGCATGAATAGCAGGATGCAAGGTTTTGACGCGACCATCTAACATTTCCGGAAATTGAGTGCAGGCACTAACATCGGTTACGGGTAAATGATGCTCCTGCAACAGAGCTGCGGTATTGCCCGTTGCAACAAGTTCCACTCCTTTTTCATGAAGGGTTTTTGCAAGTTTTGCAATACCTCGTTTGTCAGATACACTCAATAATGCCCGTTTAGGGTGGAATGGCACATATTCCCGATCGCTCATAGTCATGAAGCTCACATAAAAAAAATTTTATTTTAACGGCGGGTAAATACCAATAAAGACCAGCCATCCATATTTTGCGTACTACAGTGATTAAAATCAGCGTCGTAGGTTTCAATTAATGATGCCGCTTGCTCTTGTAAAATTCCAGAAACTACCAACATGCCTTTTTCGTTGAGAAATTCTTTAAATTTAGTTTGTAGATTAAGTAATGGCGCCAGCAAAATATTGGCGATTACAATATCAACTTTGGTAGTCAGACTGTCTGGAAAACCTACATGCAATTGTGAGGAATCATCAATGTTGTTGATAGCATTGTTTAATGTCGCTTGTAAAGCTTGCTCGTCAATATCGACGGCATGAACTTTGTTTGCTCCAAGTTTTAAGGCGGCAAGTGCAAGAATTCCCGAGCCGCAACCATAATCAATGAGTGTTTTTCCCTCTAGTGCTGTTTCATCAAGCCAGGTTAAACAAAGTGCTGTTGTTGGGTGAGTACCGGTACCAAACGCTAAACCTGGATCTAGAATCAAATTTACTGCTTGAGGTTCAGGAGGCTCAATCCAGGATGGACAAATCCATAAATTGTTACCAAAACGTTGGGGTTTAAAATCATCCATCCAAGCACGCTCCCAATCTTGATCAGGCAAATCATGGATAGAAAAATGTAAATGCTGGTACTGAGGCATCAGATTTTGCATGGCCTGCTTGGCGTCATTTTCATCCGTATAAAGTGCATTGATAATGACATCAGGCCACAATGGTGTAGTGCCGGGTTCAGGTTCTAGTACTGGCACGTCATTTTTATCTGTCAGAGTAATGGATAAAGCGCCAGTTTCCTCTAGCGCTTCGCTTAATTGCTCAACCTCGTCACGGTGGCATTGATCAATTTTTAACTCATACCACACTAGATTGTTCCTTTAACATCTTTTCAAGATAATGAATATTGGTTCCACCTTGCATAAATGCCTTGTCTCGCAAAATACGCTCATGTAATTCAATGTTAGTTTTAATACCATCAATAATGATTTCATCCAGTGCATTACGCATTCTGGCAAATGCTTCTGCACGAGTTTCACCATAAGCAATTAATTTGCCGATCATGGAATCATAATTGGGAGGTACAGTATAACTGCTATAAATATGAGAATCGAAGCGAATACCAGGCCCACCGGGTTGATGGAGTAAACGTATCGTACCAGGAGATGGCATAAAGGTTCTTGCATCTTCCGCATTAATACGGCATTCGATAGCATGCCCGCGGAATTTAATGTCTTCCTGGGTTAAGGTGAAGGGAATTTCACTGGCAATTTTGATTTGCTCTTTAACCAGATCGATTCCAGTAATCAATTCTGTAACAGGATGCTCAACCTGAATACGTGTGTTCATTTCAATGAAATAAAAACAGCCATCCTGGTATAAAAACTCAAAGGTTCCGGCGCCTCTATACTTAAGCTCTCGACAAGCATTAATCACAGAGGTTCCAATTTCAGCTCGCAATTCAGGAGTAATTCCTGGTGCAGGGGCTTCTTCGACCACTTTTTGATGGCGACGCTGCATGGAACAATCACGTTCTCCCAGATGTATTGCATTACCCTTACCATCCCCTAATACTTGAAATTCGACATGACGTGGATTTTCTAAAAACTTTTCCATGTAAACCATGGAATTATTAAACGCTGCTTTTGCTTCGCTGCGAGTCAACGCAATTGCATTGAGCAAATTCGATTCGGTTTGAACAACACGCATACCGCGACCACCACCGCCACCCGCTGCTTTAATAATGACTGGGTAGCCAATTTTGCGACCTAACTCCAAGTTGCGATCATCATCATCAGTTAGAGGACCGTCAGATCCGGGGACGCAGGGAACACCTGCTTTTTTCATGGCGGCAATGGCAGATACTTTATCGCCCATTAAACGAATGGTATCACCGCGGGGACCAATAAAACGAAAACCGCTTTGCTCAACAATATCTGCAAAATCAGCATTTTCTGATAAGAAACCATAACCAGGATGGATGGCAACTGCATCGGTAATTTCCGCTGCCGAAATAATGGCTGGGATATTTAAGTAACTTTTTTGAGAGCTTGCTGGACCAATACATACGGTTTCATCGGCTAAACGCACATGAAGCAAGTCTTTATCAACGTCGGAATGGACGGCCACAGTTTGAATGCCAAGTTCTTTACAAGCACGTAAAATACGTAGGGCGATTTCGCCACGATTAGCGATAACAATTTTACTGAGCATCAATTTACTCTCTTATTCTTCAATGACAAATAGGGGTTGGTCATATTCAACTGGTTCACCATTAGCCACCAGAATTTCAATAATTTTACCGGTTCGGTCAGCTTCAATTTCATTAAACATCTTCATCGCTTCAACGATACAAAGCGTATCGCCCACTTTAACGCTTTGACCTACAGTGACGAAAGGCGCTGCATCGGGAGAAGGCGATATATACATGGTGCCTACCATTGGAGAGCGTACTTTATGGCCTTTTGTGGTTGGCGCTGCGGCTTTGCTTTCACTCATTGCGGCAACAGGTGCTGCAACAGCAGGTTGAGCTATGGCTTGTTGAGGAGGGGGCGTGACATAGCGAATTTGCGCAGGTTGTTCCACTGGAAAGCTATGACGACTTAAACGAACGGATTCTTCCCCTTCTTTGATTTCAATTTCAGATATACCCGTCTCTTCTAATAATTCAATTAATTTTTTGATTTTTCGAATATCCATTGATAATAACTCTCTATTGGTTTAATTCGTTGATGATTGCTTGTAGAGCCAGGGTGTATCCCTTAACTCCCAACCCACTGATAACGCCTGTGGCGATATCGGAGAAATAGGAATGATGCCGAAAGGTTTCCCGGGCATAAATGTTACTGATATGTACCTCAATAAAAGGCAGCTTAACCGCGAGTAACGCATCGCGTAGTGCAATGCTGGTATGAGTGAAAGCAGCGGGGTTGATAATGAGATAATCTACGTTATCATCGGCTGCTTGGTGAATTATACCAATCAGTTCAGCTTCACTATTGCTTTGACGGCTTACAAGCGTAAAACCTGCTGTCTTGGCTTGTTCGATTAACAAGTTATTTAACTCATTTAGAGTTTCTGAACCGTATACTTCAGGCTCACGTAAGCCTAAACGGTTTAAATTAGGTCCGTTAAGAACAAGTATTTTTTTCATCATAAGGTGATTTGTCAAAATTGAAGGAATTCTGCCTGAACTTTGCAATAATGTCTAGATATCCGAGGATATCGGCATGATGTCGGCATAATGTCGGGGATTTTCATTAAAACTTCGTATCCGCTTTGGATTTTTTTTGGTAATACTTTGCAAGGCCAATTAAAATTATGGATACATTCAATTGGGCTATTAATAGAATTTAAAGATAAAATGTTAATCCACCCCATAAATTTCAACGAAATTTAATTATTTTCTGCGATAATTGCCGTAATTTTTATAATTGTGAGCTTTGCAAAATAGCGGAATTTGGAGGTTAGTGTATTGAGCTGTTTGGAATATCACTATCAAGATTTAATAACAATTTTTGATAATTGTTTTGCCGAAAAATATAACACAAGACTAGTCAAAGGCGATGATGAGCCAATTTATCTCCCCGCAGATGAAGAAAGACCCTATCATGCTATTGTTTTTGCTCATGGTTTTTTTAGTAGTGCACTCCATGAGTGTTCTCATTGGTTAATTGCTGGCAAAGAGCGTAGAAAATTAGTGGATTATGGTTATTGGTATGAACCTGATGGCCGCAGCGCAGAACAACAACAAATTTTTCAACGTGTTGAGGCAAAGCCTCAAGCGTTGGAATGGATTTTATCAGTTGCCGCCGGTTATCAATTTCGAATTAGTATTGATAATCTTAATGGGCCTGCTTTAGATGCTGAAGAATTTAAACGAGCGATTTACCAACAGGTTTCTTTATATTGTAAAACGGGTCTAACGCCAAGAATAGCACATTTTAGAAATGCACTTTGTCAATTTTATGCGACTTCGCCACACTTGGAATTAGATCAATTCAATCTTAGCTCACTTTAAAACTGTACTTCAGACAGGCTTTACAATAACTTTGTAAGGAAGAACGTTTTTTGAAGCAATGGATTGATTTATGCCAACAGTACATATAACTGATGTTACTTTACGTGATGCACATCAATGTTTAATCGCGACTCGGATGCGCACTGAAGACATGCTGCCGGCTTGCCCCAAAATGGACAAAGTTGGTTTTTGGGCGATGGAGGTATGGGGTGGGGCAACCTTTGATGCTTGCTTACGCTTTTTAAAAGAAGACCCATGGCTTCGCTTGCGACAGTTACGAAAAGTCTTGCCTAACACACGCTTGTCAATGTTATTGCGTGGGCAAAATTTATTAGGTTATCGCCATTATGCCGATGATGTGGTGCAGGCCTTTGTTAAATTGGCGGCGAATAATGGTGTTGATGTTTTTCGCGTCTTTGATGCATTAAATGATGTTCGCAATTTGCGTGTCGCTCTTCAAGCAGTTAAAGCGAATAAAAAACACGCTCAAGGAACAATTTGTTATACAACAAGTCCAGTACATACGCTTGAAAGTTTTGTGGATTTGGGCAAAGCATTGACTGAAATGGGCTGTGATAGCATTGCAATCAAAGACATGGCAGGATTATTAACGCCAAGCGCCACAGTGGAACTTTATGAGGCGTTAGCGCAAGCCACCCAACTACCTATTCATCTCCATAGCCACTCAACCTCTGGTCTAGCCAGCATGTGTCATTACCAGGCTATCCTTGCAGGTTGCACCCATATTGATACAGCCATTTCCTCGTTCTCAGGTGGGGCATCGCACCCGGCGACGGAGTCCCTGGTTGCCGCCTTGACGGAGACAGAGTTTGATACGGGTTTGGATTTAAATTTATTGCTGGATATTGGTGAATATTTCAAACAGGTTCGAAAAAAATATCAGCAATTTGAAAGTGAAGCGCGTGATATAGACCCTCGGGTCCAAGTTTATCAAGTTCCTGGTGGGATGATTTCAAATTTGTATAGTCAACTGAAAGAACAGCAAGCACTGGATAAGATTGATGCGGTGCAAGCTGAAATTCCACGTGTTCGTCACGATTTAGGCTATCCACCTTTGGTAACACCAACTTCGCAAATTGTTGGTACTCAGGCTGTGATGAATGTTTTAACGGGCGAACGCTATAAGACAATTACTAATGAAGTTAAATTGTATTGTCAGGGTAAATATGGGGCGGCACCCGGAAAAATAAGTCCTGGTTTACGTAAAAAGGCAATAGGTCATACGGAAGCAATTGATGTAAGACCTGCAGATTTAATTCCTAATGAGCTAAATCGATTGCGCCAGGAAATCGGAGAGTTGGCAAAAAGTGACGAAGATGTTCTGTCTTTTGCAATGTTTCCGGAAATTGGTAGACAATTTTTGCATGAGCGTAAACATAATACACTTCAACCTGAACCACTCATTACTGAACCTAATACTACTACGAATAGCAATCTGTCAGAGTTTGATATCACGCTCCATGGAGAAAATTACCATGTAAAAATTGCAGGCTATGGGGAGCGCGAAAGAGGACAACAGGCGTGTTTCTTATGGGTTGATGGGGTGCCTGAGGAAGTAATTATTACTGAAGAAGAGGAAGAGTCTGAAGACGCTCATGCGAAAACCTCCAATAAGAAAAAAACGTCCAGTCCTGGGGATATTACCGTGGCCATGCCTGGGTCCATTGTCAATCTTACCGTGGTAGTCGGACAGAAAGTAAACGCGGGACAGACATTGTTGGTTCTTGAAGCTATGAAAATGGAAACTGAAATTCAAGCACCGTTTGGTGGTACAATTACCGAAATATTTTGCCAAAAAGGGGATAAGGTAACACCGGCGCAAGTTTTACTGCATTTAGAGAAAGGGAACTAAAGTGCAGTAAAATTTCTGATGGTTTAGCGATAGGCAGCTTTCAGGATCCGCTCCCGAACACCTTCCCAGTTCACTCCTGCAGGGGGCAACTCTATTGCAATACAAGAGGCCTGGGATTGATCAGCATGGCGTAATTGATAATACAGCTCAAACGCATATTGCTCTGCTGAGACTGGCATTTTGTAGTATAAATGCGAGGGATGCTGGTTAAATTCGGCAAAAGAAATTACAAACACTGCCTCTTGAATGCGTTCGCAAAACTGCTGAATAGCCGCAGCATTCTCAAAACAATAGAGCGGTTTTTCAGGTTGATAATGGCTTGCTAATTTTCCAGGAACTCTAATAGAACTCTCTTCTCGGGCTGCTTTTTGTGGCAGAATCGCTGAAATTTGTTGTTCTGTTATCACCCCATGACGCAAAATCTTGTATTGGTCGGGAGCTATCGCCGCAAGAATCGTAGATTCAATACCAACCTGGCATCGCCCGCCATCAAGAATCAATAATTCATTCTCTTTAAAACTGTCACGAACATGCTCCGCTGTGGTTGGGCTGATTTTGCCAAAAGGATTTGCAGAGGGAGCCACCAGAGGAAAATTAAGCTCTTGTAGAAGTTTCTGAGCTATGGGGTGTTTGGGACTTCGCAATGCAATGGTATCTTGTCCGCCGGTAATTAAAGGGCTTACTGTCGCCAGATTACTTTTTAGTACTAAAGTTAATGGTCCAGGCCAAAACTTATCAATTAAAATACGTGCGTATTCAGGAACAAACGAGACCCATTTTGATAAATCCCAATCTTGAGCAACATGCATAATCAATGGGTGATTGAGTGGTCTTTGTTTGAGTGCGTAAATTTTATGAATAGCTTCATCATTTTCTGCGTTTCCGGCAAGTCCGTAGACCGTTTCTGTAGGAATCGCAACAATCTCTCCCCGTTGTAAATGGGTTTTAGCTAATTCAACATCAGTAATAATGGTGCTCATAACGAATAATTTCACTGCTTGGCAATAGGGAATTATCACTTAAAACTAGTTTGAGGCAAACCCTTCTATTGCTTTAATTTTAAACTATCAACTATTTTTTAAGAATTTCAAACAAAATGTTTTTTATTTGGGCGCTTAAGAGGGTGTGAAATTGAAATTGTTAATTTAAAAAAAAGAAAAACTATGATAGCTTGACCAATACCTGTTAAGATTGACGCTCGGATTTTAGCATAGCCCAACCTCAACATGCTTACTCTAAAGTTCGAAATTCAACTCAACGGGATATTGTTGTAAGGATAGTTGTTACCTAGGTTTTCTTGACATGAGTTTTCAGTTAGAACACCGTGGAAAGAGTTACCCCCAACATGGCACTCCCGGATGAGATTGCCTCAGATATTTAAGGAGTAGATTAATGCATACAAATTTTTATTTATCACCGTTAGTTGCAAGTTTAGCACTTACCATGGCATCTTCTGCTAAAGCGGCTGAACCGATTTCTCTGCAAACGGAATCCTTTAAACAACTACAGCAGCAATTCCACTTAAACCTCCCCGGTGTTAGTAAACAAGCTTCTTCAATTACTGTTAACAATTTACAGTTTCTTAAGCAACACACGGATAAAAATCACGTGACTCATATTCGTATGCAACAAGAATATGCCGGTTTCCCTGTTATCGGTGGTTATGCAATAGTTCACAGCTATAGTAATGCAAAAAGCCTTTTGAGTGCGCAAAAAGATGCAACCATGAACGGTAAAGTTTATCGTGATTTACAAAAAGAATTAGGGCAACCTGCTGCAGATTTTGTAAAAAATGGTCAAGTTGCTTTAGAAAAGTTTAAAGCCCCTTACCAAAATAAAGATCTAAGTGCTGAGCAAGTAACGCCTGTTGTTTACATGGATGATAACAACCAGGCCCATTGGGCATATAAAGTCAGTATTTTTGTACGTCATACTGATAAAATTCCTGAGAAACCAACTGCCTATGTTGATGCTGTATCATTCAAACCCTTTGTTCAGTGGAATGATGTTAAAACAGCTCGTATTCCAGCAAAAGGTATGGGTTTTGGCGGTAATAACAAAGTTGGCTTGTTTTCTTATGGAAGAGACTTTCCATTGTTAGATATTACTCGTGAAAAAATTGGTAGTACCTGTTATCTGGAAAATACCGATGTCAAAGTTGTTGATATGGAACATGAATATTATTCCAATAATAAGCCCATGAAATTCAGATGTAAAAAGTCTATAGATAACACTACTCTCACTTTCTGGACAGGTCGTGATGGTGACGGATATGACAGAGACAACGGTGCTTACTCACCAACAAATGATGCATTGTATGCCGGTTATGTCATCAAACATATGTATTTTGATTGGTATGGCGTGCAAGCGTTAACCAAGTCTGATGGTTCACCAATGAAATTAGTGATGCGTGTTCACTATGGTGATGGTTATGAAAACGCTTATTGGGATGGTGAGCAAATGACCTTCGGTGATGGTGAATCGATGATGTATCCTTTGGTATCACTGGGTGTTGGTGCACATGAGATTAGCCATGGTTTTACTGAACAACATTCTAACCTGGAGTACTATGGTCAATCTGGTGGAATGAATGAGGCTTTTTCGGATATGGCTGCTCAAGCTGCTGAATTCTATTCAGTAGGAAAAAGCAGTTGGCAAATCGGCGCTGAAATCATGAAAGAAGACAGCGGTTGGGATGCTTTGCGTTATATGGATAAGCCAAGTCGTGATGGTTCGTCAATTGACTCTGCTGATGAGTACAATAGTGGTTTGGACGTGCACTATTCCAGCGGTGTATTCAATCACTTGTATTACATCTTGGCAAATAAACCAGGTTGGGATTCGCGCAAGGCGTTTGACGTGATGGTGAAAGCAAATATGGATTACTGGACTCCTAACTCAAGCTTTGATGAAGGTGGATGTGGTGTACTTGCTGCAGCAAGAGACTATAACTACTCTTTAGAAGACGTAAAAGCGTCTCTTGGGGAAGTTGCAGTAAAATATGATTTCTGCAATTTAACCACGCCCTCTAAATAACGCTCAACGTTATGTTTGTGTCATCCCTTCGGGGATGACCAAACTTAAATTAATTAGCTGTTTCCTATTAAGTCAGCTCGTAAAACTGAGTTAAACATTTGGCTAGTGCCTCAGGATGTTCCATATGAACATGATGTCCCCCTTGCAAATAATAAACGTTTAAATGGGCAACGGATTTGATTCGTGTTTCCATATCATAGTCATCGAAAACAGAACTCTCTTTTCCCCATATGAGGCAACTCTTGGCGGTAATATTGGATAAGCAAGAAAGGATCTGTTTTTCTGTCATTCTTAATGGCGTTGGGGTTAAAAGGCGCCTATCGTGACGCCAGTATATAGCATTATTTTCTTTACGTGTTCCTCTTTCACAAAGAATGTGTGCATGTTCTAACGACAAATAACCTCTTTTAGACCGTGCCTGAGCTGCTAGCATAAGCGAGTAATAGGGTCTGGGTTCTTTTTCTTTTTGGCTCGTATGATGGAGGTATTGTGCCAGTTGTTCACGGCAAGCTTCCTCGGGTTTTGAATAAGGACCTAAGCCTTCAATCAAAATTAAGGACAAGATTGCCTCAGGTGCTACACCTGCAATAAGACTTGCAAGACATGCGCCCATGGAATGGCCTAACAAATGTACTTGTCGAAATTGCAGAGCTTTAATAATTGCTAACGTGGTAAAAATACCATCGCTGAAATGATAGTAGCAACCCTCAGGTAAATGCGACGAATGACCATGACCAGGTAAATCAACAGCCAATAAATAAAAATGCTTCTCAAGATAAGGTGCTAATAGATCAAAAGAATTTGCGTTGTCCAGCCAACCATGAAGCGCAAGCATAGGCGGCAAATTGGGGTCGCCATAGGCTTTGCCAGCAATCGTAAATCCTGGAATTGAAACAGTAAATGTATTCATAAGAAGCCTCAAGGCTTTTTTTCATTATAATATTGTATATGTTACATTATATAAGTGAGAAGTTTAGCTTGAAGCTGGTATATGCTTAAAATAAGAGATTATTCTTAGATAATATATGCAATCAAAAAAACGTAGCTTGTCCTTGATTACTTACAATATTCATAAGGGCTTTAGCTTAGGTAAAATTCGTTTTCTCTTGCCAGAAATGCGGGAAGCATTATCAGGGCTCAATCCCGATTTTGTCTTTCTACAAGAGGTGCAGGGTGAGCATCGTCGTCGCGAGAAACGTATTGATGCGTGGCCTGATCTACCGCAATTTGAATACATTGCTGAAAAAATATGGCCTCATTACTTGTACGCAAAAAATGCAGTATATACCTCAGGTCATCATGGTAATGCCATTCTAAGTAAATTTGCCTTTGAAGAGTTTGAAAATATCAATTTATCATCAATGAACAGGGCCTCTCGCAGCATTCTTCATGGACAAATAAAGATAGCGGAGGATGCACCGACTATCCATTTACTTTGTGTGCATCTTGGTTTGTTTAAAGCAGAGCGTGCATCTCAATGCAAGGCCCTGATGGAGCGAATTAATGCAGTGGTTCCTGAGAATGAACCGCTATTGATGGCTGGAGATTTTAATGACTGGCGTCATCATCTTTCTAAACCTTTAGAAGAGGAGTTAGGTATACACGAAGCCTTTTTTAGGATGGAAGGGCAGCATGCGCGCTCTTTTCCTGCTATAAAGCCAGCATTTTGCGTGGATAGAATATATTTCAGAGGGATGGAGGTTGCTGATGTGCAATGCCTACGAGGCAAGCCATGGCGTTTATTATCCGATCATGTTCCACTTTTGGCACGGTTTGAATTTTAATTATTCAGGGAAATAGGAGACTATAAGCGCAATAGATTGCTTCGCTATGTTCGTCATGATGATTTGGGACTGATTATTGTCATTACGAGCAACACAAAGCAATCTAAATCACATTTTATTCCATATCGGAATTGTACTCACCAAAACAAGCAGCACTATTTAAACGAGCACGCTTTAGTAACGCTGCTTGGGCTGCATTGATATTTTCTTTCTTTCCGCCCCAAGCTTGTAGGCAATCTTCTTGTAAGGCGCGTCCATAAGAGAAGCTTAAATTCCATGGCTGATAGCCGGTGCTGTTAATCGCATTTAAATTGGCTGTAGCTTGTTCAGGAGATTGACCGCCAGACAGAAAATTAATGGTGGGCACTGCAGCAGGTACATTATTACGAAAGACACTAACCGTGTAATCTGCAACTTCTTCTGGAGTGCTAAATGGTTTTGCTGATTTACCAGAAGTAATCATGCTAGGTTTTAATACGATATTTTCTAATTCAACTTGATGAATAAATAAAGCATGGAAAACCTCATGAAGAACCATTTCACAAGCTTCAGCACAATGCTCAATAGAATGATCGCCATCCATTAATACTTCGGGCTCAACAATAGGGACAATACCTACTTCCTGACAAGTTGCAGCGTAACGAGCAAGCATTTCAGCACCTGCTTTGATAGCTGTTAAGCTGGGAGTGTATTCACTGATAGTGTAAACATTACGCCATTTCGCAAAGCGAGCACCCAATTTTTTAAAATGCTCCAGTCGCTCAGTAAGTCCATCTAATCCCATCGTCACTTTTTCATCATCAGTATTCGATAGTTTGGTTAAACCTTTATCGACTTTAATTCCTGGTACGATACCTTTCGCTGCAAAGAGCTCTGCGATAGGAGTACCTGCCTCGTCTTTTTGTTCGAATGTTTCTTCAAATAAGATAACGCCATTAATGTACTGTTCAAGATCGGGTGTTGTTGCGAGAAGTAAGCGGTAATCTCGACGATTTTCTTCAGTATTTTCAATGCCAATAGAGTCAAAACGTTTGCCAATGGTGCTGTTGCTTTCATCAGCGGCTAAAATCCCTTTACCATCTTGCAGTAAATGCTCCATGGTCGCTGATAATTCATCATAATACATTTATTTATTCTCCTGTTTACGCGGCAAAAGATTATTTGCCTGGTGCTGAAATATATTTTTCTCGAATAATTTGCTGCATACCGAAACCTTTATCTTTCAAATAATTGAAAGAGTCATCGATCATACCGGGATTTCCACATAAATAAACTACATCACCTTCCGGATTTAAAGAAAGATCAGGGAAGGCGTGCTGCACGTAGCCTGGGTACTCATGTTCTTGTAATTTATCTGAAGCTTCTCGACTTAGGTGAGCACGAAAACTAACTTGAGGATATTGATTTGCAAATGCTTGAAACTCATCAAAATAGAGAATTTCTTCATGCCTTTGCACGCCCTGAAGAATGACTACTTTCAGTGAGGGATTTGTTTGTAGGCGACGCTTTAATTCATCTATCATTGCCCGGTAGGGAGTGATACCTGTACTGGTTGCAACCAGAATGTAACGCTCAGGCATGGTATCTTTTAAAATTAAACGACCAAAAGGTCCGCTGATATTAATCGTGTCGCCAGGTTTTAAGTTAAACAATAAATCAGTTCCAGGACCATCCTCGACATAGCCTGCTGCAAATTCAATTCGATTGTCTTGTGACGGTGCATTGGCGATACTGTAACTACGTTTAAAATGTTTACCATCTTTTTCAAAATGAATGGTAATAAATTGCCCAGGGATATAATTAAACGGGGGAGTCTGATCGGCATTAAAAATAAAATGCTTTACTTTAGGCGAAAGCATAAAGGCTTCTTTTAAAGTAATTGGGAAGGTTAGAATCTGCATAATAAATATATAGTAAAGAAAATTGACTAATATTAGGGGAAAAATTATGCATTGCAAGAGCCACGTATGAATTGGTATATAATTAGACTATGAATAGCATCGATTTAGTAACAATGATTGGCAATATAAGCCGATCACTTTTCCCTGTTCAGCATCTTCTTTCGGGGGGTGCATATATTCTGGGAATTGTTTTTTTTATAACTGCTTTAACAAAACTAAAGAAAATCGGTGGTGGTCGCCAATCCAATGAACGTCCATTTGTGCCAGCTGCCTATTTAGTTGGGGCTGCGGTACTGCTTTATTTACCCACTGGTGTTAGTTTAATGGCGAATACCGCATTTGGTACTGGCAATGTGTTACAGTATTCAGATTATAACCCTTATAATATTTACAGTTCGATGATACTTGTCATTCAAACGGCAGGTCTTATCTGGTTTATACGGGGCTGTGTTTTATTGGTGCACGCCAGTGAGCCTGGTGTGCAATGGGGGCCAAAGGGGCTGGTCTTTCTTTGTGCCGGCATATTGGCAATGAACTTTCAGAATACAGCAAGCATGCTGGCTGCTATAGTGAATCAACTGGTCCAGCTTACAATCACTATAAGAAGTTACACCGGTGGTTCAGGGACTGGTTCCTAATGAGAATGCATCTCAAGATTATTCGTTTTCACCACAAATTTTAAGATTATTAGCTTTGGCAAAATCGAGAATGGCCTGGTAAACCTGTGGACTGGATTCTTTCAGTTTGGGGTCCAGTAAAACACATTTATAACCTTCCGTGTTAATACTTGGTTGCAAAAGCGGAGAATAGTGGATTCGTCTGTTTTTAAAGCTTGCCAAGGTCCCGCTCATTCGCTCAGCCCAATCACTAGGACGAAAAGGCTTCCCTTGTTCCGTAACACCTTCAATGACAATTTTTTTGGTCTTGGAATCGGTCATGTCAATCTGCGAAAATTAAGCACTATAAAAACAGTATGCCTAGTATAGCATCATCTTGTAAAAACAACGAGGTAATAGCAAGAATGGCGGGGATTATGATAGGATGTTGGCGGTTGATTTAACTGAGTCGAGACTGTGAACCCAAAAGAAAGTCATTCAGGCATTTATTTATTACCCAATTTGTTTACAACGGCAAGTTTATTCGCTGCCTTTTACTCTATTGTGGCATCGCTTAAAGCGCAATATGAGGCTGCTGTAATTGCTATTTTTATAGGGATGCTTGCTGATGGCCTTGATGGAAGAATTGCACGTTTAACAAATACGCAAACTGCATTTGGGGCCCAATACGATAGCCTGTCAGATATGGTCACCTTCGGTGTCGCACCTGCCTTACTGCTTTATAGTTGGAATTTGCAAAAACTAGGGAAAGTAGGGTGGTTAGTTGCGTTTATGTATACTGCTGCAGTTGCTTTGCGTCTAGCGCGCTTTAATATTCAGGTAGAAACTGCGGATAAACGCTATTTTCAAGGATTAGCCTGCCCTCCCTCGGCTGCTATTGTTTCAGCGCTTGTCTGGTTTTGTTACCAGAACCAACTCACGCATTTCATCATTGCAGTTATTACAGCAGTAATCGCTATTATTGCTGCGATTTTGATGGTTAGTAATGTTCGTTATTACAGCTTCAAAGAAATCGATTTTAAAGGAAAAGTACCGTTTCTATATTTGTTAGTAATGGTTATATTATTTGTAGCGATTGCTGCGAATCCGTCGGTAGTTTTATTTACGGGATTTGTAATTTATGCGTTGTCAGGCCCTATCCAAACATTGATAGCTGTACAGCGAGTGCGTAAGCAGCGTAAACGTGCGACCGAGGATGATAAAAAACAAGTTTAAATTTATTCAGCTTCCCCAAAGCGATTGTTGATTAGATCGGTAATCGCTTTTTCCATTTCTTGTTCATCAGGACCTTCAATTTCCAAGATTAATTCAGAACCTTTATTGGCAGCAAGCATCATGACCCCCATAATGCTTTTTCCATTGATGGTCTTTGAATCTTTGGTAACGTCAATATGACTTTGAAATCGCGATGTGGTAGAAACGAATTTCGCAGAAGCTCGAGCGTGTAAACCTAGTTTATTGATAATGGTAATTTTAGTTTTAATCATACCGTTACAATGTAACACGTGCTGCAATTTTCTACAATGGGTAGTGGATAGGCTAGAGGGAGTGATTATCAACAAAAATAGGTGCCAGGTGGATGCTTACTATAAAAATTAATATGGGCATAAAATTCAGCAAATTTGACGGTGGAATGTTTATTCATTCTTTTTATCCCTTGACAAGTCTTCCATATTTTTTTGACTACAGAACTGACTTGTTTTTTAGTCACTTTTAAAGCAATTGCCCACAGATGAGCAACAAAGGTGTTGCCTCTTGTTTTGCAATCAATATCGAGTAAATAAAGAGCATTTTTAAAAAAAGCCAACTGCTCTTTTTTTAGCAAAGACACTGTTCGACTATTCGATTCAAGCAAATGTTTTCGTTGTAAAATACGGTTAATAAGTAAATGAAATTTTCCAGAATCTCGGCGATGACCACCATAACTTTTAGTGATGGATTTATATCTTACTTTAAGCGAAGAATGTTTAGAAAATTCTTCAATATGATTAAAAATCTTATATAAATCCAGCTTAAGATTAGAGACAATTATCTGTTTAGGATAAATAAGATATTCTAACTGTTGATCAAGTAACATGTATTGAATTAGAGGCGGTTTACGCGGCCCTTGAGTAAGCCATCTTATAGCAGCAATATTGGTCATAACAGTCACTTCTAGTCTGACCCAAAGTTATAATTTTTTGAAAGGTTAAAATAAAAAGAAGTTCACCTCCCCATACAATTCCCTTTGGGTATTTAATCGTTATTATTTATATAGGAATAAATGCCAGGAAGTGCAAATTAGCTTCATGACTGAGTTAAAGCTAGGCTGTTTCAAGAGGGGAGTTAGTAATACTTACCAGTTGATAAAGTTCGTTAGGACACATTGTTTGTCGGCATAAATCCCGAAAGGATGACTGGCTAAATTGTTTAATAATGGCATCAAGTAATTGCAAATGCTGATTGACTTGTTCTTGTGGTACCACAAGTCCTATCACTAAATCCACCGGTTGTTTATCTTCAGCTCCAAAATCAATAGGATTAAGTAGACGAATAACACACGCTTTCGGTGTGTTAATTGCAGCGGAGCGAATATGAGGAATGGTAATTCCCTGGCCAATGGCAGTACTTCCGAGGCATTCTCGTTTCCAGTAAGCATCAAATAACTCTTGTGGATCCAGCTCCGGATAAGTCTGACTCAGTAATTGACTAATTTTTAATAGCACTGCGGTTTTGCTGTGTGAAGTACTATCAATACAAACATCGCTTGGATGAATCACCTGACAAAGTTGCATGATTACAGATTAAAAGAAAAACTAGTTGTATTTTACCTTGTCTTATAGTGAGGACACAACTCCTTAATGCTATCTCAAAAAAAAAGGCAGAGTAAAACTCTGCCATTGGAATACTGAACCCTATTACTCGCGGTGGTCACGAATTTTTTCTTTATGTTTAATCAATTGTCTATCAAGTTTGTCTATTAATGCATCAATAGCTGCATACATATCTTCAGATTCTGCTCGCGCATGTAATTCGCCTTTGACAACTTGAATAGTTGCTTCAGCAATTTGGCTCAATTTTTCAATATCGAAGACTACATGAATTGACGTTATCTTATCAAAATGTCTATCAAGTTTATTAAATTTTTCTACCGTAAAGGTTCTTAAAGCGGGGGTAACCTCCACATTATGACCAGTAAAGCTAATTTGCATAACGTTCTCCTACTATTATTAATACAACTAATTACGAATGGTTTTTCGCTCATTGGAAGGAGCAATCCCCATGGCTTCTCGGTATTTAGCAACTGTTCTACGGGCAACTTGAATACCTTGTTCTCCTATCAATTGGGCGATTTTACTATCACTTAAGGGCTTTTTGCGGTTTTCAGCTGCAATTAACTTTTTAATGACAGCGCGAATAGCAGTGGATGAACACTCCCCTCCTGTAATTGTCCCTACATGACTAGAAAAAAAGTATTTTAATTCAAATACTCCCCGCGGAGTATGCATAAATTTTTGTGTGGTAACACGGGAGATAGTGGATTCATGCATATCTAGAGCGAGAGCTACATCATTTAGGATAAGAGGTTTCATTGCTTCCTCACCATGCTCTAGAAAATCTTGCTGATATTCCACAATGCTTTGTGCCACTTTTAATAAGGTTTCTTGTCGGCTTTGAATACTCTTTAGAAACCAGCGTGCTTCTTGTAAATTATTTTTTAGAAATTGATTATCGGCACTATTATCTGCTCGTTGGATAAGAGAGGCATAATGCGTATTAATACTTAAACGTGGGAGAATATTTTGATTTAAGGCAACCTCCCATACCCCTTCTATTTTTTTGACAATCACATCAGGGATAATGTATTCGGTAGTGCTTTGTTGAATTAAACTACCTGGTTTAGGATTGAGGCGCTGAATAATTTGCAGCACACGATCAAGCGTAGACTCATTAATTTGATAGTTCTTCATGAGTTGGCGGTAATTATGTTGCCCGAGCAATTCAATGTCATCTCGAATAATTTGCTTTGCCAGAATGAGATCACCGTTATGATCAGGTAATTGCTCAAGCTGGATCAAAAGAGTTTCTGCCAAATTAGTAGCGGCACAACCAACAGGATCAAAATGCTGAACACGGTGGCGGACTGCCTCAATCTCCTCTAAATCAAGAGGGTGAGCCTCGCTGTCTAGGCTCATGTGTAACTCCGTGAGCGGCAGAGTTAAAAAGCCATCGTCATCAATCGCATCAATAATGGCTGTGGCAATAACTCGATCGACATCACTCATCGGTGTTAAATCAAGCTGCCAACGCAAATGATCTTGTAAGTTGGTCGTTGTGCAATATAAATTTTCGTAATTAAAATCCAGATCATCAAAATTAGTTCTTTTATTTTGACTGGAGTAAAGTTGAGCCCATTGAAAGTCAGTAAATTCATCTGTATTTTGTTTGTTTTCTATACGGGGCTCATCTTTTTCGTCATTTGGTACTACCTCAAGCATTGGATTTGATTCAACGACTTGCTGTATTTCTTGCTGCAGATCAAGCGTAGATAATTGTAAAAGACGAATAGCCTGCTGAAGTTGAGGTGTAAGTGTTAACTGCTGACTGATATTTAGCTGCAACGATGGTTTCATGCAAATCCTCTTTGTTCTCACCGCTTTTTACTAAGTTTAACTGATCCAAAGGGATTATCCAGTAGCGAATACAGTATTCTTAAGGACTGTTGAGGCTAAAAATGAACTAGAAGTTTTATAATTTTACTAACCGAAAATTTTTTGACGAAAAAAAGGCCTCTTAAGAGGCCCTTCATGTAATTTATTTAACTTTTTTCTCTTTGAAAATAACATGTTTACGAACTACAGGATCATACATGTTTAATTCAAGTTTTTCCGTTACATTACGAGGATTTTTTGTAGTAGTTTTGAAATAACCAGTTCCAGCACTGGACTCCATTTTAACTTTAATAGTAACCGCTGCCATGATGTTTCCTCTTTAATTAAACTTTTTCGCCTTGTGCTCTGAGTTTATCCAGAACCATTTTAATGCCTAATTTATCGATAATTCGCATGCCTTTAGTGCTTACTTTAAGACGAACGAAACGATTTTCTTCTTCAACCCAAAAACGGTGCTCTTTGATGTTAGGTAAAAAACGTCGCTTGGTTTTGTTGTTGGCGTGCGACACATTGTGACCAGTGGTTGGTCGCTTGCCAGTAACCTGACATACTCTTGACATGGTATTACTCCAAAGTGTTCCGATAATTTAATAATTCAGCTTTGTATAAATTCAAGGCATTCGCCAAGCGAATTGGCCGGGTGTAAAATACAAGAGCGGTTTTATAGCAAAAAAAGGCTCATTATGCAATGTTTTACCTTATTTTGCCAGCAATAAATCTTTACTCAAAACGAATTGAAATGACATCCTATGGACATTGACTAAGCAGTCCAAGCCAAGTTTTATCCGATGGGCTTGTTAGAAGCAAAGATAATTTGTTCTTATTTCTAAGAATTTAAAGATTAGCATACCATATGATCACAAAATTGTCAGTAAGAGGTATAATTCACAACATTTTAATAAAGAGTGTTTTTAATGCGAACAATAAAGAGTTTTGTTTTACGAGGCGGGCGCATCAGTAATAGACAGCAACAAGCCCTGGATCTTTGGTTAAAAGATTATGAGCTACCATTAACGGATTCCCCATGGAATTTTGAACAACTGTTTGCTCGGCAAGCAGAAACTATCGTTGAAATCGGTTTTGGTATGGGAGCCTCATTATTAGCGATGGCTGAGCAATTTCCTGAGCGTAATTTCGTGGGTATTGAAGTTCATCAAGCGGGGGTAGGTAGTTTAGCTGCTGATTTGCATGAAAGATCAGTTAATAATGTACGTATTGTTGCTCATGATGCAGTGGAAGTGTTTAAGCATCACATTGCCAAAGAATCGTTAACGGGTGTTCAAATTTTCTTTCCCGATCCCTGGCCTAAGAAGCGTCATCACAAACGACGTTTAATTCAACCGGAGTTTGTAAAATTGCTCACTGAACGAATTAAAACAGGTGGTTTTATTCATTGTGCGACAGACTGGCAAGAGTATGCTGATCATATGCTTGATGTATTGTCTAAAGAATCATCCTTAGAGAATATGCAGCAACAAGGTGGGTTTTCTCCACGACCTGAAACTCGACCTTTAACCAAATTTGAGCAACGTGGTAATAAGCTTGGGCATGGGGTTTGGGATTTGATTTATAAAAAGGGTTAAAAGACAAATAAATTGATCTTCAATTGTCCAATATGTAGAATGGTCTTTCGATAAGAAGAAAAATATTGGGGAATTAAAGACGATGAATTTATTTGATGAAATAAATCAAGCAATTACTGAAGGAATGGAAGCCTTTGTAAAGCTAATTCAAAACAAAGTTCAACAAGACGAAAATTTTCTTCGCAAGGTATTTTTTACTACCACCGGAAAACAACAAACGGTTCTTGAATATTTGATTCAAATGCATTCAGAAGAATGTAATGTAACTAATCAGATTGAATGGCTTTTACAACAAACGATAGACATTAATGCGAATGAGCCCTTACATCTTATTTTTCAATTAAAAAAGCTGGATTTAGTGCCTCTTTTTCTGAAAGAACACTTAGCTGATGATAAAGAGCCTCGACAACGATTAAATTTGAATACAAGGGATATCAAGGGAAAGCAGCTCATTTATAGAATCATTGAAAGTGGAAATATTGATTATTTAGAGTTAGCAATCAAACAGGGTATTAACATTCATTTGCCAAGTCCATCCGAAGTTGGAAGCAGAAGCTGGGAGATACAGCCTGTTCATCAAGCAGTGCTGAGTGGTTTTTCCAACGCTATTCCTCTATTGATTCAGGCAGGCGCTGAACTTTCAAATCCATTTGGCGAATTGATGGAATCGCCTCTTTTACTTGCGGCTCGTCATGGGCAAATCAACGCGATGAAAGAATTACTTGTCCACTATCAAAGTTTGGATTTGAAGAGTAATCAGGAATTTATAAGTGTTGTGGATAAAGATCGTTATAGTGCAATGGATCGTCTCTGTATCCGTGTGCATGATAATAAAAAGCCTAAAGAAGCGCTTCATGGTATTGCCATGTTGCTTTGTCATGGTGCAGAAGTTGCTGCACATCCGTTATTGCGCTCGTTGCTTATGGATAATCGCCACGAATTATTTGCCGCAGTTAAAGAATACACTAAGGAACAGCCAAAACTAGCCGCTACGTTTTTGAGAAAATGTTACAATAAACAAGATCCTCTGCATGATATTATGTTTGCCAAGAATTCCTGGGGGCAAACGTTCCGTCATTTGGTAGGTAAAGCTGACGGTTTAGGACTTGAACTTCCATTTTTAATTCAATCAAGTTCACAGAAGCCTTCTACTGCAAAAGTAGAAGAGAGTGAGCTTGTTGACGAAAAAAACCAAGAGGTACTCACTCAGGAAGAAGCGCTTTTTACAGAATTTATCAAACGATATAAGCAAGTTTTAAAGACCAGCTTTTTTAACCCTTGGAGTGAGATGTTGCATTTAATCGCCAAGGGGGAGGTTACTTGTTGGGAACATGCTAAGGCTTATGCCGAAATGCATCCTGGTTCGCGAACCGCCAGAATTGTGGTTGAGATGACTAAAACAACGCACTCTATTCATGTAAGTTTGGACCAAACTCCATTGTTGCAGTAGATTTGACAAAGCGCATTGAAGTCAATGCGATGGTCTAATGTTTTACTTTGCTTGCTTAAAGCGAGTATACCCCATAGAATTCTAATTTTCTGTAAAAGCGGAGATATAGATGGGTTGGAATGAGCCAGATAAGGGCAAGGATCCATGGAGCGGTAAAAATCAGCCACCGGATTTGGATGAAGCATTGAAGCGTTTTCAAGAAAAACTTAGAAAAACTTTTTTTGGCGGCGGTTCTAACCAACCTGAAGGGGATTCTCCAACGAGCAAAGGTAGTGGCGGGTTGCTCGCTATTATGGCTGCCTTGATTGTTTTTATTTTATGGGCTATAGCGGGTATCTTTATTGTTGATACCGGCGAGCAAGCTGTTATTCTACGTTTTGGCAAATATGTAGAGACAGTAGGGCCAGGTCCCCATTGGATTCCACGTATTATTTCCTCCAAAATTGTACAAAATGTTGATAGGGTATCGGATTATTCCTATTCAGCTCAGATGCTCACCAAGGATGAAAATCTTGTTGCGGTCTCTGTAGTCGTTCAATATCGTATTGGTGATTTGGAAGATTATTTATTTAATGTGGCTGATCCGCAGGAAAGTCTCCAGCAAGCGACATCAAGTGCCTTAAGGCAGGTAGTAGGGACAACAACGTTTGATCAAATTATTACTGAAGGGCGAGAGGCTTGGGGAAACAGTGTCCAAGATACCTTGGTAAAGATTTTGGATAAATATAAAACGGGGATCGTGATTGTAAACGTATCACCACAACCTGCTCGAGCACCGGAAAATGTTCAAGATGCTTTTGATGATGCGATTAAGGCGCGTGAAGATGAAAAGCGGTTTAAAGAGCAGGCTTTGGCTTATCAAGCTAAAGTGGTACCGATTGCAGAAGGAAATTCCAAGCGTATATTTGAAGAGGCTCAAGCCTACGCTCAGCAGGTCATTTTCCGTGCTAAGGGAGAGGTTGCCGAGTTTTTAGCCTTATTGCCTGAATATGTTCAGTCACCTGCTGTAACCTCGGAACGTATGTATTTAGACATGATGCAACAAGTCTTGAGCAAGAGCAGTAAAATTATTGTCGATGGTAAATCAGGAAATCTTCTTTATTTACCTTTAGATAAATTAGCCAATGCGAGTCTTAATCCTGTATTGGATACCATGCCTGCTGATGCAAAGAAAAAGGAAGCAGCAGATGATCAGGCAGACAGTACCATAGTAATTGACCGCAATATTGGTAGACGAACTTATCGGCAAGGGAGAGATGACTAATGAGTGCAGCAAAAACGATACTGGGCATTCTTGCGTTTGCCATCTTATTGGTGATACTTGCGAGTGTCTTTACTATTACTCAAGGACAGCATGGAATATTGCTCCGCTTAGGCCGTTTGGTTATGGATAATCATAGTCAGAATGTTAAAATTCTAGGCCCTGGTTTACATATTAAAACGCCTTTTATTGAAAATGTACGCGTTTTTGATACACGTATTCAGACGTTGGATATTAAATCCTCTCGTATAGTTACTAAAGAAAAGAAAGATGTCATCGTTGACTATTATGTTAAATGGCAAATCGCTGACTTGGCACAATATTATAAGTCAACTGGTGGTAATGAATTTAAGGCTGAAACTTTACTGGAGCAGCAATTAAATACATCATTACGTGCAGAATTTGGTAGACGTACTATTTCTGATGTGTCTGGTGGACGAGAAGATCTGACTGAGAAACTACGTTCTAAAGCAGAACAGCAAGCTAGCCAATTGGGTATCAAAATTGTTGACGTTCGCATTAAGGGCATCGAATTGCCGGAAAATACAAGTAATAATATTTTCCAATTAATGAGAGCCAATATGCAAAAAATTGCTAATAGTCATCGTGCAGATGGTAATGCCATTGCTGAGGCTATCAAAGCTGCAGCGGATGCGCAGGTAACCGTCTTACTGGCTCAGGCACAAAGTGAGGGGCAAAAAATTAAAGCTCGAGGTCAAGCTGAAGCTGCTCGGATTTATGCAGAAGCATTTAACAAAAATCCTGAGTTCTTTGCGTTTTATCGTAGTCTGAAAGCCTATAAAGGCAGCTTTAACAATAAGCGAGATATTCTTATTCTTGACCAAAGCAGTGCTTTTTTTGACTACTTTAAGAGTGCAGGACGAAAAGGTGATGGTACTAACTTAAAAAACTGATATAATCGCTAATTTTGCCGAAATTGGGTTAAGCATGCTTAACCCTTTTTTGTTGGAGGTTGTTTGTGATCATTAATTTCCTCTCTGCGTTTGCACTTATGCTAGTGTTTGAGGGGTTAATGCCATTTACTTCACCCGTGAAATGGAAGGAATTATTGCGCAAAATTATTGGACAGGATGAAAAAGTATTGCGTATCACCGGGTTGTTTAGCATGCTGGTAGGAGTTGTTCTCCTCACCATTGTTCATCAATTTGCAGAGTAAAGAGTCCATTATGGGTAAAAATGTTGTAATCATCGGAACACAATGGGGTGATGAGGGTAAGGGTAAAATTGTTGATTTACTTACTCACGATGCCCAGGTTGTTGTTCGCTATCAGGGAGGCCATAATGCTGGTCATACCCTTAAAATTAAAGGCGAAAAGACCGTATTGCGTTTAATTCCTTCAGGAATGTTGCGCCCTCATGTCCAATGTTATATTGGTAACGGGGTTGTGCTCTCACCGCAAGCGTTGCTGGATGAAATTAAAGAATTGGAAAGCAAAGGTGTTGACGTACGTAGCCGGTTACATATTAGCCAGGCCTGTCCTTTGATTTTGCCTTATCACATCGCATTGGATAAAGCCCGTGAAAGCCAAAAAGGGATTGCTGCTATTGGAACAACTGGTCGCGGAATTGGCCCGGCTTATGAAGATAAAATTGCCAGGAGAGCGCTTAAGGTTAAAGATTTGTTACACCATGAGCGTTTTACAGCCAAGCTTACTGAATTGCTGCAATATCATAATTTTGTATTAAAAAACTATTATAATCAACCTGAGGTTGAATTAGCGCCGCTACTGGAAGAAGCCAAAGTCTGGGCTAATGAGTTAAAAGACATGATTTGCGATGTAACAACTTGTTTGCACGAACATCGCGAAAAGGGTGATGCTATTTTATTTGAAGGTGCTCAGGGGGTTTATCTTGATATCGATCATGGAACCTATCCTTTTGTGACCTCATCAAATACTTGTGTAGGTAGTGTGGTCAATGGCGCAGGCTTTGGGCCCCGTTATTTAGATTATGTTCTCGGTATTACTAAAGCTTATACAACACGAGTTGGTGGTGGTCCTTTTCCAACTGAGTTACATGATGATATTGGCAAAGGATTAGCATCGCGAGGTAATGAGTTTGGCGCTGTCACTGGTCGCCCACGCCGTTGTGGCTGGTTTGACGCAGTACTCTTACGACGTTCCATTGAATTAAATAGTATTACTGGTCTATGCATGACCAAGTTAGATGTGTTAGATGGTCTTGAAACCGTAAAAATTGCCATAGCTTATCGTGATGTTACTGGACAACTATTGTCTCGTCCTCCTCAAGCTGCTGAAGATTTTGAAGGTTTAGAACCTATTTATGAAGAAATGCCTGGATGGTCAGAATCAACAGCAGACGTTACGGATATAAAAAAGCTTCCTGCGAATGCGATTGCCTACATTAAACGTATCGAGGAATTGCTCCAGGTTCCTGTTGATATGCTTTCAACAGGTCCAGAAAGAGATTCTACGATTATTTTACGCGATCCTTTTGGCGTTTAATCATTTCTCTATAATCTACTGGTAGCAGGTTGTTGGACAACTAACAACCTGCTTATAATTACAATCTAAACTATAGCTTTAATTTGCATCAATTTGACCATAGCAAAAGGGTCCTATATAGCGGCTAGGATAATAGAGTCGGATAAGGAGGCAAGGATGTTTTCTTCTTTCTGGGGTTGGGTGAGAGCAAATCAACCTGTAAGCACAACGGGTGCTATAAGCCATACCTATTACTGGCTTACCAGCTTAATGTCTGGTGATATTGTTTATCGCAATCCAAATTTTAAAACGCCTGAAACAAGTGATCCTTCTTTGCGAAAAGGTGTAGCAATCTATTGCGTACATGGCACTGGTGATCAGCCTGGTGCTTTTGTAAGAATCATTGAGCGCTTAATAAAAAAAGGCCTTCCCGATCATATTTCTTCAATTCATTCAGTTGGTTTCGAGCATCGATATCAAGGTAAGGGAATTAAATTTTTTGCAAAAGAGTTGATAGAAAAGATAAAAACGAATGGACATGAACATGTAATTTTGATTGGGCATTCTAGAGGAGGCCTGGTTATTTCCCAGGCAGCAGAATTTCTTGCTGAGGAGTCAGGAATACATGTTCACTCCTTATTTCCTATCTGTGCTCCTTATAAAGGTTCAGCTTGGGCGATGAAGCCATTAACTTTAGTGTCTACTTCGGTTGCTCAAATGGAACCCGAGGCTGCTATATTGCATAAACTCAACGAAGCAATCAGCAATAGTACAAAAGAATACAATTTTATTGGTGTGGATAATGATGGCTTGGTTACAACGGATTCGAGTTATGTGGATAATTATGTCAAAAAAAACCCTGGCGCCTCGAAAATATTTGATCGTCACGGACATTTGTCGGTGATGTCTTCCTGGCGTTTAGTGGATCATATTTATCAAGGAATTCTGGCCGTTGGAAGACGTCTTTTTCCTGATATGGCAAAAGAGAAAAATGTGAGGGAGGAAGCGACGCAGGGTGAATTATTTCCGGACGATGAGTTCTACAAAATAGAACCAAATAGTTAGATCCGCTGGTAAGTTACAAATTCCCTATCAGGTAATTCGAACAAAAATATGCGCCGTTTTTCTGGATGCCTCGGACAAGCCGAGGCAGGTAGGGAGAGAGATACCTTATCTCCCGTAATTTATCTATTTACCTCGGCTTGTCCTAGGTATCCAGAGAATGTATGCAAATTTCCTGTAAGAGGTGATCTAGTCACTTAGCGTATCTAATTTCAAACTGATTTAATTTATCTTCCAATTGCCATTGTAATTTTGCTTTCTCACTGGTTTTAATAAATGCCAGACAGCTCGTACTATGCAGGTTTTGGCATGCTTTAACAGGCTTTGCCTTTGCTGGATCAAGCCAGAGGCTTTTGCCAGATAAGAAACTATAGCTGAGAGCATTCCGGTTAATTTGTTTTAGCGTGGGATAATCAAGCTTATGTTCTAATACGGCCTTCACATATTCTCGCGTTAGATCAGTGCGTAGTATACCTTCGTCATCGGTTGATAGAACAACAGGGACATTATTAGCCAAATAATAACGCAGAGGATGTTTTTTTCCATGAATATTAAGAATTTTATGATTACTGGTTAAATTAATTTCAACAGCAATCTGTCGTTTGGCCATTTGCTGTAAAAGCTGTTGTGCATTATCTTCATAAGCAACAGCGGTTCCATGACCAATTCTCTGTGCATGAGCAATGTTAATTGCTTCGTTCATATGAAAATTTAACGAGGATGGAGCAACAGCTTCAGGTTCTAACTCACCTGCGTGTAAACTTAGGTGAACATTGGGATAAGCCTGGTGCAAGAACGCAAAGATTTCCATTTGCTTATGGTAATCGTGTAAAGAAATCAAACCATCTTCAGGTTGAACTAAATTAATTGCAATGAGCTCTTGAGATTGGGACGCTGCCGCAAAGCCATTCAATGCCTGAGCGAAAACTTTTTCTAAAGGTTGTTCACGTAAAACAATGTACTGAAATTTTACGGTTAACTGGCAGACTTGCTGCTCTGGTTTTTTATCGCAGCTTAAAAGTTGTCTGGCTTTTTTAAGAAGATTCGTTGTCTCATTCACCGTCTCATGAATGTTATTCTGAAAATCTGCATTAGCCAGTAATTGTTCTTTGGCGTGAGTGGGGGATGTGGCTAGAAGATTAGACGTACCAAAGCCTATGGAGTTCATATTATCAGGTGCAATCATCACTTCCATATATTGTTCTTGCTGATTTGCAGCGCGCTGCATCACTTCAGCTAAAAGCTCAGGACTGTGATTCACAACTATCGGAAGAAATTTGAAAAAGCTATTAAAAAAATGATCATGCCCTGACTCTTGAAGGGGATGAAAATTTTTCATGGACCACGCTTCAATAGTTTTTTCATAAAAATCAGGTTGAGTCATCACTTGTTGAATAAGAACCCCGCGGCAATCTTCAACAATTTTGGTGAGGTTATACGTATTTTTATTCAGACAGTAATTTTCTTTGGCAACTACGGACAACATAGCTTCAGGGTATGCACCTCCGGCGAGATGGTAATGTAATTCACCACCCTTGGGCATTGATTTCAAAAAAGCAAACAAGGCATTCGGATTTTTTTTAATGGTATTGAAGTAATTGTCTATATTGGCAAGAGCAGGGGTTTGGTAACAGGCTACTAGACCAAGAAGTAAAATTCTGAAAAAACGCATAACTTGATGAAGGAAAACTATTAGGGATGAATTATCTCATAAAATGACAAAAAAATCTCAACTTAGTTAGTCACGCTGTGCAAATAATAGTCATGAAGCGGGAGTGTTTTATAGCAATTAAGCGGAGGAGAAAAAACCACAGGCACACAGCCTGTGGCGAATTTGATTAACGTTTGGCAACTGCTAAGCCTTTCAAGATAGTTAAAGCGGCATACAACTGATAATCTTCATGAAGAAGTGTGGCATCATCTTTAGAAGCAGTTGGATTTTTAGGCTCAACGCCTTCATTTTTATTAAGAAGATGACCGCTCAAATCAGCCTCACTGAAGCCTGCGAATGCATCGGTTTTGTTATCAGATTTAGGCACAGAGATTTCTTCAACCACGATATCAGGTGTTATACCTTTTGCCTGAATTGAAGTACCAGAAGGCGTATAGTATAAGGCAGTTGTAAGTTTTATACCTCGTTTTTCATCGAGAGGTAATACAGTCTGAACCGAGCCTTTACCAAAGCTTTGAGTACCAAGGATAATTGCGCGTTTATTGTCTTTAAGTGCGCCAGCTACAATTTCTGAAGCTGAAGCTGAGCCATTATTGATTAAGACAACAAGAGGTGCATTATCCAGTATATCCCCAGGATTTGCCAACGCAGTAAATTTTGAACCGGGTAATCGTCCTTGAGTGTAAACAATTAGTTCTGGTTTGCCATTCTTCCCTGGATCAAGGAAGGCATCGGAAACTTGAATTGCTGAATCTAGCAAGCCACCAGGGTTGTTGCGTAAATCAAGGATCAGTCCTTTTAATGGGCCACCTGCTTCCTGTTTGAGTTGAGCAATTGCTTTTTCCATGTCCTCACCTGTCATGGCTTGGAACTGAGTTAAACGGACATAGCCATAACCATCATCCAGCAATTTACTTTTAACACTTTTGATTAGAATTTTTTCACGGATGAGAGAAAAAACAAGTGGCTTACTTTCCCCTTTACGTAAAATTGTTAAATCAAGAGTAGTACCTTCTTTTCCACGCATTAAGTCTACGGCTTCTTTCAAGCTAATACCCTGGACAGAGCGATTTCCCAATTTGATAATATAGTCTCCGGCTTTAATTCCTGCTTTAAATGCTGGGGTATCAACTAACGGGGTCACTACTTTAACCACGCCGTCTTCCATGGTTACTTCGATACCCAAACCACCAAATTCGCCACTAGTTGATGTTTGCAATTCTTTAAACGCATCTTCATCTAAGTAGGTAGAGTGTGGGTCTAAGCCGTTTAGCATGCCTCGAATGGCATTATCAAATAATTCTTTATCATCCACTGGCTTAACGTAATATTTTTTAATCTGACCAATGGCATTGGAGAAACGTTGTACGTCTTCCATCGGAATTTTTTTTGTAGTAGTGGTATCCTCCGAAGTGCTGCTGCTTGTATCCGCTGCAGCTGTGAAGGCTGGCGCAGGTAAAATAAAAGCGGTTGTGATCAAAGCGACTACTGCTTTATAAAAAAACCGTTTGTTGTGCATACTGTTCTCCTTGGTAGTTTGGCGCGCAACAAGCGGCCAGCTCCGGGTATAAGTATATATAGCAATATAAATGCCAAGGCCAATTTAGAGCCTGGTAATAAATTCTATTATCCTGTGTCCTTGTTGATATTAACGGGGGCATTTTGGTCTTGGCAGATTTAAATGCACATTCCAAACTAGTCCTACAAATTTGACTCAGCCTATAGAACCTATTAGATAATCTCTAGGACAACCATTCAAGCGGAGGTACCGCTTTACCACGATGTCTCACTTCGAAGTATAGTCCGTTTTGTTTAAGTCCGCCGCTATGGCCCACTGCTGCAATAGATTCTCCTTGTAAGACATTGCTACCTTTTGATTTAAATAGCGATTGATTGTGAGCATATAACGTCATAAATCCTTGACCGTGGTCAATGATTAGCAATAAGCCATATCCATTTAACCAATCACTGAAAACAATTTTTCCTGGATAAACGGCAGTTACTGCTGTTCCTTCCGCGGCAAAAAATGTCACGCCTTGATTCATTTTTTGAAAACCACTACGATTGCCAGCGACAGGTCTTGGCAATTTGTGGCGCATTTGCGTAAAGGGTTTGTTTGATTGCATGATGCTCTGCACAGCGAGTGTTTTTAACAAACGAGTAAGGTTGTCTTTATTGTGCTCGTATTCCTCCAATGTATGTTGTTTTGTTTGAATTTCATTATTAAGTGATTGAATAACAGCTGTGTGATAACGCTTATTCCTCTCAAGTTTTTGCTGATGACTATTAAGTTCTTTTTGTAACTGTTCTTGTTCGCTAAGTTCTATTCTTAGGGAGTTTTGATTAAGAGTGATGTCGCGTTTAGTTGTATCAATTTGATCAATAATGTCTTGACGAGAACGGATTAAATATTGGTAAAAAGTTAGCAAACGGCTGATGGCATAAGGCTCATCTTGATTGATTATCCATTTAAGTGGTTCATACTGCCCCATTTTGTAGCGTGTACGTACATGAGTGGCAAGTAATTGCTGCTGTGCAATCAATTGCTTGTTTAATTCATTCAGATTTTGTTGTAAGGCAACAATCTTATGCTGTTTAGAAGTCATATCACTTTGAATCGTACGTAATTGTCGTATTCCTTCCCCGATTTGTTTTTCCGTGCCTGCAAGTTCGAGATTAAGTACGCCGCGTCTATCAGTGGCAGTGGCCAATGTTTGTTTTAATTTATCAATTTGAGCATCTAATTTTTTTAACCTGCTTTTTGTTTGTACAATGGTGGCGCTTTCCGACCAAGAAAATGTCATGGGGAAAATGAAGGTAATAACAAAAACAAAATTGCACAGTGCTGAGGTTCTAAGCTGTAAAATCATTCATTCTCCACTAACAAAGCTTCCCCAGTCATTTCTCTGGGTCTTTCAAGGTTTAACAGGGTTAACATTGTAGGGGCAATATCAATTAAACTGCCCTGCATTTGTTTAAAATGCCATTTTTCACCAATAAAAAGAAGAGGGACAGGCTGGCAAGTATGTGCTGTATGAGCTTGATGGGTTGTTTCATCAAACATTGCTTCGGCGTTTCCATGATCGGCCGTAATTAGTAAAGCGCCACCCTTATTAAGGACTGCCTGGCCAACCTCATGTAGACATCGATCTAAACATTCAATCGCTTTCACAGTAGCGTTGAAGTCGCCGGTATGTCCCACCATATCAGCATTGGCATAATTGCAGATAATGACATCATAAGCTTCGCTGCGAATAGCGTCTACTAAAACTCGTGTGAGCTCAGGAGCACTCATTTCCGGTAATAAGTCATAAGTAGCGACTTGAGGAGAAGATATTAAAATTCTATCCTCATTGGCAAAAACTTGTTCTGAACCACCATTAAAGAAAAAAGTCACATGCGCATATTTTTCTGTCTCAGCAATTCGTAATTGGCTTAATCCTGCATCAGCAACAATCTCCCCCAATGTGTTGCGTAATATCATAGGAGGGAAGGCGCATTCAGTGACTAAATTCTTTGCATATCGAGTCATGGTAATAAAATGTGCTAAATCTGGCTGTTTCGAGCGTACGAATCCATCAAAAGATTCATTGATGAAAGCTTGAGTCAACTGTCGAGTTCTATCCGCGCGAAAATTAAAAAAGAATACAGAATCACCGTCTTCCATGCGGCAATTGTCGCCGATAATAGTAGGCGGAATAAATTCATCGAATTTTTTTTCGGCATAAAAATGTTGAATCGCAGATTCAGCTGTTGCAAATTGAAAGTTACTTTGACCTTCTGTGAGCAAACGATATACCATAGCAGTTCTCTCCCATCGTTGGTCACGGTCCATGGCAAAGTACCTGCCTGCGATAGAACCTATTCTGGCGACTGGATATTTCTTTAAATGCTGGTTGAGTCGCTCAAAACTATGTAATGCACTTTGTGGAGGGGTATCTCGGCCGTCGAGAAAGAGATGCAAACAGACATTGCTAAAATTATGCTCATGACATAACGCTAAAAAAGCAAATAAATGATCCTCATGGCTATGTACTCCGCCTGGAGAGAGTAAACCCATGACGTGTAAACGTTTCCCTTGCTGCTGTATATCTTGAAGACTAGTTAGAAATACTTCATTGAGAGCGAAGTCACCATTCGCGATAGCACCATTAATGCGGGTAAAATCCTGAGGAATAATGCGACCTGCGCCAATATGCATATGGCCAACTTCAGAGTTTCCCATCTGCTCATCAGGTAAGCCAACCTGGTGACCTGAAGCATTGAGTAGCATATGAGGATAGGAGGACCACCAAGCATCCCATTGAGGGGTATCCGCTGAGGCTATTGCATTATGTGCAAGCTCTTCACGATATCCCCAGCCGTCTAAAACAATTAGGACGAGTGGTGCATTTGTTTGCATTGCAAATTCTCGCATCGATATAAAAGGACGATTATATACTTCTTTTTAATTCTAGACAGAGCCTTCTTGGGTGATTAGCGAAATTTACTTATCTTAATTGCAAGCATGTATCTCATTTGAAGATCTCTTAGTACTTTAACTGGATACAATTCCATGATTGTAAACGATAATTCAGTGTTGACTTAATTGGTTTTATCGCAGCACTTAATATTTTGTGCTAAAGCGGTTAGACTATCAGCCATTTTGAATGTCGGGTGAATGGGTTGAATGAGATAATACCTCAACATGTTGCCATTATCATGGATGGCAACGGACGTTGGGCGCAAAATCGTGGATTATTAAGGGTAGAAGGACATCGTGCAGGTGTTGACGCTGTAAAAACAGTCATCCGTTGTTGTTTACAAGCTCAAATTCCTGTCTTAAGTTTATTTGCTTTTAGTAGTGAAAACTGGGCCAGGCCAGAAAACGAAGTAGAGTTTCTTATGAAGCTTTTCATTGAAGCACTGGGACATGAGGTAGAGGAACTTCATCAGCACGGTATTTGTTTGCGCTTTACGGGTGACAGGGCCGGATTATCAAAAGAATTGCAAAAGCAAATGCAGGCCGCAGAGGAACTTACTGCAGCTAATAAACGTTTAGTTTTAAATGTAGTGGTCAACTATGGGGGCAAATGGGATATTGTACAGGCCACAAAAAACATTGCAGCAAGAGTTGCTGCGGGTGAACTAGCGATTGAAACTATTAATGAAGAATTATTAAATGAAGCACTTAGTTGTCATGGCTTACCCGATCCTGATTTATTCATACGTACAAGTGGTGAGCAGAGAATAAGTAATTTCTTTTTATGGCAGTTGGCTTATACTGAACTCTATTTCACCGATATTCACTGGCCAGATTTTACGGCAGAAGAATTTAAAAAAGCATTAACCAGTTTTAGTCAACGTGAGCGCCGTTACGGGAAAACCTCACAGCAAATTCATAAGGCAGAACATGTTTAAACAGCGGCTTATAACCACTTTAGTTTTAGTGCCTTTAGTTCTTATTGCTCTTTATTATGCCACGGATTGGATGTTTGCTGGCTTAATAGCCTTATTGCTATTGGGATGTACTATAGAATGGTTGCAACTCATACCTCTTAGACAGTTAGCTCTCAAATGTCTCTTTGTCGCTGTGGTATTGGCATTAGCCTGGCTTTGTCAGTATTGGTTTGACGGCTTTCTAGTACTTGGATTTGTTTTGTGGCTAGGCATTTTAGTGGCAGTAATATATTTTCCTGCATCTCAATCTACCTGGGGCTATCCTTGGGTTGTAAACCTTGCTGGTTTGTTAGTATTACCTTTATTTGCCCAAAGCATGATAAAAATCCATGCAGAAGAGCAGGGTAAGGCATTCATATTATATCTCCTGGTTTTAATTTGGGCTGCTGACATCGGTGCTTACTTAACAGGGAAGAAATTCGGGCGTCATAAATTGATTCCGGCGGTAAGTCCTGGCAAGACGATAGAAGGCTCCCTCGGAGGTTTCATTTTATCTCTATTGATTGCTGTAGCTGGGTATTTTTATTTTCAACCACAAACACCATTGATATGGTTTTGTATCGCGGCGGCTACCGCATTAATTTCTATCTTGGGTGATTTATTTATTAGCATTCTTAAAAGAAGAGCTAAACTAAAAGATACTGGCCATTTGTTACCTGGTCATGGGGGCGTCCTCGACCGCTTGGACAGCTTAATTGCAGCGTCACCCTTATTTTATTGGGGGTTACGTTTATTAACACCTGGACTGTAGTATGGTTGCCACATTATTTTACTTTTTTCTAGCCTTGTTAGTGTTAATCACCGTGCACGAATACGGCCATTTTATCGTTGCGCGTCTTTGTGGTGTGAAAGTTTTACGCTTCTCATTTGGTTTTGGTAAAGTCCTGGCTCGTTGGCATGATAAAAAAGGTACAGAATACGCTTGGTCACTGTTTCCTCTGGGTGGATATGTAAAAATGCTGGATGAAGCAGAGGGAGATGTGCCTGAGAATGAGAAGCATCTTGCATTTAATAATAAATCAGTTTGGGCACGCATTGCGATTGTCGTCGCTGGGCCTTTATTTAATTTTATTCTGGCATTTTTTGCTTTGTGGCTCGTTTTAGTGATTGGTATTCAATCGTTAGCGCCAATGATTGATAAAGTAGAGCCCAACAGTATTGCATCGCAAGCAGGTCTTAAGGCCAAGCAGGAAATCTTGACGTTAAATGATAAGAAAATCGATAGCTGGCGTGATTTTCAATTTGCTTTAATGCCTCTGCTTGGTAGTGATGATACAATTCATCTTACGGTCAAATCATTGGCGGATGGTAAACGAAGTTCTTTATCGTTGCCGCTTAAGCAGTGGAAAATTGATGCAAACAATCCCGATCCTTTGGGTAGTTTGGGAATAAGCCCTTTTATCCCCAGCATCCCTCCCATAATTGGTGAAGTGGTAAGCGATTCACCGGCAGGTAAAGTCGGTTTGCAAAAAGGCGATGTTATTCAACAAATGAATGGCAAACCTTTGAATGATTGGCTGGACATGGTGAGTTATGTAAGGGCGCATCCCGATACGATGTTGACGCTATCTGTGCTTAGAGAGGGAAAAATCCATCATTTCCCTGTTCGGATAGGGGCAAAAACAGAGAACAATGGAAAAGAAGGCTTTTTAGGAATCCGCTCTGAAAAAGTGGATTGGCCTGCGCAATGGTTACGCGTGCAACGTCAAGGTCCAATAGACGCTTTAAGTACTGCTTTTGCGCAAACTGTCGAACTGACAGGCGCAACGTTCTCACTGATTGGCCGTTTTGCTACAGGCAAATTAGGTCTTAAAAGTATCAGTGGACCTGTAGGGATAGCTCAAGGAGCAGGCGAATCTGCTCGTAGTGGTTTAGCATATTACTTATCATTTTTAGCATTAGTGAGTATCAGTTTAGGTGTTTTAAATTTATTGCCTATACCGATGCTGGATGGAGGGCATTTATTATATTGTTTGGTTGAGATTATTCGTGGGCAGCCACTCTCAGAAGAAGTAAGATCCTTTGGTATTTATTTAGGTCTGGTATTCTTAGTCGCCTTAACAATTTTGGCGCTAAGTAATGACGTGTCAAGATTGATTAGTTAAAGTGAATAGCGTTTTGATTTTATTTAAATTGTTTTAAAAATCCACTCAAAACTTATGCTGTACTATTTAATCTAACCAAATTCTGAGCTATGGAATTTCTTGACAGGCTCAGTCAGTTCCTATAAAAGGGTGGCAATTTATATTCTCGCTGGAATTAATCCAGAATTTTATTCTGTAGTCCTGGACGTAAAATAATAATGAAAAAAGTCAGTAAAAAAATTATTTTGGGTGTTTGTTGTTCGTCAATGTTAGCTTGGTCTGTGCATGTGCAAGCCGCAGATGGGTTTATTGTACGCGACATCAAAATTACTGGTTTACAGCGCGTTAGCACAGGTACAGTATTAAATTACTTACCCGTTCAAGTTGGGGAGGAGGTGGGTCCCGCCTCCACAGCACAAATTATCAGAGCATTGTATGATACAGGATTCTTCCAAGCCGTATCTCTTGAGCGCCAGGGAAATACATTAATTGTTAATGTTGTGGAGCGAGCAACGATTGGTTCTATCACGACTGTAGGTAATAAGGAAATTCCCAGTGATAAGCTTAAAGAGTTACTGAAGCAAATGGGCTTGGTAAAAGGACGCGTTTTTCAACGTGCCTCTCTTGAGCGTTTAGAGAAGGAATTAAAGCAAGCTTACAACGCTCGTGGTAAGTATAATGCGCGAATTGAAACCGGTGTTACTTCACTCACTGAAAACCGTGTCGCGATTACGATTACTATTTCGGAAGGTCGCGTTTCTCGTATTAAAGAAATTAAATTCATTGGTAATCATGATTTCTCTAAAAGTGAATTAATGCCAGAAATGTCTTTATCCGAAAGCGGAATATTTACTTATTTCACCAAGAAAGATCAGTATTCAAAATCTGCAATGGATGCTTCTTTAGAGGCACTTCGCTCGTTCTATCTGGATAGAGGCTATCTGAAATTTACGATTGTTTCTTCGCAAGTTCTATTATCACCGGATAAGAAAGATGTATTCATTAATATTCATGTTAATGAAGGGCCTCAGTATCGATTCGCAGGTTATAGTGTTGTGGGTAAAACGATTCTGCCGAAGGAAAAGATTGACTCATTAATCCAGGTAAGGCAAGGGGATGTATTTTCACGTAAGAAAGTGACTGAAAGTATTTCGGACATCGGTTTGGCATTGGGAGATATCGGCTATGGATTCCCTGCTATTAATGCTGAGCCACGTATTGATGAAAATAATAAAACCGTGTTCATTACCTTTATTGTAGAGCCGGGTCGCCATGTGTATGTACGACGAATTAATTTCCGAGGCAACACCAAGACAGCTGACTATGTATTACGTAATGTTATTCGCCAGGATGAAGGTAGTGTACTATCGTTGCACAATATTAAAGAGTCTGAACGGCAGTTACGTCTTTTAGGCTATTTAAAAAATGTAAACGTTAAAACTACGCCTGTCCCAGGAACAAATAACCAGGTTGATTTAGATGTTGAGGTCGAAGAGGCTCCTTCAGCGGAGGCTACGGCATCTCTCGGATATGGTACTAACGGGCCACAATTTAATGCAGCGTTTAACCAACACAACTTTATGGGAACAGGTCGCTCTATTGGTGTTGGATTTAATGCCAGTTATTGGGGACAGGATTACTCGTTAAATTATTACAATCCCTTCTATACCAATACAGGGATTGGCCGCGGTCTTAACTTTTATTACCGTACCATTGACCCTAAAAAATTAGATATTTCCGCGTATTCATCTGATCAATTCGGGGTGGATGTGAATTACAACATGCTGCTTTCTGAGAAAAGTAGCTTCCAGTTTGGCTATGGTTATCAGGATTTGCGTATTAAATCTGCAGGAGCTGTGACGCAGGTTCAGAATTTTGTGAATGAATATGGACGTGATTTTCATGAAATCCGCTTAATAGCAGGTTGGAATCGTAACAGTTATGATCAAATCCCGTTCCCAACCAGAGGATTAAACCAACAAGCAAGTGTGTTAGTGGCATTACCCGCTTCATCCGATTCCTTGTCTTATTACAAAACAAGTTATCAGGCACATTTGTATCAGCCCCTGATGAAGGGATTTATTTTTACCGTATTAGGTAATGTTGGTTATGGAAATACTTTCAATAACAATGGATTACCCTTCTTTGAAAACTATTATGCAGGGGGTATTGCATCACCAGGTCAAGTTCGGGGTTATGAGAGTTATTCTTTAGGCCCACGTGATAACCATGGTAATGCAATAGGTGCTAACTTCTTAGTGAATGGCTCAGCTGGCGTAATCTTACCTTATCCATTAAGCCGAGATACTGTAAGAACAACCATTTTTGCTGATGCGGGTAACGTCTTTATCCGTGGAACACCTTCTTACTTAAGTGGTTTCGGTGAAGGCCCATTACGTTACTCTGCAGGTATTGGCGTGGAATGGCGCTCTCCGTTTGGCCCATTGGCATTCAGCGTTGCTAAGCCTTTGAACAAACAACCATGGGATGATCAACAAGTCTTCCAGTTTACCCTGTCTTCAGGCTTCTAAACTAAGACCTATCAATAGGTGGCATCTGCATCAGGTCTGATGTCACCTCATCTTGCTATACTTTGGGCATACAAAGACAGAACAGATAAAATAGGCTTTGCATATAAAATTGTTCAAAGCCTATTTAAAATGTTTGGCAATTATTGTTTTAACTCCAAAGAAGTAGACACGTCCTTGTTAGTTTGTTCTTGAGCGGGTTTCTGTTGAAATAGTGAAAAGTAATTCCTTATCTCTTTTCGTGAAATATTATCAACGGATGTTTTTTTGGCTTTATAAAATAAGTCTTTTTCTACACTCTGGGTAATATCACTTGTTTGACCCCGTGTAAGACATTTATTATATTTCCTATCCAGATCATTACATATGGCCAGAAGTTCATGCAATTTATGGGGTGACAATTCACTGTCTTTACCCCTATCTAAATAATCTAACCCCTTAGCAGCTAGCTGGCGTATACCTTTATTGTCTTCAATTTTAATAGGATCGGAAAACAGACTGATGAGACTACGTGAAATGGGTTTTACAATCCATACAAGGGGAGTTGTTGCTAATTCAATTGCCCCTTTTAAAACAGAGAAAATGCCGTCAGCAAAACGCCAGAAATCTAGTGTAAAGAAACCCACCACAATTTTAAGAAGTCCCATGAAAGTATCATTCAAACCGACGAGCGGTTGTTTAAAATCTTGCTTTAGCTGGTATTCAGATTTATACGGTTTAAAAAAATCAATAAATATCTTTCCTATCCTTGATAAAGTATATTGAATAGGTATGTAGGCAAATTGACCTAACTTAACGGGCTCATAACTTCGATGAGGATAAGGACGCCAAGCCACGCTGCTGTCAGAAGCAGCTTTCGTGTCCCGAGCAAGAAGTTTAAAATAATCCGCAATAATCTCTTTTTGAGTATCCCCATCACCAATGTCTATAGTAGACGCGTTTTTAATGTCTCGAAAAATTTTAAAACCATTCCATACTTTTCTAATGCGATAAGTACTGTAATCCTTTACTTCTTGGATTTTACTGGGAGCAAAAGTTTCCAAAAACCAGCTCTGGTAATTGGCAAGAGCAGAGGTGATTGCTTTTGCATCTGGAAGACCATTTTTAATCACCGGTTTTAAATGCTCAAAAAAGTAGGCAGTAGATTCTAGTCCAGCATTCAAACCTTTAAAGTACGATAAACCTAAGCTGGCATCCCCCCCTAAAACTAGAGCAGTGGAGCGTTCACCATCGTCGATTTTGGTATGAACTAGTTGAGCTGCATGTGTTGCTGGCGCTTCATTGACACTAACACGAATAGATTGATAAGCAATTTTTTCACCATCTTTGCATTCTCTAATTTTATGGTGGAGGTAGCGATACACAAAGGTACTAATCTCGCCTGGTAAATCATCAATAGGTTGTTCCGGGATTACTGTTCCTTCCTGATCAGGTTGATTGAAAGGTAAAATAGGGTTTTTGGACGTGGCTTTGGCTTTTAGCTGTTCAAACGCTTCTTTGGAAATCATCATTTGCATTGTGACAGGGGTTTTTCCATCGGCAAAACTACCTACATACTCATTAGCAATCAATCCTTGGCGTGCCATCTCTTGGTAAAAGGTGGTTGTGCTGAGGGAATTAGTTTTTCTCTCACCCTCTACTTCGTAGCGCAGTTGTAAAACATAATCAAATTCGTGTTTTATTTGATTATTGGGAGGGAATAAGGTTTCACTCACGGTACTATGAGTTCCATCTGCGCCAATAACTAAACGAGCATTTGGGTATTTATCGAAGATCTGTTCCTGAATAGTTTCTTTTTTAACTTCTTCAGTAACAATTTTCACCTTGGCTTCTGTAGCTAAAGTTTTAAAGATGGTTTCAAGTTCATTGGTTCGTATATGAGGGTCGGCCTTCAATCTCATAACGAGATTTTTTAAGGTATTATCCTCTGCGGTTTCAGTAGCATCCATTAAAGCTTGTAATTGCTTGTATTGCATTACAAGGGTATGTTTGCGTTGATATTCTGAGTATTTTTCCAGAACTACAATATCGAGGTTTGGATTAAGTTTTTTCATACCCCAAGCGTATGCAAGACCAATTGGTCCACCACCTACAATGACGACGTCTGTCATAAAACACCTATTTGATAAAAAACTAATCAATTATAGCATTATGTGGGCATAAAAAACAATGATTACTTGCATAGAGTTATCGCAACCTACGTTGAATTGTGCTAGCATCGGAGACTTTTAATTAGGAGATTAACGATGAAGCGTGTGAGTGGGTTTTTAGTTGCTTTTGCGTTGGTATTTTCTTGCGCAAATGCGTTTGCAGATTGGGCTAAAATTGGTGTGGTTGATTTGCAAAAAATTATGCAAACTTCCAGTCAAATGAAAGCAATTCAACAAAAATTGGAAAAAGATTTTAAACCACGTCGTGACAAGCTTGTAGCAATGGAAGACGGCTTAAAGAAAGAGATGGAAAAATTCAAGCGTGAAAGTACGGTAATGAGCCAGGCTCAAAAGAAAGAGATGGAGAGAAAAATCATTGCTACGCAACAGACGTTTGAAAGAGAAGGTCAGCAATATCAGCAAGAATTAAGCACAGCTCACAATGAAGCAATGGAAGAGCTCTACAGCAAAATTCGTAAAGCTATCAATAAAGTCGCTGAAACTGATAAATATGACTTAATTCTTCAAAAAGATGCAACACCTTTCAGTGTTTCTAAGTTAGATATTACTGATCGCGTAATGAAAGAAATCAATTAATATTTCGTGAGTGCGTATACTCTGGCCGAATTGGCTCAACACCTGGATGGCATTGTGTATGGGGATCCCATGCAACCCATTCAGGGTGTTGCCTCGTTAAGTCTCGCCCGCCCAACTGATTTATCCTGCTTTAACCATCCCGCTTTCCTGGAATCACTAAGCAAGACTCAGGCTGGAGGCGTCTTATTGACTGAAATTTCTCTTCAGTGTTGCCCTGTAAATGCCATTGTGGTGTCTGAGCCGCTCTCAAGTATGCAAGCTGCGGCAGCATTATTTATGCCCGTAGAAAAGCCTTGCACAAATATCCATTCGACTGCCCTCATCTCGGCGAGTGCCAAACTTGGTAAAGAGGTATCAGTTGGAGAAAATACAGTACTTGGTCCTGGTGTCATTCTTGGAGACAGGGTATCTGTAGGAGCCAACTGTGTGTTGGAAGAGAATGTACATGTAGGCGAGAAAACCCTTATCCATCACGCTGTTCATATACACACGAGTAGCAAGATTGGTGCAGAGGTTGTGATTGAAAGTGGCGCAATTATTGGCGCTGCTCCTTTTAATAGTGTAAAAGAACATGGACGCTGGCTTTCAGGCCGTGCAGTAGGTGGTGTGCTTATTGCTGATAGAGTGCATTTGGGGGCAAACACCGTAATCACTAGAGGGGCAATGGGTGATACCTTGATTGCGCATGGAGTTCATATCGATAATTTGGTCATGATTGCACATGATGTTATCATTGGTGCAAATTCAGCTATAGCGGGTTGTGCAGTTATTGGTGCATACGCACAACTTGGTGAGCATTGTATTGTAGGAGGGGCTAGTTGTCTTGCTCCCTACGTTCATTTAGCTGATGATGTTGTAATAACTGGTATGTCAACAGTGAATAAATCTCTGACAAAAGCTGGAATATACTCATCAGGTACGATGGTTTGCGAGCATCGACAATGGCGTCGCAATGCAGCGCGTTTTCGGCGACTTGATGACTATATTACTCGACTTATAAAACTTGAGAAAGATGAGTCACAAGTTGGTTCCGAAAATATTATTTAAAAAGAAGAATTAGTGAGATAGCGCATGAATGAAGTCATTAATATAGCTAAGATTCTCGACTTATTGCCACATCGTTATCCATTTATCCTGATTGATAGGGTGATGGAATACAAAACGTTTGAGTATTTGATTGGCGTTAAAAATGTGACAATTAATGAGCCATTTTTTATTGGACATTTTCCTGGTAACCCAATTATGCCCGGTGTGTTAATGCTTGAAGCTTTGGCGCAAGCTGCTGCTATATTGTCTAATTTATCGAGAACCCCTAAAGAAGGGCATGAATTTTTATACTTTTTTGCCGGTATTGATAAAGTAAAATTTAAGCAAATAGTCACTCCAGGTGATCAACTCCGATTGGAAGTGAAATTAATAGGGCAAAAAAGAGATTTTTGGCGCGTGAGTGGAGAGGCATTTGTTGGTGATAAACTGGCCTGCTCTGCCGATTTAATGAGTGCAGCGAAGGAAGTTAAAAAGTGATAGATGAACGAGCGATAATCCACCCTTCTGCTAAATTGGCGAAAGGGGTTTCTGTAGGTCCGGGCAGTATTATTGGTGCTGATGTAGAAATCGGCGAAAGTACTTGGATTGGTCCCTATGTAGTTATTCAAGGTCCCACTGTAATAGGTAAAAATAATAAAATTTTCCAATTCGCTTCTCTGGGGGATGAACCTCAAGACATTACTTACAAGGGTGAGCTTACACGCTTGGAGATAGGCGATAATAATATCATTCGCGAATATTGCATGATCAGTCGCGGCACAGGTAAAGGCCTGGGCTTGACAAAAATAGGTAATGGCAATTATTTCATGGCATATACTCATGTAGGACATGACTGTGTCATTGGGAATAGCAACGTTATGGTTAACCATGCAGCATTGTCAGGCCATGTTACTATGAACGATTACACCACTATAGGCGCTTATGCAGCTATTCATCAGTTTTGCCATGTGGGTTCGTATGCATTCATTGCAAGAGCAACCTATATCAGTAAAGATGTTTTACCTTATGTAATGATTGCTGGTCATACAACGTCGGCTTGCGGTATTAATACTGTTGGATTACGACGTAGAGGATTCTCTTCAACGACTATTGATCAAATACGACGCGCTTATAAAATAATTTTCCGCAAAGGTTTAACAGTCCAGCAAGCGGTTGCTGAATTAGAAATAATGCAACATGATTGTCCGGAAGTAATCCCTATGATTGATGCTTTAAATCAATCAGCAAGAGGGGTTGTGCGCTAATTATGTTGTTATCACTGCTTGCTATTGCCTGTGGTGGAGCAATGGGTGCGGTTGTACGTTTTGCTACAGTAGTGCTAATGCAAAAGGTTTTGGGTTATAACTACCCTTATGGAACTTTAGCCGTTAATTGCATCGGTTCTTTTCTGGCGGGTTTGATAATGGTGTTCCTTTTGGAGCGTGTCGCAGCTGCTGAATTTTGGCGTTTAGTTTTGGTAGTAGGATTCCTGGGGGCTTATACAACTTTCTCAAGCTATTCCTGGGAAACGTGGGTTTTATATCAAAAAGGTAATTCTCTAGCTGCATTAACCAATATTGTGTTAAACAACGTTGGTGCGTTAGTCATGGTTTTTATTGGTATCTACTTTGGTCGAGTGGTTCTCAATAAACTTATTATTTAGGATGAGCATTAGTTTGAAATAGGGTGAACTATGTTAGATTCTCAGTTGTTACGGGATAAGCCACAGTGGGTTGCAGAGCAACTACTAAAGCGTGGTTTTCATTTTGACGTCGATGCGTTTACTGCTCTTGAAGAGCGTAGAAAAACATTACAAGTAGCGACTCAGGCATTGCAAAATGAACGTAATCAACGATCGAAAGCTATCGGACAGGCAAAGGCTCGCGGTGAAGATATCGAGTCGATGAGACAAGAAGTCAATCGACTTGGAGTCGAACTTGAGAATTCAAAAACAGAACTGGATCAAGTTCTCCAAAAATTGGAAACCATGGTCCTTACCTTTCCCAATTTACCACATTCTTCCGTACCCGAAGGTAAAGATGAACAGGATAATAAAGAAGTTCGTCGCTGGGGAAACGTACCTCAGTTAGATTTTGCGGTGCAATCCCATGATGAATTAGGAGAGGCACTTGGCCAAATGGATTTTGCTTTGGCTGCAAAAATTACAGGTAGTCGTTTTGTTGTCATGAAAGCACAAATAGCAAGACTACATCGTGCTCTTATTCAATTTATGTTGGATATCCATACCGAAGAGCATGGATACCAGGAAATTTATGTCCCTTATATTGTTAATACAGACAGTTTATTAGGTACGGGACAGCTGCCTAAATTCGAGGCTGATTTATTTAAGTTAAAAGGTGATGAAAACTACTATCTCACGTCAACAGCAGAAATTCCGGTAACCAATACAGTCAGAGATACTATTTTAAATCTGGATGCTTTACCCATACGCTATGCTTGTCATTCTCCTTGTTTTCGTAGTGAAGCAGGTTCCTATGGAAAGGATACAAAAGGAATGATAAGACAGCACCAATTTGAAAAAGTTGAATTAGTATGGATTACCACGCCCGAGTCTTCTTATGAAGCATTGGAACAATTAACAAACCATGCAGAAGTTATTTTGCAACGGTTGAATTTGCCTTATCGTGTTATGAGTTTATGCACTGGTGATATGGGGGCTGGCGCTGCAAAAACCTATGATCTAGAAGTTTGGCTTCCCAGTCAGAATACATATAGAGAAATTTCATCATGCTCTAATATGGAATCTTTTCAAGCTAGACGAATGAAGGCACGCTATAGACATCCAGAAACACGTGAAACTGAATTAGTACATACTTTAAATGGTTCAGGACTTGCTGTTGGACGGACCTTAGTTGCTATTTTGGAAAATTATCAAGATAAAGAAGGGAATATTCATATCCCTGATGCGTTGAAACCTTATATGAAAGGCTTGGATATTATTAAAAAATAATATCCATACGGTCACCAAGTCCAATATGCACTGCATCTTGATATTATGTTTATGGTTATCCATAGTACTAATAAACACTTAACTTCAGATTCTCAATCTCTACTCATTCTGGTTATACTTTTTCTAAGATAAATTAAATTGATTAATAACGATGCCTTCGATTAAACGGTATGTTGTTATCCCTGATTTAGCGTTGCGTCTCAATAACAACTTTGTTCGAACTCTTGTGGAAGAGATAAAAAAAGCTACTCTTTATGGGTATTTTGAAGCTTACCCTTCCCTGGATGCGGCTAAAAAACCTAAGGAAAATTGGTTTAGCAGACGACTCTCCGTTGCAGGTATTATTGAAATAGAGGTACAAGATGAGAGTCAGTTGAGTAAGAAGGCACTGCAAGAATTCTGTAGTGATATTTTGTTATTACCGTCAGAAGCAGAGCAGGAGGGAAAACTTTCATCGTTGATTAAATCAATTTATATTAAGGGATTTTCGTTACCGTTTGATGAATTGAAACTTGAAAAAAGAGAGGCCTTGCAAATTGCTTCTTTTAATTTTAATCCTCACGACGAAAGCAAATTACAATTAAACCAACCTCCTTTACTCTATTTAAATCAGATTCCTAGAGAAATTCTTTTTTTATTATTTATTGATCATCAGTTTTTCCTTAATTTTGAGAATTGGCGTCAATATAATGCCAGAGAGCCAAAAGGAAAGGGTTGTGTGTATGATTTATTCCAAGGAATGACCTTGCTGGCGGGTCTTTGGATGACGTCTTCAAAAACCTCTCCTGTAACTATGGATAATATAAAACTATTGCATCGTGTTTTGAGCGATAGTATTTATGCTGACTCAACAGAAGACAGGCGAGGTACATTCAGAGAGGGATACAATTCGTTTCCCTTGCATGCCGATGCAGTGACGGTGGCAGGAATAAAAGAACTATTACAGCGGATCAAAACGGATAATCTGGCAGATGGCTTCAGAATAGGTCATTTTAAACGATGCTTTATTACCTCCGACTTTTGTTTCATTATGTCTACATTGATTAGAAATGAAGTAGTGGGAAGCCTGGGAGCGGATGAATATTTGGCATTAGAAAGACTGAATAAATTAAACGAGTTAAAAGACAAGGCTATTCACGAGGCAGTCCAAAAAAATAAAAATGTAACTGAAAAACAAATAGAACTAATAATTAATACTTTTTTACAGGATTTTGAACCTGATAAAAAAGTGAGTAATTCTCGTTTTTGGAGCAACTTATCCTATTATTATTCCGATTTAGCGCGAATTTTTACAAAAAGTTCCCCAAAAGCAGAGTTTGTATATGATCTTGACCATTCAAGAGACCATGCTTTAGCGAGTGCGGGTCATGTTGCTCCTACAACAGTTAATATTCATGAGTTTAATGACGAGGAATTAGATAATTTAGCAAGAAAAATCTATAGCCTAATTCAAAGCGGTGAAGAAATTCATTTATTTCCGCCAACACGTGTAATTGCCGAAGCGTGGGCTGAAAAAGCAGTTGAGCAATTTAATCGCACTATTTCTCAAGCCACATATCCTGAAACAATCATTGAAATTATTGACAACCTGGTTCATGAATTAGAAATACTCCATCTTTTTCATGATGTAAATTGCCGTACAAATTATTTATTAATGAATTTTCTATTTTTGACGCACTCCCTTAAATGGGCTACCGAGTTTAATCCTAATCGCTTGGATGCCTATAGTAGTCAAGAGCGTATAGAGCAGCATAAACAAGCTATTTTTCGCACTGACTATATCATTGCTAACAAGAAACAATGGATAAAAAGCAATGCGCAAATAGAGCTGGTGTATGCCTGTGCAAGAGCGGGAGTGCAATTATTAGATTATTCGGAGGCAAACTTACGTCACATACAAACAGACAATCAGTATTTAGAAATTTCTCAGTCATTGGTGGCTGTACTTCATTCCTTCCAAAAAATGCTTAATGACATACTCTCGGCAAAAATTAAAAAATATGATTTACAGCCTGTTATCTCTTCTGAACTTTTTGGCTTACCTCAAGAATATATTGATTTTGTTAACGCATTGAAACAATTTCAAATAGATTATGATGTGCACCATTTTCTTACGACAGTTGCCCCATTGAGTGAAAAGCCAGAGATTGCTGAGGATATTAAATCAATCCTGCATGTAGCAGGATGTAATCAGGATTGGAGTCAAAACAACCAATATGCGTCGCGTCTAAATTCTGTTGGCTAGACGAGTTTTTTTGTATTATTGATGATGATTGAATGCAGTATGTTGCCAATAAGGTTCAATGGTTTTAAAGGTTAATTCTGAGTTTAATGTTTCAAGATTAAGTCCACATTGACTTTCCATTAATTCTTTCATGCTATCCTGGAGTTTGGGGTTCTTTATCGCTGAAAGCAAATAGCTCGCATCAGTGGCATCTAATTTTCCTTGGCCATTTTCAAGACTATTCAAACAAAACATAGGATTAACACCTAAATTAAGCAGTTCTGCTGCCTCTAAAAAATGACGACCTTCACTATAACCTTGCAGTACGTAGCCAAGAGCTGTTTTAATTTCTATTTCAAGAGGTTTGCTTAATTTATCAAAATCAATAGAGAGTTGATCAAGAAGTGCTTTGACAAGACTTACATGCCCAGATTTTGCAGCAGCTCTAAGTGCAATAGGGTAAAATTTCGTACTCATGGCTAAATTTAATAACAGTTCCATATGGTTAGCACTGGCCAAACCTTTAATAATATCGGGTAGATATTTTGTGCCATTACGTGCATTTAAAGCTGCCCGAATTTGAGTTTCATCTCCTGCTAAAGCAAATCCATAAACAAGAGCGTGTTTAAGAGCTTCCTGCTTACTAAATTCAGCAATTTTTTCTTTATTACCTGCGCGCGCATAGCCTGTAACGGCATACTCAATTAATTCAGGATGAGCGTCGAGTATATTTTTCACAAGTGTGTGATGTTCTCCCCAAGCATAGCCATAGGCTGCATCAGCAAGGGCCCCCCCATCGGATATAAGTTGATCAACTTCTTCTTTCTTTCCCTCATAGGCGGTTTTGGCCGTGAGGTTTAGGCCATTGTAAAAGTAATTCAACTCATAAGAAGAAATTGTCATGATCATTATCCGTTTAGAAAGTGCCATCTTCAATATAACTCATAACTGAAGTAAAATAAAGGTTGAAAAAAACTCACAAAGGTTAATAATTTATCTTATCGAAATGATTTTTTTGTGCCTGAGTGACTTTAATTTAGACAAATTCACTCTATTTGTTAATAATGCCTTAAGTAGAATCAAGTAGAATTAGAGTTAAGTCATATTTCTAGCTATACTTTTTGATAGTTTTTTACACAATTTGTGGGGGCCTCGATGAATCCCGATAAAAAGCAGCAACAACAATTATTTACAGATTACATAGAAGAATTGTACAAAGCGGCTCAAGAACCTAAGCCTGAGAAAGAATCTTTGCGTAAACGCTATGCGACTGCATTTAAAGAAGCAATACAATTCTTGGAAAAAAATGTCGACACTGAAGTTTTTAATCTTGCTGCGATGGGTTCCGAGGTAGAAGCGACACGTCTAGCACAACAAAAATATATTACTCTCTTTCATCGTTTTTTGGATCAAACCATTGATACGAGTCATGAACCTGTTCGTTTTAATAAAGAGTTTGCATTTGGGATTAAAGCTTATCTATTAGATCCTGAACTTAAAATAAAAGATCGTGTTTTGGTTTATGAGGCACCAAATCAATTGGGAATCAGGGAAAAATATACCCGAGGAATTTTAAACGGAAAACATTGGGTTACCGACTTAGACTTAAAGCGCATGCTGGAAGCAATGGGGCTTGATCAAAAAGTAAGTATTGTACCTCTTTCTATTCAAAGTATTGCTGCAACTTTGGATTTGGCAAAAAAGGATATTGAAGCAAAGAGAACTGAGAAGACTATTGAAGTAACAACAGAGACAGGAACCCATTATATCATTCCTTTAATCATCAACTGCGGTGATAGTCACTGGATTTCAGCCCGAGTATTTTATAGCCCTACTAGTGGGGAAGTTAGCTACCAAATTGAAGATAGTGTTGGTTTGTCTCAAGAAACACGAAAAAAATATCAAGAAACTATCGAGGCCGCTATCGATAGTCAAGATAGTTTCCACCCGGCCTTTAAAGAAAGAACACTTGTCACTGAAGAGGGACATCATGTTCCTGCTAGCAGCATTACTGGAAATCATTCACAAACTGATTCCTATTCTTGTGGTTATCGAGCGTTACACGCTTTATTACAGAACGCTGACGTCCGTGGTAATAACCTGCAAGCATCGAGCTATGCTAGTTTAGATAAAACAAATAGTGAAACTTTAGTTAAGCATTTTTTCCAAATACAGCTTGAGAGCTTTAATATCCCTGTCGATATTTACAATATTTTTGCGAAGCATCAACAGTTTAAAAAGCCACTAGTTAAAGATGCGGAGCTTGTTACAGTTGATGATATTGAACTACAGAGATTTATAGAAAAGTTAGAGGCTGCTCCTGTACAACAAACCATCATTAGTGAAGCAGTGACTAAAGGGATTGGATCCTACTCAGCGGGACAAGAACTTTTAAGTTTTCCGATAGGGGCTAAAAGCGACGATTTAGATGCCATTCAATATGAACATTTCTTTACTGAACTCAGTAATGACGTTTTCAAGACTGCTTCTATTGTTCCGGTACTGCGCTTAAGTCATGCTGACAGCGAAGCATTAAAGGGCTTAAACAGTTTCGTGGCAGTGTCTGATTCTGCAATCCCTTTCCGCACATTACAAATTAACGTCGATATTGGTGAGAAAGAGACTGAAGGTTTTGTAAGACACCTCGAACTAGCCTTAAAAAATTTATCAAGACAAAATTTGGTTCGCTTGACGATTGATGATCCTCAAGGACGTTTGCAGGAAAAAGATTATAAACAACTCAAAGATTTCGTAGTAAAAGAAAAAATTGCTATAAAAATTGATCTTCCAGAACAATTTAAAGCCCATAATTTACAACGGCAATTTGATGCGGCTACAGCAATTAATTTACGTGAAAAAAACAGCGAGACTCTAGTTACTTCTTTAAGTAAGGAAAAACTGGTTGCTAAAGAGAAAAAAGACCGCCCTGTTCGCGCGCGTCCTGATGTCGATTTTACTAAAGCGATTAATACTGATGTTGAATTGCAAAAAGGTGTTGAGGAAAGCGTAATAGTTGATCCTTTTGTAACGAAAACTGAAAAATCAAAGCAATACACGGAGATTAATCGGGTAACACACGATGATTTAAGATTAGCTTTAGCCTCTGAAGATCCAGCGGCTTTCAATATTTTTGCAAAGGTAGCTCGCGGACTCACCAAAAAAGAATTTGTTGATTACTGGCATACACTTAGCGCGAATATTGCTAACTCAAAAGTAGGAACAAAATTTGGGGAACAATTGTTTCATGTTAATCCTCAATTTGCTGGATTCACTGATACAGCATTGGAACAATTAATACAATTCAAAAAATATTTCCAGAAAGGTAATGGTATTAATATTGACCAGTTACCTCAAGGCTTTGTATTAATTTCCGATCCGAAAAATCCCCAGGCCACGTTACTTCACTACGATCCTGCTAGCACAATTAAAGGTAGTTTTGCACCTGCATTGGTTGAACCTAAGAAAGAGGCTGTTTTAAGTATCGACGTAGTCGAGTCAGCATTGGCGAAGCTCGCCTCCGAGCACCCCCTTAAAGCTTTATGGCAATCTTTACAAAAGGAAGAACAGTATTCCCAAAAGGATAGTGAAATTTTTCGTAAATTCCTTCCTCAGTTAATGACACTGGAAGTTGAAAAAATCAATGAGCTTGTTGAATTATGTGTTGATGTTGAGAACTTTGATTATGACAAATTACAATTTATTTTCGAACATTTAGAGCAAGCAAGGAATTCTTACTCTGATAATTATGATGAAGATCATGAGAACTCATTAATTTCTATTGACTGGATGCTTGATGAAAATAGATTTCTGTCGGTTGCAGGTAGAAGAAGTTTTGTTACTTTAGCGAAGACGATTGCCGACAATAAAGGAAAACAAGCCTCAGAAACGCATCCTCTTTTTACGGTATTAGAGCAGGAAGAACAAAGTAGTTTACGTGCCAGACTTTGGATGTCTGTTGAAGAATTGCACCTAAGCAATGATTCATTGAATGAAATACTGCGTTTGTATGATAAATACGGTACGGGTGGCATAGAGAAACTGTTAAAGAAATGGGATGATATCGTAGCAACGCCGGGTATGTCTGACGCCTTGTTTTTATCAATTGCGCAAAATAGTACAAATTATGAAAGTCTTTTATTAAACGATCGAATCTTGGATGCTGCAAAAACAATTGGCGCATTTGGTAAAGAGCAACGACAATGGTGGGATAAGTTATACGAAGCCCATGTTCCAAAAGAAGATGATTTCTTATCAGTTTACAATAGTTTTACTGCCTTTTCGTCAGCGATTGCACAGCATGGCTTAACGTTCTATTCAATCGATTTTAAGAAATATTTCCAGGATAATAAAAAAAGCGGAGTACTATTTAAAGGTATCGGTAATCTACCCGCTACTGTCGGTAGAATACTGAGTATCTTAAGTCTTTGTGATACCTCTCGTAAGTGGGATAATAAGAGTGACAGGGCTGCACAATGGGAGGTTATGAGTGAAATCGATCTCTCTTCTGAGGGGGCCTTACGAGCATTAAATTTTGCAAAAGGTCAACCTCGGGCATGTGGCTTTGTAATCCCACAAATGGATATCGATCCTGACAAAGAGCTGACCCTGAATTTATACGACGGCAACTATAAGTGGGATTCCTCTACCGAAGTTACGAATAGTAAAGAGATCAATAAATTTTTTTATGGTTATCTTGCTTATCAGGAACATCGTTTTGCCTTGGATTTTTATAAGGAAGCAAAGAAAAAAGTTGATGATGCTTTTCCCGGTGAACATTTTAATTCGACAAGAACAAAATTGTATTCCCTACTACTTGCTTCTACCACCGGAGATAATTATAAGTTCTATGCACAGACACCAGAAATGGCAATGGAGCAATGGAAGAATATTATCAACGAAATTAAGGATGTAAAAGCTTCGTTATCTCAAGTAGTCCGGCAAGTACAAGAGCAGGCTGTCGACGAACTTTACAAATTAGGAAAAATACCTGCATTGCCTGTTCTATCCCGATTGACCACGCTATCGATGGCTCCATTTCATGATATTAGTCTTGCTGGGGAAACAGTCGGTCAAGTTAAAAAGCTTTTTGGTGGGAAGGAAAGCCAGCTGGAAGAAGAAGCTAAAAAATTACTCGAATGCAATAAACGATTAAAATCCTTACTTTATTCTTTCGGAGATAATATCTATCTCGGTATGAAATTTTACGACGATAATGATTATAAACCCGTTGATAATAAGTCATTATTCGTACGTCATCTTGAAGTCAGTGAAAAAATTGCAGAGACTAATTTCGCGTTTAGCGGGACTTTGGATTCTCATTCTAGAGAGTTTCAATTTTTAATGCAGGAGCATGTGAGTACATTTCATATTACACCTGATGATGTCAAACAACTGGCCTCTGCTGTTAAGTTTGCAATAAATAATAAATTTTCTCCTGACACCTATCCAGAAGGTCATGAAAAAGCTGGGTTAAAAGTACCGCAATTAAGTCGACAAGGTCGCTCAGGATTACTGTTTGCAACAGATAGACAGGGAGCTCAGATTAGTTCTATTTCCTATCTATATCCTGGTAATTACCCCGAGGAAAAAAAGAGAGGAACGGAAATACCTGGTTTTCTCAAAGCAGAATTAAGGGAAATGTTTGTTTACCCTGAAAGCCATATAAACAAAGGGCAAATAATACCTGTAGATGAAGTTTCTACGATTGATGACGCGGTAAAAGTCCGGGGTTATGTCTATCCTCAGGGGCATGAGTTAGCAGGTCAAGTCGTATCAGGAAGTGAGTTAGTTAAAGTCAAACAACTACCACCGGATGTTAGTAATATTGAAGCAGAATTAAGAGAAATCTATGTTTACCCTGAAACCGATGAAAAGAAAGGCGAAAGAATACCGGAAAATGTAGATGTGTCCTCTATTCCTGATGCCGAAAAAATGTGGGGTTATGTCTATCCAGCAGGACATGAATTAGCTGGCCAACTATTACCAGACATTGAGTTAGTAAAAGAAAGAAAGGATCTACGAGCGGCTCCGATAGTCGCAGAATTAAGGAAGATGTATTTTTACCCTGAAACCCATGAAAATAAAGGCGTTAGAATACCTGATGGTGTGGATGTGTCTACCATTCCAGGTGCGGTGAGAGCCTGGGTGCATGTTTACCCTAAAGGACATGAATTAGCAGGTCAAATACTTTCTGAAAATAGATTGATTATTGAAGAGGAACCACTACCAGAGCCTCCAGTTGTAGGAGCGCTTAAAGAAGTCTATTTTTATCCAGCGAATTATTCTGAAGTAAGTAAGCGAAATCAGCCAATTCCTTCCGGTGAAGAGCTTCCTGTTGGTGCCGTATTAAAGGTCGCTTATTTTTATATTGATTCTGATAAAAAAGCAGAACAAATTATAGAAGGTGGAGCCTTTGACGTTAAAGAAGTAAAAGTTAATTACCGTTATCCTGCAGAACATAAAAATAGTGACAAAAACGTTGATCCAGTCATTGCTGAATTTAGACGCAGTGTTTATCCAGAAGGACATCCTCGAGCTGGCCATTTTTGTCCATTTGTTTTTTCAGATGAGAATAGAGGAGAAGAGAACAATAATGATTACGCGAATGTCCTCGTTAATTACGGAATAAACCTCCTTAGAGATATCAACAATATAGGGAAGGCTGGCACAAAAGAGCGATTGAAGGCAAAAGATTTGCAGCAATTCATTTTTACTTTAGGTGATAAAGTATATGAGCTCATCCCTGCAATAAAAAATGAAGTCGCGCTTCACGAAGGGGCATTCAATGACGAACGTCAGCGACTTAACTCGGAGATTCGGGCAAGGAAAACTAGTCTTCAAGAAGAGCTAAAAGCTAAAGCTGAAACAATAGATGAAGAGTATATGACTCAGTATAGCGAAAAAATGTTGAAGCTGGAAGCTGAAGCGGAGGAAGTTAGTGAGAGATACTCACACAGAAAACTGATTGAGAACATCTTTGAAGCAAATCCAGACTATAAAAATGCTCTACTTGACTTCGTTGAATCGCGCATGAAAGCGCATTTTCCAGTGGATTATTTTAAAAATAAACGAGCTACAAAAGCTACACCACAAGTGGAACTCGAGATCAATACTCGATTTAAAGAGGATAAAGAGGCTCGAGAACTTGTACAAAAGATCCAGACAAGTTACAGCAAAGAAGATGCGGAGAAACAGGTTAAACTTATTATGCAATTGCATGCTGCTGGTGGTGATTTAACGCCTGTAGCTAGATTAGACCTATTTAAACTCTTGCAACAGCCAAAACTAACAGAGGCAAGTCTCGATGAGTATTTGGCATTGTTGGATGCCATTAATAACAGAGGCTCAAGTAGTTTCATTTACTTTTTACAAGTGGCCGATAGATTTCCACATCAGCCGATTGCAAATTTAACCGAAAAAGCGACTTACTTTTTAACCAAGGCTCTTCCTCAAATTCGTGAGATTAAAACGAATGACATTGGCGAAGTTGAGCTTGCTAATTTGGCTGTTGATGTGGTCTTAGCAGCTAATCCTAATGAGTTGCAACAAGAATTTGATATTAAGCCGCTATTAGTCGATGCATTGACTCGATTAAAATCCGCTCTTGAAGGTACTGATTTATCTAAGATTGAAGAGGCGATTAACAATTTAGCGATCTATCGACCTGATTTAAAAGAGATCTTGGATCTAAGGCAACATCTTGAATGGCTGCAAAAGAAGGAAACGGAACCCTACGTTATAACGCCTGAACAACGAATTATAAAAGAAAAACCGGCAAAAACGATTATTTCCTCTGTTGCAACTGAGCTCGCTAAGGCTGCTGGTAAAACCGTATTCAATGGTGCAAAAAGGTTTGGTAAATGGCTTTGGGGAAGTTCGAAGGAAACTGTTACTCCAAGAGAGAATATTCCTCCTAAGCAAGAGAGTCCTACTACTGAAGCTAAAGAAACAGGGACAAGAACTGATGGGGAAGACGATCAAGATGTAACTATAATTCCTGCTCAAATGGGTGTGAAAGACATCGTAAAAGAACCCAATCGTGAGTTGTTTAAAAATGTATCTAACGTGTTGGATACTTTAATTAGTAGTTCAAAATCCTATACTTTTGCTCTGGCTGAAACGTTCGGCTTAATTAAAGAGTTAATTAACAGTAACCCAAGTGCCAAATCGCAGATTTTAGCACAGTGTCGCCATTATCTGAGTTTTAATACAACAGATGGCTCGCAAATTATAGCTGCGTTCAACAATATCCACCTGTTGAAAACCGAGTTTGAAGCACTCAACGATCAAAATCTCGTTATCAGTTTATGCGAACATTTTGGTGCAGTCGCTAAGAAACCTGAGTTGGGAGCATTAAAAGATAAAAATCGTGTAAAAACTGATTATCGCGATTTATTTGCTATTCTCAGTGGTCAAACAATCAAGAAAGGTGAGCACGAGTATTCATTTACTGCTTTCCCTAAATTAGATGAGAACAACCCAGGTGCTAAAAAGCAGATTTTAACGGTTGTCACCGCTCTATTAAATAACAACAAACCTTGTTCTCTTCGAGATATTGAAGGTCTGATTTCAAGATGTGCGGATGAAAAAACAGGCGTACTTTACAAGCAAACAATTGAGAAAGTATTCGCCAATGCGCCATACCCTTCCTTCGAGCAGGTTAATTCTTGGTTTGATGATGCTGTTAACAATATACCTGCAGAAAATCTTGTCAGTAATATTGTCTTTGAATACAACCGTTGGAGTCGCGAGCCTGTACAACGAGAAGAGGGCGTCAATGGCTTTGATCTTAAAAAAGCAAGAGAGCAGGTCAAAAAGTTAAAAGGCATTCATTATACTGAGAATGATCTGAAGCAATTAGATGCAGAGGTTAACGGTGATGCGGGTGTCAAACATTTAGATACTGCTCAGTTAATCGAGGAAATTAAACAAATTCGCTCTGATGCTGATTTACAGAAAGCGAACCGTAAAGATCCTTCCCGATTAGTCGCTTTAACTGCGGAATTGCTATATCGCACCAAAGGTCTTGAGGCTGTGGGTGAGGGTAAAACTCGCAAATGGGGTCGCTCCTTTGAAATTAATACAACCCAATACCTCGCTATCCACTCTATGTTAAAAGCAGGTGGGCACGTAACAAGTCAAATTGGTACAGGTGAGGGTAAGTCTCGTATAATGATGATCTCTCTTGCCTGTCAATATGCTTTAGGGAACACGGTAGATTTCGTTACCGCCGATGTGTCTTTAGCAACTCGAGATTACCTTGAATTCCAGGCATTCTTTAAATCATTTGGGGCTGAAACTCGTTTAATTAAATCAGATATGCCTCCAGAAGAATATATATTGGATGGCGGTATTCATTTTTCAGACCCAACGAATTTGAGTCTCTTTCGCAACAAAGCACGTAGTGAAGGCAAATTGAGTTTAGTCATTGAAGCCGATCCCAAAAAGCGCGCTCTAATGTTGGATGAGGCGGATAAAACGTATTTTGACTGTGCGAATACTCGATTTAATTATTCCGCACAAGCCAATCCTGAAACACGAGGAATGGAATGGATTTATCCGTTGTTGGTTGATTTCTTTAGTCAAGAAGGTAATGAAGCACTATTTAAAAAAGATGCTGATCGATGTAATGAAGCATTCATCAACTTTGCTCGAGGCAAATTAATAGACCATCCTGAGTGGATGGCACGCCTTGAGTTTAATAAAGACATGCCAAGACCAGTTGTCTCCAAGAACCAATTGGAAGCTTGGCAATTCGCAGCCCTGCAGGCTTTGCATCTGGAATTAGGCAATCAATTTACCATCATTAAAGATGTTACTGTGCAAACCAAACATGGTACTCAGTTTGTAAACCAAGCACAATTACGTTCTGATGGTCGTGCAAGTGGTGCCGCCAAATTCTCCTTTGGTGTTCATCAATGCTTGCATGCTCGATTAAATATGGTTAGGTCAGGTTTATTACCACGTGATCCTTTAAAAGAAAAGGTGAATCAAAAGGTCTATCCAACACCATTCTATATCGATCCTGAAACGCAAATCGTCTATTCGTCGACTAGTAAGTCCCTGCTGGATGAGTATGAAGAAGGCGAAATGTTGGCTGTCACAGGTACCGCTGGTTCTGTTCAAGAAAAAGAAGAAGCAAGACAGGCTTATGCACAAAAAGTTAGAAATAAACATGGAGAGCTTGTAGAAACTAAGTCGATGACGTTCCTTGATGTGCCTAGGCACCGTGGTCAGCAACGGATTGATTTTCCAGTTGCACTGACTAACAATAAAACTGCTCAGCAACAAAAAATTCTAAAGTCCATTATCGCGGCGATTGAAAATGACCAACCCATTCTTTTGGTTTGTGAAGACGATAATGAGAGTGCAGCACTTTATAAATTCCTGGAAGAAAATTTAACCGATACCCAAAAGCAAAAATTAAAACGTATCAGTGCTGAAACTCCTCTTGAGGAAGAACTGGCCCATGTTAAAGATGGAGCAGGTCAGCCAGGTGCGATTACTGTTTCAACCGCTATGCTTGGTAGAGGTACGGATATTGAGCTTCATGGTGAGGCTATAAAGAAAGGACTCAAAGTGATTGGTACTTATCTCCCTCGAGTACGCGATTTCTGGCAAATTATTGGTCGTGCTGGTCGCTTTGGTGCTGAAGGGGATTCTCAATTAATTTTAGATATTGAACGTGAAGGCGAACGAATCCAGAAATTCTTAGGTCTTAAGAGTATTCCTTTGGAGCTTTATACAGCAACGCACGATTACCTGGAGCTTTTACAAGCAAGAATGGATGTTTTTGAGCAGAAACAGCGTCTCATCAAAGATGTCGTTAATGACTTTAGACTCGAGTTAACAAAAGAGTTTTTTGACGAGTTTAAAGCCTCGCTCGCCGCAGGTTATAACACGGATGAGGTTCTTGTACCCTGGCAACAATTTGTTGATAAAGGTGATAAATTATGGAATCAATTGTTGCCAAAAATTCAAGCTCAGTTGGAGAAAGAGCCAATTAACATAGAGCAAATCAATGGTGATTTGCAAAACTATCAAGTTGCTCTGCAATCAGAATGGACAAATATGAAAGCTGATCTCCAGGCAAGATTTGAGGCGGGTAAAGTGAATAAAGCACAGCCTCAAGACAAAGTTAAGGTGGGCAAATTGCGAGTAGAGCTTTCTAGACTTAGTCTTCCTGAGAACGTTATAGCATTGCTTACTCGGCAAGTACAGAAAACGGTTCTACAAACACCAATTGCCAAGACCTATGATCCTGCCTATGTTGGTCGCGCTGTTATCTATGAAAGCAAATGGGACAGTTTCAAAGCATTTTTCAAAAACTTTGCCGCTGCCTGGAGAGGCGAAGGGATCTGGTTTCCCAACTTCAAAGCATGGCGTAATGGTAATATGAGTACATCCCAATTTTTCTTTGGGTCTTGGGGATCCCCATTGGTTTCTCCTAAAGCTCCAGAAGCAGCTGAAACAAGTGCTAAAACTTCTAATGCTATCCCAAGGACTGTAGTAGTGACGGAACATAATGAAGAGCGACCCAGCGTTACTGAGGTACCTTTTGGCAGCAGTTATAGTAAGATAATGGAAGTAGATGGGTTAAAACCCAGGAACGACGTCCCAGGCTCTGTGTCTTCTTCTGCAAATGTTAACGATGAAGAGGATACACTTGATCACCCCTCAACTAAAGAGGCTGATGAAGAGACCCGTCCACAGAGTGAAGGTACTCTCCAAGAGGAGATAAACGTTACTAACACTTCTACCATGTGAAAGTCGACCTAAGATTCAAAGCATTTGCATTAATTCCTGTCTAACTTCGAGCTGGGCTTGGTCGGAGTGACAGGAATTGAACCTGCGACCCCTGCCTCCCGAAGGCAGTGCTCTACCAGGCTGAGCTACACTCCGATTAATGATCACGCTTGATGGCAAAAAGGGCTAACTCTTCAAGAGCCTCTTTATAAACTGAAGCAGGCAAGCATTGTAAAGCAGTGAGTGCTCTATCGACCTCGAGTGCAGCGTAGTTTCGAGTAAACTCTATTGCTTTTGTGTCTTCTATAGCGGCCAAAATTTCTGATAAATTCTGCAAGCTACCTTCTTTAATACTATTTTTAATTAATTTTTGCTGAGAAGTATTGCCATGCTGTAATGCATGCAGCAAAGGTAAAGTGGCTTTACCGTCTGCCAAATCATCGCCTATATTTTTGCCAATAGTTTTAGCATCAGAACAATAATCTAAAGCATCATCAATGAGTTGAAAAGCATTTCCCAAATGCAGTCCGTAATCATAAAGTCCTTGTTCTATTTTTTCACCAGCTTGGCTCAAATGTGCTCCAATTGCGGCTGACGCAGCAAATAACAGGGCTGTTTTAGCACGAATTACATCGAGGTATTCATCAATAGTTAATTCAATATTGTGTCGATTGACAAGCTGTTTAACTTCACCACAGCTTATTTCATGAGAAGTATTCGCTAATAAACGCAAGATTTGAAAATTATTAACATTTACCATCAATTGAACGGATTGAGTAAATAAATAGTCTCCAACCAGGATGCTCGCTTTGCTACCCCAAATTTCATTGGCTGTTTCTCGACCACGACGTAAAGTGGACTCATCAACAACATCATCATGTAATAACGTAGCTGTATGAAAAAATTCAACCATGGCAGCAAGGGCAATATGATCATTTCCCTGATAACCGCATGCATGGCTTGCTAAAAGTACTAATAGAGGACGTAAGCGTTTGCCACCACTTTGCACAATATGATGCGCTAAATCGTCAATCAAACCAATTTGAGACTGAATTTTATCAATAATTAGTGCATTGACTTCTTCAAAATCTGCATTAACTAATTCACGTAAACGGGCAACCGTCATTACTTATCCTCTAAGATAGAATTTATGCATGCTAAGGGGGGCATAAAATAATGTCAAGTTTACCTAAAAGTGAGGAAGACTAAAAGCGTAGTATGTTAAGCATCTACCTCGCCTCACGGTAATTCATACTCTAAAGTCCTGCGGTAGTCTATATCCCACGCTTCACAGCTTGTCCATGGAGCCAGCGCGGAGCCATCGTAGACCCCGCGGACAAGCCTCGGGGCGTAGGTATAAAGATGGGGCGTAAGTATATAAGATGGGGCGGAGGTATAGATGAGGTGTAGGTATATTATGGGGACGGGGGTATAAGATGGGGCATAGGTATAAGATAAGTTGTCACAATTTATCTGTAGGTGAACTCTTACTCTAGACCACGACAATTCGTGTCTTCCCGTGGTAATCCCTACTCTAAGTTCACGTAATCTATATCCTACGTCCCGCGGCTTGTCCTCGGGATCCAGTACGGAGCCATCGTTAAACCCCGCGGACAAGCCGCGGTGCGTAGGGCCAATTAGGGTAAGGTACAAAAAACCGCGGGCTTAGGTAATAACAAAGGACCTTTCTACAAACGGCTTAAGCTAGTTAGACGTTAAAGCGAAAATGCATGACATCCCCGTCACAAACGATGTAGTCTTTACCCTCAAGACGCAATTTTCCTGCTTCTTTTGCTCCTTGCTCTCCACGATGTGCAATAAATGCGTCATAAGCAATAACTTCGGCACGTATAAAGCCTTTTTCAAAGTCAGTATGAATAACACCTGCGGCTTGAGGGGCTGTGGCACCTTTAGGAATGGTCCAGGCGCGTACCTCTTTGACTCCGGCGGTAAAATAAGTTTGAAGGCCTAATAAGTCATACCCTGCGCGAATTACACGATTCAAACCAGGCTCATCTAGACCAAGATCAGCCATGAACTCTCTGCGATCTTCCTCGTCTAAGTCCATGAGTTCAGCTTCTGTTGCAGCGCAGAGGGCGACAACTTTGGCGTTCTCTTCCGCAGCAAGCTTGGTGACTTGATCTAAAAACGGGTTGTTGGCATAACCATTATCATCGACGTTGGCAATATAAAGTACAGGTTTTGCAGTCAATAAAAACAAGCGACGAGCAATAATCTCTTCTTCACTGCTTAAATCCAATGTTCTTACCAGTTTTCCTGCATCAAGATGTTGTTTTATTTTTTCCAATGTTTGCTTTTCAAAAAGAGCTTCTTTATTGCCGCTCCTGCTGTTTTTGGCGGCTTTCATTAATGCTTTGTCAACAGTTTCCATATCCGCTAAAGCAAGCTCTGTATTGATAACTTCAATGTCACTAATTGGGTCAACTTTACCCTCGACATGAATGATATCAGTATTTTCAAAGCAACGAACGACATGAGCTATTGCATCGGTTTCACGAATATTCGCTAAAAACTGGTTTCCTAAACCCTCACCACTGGCAGCACCTTTAACCAAACCGGCAATATCAACGAACTGCATGGTTGTAGGGAGCGTTTGTTGTGGATTTACTATTTCTGCTAAAGCATCGAGCCTTGGATCAGGAACAGTGACAATACCAACATTCGGTTCAATCGTGCAGAAAGGGTAGTTGGACGCTTCAATACCCGCTTTGGTTAAGACATTGAACAATGTTGACTTACCCACGTTAGGTAAGCCCACAATTCCACATTTAAATCCCATATTTTTTACCTCGGTTAGTAATCCAGGTGGAGAGTCATATTAACTATCCAAACGATTATCCATTAATTAAATTCATTGCGGCAGCGATAGTGCCCGTTAAAACAGTTGGCATCGCTGCAATTCCTCTTTCTATAGCGTCAAATATTAATTGTCTATCTTGTTGTGATGGCTTGCCTAACACATAATTTAATACCATATCTTTATGTCCTGGATGGCCAATACCAATTCTTAAACGATGGAAATTGGTAGTTCCTAACTGGGTAATGATGTCCCGTAATCCATTATGACCGCCATGCCCACCCCCTGTTTTCATTTTGATACGGCCAGCAGGCAAATCAAGCTCATCATGAACGACAAGAATTTCATCGGCTTCAATGCGATAAAATTGGCCTACTTCTCTCGTAGGCATACCGCTATGGTTCATAAAAGTGAGCGGGAGCACGGTTTTACAGGGAGTATTTTTAATCTCAAAATTAGCTAATTCACAATTTAATTTTTTTTCTACTTTAAATGAAGCACCGTGATGACGAGTTAATGCTTCAACAAACCATCCTCCGGCATTGTGTCGTGTATGCTCATAGGCAGAACCTGGGTTACGTAACCCAATGATAAGTTTAATTGCCATGATGGTATTCTATATAATGTATATGATTAACTTGGAAAGATTTATTGCTGTCTAAAAACAAGGCGGGAATGAACCCGCCTTAAAATCGTTATGATTCTTGCTCTGGACCTTGTTCGGTAGTAGGAACAGCAGCAGAAGCAGCAGGAGCTTCTTCTTCAACAGCACCAACTTTAGGAGCATGGATACTTACAACGGGTAAATTGTGGCTTTCATCAAGGGCAGTAGCCAGTTGAACGCCTTTAGGCAATTTAAGGTCAGAGACGTGAACAACGTCATCCAAACTTACGTTGGTCATATCAACTTCAATAAATTCAGGCAAGTCTTTCACTTTGCAGCGTACTTCAATCTGAGTCATTGTGTGCGTAACAATACCACCTGCTTTCACGCCTTTAGAGGCTTGTTCATTGGTAAAATGAATAGGAATATTTTTTACCAGAACATCTTTTGCAGAAACGCGCTGTAAATCCATGTGTAAAATAACAGGCTTGTAAGGATGGCGCTGTAAATCTTTCAGAATGACATGCTCAACTTTACCATCAATATTTAAGTCCAAAACACTTGAATAAATAGCTTCACTTTCCAAAGCTTTAATCACTTTATTATGTAGCAAGTGAATTGATTTGGGTGCTTTTTCACCACCGTAAATAACAGCGGGAACTTTGTTTTCAAGACGACGTAGGCGGCGGCTCGCACCTTTCCCTATATCTTTTCTTGATTCAGCTTCTAAAACGATTGTTGACATCTATAAGTCTCCATAATTTAAGTAAACCCTTGTTTCGCCCGCGACCAGGACAAAACACCTAAATGCAGGAAAGGGCGACATAGTATATAATATACTTCGCGTGGGGACAAATTGAGTTTTGTTTTATAATATTCGAAGTTCAAGCGATTCAATACGCAATATAGTAAGTATAATTTAAAATCAACTTGAAGTCGTTGTAGTTATCCCATAGAATATGCCACTTTGTTGAATTTGTGAAAGCCGTTTAGGCGCTGGAGAATAGCTATGTATGCTGTAATTAAAACCGGCGGTAAGCAATACCGCGTAAAAGAAGGTGACATTCTTAAGCTGGAACTACTGCCCGCTGACGTCGGTAATGAAGTAAGCTTCTCTGAAGTTCTTATGATTGCTGACGGTGACAAATTTACTTGTGGCGCACCACTGGTTAAAAATGCTGTGGTAAAAGCTGAAGTTCTCGGTCATGACCGACATAAAAAAATTAAAATTATTAAATTCCGTCGTCGTAAGCACCATATGAAACAAATGGGGCATCGTCAATATTATACGCAAGTAAAAATTACTGCGATTAGTAAGTAAATAGGGGAGAAGAAATGGCTCATAAGAAAGCAGGTGGTAGTACTCGTAACGGCCGCGACTCGAATCCCAAGTATCTTGGTGTTAAGCGTTATGGTGGCCAAATGGTTAATGCTGGTGAAATTATTGTACGTCAACGTGGAACACGTTTTCACCCAGGCAACGGTGTAGGTTGTGGTCGTGATCACACGTTATATGCTTTAGTTGCTGGTGTTGTACAATTTTCTATCAAAGGTGCGAAAAATCGCAAGTTTGTTAGCATTGAAGCTGTCCAGGAATAAGTAAAACCATATATTGTTGCGCTCAAGCTCAAAGGCTGAGGCTTCGTTCTGATAGAAAGATGCCTCAAAGCGATGGATAAGAATAATTAACTTTCGTTGTTGTTTCTTCTTATCCAGTCCTAATTATCTTCACAGTACTGCGAAGAACACCAGTAATGGATAGTAGTTGTCACGTTTGATTTTTCCCTTGGAGCCGAGCCTGAATAGTTAATAGCCCCGTATTCGGGGTTTTTTTTTAGGTGATTAAATCATGAAATTCGTCGATGAAGCACTGATTAAAGTAGAAGCTGGTAACGGCGGCCATGGTTGTTTAAGCTTCAGGCGTGAAAAATTTGTTCCTCGCGGTGGTCCAGATGGAGGCGATGGTGGCGATGGTGGTAGTGTTTTTCTTGAAGCAAGTTCTGAGCTAAATACATTGGTTGATTTCCGCTATCAGCGTCATTATAAAGCCGATAATGGCCAACCAGGAATGGGAGGCAATTGCACGGGTAAAAAAGGGGAAGACCTAATCATTCGTGTACCCGTAGGGACGATGGTTTTTGATGTTGATACGGGAGAGCTTCTTGGTGACATTAATCAAGCAGGTGAGCGTTTACTAGTTGCCCAAGGTGGATTTCATGGCTTGGGAAATACACGATACAAGAGTAGCACCAATCGTGCACCCAGACAAACAACGCCAGGAACACCCGGTGAAGCACGTCACTTGCGGCTGGAATTAAGAGTATTAGCAGACGTTGGTTTATTGGGTCTACCTAACGCGGGTAAATCTACATTAATTCGTGCGGTATCCAGTGCGAAACCCAAAGTAGCTGATTATCCTTTCACTACATTACATCCCTCTTTAGGTGTGGTTGGTGTGTCTTCTCATAAAAGCTTTGTTATGGCTGATATTCCTGGACTTATCGAAGGTGCGGCTGAAGGGGCTGGTCTTGGACATCGCTTTTTAAAACATCTATCTCGTACCTGCGTGTTGCTGCATGTCATTGATATTGCACCTCTTGATGAAACTAATCCTGTCGACTCAGCAAAAGCGATCATTAAGGAACTTGGCGAGTATGATCCTGAGCTTCTTAATAAACCCCGATGGTTAGTATTGAATAAAATCGATTTAATTCATGATGAAGCAGAACGCAAAAAGGCGATGCAAGCCATCATTGACGGTCTACACTGGAAAGAAAAAGTTTTTTGTATTTCTGCGATCAGTGGAGAAGGTACCCAACAATTGTCTTACGCATTAATGCAGTTGATTGATGAGATGAGAGAGGCGGAAGCATAACCATTCCGCAGCCAGGTGCACCACCAATGCGCTGCGGTGAGCAAGCTCATGAGTTTCTGTGCCTTGTTGTGTGGAATTACTATAGTCTATGTAGACTTGGGTTTTTCCACTTATCGGCCTTTGGTGCCAATATTCTTCTAAACCACGCAGATGAAAGCGTATAGACGTATGTGAATTGCAATTATTAAATTGTAATAAATCATAGTTTTCCGGTCGTTGAATAAGGGTTTGCAAAAGCCCACCAGTAACCTCATCAACAATCGAAATGGGCGTCTTTAATTGTAAAATCTGTTCACAAAACTGCTCTGATGCTTTTTTATCTATAGTTGAAATAAGATAAGGGGCAACAACTGAATCAATCCGTTCCTTAATTTGAGCAACTATCTCTGCCTTACAGCGTACTTTAAATTCAACATAAGGGGTTTCAAGACGATAACCTGTTTGACAGTCGAAATCAGCCAGGATTTTATCAAGTTTTTCGGCAATTAGACCTTCGGCAACACCAAAAAGACGCCATTTTAGAATGCATTTATTGCTATGCTGTCTTGTTTGCAATAAAGGAAAAACATAGTCATTAAACATTGGCAAACATTCTCTGGGAGGACCAGGCAAGAGAATATAAAGTTTGTTTTGCCATTGATAGGAACATCCTAAAGCAGTTCCATTTGGATTGGGCAATAAAGTTGCTCCCATGGGAAAAAGTGCTTGCTGTCTATTTCCAGCATTTAATTGTCTCCCGAAAATTCGCAAACGATTTTCAATGTGTTCACTTGCATCAGGGAATTCAATCAATTTTGTTTTCAGAAAATGCGCTAAAGCGAAACGCGTACGGTCATCAGAAGTAGGGCCAAGGCCACCAATAGCAATGATTACATCATGATGTTTTGTCAAAAACTTGAAGCACTCATGAATCTCATGCTCTTTATCACTACAGGCCATCTGCAAACCAAGTGGTAATCCTTCTGAGCTTAGAGCATGAGCAATATAATGACTATTCGTGTTTAGAGTGTCACCATGAATAATCTCATCCCCGGTAGCGAGTAAAGCTATTGTCATTCTATTTATCCAATTGTATTGAACTAAGGCGCTGAATATGGGGGTGATTCTCAAGAAACAGAATTCCCCAAAGGCTTATAGTTGGGTTTTCATCGAGCAAGAAACGACCATCTGCAACCATTAATGGTAATCGTTTTGCCAGGATAATGTAACCATCAGTAAACCAATAAAACACAAAAAAATCTCTCATCAACGAGGGTGAGTTTTTTAAATAATCAGGAAGATGTGGATGACTCGCTAAAGGATAATTAGCAATCAGGCGTGTATGCCCTTGCCCTAATAAGGGGACTGTCATGTCCAAAGCATAAAAGCGGTTATTATGAACTCCTATCCCTCGCCAAAGTGTAGAGCTTGTCATTTTGGGAAATGCTCGTTTTTTTTGTAGAGTTAAACGATGTTGTTTTTCAAAAGATTGTATTAAATGCATTGCTCGCTGGTGTTGGAATGCATTGAACAGTAGCACTATACCAGCAAGGACTATTCCCAGCAGTACTCCTTTGACGTCATCATTAATAATTGTCCAGACCAAGCCAAGAATTAAAGGGAATGTAAAAAAGGGATCAATAATAGAAATTAGATCCCAACTGACTCGTGTATTGGAAAAGGGCCAGTAGAGTAGTGTCCCGTAATTCGTACAGGCATCAAGTAAGCCATGCGTGGCGTAGCCAATAAGTGCAGCCAAAAACGTCAGTAAAGGCGCCTTGCGAAGTCGTTTAAAAAGGATGAGAAACAATGAAACTAACGCTGCGCCTATTGGAATAAAACTCAAAGAATGGGTGAAGTGTCGATGATAGATAAAGAATAGAATAGGATCGTTGGTGGAATTAATCAGGATATCAAGGTCTGCCGCCATACCCGCAAGACCACCAACAATCCAGGCATTATGCTTATCATTCTTATGTAGAATTGCTTGGGCACATGCAGCCCCTAAAGCACCCTGAGTAACAGGATCCATAGTTATACTCGATGTACTGTTACCTGTGGTGGAGGGGCTTCAATACCTGCCAGATCAAATTGCTGTTTAATAATTTCTTGCAACAAATTTCGTGCAGCCGCGAGCTCGGCTGTGTTCACCCAAACCATAAATTTAAGTTCAACTGCTGAGTTGGCAAAGTTATCAATGGTCACATTGGGTAGCGGGTCTTTTAAGACCTTGTCACAATTATCAGCAATGGTGAGTAACTTGGTTTTGACATGCGCGATATCACAATCGTAGGCAACTGCGATAATCAAATCAATGCGACGCGTGGAAAAATAACTTAAATTGGTAATTTCGGATTTGATCATCGCTTCATTGGGAATTCGCACCAATTTGTTATCAGGTGTTTTTAATTTGGTGGACAATAAATCAATAGAATCAACAATACCATTGATGCCCTTTATTTCAACGGTATCTCCCACTTTAAAAGGTTGCTCAAAAAGTAAAAATATTCCGCTGACCAAATTTGAAATGGCAGTTTGAGATGCAAAACTCACAGCAACAGTAAATATACCGGCAGCCCCTAATAAAACGCTCAGTTTAAACCCTAAATGTTGTAAACTGGTTACAAAAAAGATGGTAAAAACCAGATAAAAAGTAAAACGACTTGCGAGTAATGTATGATGGCGGGAAAATCGTTTGCCAAGCGTTCGTTCTGTAATTACTGCTATTCGTTTTGCAACTAAATAGCCAATGAAGAATATGCTTAGGGCATAAGTAATGTTTAACAGTTTACCAGGATCAAATAAATGCATTATTTATCCTCCACAATAGGGTTTGGATTTGAAGGTGACACGTCAAATATTTTTTAAATGCAATCTATGCATTCGATAAAAAAATCAATTATACCGTTAACCAACGACTTTGCGAATAATTCTTATTAAACAGTTTGATTGGTAGTAATATCCTCTTTAACATCTAAGTTATTTTCTTCTTTGGGGCAATTGAATGTATCAAGCTCCACACCCTCTTGTGATGATGCGAGATTAAAAAAGCGGTATTTTCCTGACTTGGTCTGAGCCAAGCGATTTTTATTTGCTTCTTCTCGGAATGGATTAATTTCTGACAAAGATGAGGTTGCATTTGAACTTTTGGGCATAATTTGAGGTGCATGGTCAGCAAGATTATAGTGTGACTTTAAGGCTTGATAGGCTTGTTGAAATTCAGCCAAATGCACCACAAGGTTGGAAAATAAATTACAAAGTGCAAAATCATGGGTGTTGTCTGGGTCGGAAAGAGATTGAGTTTCTTGAGTGATACGAAGCGTTACAAGGATGTTAAAACCTGCTGTCAACAGGGTGTGAACTGTACTCCACGGAGGGTCGTGAGGATTTGGTAAGCCTTCTAAGGTATTTTCACTAAAAGTGGGGATGCCATCTCTATTCAAAGTAAAAAATTTGCGCAGATAAAGGGCCTCCGGGCAGGAACACACGATGTCTTCCTGGCAATTTTGTGAAGACAGTGTGCTTTCATCAATTTTAGCTTGAGTCGATGCCACATGATCGATGAGAGTATTAAGAAAATGATTAAATTCAGCAACTAATTCTCCCAAATGGATTTTATCTGCTGTCAGGCAAGCGCTTCTACTTCCCGCAAGCAGCGCTTGCCAAGTCTCCATTTGCTGAGGAAAAGACAACTTATTGTTAGTCAGTAACGCTAACTTTTGGTGAGCAATTAGATTTTCCTTGCTTTTCGAGCGGTAAAGTTTGCCGTAGTCTGCAGGCACAAGATCATGGAGTTCAGTAATTTTTTTTAAGCGTAACTCTAAAATTTCAATAAAATCTCGGCAAAATGATGAACTATTTTGCTCTTTACCTAAAGAAATCTCGCTGAAAGAGGAAATACCTAAGTAACTAGATAGTCTGTTTTTAACTGACTCGTCTATTAAATCGGCGGGGATTTTTGCTAAGACCGTATTAATAGTATCTTCTAGTAAGGGGGTGCTTAATTTCTGCTCAAGTGTTTTGGCTTTTTGGGCAATCGCAGGAAAAAGGCCAATAATTTTTTTGTAATTTAAAAAATAGCCTTTGGTTAAGCCTGTATGATTGAACCATCCTTGGTACTCTAGCGGATATAATATATTGCTATTATTGGCTTTATAACCAAAATTGCGAAAAGCAGCTCCTAAGTCGATGCGTCCAAATTGGATAGCCTTTGTTGTAGAATTCAAACAAACCACATTGCCGCTGTGAACGCTGTAATCACCAAAGAGCAAGGAAATCATCAGGATCATAGAAAGGCCAAAATGGCTTTCTATTTCAGTGAGACGTACATAATAATCAGGTCCGAAAAGTACTTCTGTGAGACTGTGCCGGTCAGACCCTTCTTTATTGCCAGTGCCAATGACGTGAAATAACTCTTTAAATGAGACTTTAGGCTGAATCAGAGCATAGCAGCCATCCTCGAGGCGGATATAATTTGAACAAATAAATGATGAATGATAGCGCTTGGGAATCAAATCGCGTCGTTTAAACTCTTCTAACAAGAGGCCAGCAAATAACTCAGTAAAGAGCTCTCTCGAATCCGCCGGATTTTTAATAAAGAATTCATTGCCATCAGAATCCCGATAAAAGCCATCAATCGGATCTTTATTCTTACCTCCTGTTTTATCCTTATATTTTGTTAGTTCCTTACCGTTATAAATTAACATGGAAACTCTACGACAATTCTCCATGCATCATTGTTAACTTGTAGTGACCAACAAAGCAACAAATTATTAATAATTGCAACGAAATGTCCTTTAGACAACTATTTTCCAGGCGTTAAAGAAGTATTCTCTTAAATTATCGCCGCAAATATTTTACAATCTGTCATTAAAATGGCTTGCTAATCCTTAATTTTTTCTTAAGCCTTGAATGCTATTATCTTCAGCTTAGCTGATAAGTGATATTATTATGATTGAAATCCTTGCTAATAAGTCCGATGAATTCTACATCGCCATGGCGAAATATGGCTCACATAGCTTTATTTTTGCCGGGGTAAAAACTAAAAATAAAAATCATATCTTAGCGAGGATGGGGAAAGTGGTATATGGATCTTTCACTGATCTTTGTGGACCAACTCTGGGTTTTACTTTCTCCTCTGCAATGGCCGGATTGATTGATGAGAAAATTTATAAAGAGAAAGATAGAAAACTTCCTATTAGCTACCTTGCTTATTCAATCAGCCCCGAACAATATGTCGATTTCGTTGATTTAATTCAACGAGTTGAAAAAGAGGAAAAGGTGGAAATCGATTGTTATAGACCAGCAGAACAAACCGATACCCAAATAAAGCTTCGATTAACTGCAGAGCCCATTGAATTGAATAAGAAAGTAAGCGAAGAAGCAGAAAATCTTATTGGCGATGCTCAAAAAGCTAATTTCAAAAATACTTGTCGTCATACAGCAAAATCAATCATAAATTATGTTTATCATGATGCACACTCGACAGATAATATTTCTTCCCAATTCTTTTTTGGTTTGCCACTAAAGACCACATTAATTGCCAATGGTGATGAGCTTGAAATCACTCGGGGCGCAGAGACTAAACGAGCTTTCCTAGTGCATCCAGATAGAGAAATGCCATTTTATATTTTGCCCGCCCCTCCATCGACAAATTTAGACCCTGTAAAACTGAAAGTGATGAATGAGATGTTTCATCGATTAGAGAAAATGCTTCACATTGCTCCTGAATCAAAAGAAACACAAGATAAGTTTGCACTTTTAAAAGCGCTTTACAATGAACAAATAAAAAAGAGTGATGAGTCGCTTACCTCTTTCTTTTCAAACTTACACCAATGGAAAAATTCACATCTTAAAGAAATACAGGTCCATAGAGCCCCTACTTTCCTGGATAGATTTTTTACGCGTCAAACAGCTACTGAGAAAATGTTCTCGCATTTTGAGGACTATGAAAAAACGGGATTAGGCTTGTAAAAATACTCAAAATGGCTGTTAAGGGCTAAACTAAAGAGAGGATTCTTTTTTAGCGAGTGTTGTGGAGGTGCAGGGAATGAAGAAAGTTGTATTGTTATTGCTTATACTCCTCTCCTTCTTTAGCTTTGCCGATACCAAAGAATTTCGTTTCGGTAGCCCTGTTTTTGATGCTAATGAATTTATTCCAGAAAAATATACTTGCGTAGGTGCTGACATATCTCCTGCGTTATTTTGGGAAAATCCGCCAAAAGAGACCAAATCCTTTGTTTTAATCATTGAGGATCCTGATGCTGCAGATGAAGTCTTGGTGCATTGGCTTTTATTTAATATCCCTCCAGAGATAAGAAACCTTACTGAAGGAGAAGCACCTCAGGGCGCTATCAGTGGAAAGAATAGTTGGGGGCTAACAGGTTATAAGGGTCCTTGTCCACCTTCTGGTACCAGTCATCGTTATGTCTTTAAATTGTATGCTTTAGATATTGTATTGCCTTATGACCAGTCTGCGCTTAAAGAGGATATTATTAAAGCGATGGAATACCATGTGTTGGGTATGAGCGAATTTGCTGGAAATTTCAGTCGGGAATAGATCACGCAATAGATTGAAATTTTTATTTTTTCACCATAAATTTTGATAATATTTCTTCATCAAACCCCTGTAAATTTTTATTATTTATCGTTAAATAAAGTGCGCTATTAAAAATACTATTAAATGTTTTACTGATAATAAACCACATTACGACAAGAAACAGGATTAATGGAATAGTAATTGCCATGTTTAACTGGAATTGATTAAAGAAAATGGACACTGAATAAACTAAAGCAACAAGCCCTGCGATAATAAGAAAGAGAATAAAATTAACGGAAAGAAATTTTCGCCAACCTTTACCAATCAATTGAATAGAGCGCTTAAATGCCTGGATGGGCCCCACATTCTCGGCAATCATAATTGGAAGTACAAAATAGGTTGTTACTGACCAGGAAAAGCCAAAAATGGCATAAATAATGTCTGCCACAAGGCTATGTGCTTGCTCCAGTGCGTTAAGAATCACACAAATGGTGGCGCTTACAAAGGTCCATTGCAGCAATGCGCTCGTTTTTTGCAAGGTAAGCCGCATGGCTGTAAAAATACTTATCCTTTCCCCCTGCAAACGGTGAATAAGACAGGTGATTAGTGAAGCATTAAAATGAAGCACAATGAAGGAAGGGAAAAAATAAAAAGCCAGTCCTAAGATTAATACAAAAATAGGATGTTGTTGAAAATTATTGACCAAGAAATTTAATTCAAAAAAAGAAGAAATAATAAGGCTTGCTATGATAAGAATCATGGCAATTACTAAAAAAATGCAGAAGAAGTAGGTCAGGATTTTTTGTAAGAAATCTAAGACAAGAGTTCAAAAAAATCCATGAATTTTTGAAACTTTGCATTATATTCATTGCGTTATCTCATTATTTTTTATCATCGAAGTATAGTGCAGTTTCCTTCCTAAATAAAAGATCGGCACTGATTTAAATAAATTATGGACAAACGCAAAAAATTTGTAACAATATGCATGAAAAATATTATAGTTTTAATTAGAAAAAAGGTAATTAAATGAAAAAACTAAGGTTATTTTTAAGCGTATGCCTTGCCTCATTATTGATGATGGTTCAACCCACGTTAGCAGCAAAAACAAGCAATCAAAGCGTGGCTATTGGCTCTCCTATGCAAAAAGCAATTTTATATTATGTTAATGAATATCGCGCAAAAAAAGGATTAAAACCGCTAAAGATGAATGTAATCATGTCAAAAGAGGCAGAAATACATAGTCGCGAAATGGCCACTCATAAAATTGGTTTTGGCCACCAGGATTTTAATAAACGCATCAAGAGATTATATTCAGAGATTCAACAGTGTCGCGGTGGGGCAGAAAATGTAGCCTACAATTACAAAGACGCACAAGATGTTGTAAAAAACTGGTTAACTAGCCCAGGACATCGACGTAATATTTTGGGGAGTTACAATTTGACAGGAATAGGACTTGCTCGCGACAGTCGTGGAAAAATTTATTTTACTCAGATATTCCTTCGTACCGATAATCCCGCTTTTGTAGGCTAATCGGTCGCGAATAAAAGTCAAACGAATAAACGTTGGATGAGATCGCAGACTGTGATTTCATCTAATGTCATCGATACTACTTTAAGCATTATTCAGGGAGGATAAAACATGACACTAGAATATTTTAAAAAACACATTCATTCACAATCTATTCCTTTCATGCTTTATGGTACAGCATGGAAAGAGCAAAATACGGCAAAATTAACCTGTGAGGCTTTGCAGGCTGGCTTTGAAGGAATTGATACGGCCAATCAACGTAAACATTATTTTGAAGAGGGGGTAGGGCTTGGGTTGCAGGAATTTTTGAAAAATAGTGATAAAACCCGAGAGGATTTATTCCTTCAAACAAAATTTACCTTTGCGACAGGTCAGGATGAGCGTAAACCTTACGATGAAAATGCCACCATTCAAGAGCAAGTTACTCAATCGTTTATGAGTTCATTGCAACATTTACAAACCAGCCATATCGATTCGTATATCCTTCATGGACCTTATTTTACTGTAGGACTTTGTCATGAGGATTGGGAGGCATGGGGAGCTATGGAACAATTAGTGAATACTAAAAAAGTGAATTTTCTGGGTATATCGAATGTCAGTTTCTCGCAATTGCAATCACTTCATCAAAAAGCTGCCATTAAACCAACGTTTGTGCAAAATCGTTGTTTTGCTACTCAAGGATGGGATAAAGAAATAAGAGAGTTCTGCAAAAAGCATGCAATTATTTATCAAGGTTTTTCCTTGCTAACCGCGAATTATAACCATCTTTTGACACCACTTATGAAAGCACTGGTCGCCAAATATAATAAAACCATTCCTCAAATTATTTTTCGCTTTGCATTACAAAAGAATATTCTTCCTCTTACAGGAACAACCAACCAGCAGCATATGCAAGATGATTTGGCGCTAAATGAGTTTGAGCTGGAAGAGGTAGAGCTTGACTATATTGAAGGCATGGCTGAAGAAAACTGATCGTGTTGTTGCCTTTTAGGGAAATAATGTCTTGATGCCTAACAAAATCTACGTCTTTGTGAGCGACAGGACTTTATAAAACCTTTAAGCATTAAGCCTGCTCAACGTTCCGCGGCTCGACCGCGGAATCTAGTACGTTATCAATGTTTCATGAACTTGGGGCAAGTCGCGGGGCATAGGTATATGGAGGGCGTAGATTATAAAACACTACGCTGTTGTATATACTCAGCTAACTCCAGTAAATTAGTTGCCTTTTCCCCTAAGGGGAGGAGGGAAGCTTTGGCTTGCTGGAAGTGGTTGGTTATTAAATCGAATAATTCTTTTTGACTGTAGAGTGTAGCAAACGTTAGTTTTTTGTTTGCAACATCTGATGCTCGGCCCTTGCCTAATTGACTAGCCTCTGCGTAGTGATCAAGATAATCATCCTGCATTTGGAAAACCAATCCAAGATGGTCTGCAAACGTCAGTAAAGCATTACTTACCGTGAAGGGAACTGAACTGGCAGCTAATACCATTTTAAAACAGGCGGAAATCAGCTTACCTGTTTTAAGCGAATGAATGAAGCGTAATGTTTCCTCACTGGTCGCAGGATTGGAGAGTTCGGAAAGATCAAGGCTTTGACCGCTGACCATTCCTGAAGGACCACTTGCCTTCACTAGTTCATGAGTAACATGAAGCACCTGTGAGGGGGTTAAATAGTTAGGTAAATAAGTGAGTAAAATATCAACAGCTAAAGGTTGTAATCCATCACCAACCAACACCGCCGTTGCCTCATCAAAAGTTTTATGACAGCTGGGTTTGCCGCGTCTAAAGTCATCATTATCCATAGCGGGCAAATCATCGTGCACCAATGAATAACAATGAATCAATTCAATTGCTGAAGCCATAACGTCAAGACTGGATTGGCCAACTCCTGTAATTTCCCCACATAAATAGACAAGTACAGGCCTTAGCCGTTTACCGCCTGGAAATAAACTATAGAGCGTGGCTTCTTTTATTCGTTTAGCGGGGATATCTGCCTGAGAAATCAATTCATTCAAAAAGCGTTCATAATGTGCTAAGTATTGACTAATTGCCTTGTTAATCATTCGCGGTATTACCGCTGTTGATTTCAGACATCGCGAGCAATTCAATTTTTTGTTCTGCCTGATTTAGAACTTCCTGACATTTACGTGCAAGAGTAATTCCTTTCTCAAATTGTTTTAATGAATCCTCTAATGTCAATTCACCTTTTTCAAGTTGCATAACAATTTCTTCAAGTTCTGCCATGGATTTTTCAAAATGAATGGGTTTAGTCATAGAAGCACCGCCTGCAATTGAGAAATGCTTGAAGTATACTTGAAGGCTAAGTCTCAAACAATTATCTGGCAAATGGGGTTAAATTAAGCGGGATATTTAAACCAAAAAGGCATCACTCGAGTTAGATACACCATAAATTTCCATAAACCGACTTGAGATTCGATATTACCAGAAGGATCAGCCCGCAGTTCGGGATAGGCAATGCCTAAACCAAAAAGTCCAGGACCTATAATACCCACGTAGGGATTATGGCTTGTATCTTCATAATCACCAATGATGAGATGTTTACGCTTTTCAAAGCCGACTGCATAAATCACTTTATTACATTCTGGTAAATAGCGAGCGATATTGGTTTCAGTGGTGTTGTAACGGACAAGATTGGTCGGTAAGGTTCCGTCAATATTTTCTCTCGCCCATGCTGCTGTTTGACCTTTGAGTCCTGTATTATCAAATAAAATCCAGTCACCCATATCAATAGCATAACGGCAAGGAGAACGATAAAAATTGATGATTTTCTTGACGCCTAGCTCTACTAAATATTGCACAATAATAATGGCTGAATGAGAAGAGCCAAACACCGCATAAGTTTCCTCGTTATCTACGGTAGCCGCTAAACGTTTTTTATCAATAGCGGTATCGAATGGGATGACATCAACACCAGGGTAATTGAGACTGGATGGCACAGCGCCTGTCGCTAAAATGACATTTCTTGCTTTAAATGTTTGTGAGTTAGTACAAAGATTCCAAGTTCGTTTGGTTAAAGCCATACTGTGTATTATTGCCGGCTCTGTAACTACTTTCTGGATAAGATGATTAGTAACCCATTGCAGAGGCTTTACAATTTCATCTAAGCAGCAGGTATCTTCTGGAGCCAGATGATTGAGTTTAAAATCAGCTGGTGCTTTAGAATAAGAAAACGAGTCTACGTCGTTTAAAAAATCGAGAAAACGCTTAACATTGGTATTGCTGGAAACGTTATGCCAAAGTTGTCCTAAATCGCCTACTTTAAAAGCTGGATCTAGCCATAGAATGTCGGTGGCTTTGACTTTAGCATCAAGTAATTTACCTATAGCAGCAATCCCTGCGGGTCCTGCTCCAACTACAGCCCATTGGAAAGTTTTGTTATGCATATGCCGGTAAATTAAAATTAATTTTTCAAATTCTAAAGTGAGAAAATTATTTTAACAAGGGAATCAAGTAGATAGGGTCATGAATAGTTGCACTGCCCTTTAGATTCATGCAGGATCCGTGCTATTACTTTCAATAGCAACCTTACAAAATGAAAACAAAAACCCAATTTATTTGTAACCAGTGTGCTGCCACTTTTTCACAATGGGCGGGGCAGTGTACCCAATGTGGTGCCTGGAATTCAGTCGGTGAGGAAAATATTTCTGTTGCCAATGCACGTAATCCTCGTGTGGGTCATTATGCCAATCAACGCTCGACGGTGACTTCAGTTGAAGATGTGATCCTTGATAGTGAAGTGAGGATGGACTGCGGCTTGTCGGAATTAAATCGTGTCTTAGGTGGCGGCTTGGTTGATGGGTCAGTAGTGTTGATTGGAGGTGATCCTGGAATAGGTAAATCCACTCTATTATTACAAACCCTGGCCAATCTCTCGCAAAGCCAGAAAGTATTGTATGTTACAGGGGAAGAGTCTTTACAACAAGTTGCTATGCGAACCAAGCGGTTACAATTGCCAATGGCTGGTCTGCGTTTACTTGCTGAAACACAGGTTGAAGCAATTATCGCCCACACTCAAAAGGAAATGCCGCGTATTATGGTGATTGATTCCGTACAAACAATTTTTACAGAGACACTAAGCTCAGCTCCTGGAGGGGTTGGGCAGGTTCGGGAATCTGCAGCCCAGTTAGTTCGTTTTGCTAAGACAACACAAACCGCAGTATTTATTGTCGGTCATGTCACCAAAGAGGGGGCATTGGCAGGGCCTCGAGTTTTAGAACACATGGTAGATAGTGTTTTATATTTCGAAGGACAAAGTGATAGCCGTTTTCGTGTGATTCGCGCGATAAAAAATCGTTTTGGTGCTGTTAATGAATTAGGTGTTTTCGCAATGACAGACCGCGGTTTAAAAGAGGTCGCTAATCCTTCTGCGATTTTTTTGTCGCGTCAGCCAGATCCTACTCCAGGAAGCGCTGTGATGGTGACCTGGGAGGGATCACGTCCGATGCTTGTTGAGGTGCAAGCCTTGGTCGATGAAGCACATGGACAGCAAGCAAAACGTATCACCGCAGGACTTGAGCATAATCGACTTGCTATTTTACTTGCTGTATTACACCGGCATGGTGGCATTGCAACCTTCGATCAAGATGTATTCATCAATGTGGTAGGAGGCGTAAAAGTCACTGAAACGGGCAGTGATTTAGCGTTATTAGCTGCTGTTATTTCAAGTTTGCGAAATCGTGTGTTTGATAGGGAAACAATTATTTTTGGTGAGGTGGGCTTGGCGGGTGAGATAAGGCCTGTACAAAGTGGACAAGAGCGATTACGTGAAGCGGCGAAACATGGATTTAAGCGGGCTATTGTTCCTTTTGCCAATGCACCTAAACAAAATATTGATATGGAAGTACAACCCGTTAAGCATCTTCAGGACGTATTAGAAAAACTTTAAACATGGATGGTTGCAAGGGATTGCAACCAAATCTAAAGCGACACTAAGCCGTAAAAATAGGCAAATAATTTTCAGAGGTCAAACTTGATTTTTCAATACCTTGGTTAAGTTGCAAAAATTCGACTGCCTTTTCATACTCTGCGCTCTTTGCTAATTCCCTGCCTATGGTCATCGCTGCTTCCTGACAAAACATATCTTGTACCTCATGAATATCCTCGCCAAAAATTGCTTTTTGAATGGCACTATTACAATTACTTGCCCGAATGATTCGCTCGGCATCCGTAGGATGAATCCAACTAAACAAGCTGTAGGGTATTTTGTCTTGTAATAAACCATTAACATTGGCTTTGTATTTATGAGGAGACAGACCAAGCTCAGGAGCTAAAGGAAAAATTTGAAAAAATAAACAGCAACCAGACACTAATTTAGCTCGTTCAAGCCATTTCTTTAAATCCTCAGGTAAAGAGGTGTAGTGTGGTTCATATAAATTAAAAACAGCAGGGAAAGATTCCAGGCGTTTATCGTTAATACGTTTTTGCACGGCTATTGGCTTGTTGGTATCTGGTCTTTTGCTGACAGATGCAGAAACTTTACCCATATTATCGGTAATAAATGAGAAGTTATGACCCGGATAAATAGTTTGCAAATAATCTTTGCTATAGCGAACTGTGGGAATGGTACCAATAAACAGGGAATTTTTATGGGGCAATATAATTTCCTGATAAATGTCCTCATAACAACTTTGCACCTGATTTTTATCCGCTAGTGAGACTCGAAGAATTTTTCCTTTATGCGCTGAGAGATTAGCAAGGCTAAACTCTTTAAGGGAAACAGAGTAATTTCTAAAAGAAGGTATTTGAATACCAGGATTTTTAGATAATAGTCTATACATAGGACATTCCTCAGTTAAGCGCAGCAAGCCCTAATTTAAAGAGCTAGTAGTTACCGCAGATTTTTATGCTTGGAAAAATTTGTCGTCCTCTATGAAGTGCACAAGAGATTGGAGACTCAATCATTGAGCGATCTTATGGTCTTATAATATACATGCTGTGGTCAATATTGGCAATCTGATTTAAAAAAGAATTGTTCGTTGATAACAAAAATTGATTAATTGTTTTGATGAGATTATTCGCACAAAAATTAATTATTTTACAAAGTTGTAATGATTATTAACGTCCTATTTAAGACTTTATTAATAGAAATCTGTTAAAATATTGCGCAATTGGGCTCTAATTAACTGATTCTTATGCTTCCTGACAGTGCTAAAAAACTTCTGATTAAAAACAACTTAAAACAATATCAACATTTTTTAGTGAATGACGCGAAAACCCTTCTTTTACCTGCTGTTTCTGCAGTCCCCTGGATAGGCGCTGCAGCTAGAGCGGACTTTTTTGAGAAAACGATCTGTAAATATAGCGAACACCAAGTTAATTTTATCAGTAAAAATGAGGAGCCCTATTCGTTTCAGTGGCAAACCAGTCCTGAGAACTTAAAAAAAGCAGTGCGCTGGGGGATTGTGAGCACGCAATCCTTAACGGGAAAGGTCATTTCCACATTGGGTCGATATCGCGTTACTGCGCATGAACGAATTGCCAAAGGCATGGTAAGTAATACTCAACAATTCAAAATTCAGCTTCTTGACCACTACCAACAGCGCTGCGAAGCATTACAGGAATTGGAGTCATTAGTGAATCGGGACAATTCGCTCGCAACTTATCAGGACGCTATTGGACGTTATATCCAGCAATTAGTTGATATCCGTCATAATCTTGAAACACATTTTGCAAATACTCAATTAACTGAGCTTGATCCGCTTGCAATAAGGCAGTTACAGCAAGATATTTCTGATGAAATTACTAACGCCGAATCTTATCGACAGCAAATGACTGAGAAGTTTTCTAAGGATACACAGGCACTACGTGACTATAATCGCGCTAGAGGTGAGTATTCGGTTTTAAGCTTTGTCAAAGAACGCATGCTGGAAAACCTATACCAAATGCAAGGCATTAACCAGGATGTCACTTACAGCAAAAAAAGACGATTTGCTCTGACACGAGGTAGCTTAAATGATTGCATAGAGGATGCTCGCAAGGAACTTGATGATTACAGTGTTGATCTAAGAAATGCGGTTCGTGCGGAACATCATGGGCTATATAGTAGTCAAAATGGCAATGTTACCTATGATTTTGGTCAAGATAATTTAACGCCGGCTCGGCAGCGTCAAGTACTACTCGGCATAAGTTTTATTGAGGGCTGGGATACTCTTGATTGCAGCGACTCTAAAAATCCTCGTATTAAGAATCATCTGGGAAGTGAACCTTTAACTTTGATTACTGCAACCAATTGGCAACTTCATCGCAATTTTGGGGCAGCGATTAAAAGTGCTTTCTATTTTGTATTTAATATTTTTAAAGGCATGTTAACCTACACCCATCCCTGGGAAGAAGAAACATGGAAAAATAAAAAATTTCATCTTGTAGCAAAAGAGCTAAGAGAAAAAGCCGAACCTAATGAACCACTCTTTTTAAAACCTGTTAAGTTTCTCAAGGCAGCATTGCATGCATTAGTCGATTGCTTCAAGGGCATTCGGAATTTGGGAACAGAGCTTTTTCATATTCCCAATGACATCTTTAATGATTGGAATTCAAGTAAATCGTTGAAAGATGTTGATGCAGTGATTAAAGACGCTGAAGATAAAATTGCTAGTATTATTAAAGAAGAAGAGAGGCGATTAAAGCAACTGTTAAAGGATTTTCCTGAACCAGACAGTGAATCTAAGGTAGTCAGCGAACTTGCTAAAACAGATTATCATTTAACTGCGGGTGAGCAGAATGATATTTTAACCGCCATGGTGCGTGGTTTGGATGGTTTTGCTACCGTTTTTACTCATAATATTTATGGCCAAGACCCTGTAGCAGGCTTGATCTTCACAACAGCGTATGCTGCTGGAGCTGCTGCTATTGTTTGTCCTTCCCTGGCGTCTTCTCTTTTTGGTGCAAGTTATGTTAATTGGTTTTCGAATTTTTCTTACAGTATGGGGGCAGGCAAGTTTGCTGCTGTTTTAGCAGGTGGTTCAACACAGGCTCAAGTATTTGCTAGTGGCTGGGATACAGTAGTGCATGGCCCTGATAGTCTTGGTGCTAATGTTGCTGTACAGGTTGCTGAAGATCCTCTCACCTATGCGTCATATTTTGCGTTGGCCTATACCTTAGGGTATGTCCTGGTTAACGGTATCCATGGACACAGAATTCCAGGGCTTAGTGATATATTGCGAGAAGACTTAGGCTCTACACCAGAGGCTAGTTATCCTTTCATTGGTGGAAAATTTGCCATTGGAAGTTATGAATTGTTTCATCACAATCCCACAGAAAATTTCCATCCTGTTAAAATTAATTTTAATGGCACGGAGCATGGTAATTCTAAAAACCTCGGCGAATCGCAACAGAAAACGATTAAACGCTTGCAAATGGCAACCTGGTTATCATTGCACGCTGAAACGCTACCAAAATTGGAGGCTGATCTGTTATTTATGTTAGGAAGACACATCGATCAATTGTTTACAGTCGAGGAAGCTTCTTCTCTTAAAAAAATTCTTTATCCAGAACAAGAACCAAGTATCGCATTTCAATTATTTTCGATTCCGCTTACCTACATCCCGGCAGTATTACGTTTTGCTTTTGCTTTCTTTCTGAGTCCCTTGGCATGGGTTCTAGGAAATCCATCCCCGCTAGAGCCTATCAAAAATGCGGGGCGAGATTTGTATAGCAAAATCACTACAGATTTGAATCGAATACTTGTTGCTGGTAGCCAATTTTTGCATGTTTGTTTTAAAGTCATTTCTAGTCCGATTAAAGCATTGATCTTTACTATCAATATGATAGTGGATCGGATTGCAGTGTTAATGGATGTTCCTCTAGCGCATTCTATGCACCGAACTTTTGCAAAGACTCACACTTTTTTTAATGATCTTGGTGAGTGGCTTTATCCAGTGAGAGCGACAAAAAGTGTTATTTTTGCAAATCCTGCGCATACGATTAAAGAATTAGAACACTCATATATATCGATGTTGGAAGAGTTAAATGCGTCGAAAAAAGAATCAGAAGAAAAATTAAAGGTCACTGAAATCCCTCATTTCAGTTCTCCATTTGCTTCCGCAATAGATGGACCATTTTGTGCGGATACAAATGTGCTTACCACTTCAATGTGATTTTTTTTTAGTCAAAAATGCGAATTAAATCAAAATTTTTTATAAAAATCCAAAATTAATTCGCAAAATTCAAATTTATCAGCTAGGCTGACATTAGTGCAACGCAACATAAATGGAGATAATAAATGAATCAGGATTATTTGAAAAGTTGGGCTGCCTTAGTGACTGAAATGCATAAACCATTTCAAGCAATGATGGAGCTAAATATTAAAACGCTTCAGAATTTGCATTATATGAAGCCGGAGGAAAATTCTTCTTCTTGGCAACAACCTCATAGAATGATTGACCATCAAATGAAAATTGCGATGGAAAATAGCCATCAAATGCTCGATTATATGCGTCACTCTTTTCAAATTTTAGAAAATGCTTTTGCTTTAGTTTCTAAAGAAATGAGAAGAAACTCCGAGCTTGTGGTTGAAAGAGCGAAATCAACAATGTCCACAAGAGCTGTTAAAAGCGCTCCAGCCAAAGCGAAACCCAAAGCAAAAGCCTCTGGCGCGAAAAAGTCTGTTGCTAAAAAAGCATCAGCAACTTCTTCAAGTCAAAAGGCTGCACCTAAGAAGGCAATGACTTCTTCTAAAACAGGTGCTTCTAAAGCAAAATCTTCTTCAACACTAAAAGCGAAACCAAAAGCAAAACCAATGTTGAAAAAGAGCGCTACTGGTAGTGCAGCAAAATCTTCTACAGTAAAATCCAAATCAATGAAGAAGCCTGCTAGCAAACCAAGCAAAGTTGCTAAAGCTATTACAGCAACAAGAAAGCCACAAACTTCAACTTCCAGAGTTGCAAGTTCAGCGGCACAAAAAAGCACGCCAAGCAAAATGATGCCTCAGAGCAAGGTGGCCATGCCAGCATCCAAAATGACGACACCAGTCAATAAAATAAATATGCCTGAGAGCAAGCCAATGATGTCTGGTGCTAACAGCAAACCCATGATTCCTGTGAATCCTAATCCAGCGGCAATGTTTCGACATAATGAAAAAATGCCTGAACCTAAAAAGTAATATTGTCTAGCTAGTGAAGTAAAATTAACCTTTGCTTCACTAGTTTTATACTATGAGAAGCAATCCAGTAGAAGTGATTTCAAGTTCAACTGGATTGCATTTTACATCTGCAAAAGACTTATTGCCATTATTCATGTTATATAAAATCCATCTGCTATACTGATAATGCCCCGTTGCTTTTTGCAACCGTGTTGCTTGAATAAGAAACCAGGAAGGGAGTGATTATGAAAAGACTTCGTAGCTACCACCTTTTATTCTTATTTGCTCTTATGTTCTCACCTGTGGTTGCCTTTCCTGTCGCTTATGTAGTTCATCCTGATTACCCGATTAGTGAAATTAGTGAATGGACTGAGCAAACGTTAATGCTAACATTAGTTGCTGGTAAACATGATGATGCTTCGGAGGCTGCAAATGTTCGTCGTTTTTATTTGGCCACTGCCTGGAGACCAATGGAAGCTTTTTTTCGGGACAAAGTCGAACTTATGAATGAAAAGCATATTATTCTCCATCCACAACCTATCGTGCCCTCTGTTGTTACTGTTGCCGATTGCGAGGCGACAAGTTGTTGGCGAGTACATCAAGCCTTCCTTATTCCTGAACTAAGAAATAGAGTTGATTTTAACGTCCTTGTTGTCACGGCTGACCCCTCTCACGGCTCTCCTTTTCTTATTCAAAGCTTGGATATTACATTGAATACTTATTGATTAATTGAAGGATAAATCATTGAGTTCATGTACGATATTCTCAAATTTCTTTTCTCTTTGTGTTTGAAAGAAAAAGAGAGGTGAAATTTTCGGATTACACACGGACGCTAGAGTTTTGATAAGAAGTATAAAAGCACCTACAATCGTTGATCCGATGGCGGCATTGGCCAAACCTACTTTCCAGAATTTGCGGTGGTCAGACATATCGATATCTTGGGGAAAAAATCCTTTTTTGAACGTATCAAGATCGATTTCTGCTTTTGGCTTACCCTTGTTACTCGTGATAAAAATAGCTACCGATTCTTCTAGCTTTTCAGCAAGTTTCTGTGCTTTTAGACCTTTTTCTTCGTCTTCCTTGGCAACTTCGATACCATGGGTTTTCAATGCGCTAATTGCCTCTTTTAAACGAATCATGGCTGGTAATGAGGTTAAATAATCTAATTCTATTGCTTTTTGCGATTTAGAGGACGTCTCTTCTTGACCAGCAGTTTTTTTGGCTTCCTTGGTATCTAATGCACTAGGCGATCTTTTTTGTAAAGCAAGCAATTCTTTTGTGTAGTTCTTTCTGTTTTCTAAAATAGCAGTAACAGCATGATTAATTGTACTAAGATAGGCTAATACATTCATTTTAATTTTGGCTATTTTGTCAATAATCGAAAAATTCCTGTCATGGGGCTGGGAGTAAGTATCTTTTTTGAAAGGTTTAGTATGATCTTTGATGTAAGCATCTAACGTTTTTTTGTTGTGACGGATAAAACCCTTTTTGGCAAAATGGTTATCAAAAATACTTAAATGTTGCATGTGTTTAAGTAAAGAGCCAAAGTGTTTTGGGAAGTTTATAGTCGGTACATATTGTAATTTATCTACGGCATTTAATACTCGGTCTTGGGCAAGTGTTCTAAGAATTCTGGTATCTTGGTGTATCAGAGATTCAATAAAGCTCACATAGTTTTTGAATGGACCGATTTTTCCAGTATTTACATGTTCTTTTAGAGTATCATGAAGATCAGGTATTTTGGCCAAAGCATAAGCGTGTTCTAAGGCAAAGTAAGCACAATTGTCCTCATCAGCTTGCATTGAACCACCGCTGTAAGTCGTCAGAGAGTCGGGACATTTCTCGTGAATTGCGGTAATAGCACTTAATACTTGAGGTAGAGAGTTTGCGGCATCGATAATAAAAAATTCGAGGCAACCGTTTTTAATTCGAACATCCATAGCACTCCAATGTCCTGAGTCTAGAAACATCACTTGAAATCGAGTGTAATCAGGAAAGTGTTCTTTGTTTTCTTGAAGAATAGAGAGAAAATCAAGGAACTCATCACCGTCGCCATTATCACGCGCTAAAACAAAGCAGTTGAAATTAATCGCTTTTTTTCGTGCTTTTTGAGTATAGTAGTCGACAACAACACTCATTGTATCGATTGACAATGTAGCACCTTGGGAATTTAATTCGTTGAGCATGATAAGTACTATTTTGAATAAATAGACCTATTTTATAACAAAATAATTAAGACAAAATTAATTCAAACTATTTTGATGAATATTTAAATAATATTATCAATGTTGCTCAAAGTAATCCGAAGTAACTCCGTAAATCGAACATGCGAGTTTTTTATCTGACTTCTTCTCCCACTCGGGTTTATTTAAAACATCGATAGCATTCTTATATCCTGTATTTAAACGAACATTAATTGCTGAACGAATAAAATTATAGTCTTTAAAAGAATGAGAATAAGGGGTTCCGTTATAGATGATATGCACAACACTGAAACGTTTTTCATGGCCCAGCTCTAAAATTTTTTGTACCTCAGGATCCGATTTAACGTCTGGTGGTAATTTATTCCCTAAATAGTTAATAGCAGCTTGTAGATTTTGTCGACTGGTGTAAACATTCGTTAAGCGACGGGAGTGGCTGGCATAACGAATATCTTTCTGACGCTCCTCAAGTTGGTCCATATCGTGTGGTAGGGGGCCTTGTAAGCTGAAACAATCAACAACAAAACATAAGGTATCTAATTCTGGTAGCGCATCAAGAACAGTCACCAGAGGAGTATTTGCGTAAATTCCACCATCCCAATAATAATCATCTCCTATCTTTATTGCTGGGAAACCTGGAGGCAAGGCGCCGCTGGCCATGACGTGATCCACGGTAAGTGTTATCATTTGATTATTAAAAAATTCCATTTCGCCTGTAGTAATATTGACTGCTCCTAGACAAAGAGTGACTTTTTTATCGTTAATACGATCAAAGTCAATCAAACGCTCTAAAGTTGAGCGTAACTCGGTGGTATCGTAATAACTTAATTTGTCTGGCGTATCATGCGTGAAAGGACCTGGTGGCATCATTCTTGGTTTAAAAAAGCCCTCTAGTCCAAAGAAAACAGAATATAAGGCACCGAAGCGGTTATGGAGATGATGAGTCCAATCCAGGATATCACCTGGAGCCTGGGAGTGTGTATGCAAATCGAGCCATAATTTTGGAGCAATGGTATCCCAAAATTCAAATAATTTATCGATTTGATTTTCACGTGAATTGCCTGCAATAATGGCGCTATTGATGGCCCCAATAGAAACACCCGCAAGAAAATTGGGATGGTAACCACGCTCATGAATAGCGCGAAAAGCACCGACCTGATAGGCTCCTAATGCGCCACCACCTTGAAATACACAAGCGATTCGATCATAGGTTTGTTTAGCATTTGTTGTTTTTTCAGGTTTATTAATTAAACCAAGCGCTTTTTTATGTGCCGGCTTTTTTTTCCCTGAAGTACGTTCAGCCATATCCTTGCTCCAAGTTCCTCATATAAAGAAGAGTATATAACAAATATCTACAACTTCAGAGCCAGACGCAATAGTAAATTGTGTCATTGCCACAATTGAGTAGGTTGGCTCGTTTGACTCAACAATGAATCACAATGCTAGAGTTTACTACAAATTAACCAAATCTAACCACTTCAAGGCTTATTAATGCCTGAGTTAGGGGAACTAACGGTAAACCAAGGATGGTGCTTTCGCAGCCGTTGATGTCGTCAAATAGCCATTTGCCCTGGCCTTCAAAATGATAAGCGCCGCAGCTTTGGTAGGGCTTATCTTGCTTTAAATAAGCTTCAATGGTGCTATCACTGAGTTTACGCATGGTGAGCTTTGCGACATCATGATTTTGCAAGATGAGCTGACCTGCTTTTGCAATGCAGTAAGCTGACAATTGTTGATGGATTTTTCCTTGTAACAGGCGAAGATGTGTCACTGCAACCGCGTGGGTGAGTGGTTTATCAAGATAAGTTTCGTCAATAATGCAAAGTTGATCCGCAGCAATTACAAAATGATCGGGATAGCGATTACTAACTTCAAGTGCTTTACAGCGCGCTAGAGTATTCGCCAATTCAAGCATTGACGCAGTCCGCAACACTTTCTTAATCCCTTCCTCATCGCAAGCTGCTGGAATAACCTCAAAGTTAATTCCCAAGCTTGTTAAAAGTTGTATACGAATTTTAGACGCGGAGGCAAGAATAATGGGTTGCTGAGTTAAAAATTTAGACATAGGCTGCTACCGAAGCCATCAGCAAGAAACCTATGATCACAAAACTAAAATCTCGTAAATTGCAGCAGCGCTCAACCATTACACATCGCTCAAGACCATGAAGGGTTCCTAAATAGAGAAACGTACCCGCTGAGGCAGAAATTAAAATAGGGTCGAATAACGAATTGGTTTCTACACCATGTCCGAAATACCAACCAATAAAAATACCCAACGGTGTCATTAAGCAAAAACTTAAGAAAAAGCCGAAGCACTGATTGCGCGTTAAAGAGCTCTTGTTAAGCTGCACGGCAATTGCAAAACTTTCTGCCCATTTATGCGTAATAATGGCGAGAAAAAGCATAATCATCATGGAATTACTATGAGTTAACCCTAGAGCTGTCCCCAACATAATGGAATGGACCGACAGCATGGCCCATGCAAGAATAGCAAAAGCAGGGTGAGACGCATCATGATGGTGGTACAACTCTTTCCCTAAATGCTCAAACCATAAAAAGAGTAAAAAGACTGCACCTGTAATAATAAAGGCGAATGGATAGTGATAACCCATTTCATGAAATAACAAACTGGATTCCGGGAGCATATGCAATAAGGCTGCGCCAAGGAAAACTCCAGTAGCTAATGTTTCGCCGATAGGAAAATCAATATGACCATCTCCCTGGACCCGTTTTTTAAAGGGATACCATCCGGCTAATAGAATCACTACGAAAAGAATTACGGAAAAAATTATCTTTAAAGTGGCCGTAGCCATACACCCATCCCCTTATGAAGCACGTATTACATTAATGGGTTGCCCATTGAGAAAGTGAATAATATTTTCACAGACTATATTTAGCAAGCGTTTTCGTGCAGCAACTGAGGCCCAGGCAATGTGCGGTGTAATAATACAATTGGATAAACCGATTAAAGGATTGTCAGCCGCAGGTGGTTCTTCACTAAGAACATCTAGATAGGCTGCACTTATTTGTTTCTTTTTCAAGGCATGTGCTAAATGAGATTCATTAATTAAGCCACCTCGGCCTGTGTTAATAAGAATGGCTGCAGGTTTCATGTGTTTAAGTGTGTCTTCATTAATAAAATGTTTAGTCGCTTCGGTTAATGGGCAATGCAAACTTAAGACGTCACTTTGTGCTAACAGCTCCTCTTCGCTGACCCAGGTTGCCAGATTATCAGAAAAGGGCGTGGGTTTGTGTGCAATCACTCGCATGCCGAGTGTATTGGCTATTGAGGCAACTTTTTGAGCCACTCTGCCATAACCCATTAAACCCAAGGTCATCCCCGCTAATTCGGTAATAGGATTTAACCAGTAAGCAAAATAGGGATTAGATTGCCAATCACCTCGTTGAATGGATTGATTATGCGCTTCTATATGATTAGTATGAGTCAGCAATAAAGCAAAAACATGCTGGGCAACGCTATCGGTACTGTAGTCAGGAATATTCGTGACAATGATGTTGTGTTTGGCTGCTGCTTTCACATCAATATTATCAACCCCTGTTGCTGTTTCTCCAATATAACGAAGTTGTGGTAGTTGGCTAAAATGTTTTTCACGCAATTTGACTTTGTTGGTAAGGATAATTTCTGCGTCTAAAGCACGCTCTATAACCAATTCCTCTGGAGTTTTATCGTACAGGCTCACTTCGCCTAATTGGTAAAGTGCATCTAAAGACAAGCCGTCGTTAATGAGTGGTTTTGAGTCCAAAACAACGATGTTAGGTTTCTTCATGATAACTATGTCCTTGTTGGCAAAAAAAGCGTACACCTATGGGATACTCTTCAGCAGCCACGTCGTGAATAATGCGTTCTTTAAGAGAAATCCAATTTGGATGTTCTTGTGAGAAAATCAAATCAATGGTCAGTTTGCCATCTAAGTAATGTATCGTCCAATTTAAAAGTTCCGGATAATTTTTTTGCCAATGAAGCATTAGCCGCTCTTGTAAAGCATCGCGACTTGGCAAGTGCAGTGAAGGGCAGGATATTTCATCGTCTTCCGGGTCGACATGGACCGTCACATCCTTTACACGTTCAAGTTGAGTAACAAGAGCTTGATGAACATGCTGGGCAATATAATGTCCTTCAGATACTGAAATATAAGGGGAGACAAGGATGTGCACATCAACCAGAATGTCACCTCCCATTAAGCGACTGCGTAGTTGATGAATTCGCTCAACGCCATGGATACCCTGAATAATATCTTCTATCTTTTTTAATGTTTCAGGATCTACGGCAGTATCAATTAACTCCTTAACGCTACCCCAGCCATAACTAATGCCCATCTTAATAATCATGACACCAACAATAATTGCTGCTACCGCATCAAGGTAAATGAAACCCAAAATAGTTCCAATCAGACCTAGAGAAACCACAATAGATGATGCAGCATCTGAACGATGATGCCAGGCATTTGCAATAACCAGCGAAGATTGGATACGCTTTCCTATATGATTAGTCCAGTGAAATAACAGTTCATTGGCAAGTACGGACAACAAGGCAATAGGAAGCGCTATCCATCCAGGATAGTCATGTGAGCCGCGAATTATTTCGTTAATAGAATCCCAGGCGATACCTGCTCCTGCAAGAATGAGTAATAAAGCAAGCAGTAAGGTTGCTGCAGTTTCGATGCGTTGATGCCCATAAGGATGAGATTCATCGGCATCTTGGCTACCGTACTTGGAAGCAAATACCACCATCAAGTCAGTAAAGAGATCGGAGAAAGAATGAATACCATCAGCGACTAAAGCATGAGAATGAAAAAGCATGCCGCCAATAAGTTTGATAAATCCTAGAATCGCATTAATTACAGCACCAATAAGAGTTATTTTTTTAGCCTGTTGATAGCGATCCTGCTGAGTCATTGCTAATCCTTAATTAATTCAAGTGTGATATGTATTTCACCATCAACTTCTTTGCATTCAGTGAGTTTATGACCATTAATCCTACACCAACAAGGAAGATCATGTTGAGAACCAGGATCAGTAGCAATGATGGTTAATGTATCACCATGAGCGAGTTTTTTCGCCATATTTTGTGTTTTAATCACGGGCATCGGACATAAAAGTCGGCGAGCGTCTAAATCATAATGCGCCATAAGAACCTCATAAATACCATGATCGCGGAATGTCATCAGCCCGTATAGGTTGTACTTGCAACACTTGCTGCTGTCCATCTAAATGATTTAATTCAACTTCCACGCAAGCCTCATCTCGACCAGAACAGAATCTGCCGGCTATACGTGCACAGGTGTGCAAATCATCAGGAGTTGGTTGTCCTTCAATGAGAATCATGGGACCACGATGATTTTTAATTTGCATGTGTATAAATTGTTTGCGATATCCGGTTAAAAAATTACTTTCGGCCTCATCACGTGCAATAATCATTTTATAATGCGGCAAAGGACGTATGTGTCTGCCTGCTTTCAGCAGAATAATGTCTTCAAGCTCATAATCGCGGGTATCTCGATGGTCCCACATATCACGTAAACGGCGAGTATAATTTTCATCAGTTAACACGCAGCACCCACCAGCAGGTTGCGCAAATTCTTCAATTTCCATTGACGCGGCCAGGCCTAATTGAGGTTTGCGGTTGCGGCCTTTAAAGTCATACAAGGCCTCACGATTCACCCATCCTTCACGTTCAGGTAGGGTCGCAGGAAGTAATTTAGCACACAGTGGACGTAATAAACGATCGTCCGCGCCGGACTGCTCGGCAATTAAAGGCATGGTAGCACTGCGTTGGGATTTGGGCCGCTGACCTATAACTTCACCGGTGATAATAAAATCAAAGTTGTTTTCTAACATCCACTTATAGGCTTCCTGGACCATGAATATTTTACAATCCAGACAAGGATTCACATTCTTGCCATAACCGTGCTTAGGTTTTAGTAAAATTTCTTTATAAGGTTCAACAATATCGATAATGTGTAGTTGAATGCCCAGCTGCTCAGCAACCCAGAGTGCATCATTACGTAATGGTTTTTCTGTTTTTCGATTACGAATGGCTGAGGTGTGTCCTGAATGACAAAAGCCCGTATAAAAATTTATTCCTTCAACGTGAATGCCTTGGTCCTGGATTACTTTAACTGCCAACATGGAGTCCAGTCCACCGGAGATCAATGCTACAGCTTTACGCTTTGACGACATGAGAAAACCTGATGATAAAATGACCAATATTTTAACCTTTCCTCGCTGTTGGTCAAGTTAAAGGGATTAAACAGATGAGGATTGCAATGTTTAAAGATCAGGTTTGGTGAATTCTCAAACAGTTTAACCTAACCGTTCTTTTACAAGGAGTTTTTTATTCTGTACACAGAATTATCCACAAAAATTGTGGATAATTCCCACGAGTACTAAAATTTAAAAAAATAGATAGAAAGCTACATCCACAAAGGATTAAGGCAACTAGATGGTTAGAAATTTAGTTTCAGAGATAGTCAAATACGACAAAGTTATCCACAATCTGTTAAGAAGTGTACAGGAGGATTAGCAAAGCTATCTTAGCAAAGAAAAAATGAAAAAACAGTCTTGACTTGCAAGAATTTTATATATTTTTAAAAAGAGACTTCGCTATCTTCTAACTTTGTAAAAATTGCTCAAATTCACCTAACCAGCGTTTGGCAACTATACGTGCTAGCTGAGGTTTTTCTTCAACCAGTTGTTTAGCGGTTTTTGCTACTTGAGGGAGAAGAGCCTGATCACGTTGTAAATTCGCGATTTTAAATTGATGGTAGCCCGTTTGACGTGTTCCTAATACTTCGCCTGCACCCCGCAACTGCAGATCTTTTTCGGAAATCACAAAACCATCTGTCGTGGAACGCATAACGCGTAGGCGCTCAGCACCAAGCTGAGATAGGGGGGATTGATAAAGTAATAAACAATGAGATTGCGCGCTGCCTCGTCCTACTCGACCTCGTAATTGATGCAACTGGGACAAACCTAGACGCTCGGCATTTTCAATAATCATGAGGCTGGCGTTTGGAACATCAACGCCCACTTCAACCACCGTTGTTGCTACTAACAAGTCAATTTTACCTTCTTTAAAAGCGAGCATAGTCGCTTCTTTTTCTGCTGCTTTCATTCGTCCGTGAACCAGACCTACTTTGGCATTGGGTAATTGTTGTTGAAGATTTTGTGAAGTGGCTGTCGCGGCCATACATTGCAATTTTTCAGATTCTTCGATTAATGTGCACACCCAATACGCTTGACGTCCACTGGCAATCGCTGCCTGCAATCGCTCGATGACCGGTTCTCTTTTTTCTTGACTTAATACGGCGGTGTTTACAGGTGTACGTCCTGGTGGTAATTCATCAATAATTGACAAATCAAGATGAGCAAACTGGGTCATAGCCAAGGTTCTGGGAATAGGGGTTGCTGTCATTAACAGTTGGTGAGGAATCAGAGTGGCCTTTTGTCCTTTTTGTTGTAATAACAGCCGCTGTTCTACACCAAAACGATGTTGCTCATCAATAATGACTAAACCAAGTTTGGCGAACTGGACTTCTTCCTGGAATAAAGCATGAGTGCCAATCAGCAGTTGGCATTGACCATTTTTTAGTTTGGCCAGTGTTTCACGACGCTCAGCAGTTTTCATTTTTCCATTGAGACGACAACAGATTATTCCCAACCTCGAGAGCCATAAGTCAAGATTTGTGGCATGTTGCTCACTCAATAATTCTGTAGGTGCCATAAACGCAACCTGATAGCCGCTCGCAATGGCCTGTAAAGCAGCTAATGCTGCGACTACTGTTTTGCCAGAACCCACATCCCCTTGCACAAGACGAAGCATTGGTTTTGTTTGCGCCAGGTCGGAGGCTATTTCTTCGCTAACTCGTTGCTGAGCTTGGGTGAGGAAGAAGGGTAATTGGTGAATAAATGCTTGTCGTAGCTGCTGTTCAATAGAGAATAACGGTGCAAGTAGTTGTTCGCGATGCCGTCTTGCAAATTGCAAACTCAAACGTTGTGCTAATAATTCATCAAAAGCAAGACGCTGCAGGGCGGGATGATTGCCTTCCTCAAGTGCAAGTAAAGAGGTATCAGGAGGTGGATTATGCAAAAGCTCAATTGCTTTTCCTAACGAATAAAAATGGTGAGATGAAATGTCTTCTGGACTCATCCATTCCAAAGTGTTCAATTTATCATGGAAATCTTTCAAGGCAATCTTAACTAATTGGCGTAAGCGAGTTTGACTAAGCCCTTGAGTAGTTGGATAGATTGGAGTGAGCGTTTCATCGACGACGCATTCTTTATCATTGGACAAAAGTTGATATTCAGGGTGAATCATTTCGAGAACATTGGCAAATACTCGGACTTCACCGAAAGCGCGTATAAAATTGCTTTCATTTAGTGCTTTGATTTGTTGTTTATTAAAATGAAAAAAACGCAGTTTCAAGATGCCGGTTTTATCTTCTACATAACAGTTTAGCATCATGCGTTTACCGTATTGTACTTCCGTTTTGCACACTCTGCCTGTTATCACACACCAATCATTGGGGCGCAAATCACAAATAGCGGTAATTCGAGTTCTATCTTGATAACGGTAGGGCAAATGAAATAGCAAGTCGGCAACGGTATAAATGCCGCACTTTGCCAATTTAGTGGCCATTGTAGGACCGACCCCAGATAAAATTTCGCAAGATTGTTGCAACACAGTATGATTTATCTTAAAAAAAATTGATAATAACAGAAAATGGCTTCCTGTGACTTTACCATGGTAAAAAACTTCGCGGATAAAAATAAACATCCTATCATAACGTTTACAGCAGGCTTGATTTTAGTCTCCCTGATTGGCTATCTGCTGATTGCTGGTCGTAGTCTTTTAATCCCATTAGTGATTGCTATTTTTATCTGGCATTTGTTAAATACCATTCATAACGCCGTGCAGCGTACGCCATTTATAGGTGCTCATTTACCTAATTGGCTGAGCATGGTTCTCGCCTTGTTAGTCGTCGCCTTATTAGTAAAAATTCTAATTGATATCATCACCAACAATGTTAATGACGTTATCGCTGCGTCCTCAAGGTATCAAGAAAATTTAACCAATATTTTTAATAATATGGACAAACGCTTTCATATTAAGACTATGGCTAGTGTTGATAATTTTATGCAGGGTCTAAGTGTGCAGCGTCTTTTGGTTAATATTTATGCGGTTTTTACGGCAATTACAGGATCGGCTGTTCTTATTGCGTTGTATGTGATTTTTTTATTTGTTGAGCAGCATTTCTTTCGCCAAAAACTTAATGCCCTTATTCCTCAGAAAGGTCATCGACAATTAGTCAACAACATTATCACCCACATCGTTAAAGACACTCAAACCTATTTGGGGTTAAAAACATTACTTAGTCTTATCACTGCAATAGCAAGTTGGATTATTATGAAATCGGTCAACCTGGATTTTGCAGAATTCTGGGCATTATTAATTTTCTTCCTCAATTTTATACCCAACATAGGCGCTATCCTTGCTACGGCATTCCCTATGTTACTAGCATTAATACAGTTTCAAAGCTGGGTGCCTTTTGTCATTATTACGTCAGGAATTGTCGCCATACAATTTATTGTTGGTAACCTGGTTGAACCGCGATTCTTAGGCAAATCACTTAATTTAAGTGCATTGGTTATTTTAATTGCCCTTGCGCTATGGGGCGCAATATGGGGAATTTTGGGCATGTTTTTGTCGGTGCCTATTACAGTAATGATGATGATTATTTTTGCGCATTTTGATGCCACACGTCCTATCGCCGTTATGTTGTCTCAAGATGGTTACATTCAAAAAGCTTATGAGAGAATATAATTTCGGCGCACAAAGAGCTAAGGAACTATACTTAAATATAAATTCAATAAAAGGATTTATCTATGAAAATTTTTCAAAATCCACAACCCTTTGCGGTAGAAGGAGCAAATAAGTCTCCTAATAAACCGAGCAATTTGGCAGGCTCTAAACATAAAGGCGAAGATTTGGAAAAAAAATTATCCAACAAAGAGATATACAAAACTAAAGACGAAGAAAGTGCCTGGAAAGAGGTCCTTGATAAAGATAAAGCAAATAATACCTGACAGAATAATAAGTATTATTGTGATGCGCCTCTTAAATTAATGTCCCAGACGTCAATTACTGTGTCGTTGCTTACAATATAAAATTTGTCAAATAAGTTAATGGTCGGATCGCAATGGGGAACAATTAATTCCAACACTTCCCCATTCCCAGGTAATTGACCATCTCTAGACGTAATTTTGCCCTGTTCATCACCAAATCCTCCCCAATCATAGTCGAGATTAGGGTGACTTATAATCTTGGGAAAATGTTTCTTGTCGACATAAAGAGATTTTGTGCCGGCGTCTACAGTGACGTGCTCAGCACGATTACTGCTTATAACTGTAGTTAATAGTGTCATTGCATGTAAAAAGGTGTGAAAATGCGTTTTGTGTTGTTCTGAGCCGATGGCTGCGTATTCTACATCCATTACAGTGTATGAACCTGGTTGAATCTCAGTCACTTCACTTGCTCCAATATCAATATCATAAGTGCCTGTACCTGATCCTGTTAAAATTTCACAAGGTATCCCTTGTTTTCTTAACTCTTTAACCACATCACTTGCCATTTCCATAATTTGTAATGAGCTTATCTTACGTTCATCATAAGAGGCGATATGTTGTAAATTACCGGCGTAGCATTGAATTCCTTTAAAGTTTAACCACCTTGATTGTTCAATCTTTTTTGCGAGTTCAATGGCAAGAGAGGGCTTCACTCCTGTTCTTCCAAGCCCCGGGTCAATGTCGATAAGCACATTAATAACTTGCTTGTGGTTGGCTGCTGCAAGTTCCAAATCCACTATGTTTTGTTGGTTATCAGTCACAACTAAACTATCGGGTGCTTGTTTAAAACAGTTAAGAAGTCTTGTGATTTTATAAGGGGTTACGACTGGAGAGGTTACTAATACTCCTTGAATTCCTTGATTGATAAGTCCTTCGGCTTCTGAGATTTTGGCAGCACTGATGCCAATCGCCCCATACTCCAATTGGAGTTTGGCCAACGCTGTACATTTGTGGGTTTTACAATGCGGTCTTATATTGATGCCATATTGTAGCCCATGTTGCTGCATGCGCTTTAAATTATGATGAAGCTTTTCTCTATCAATCACTAGACACGGTGTATCTAATTGAAATTTATTCAAACCTAAAAATTGTTCAATCATATGAATTCCATCCGTTAGTTTAGTGCTTTCTAGTGATCCTCTCGAATGTACTATTATTACAAATATCTGCCTTATAAATATAGGAGTGGGACGAATCTATGAGTTCGGAAAGAGAAATAAAGGAGCTGTTGGAAGTCATTGAAGGATGGGTTCAGTTAGCTTCTCAAATTAAATCGATAGTGTGGGACTCTCTTTCTTCATTGGATGAGCCACAGGAAGAGGGGAGTAATTTAGCTCCAGTATCTGATACTGTTGGGTTAGATTATAAAGACCTACACAAAGATGGACTTTCGGACCCTTTGGATGAGAAAAGCTTGGATTTTGAGAATGATTCTTCTAGTTCAATTCAACCTTGACATGGTATTACTGCGTAGAGATTAACAATGAAGTGGCGAGTTTTTTTTGCAATCAATTTTTCAGAAGAACTTCAGCAGCGTTTTAAATCAATTATTGCTTTATTGCAAAATGCTATTCCCGCAGAAAAGGTTGGTTGGACCCCTGTGCATAATCTTCATGTTACTCTAGGTTTTTTAGGAAATATTCAAGTTGAACATCTGACTCAACTGATTAAAAATGCGCAGCATGTATTAAGGGATGTGCCTGCATTTCACTTACAATTGGATAGATTACAATTGTTCCCGAGCATTATGAAACCACGCATTATATCTCTAACATTGGGCCCTGAACGTTGTTTAAGCGAACTGGCCATTAAAGTACGGCAAGCCATTTGTGCAACACATTATCCAGTTGAGGCGCGTGCATTTCGAGGACATTTAACACTAGCGCGATTACATAATTATCATTGTAAAAAGGAATCGCTTGCAGAGATTCAATTGCCTTTTATTCCAGACATTAAAGTTAGTACAATCTATTTGTTAGAAAGTAAACTTGGTAAGAGCCCACCATCTTATACCCCTTTAGCACATTTTAATTTAAAGTAACGAATCGATGAGTGACTCCATAAAGTGAAGGTAAAAAATGACTGTAAAAACGACTCGTTATGAATATCATCATATGGGTATTCCCACGCAAATTAAACAAGAAAACGAGCGCTATAGCTCAACATTTAAAATGTACACAAGTGGGGGAGAAAATAGCGAATACCGGATTCAATATCATCGATTTGAAGAGGAATCCCCCTTACATCCTCTAATTAAAACGATGCCTCATGTGGCGTTTAAAGTTGATAGCCTTGAACAAGCGATCGATGGTAAGGAAGTTATTTTAGGACCTTATGAACCTTTCTCTGGCTACAAAGTTGCTATCATAGCCGAATGCGGAACACCTATCGAGTTTATTGAGACAACGTTAGCTGAAGAAGAAATTTGGCAGGGTGAACATAAAAATTCTGTCATTTACCCAGAAGAAATTTAGATTTTTTAATAAATTTAATCAATTATTTTCTTTAAAATAATTAAAATTTCTTATGATTAAATTCCTCTCAAAAATTTAAAAATTTTTAGGTAAAAAAAATAGGGAGATAATTTGCTACAGTTCTTTTTAAATACTATCTTTACTGTGAGTCCAACTAGTTTTTTTAAGATACCATGAACCATCATTATACGGCTAAAATATACTCAAATAATGAGGAAATAGCGCAAAAGTCAGGCGATGATATCGATGATCTTTATATATGGATGCTGACTTATCATAATGGAAATGGTTGTGGAACTCATGGAGAAATCTTTGATAATATTACTGAAGAAGTTGTTAGGAAATTTAAAAAGAGTCCCATAGAATAAATATCTTTCTTGATACTTTATAAAAAAGCGCTCCCTGCGTCTCTATAACCAGCTTCGATCCTCTTCTGGATACTTTTGCGTGAAAAATCAAAGGATGCTGTTACATTCTCTGGATCGATGTTTTCTATGTAAATGATATTTTGAATGTATTTATAGTTAATCAACCGTTTGTATCCTGGTAATTTTTTGATTGGACTATTGGCGGGAACGATTTCTTCGATGGCATTAATAACTTCAATATAATCATTTACTTTTTCAGTGAGTTCTAAATTAAAGCGAATCTTATTGGCAAAAATTATTTCAAAAACCCGGTCAAAAACCTCAACCATGTTGGTGGGAATTTTTCCTGAGGAAGGGAACAAATTCACCACTATAATTTCTTTTTCAACTTGCGGATTAGGATTAAGGCGTTCTAATACTGGGGACAGAGGGGTATTTTCAAATAACCCGCCATCCCAATAATTTTTAGTACCAATTGTGGTCATTGGAAAACCAGGTGGAAGACTGCCACTGGCTAAGACATGTAAAGGCGTAATTTCTGTTCGATTTTTACCTTTATTTTCAAAAGTAATCACATCACCTGTTTCAATATCAGTGGCAGTTAAAATCAAATGGATGGGTGAATTATTTACTTTTTTAAAATCAACGTATTTTAACAAAAGAGTTTGTAATGGCTGGGTAAAATAAAAACTGGTCCAGTAGGGTAAAGTCCAAAAATCTGTTCGCAGATTAAAAAAAGATGCATTTCCCCAAAGCGATAAATAACTTTCCATAGCTTCACTAAAAGGAATAGAAAAAACAGTTAATTCTTCCCATATGGCTTCAAGGGTTTTAATAGGATCACCTTTTGCCCCAATGAGTGTAACAGCATTGATGGCGCCAATTGACACACCGGCAACAATGTTGGGGGAAAATTCGATATGCTCATATAAACGCTTCAGGACGCCTAACTCGTAGGCACCAAGAGCCCCACCTCCTTGAAGAACTATCCCCGTTTGTTTCATTGCCATGCTCCAGGGTTTAACCTATTCCGTCAGATTTAACCCAAAATGTGAGTATTATCTCTCAAAATATTGTTCAAATATATTTAAAATAGCACATTTTTTGAGTGAGCAATGGAGAAGCAATCTAAGGGAGATTTCTTTATAATAGGGTAATAAGTCAGTCTGGTTATTGGTTATATAGACTTATTGGAGGCTATTTATTCGTTATCTAAAAACTAATCCCATCCTGCACTTTGCATCTGATATGAAAAAGCGCATAATAGCTGTTTTTTGACGATTGACCCCAAGCCACTATGAAACAAACTGTTGAAGAATTACTCGCTCAAGCTCTGGAAGCCCTTAAAAAAACTGCTGTGATCCCACAGGATTTGGATGTTGATCTAAAAGTGGAGCGAGCTAAAGATAACAGTCATGGTGACTTTGCAAGTAATCTGGCGATGATTTTAGCAAAGCCCTGTCGTCAATCCCCCCGCAAATTAGCTGAATTAATTGTTGATGCTATACCAGCCCATTCTTCTGTGGATCGCGTTGAAATAGCAGGCCCTGGGTTTATCAATTTCTTTATGCGCAATGATGCACTTTCACAGATAGTTGCTCAGATACTCAAACAGGGTGATCAATTTGGTCGCAGTAATTTGGGACAAGGTCAAAAAGTTATTTTAGAGTTTGTTTCTGCAAATCCTACAGGCCCTTTGCATGTAGGACATGGTCGTGGTGCTGCATTTGGAGCTACATTAGGGAATCTTCTTACCGCCGCAGGTTTTGAGGTTAATCGTGAATACTATGTCAATGATGCCGGGCGTCAGATGAATATCCTTGCCGCAAGCGTGTGGTTACGATATTTAGTTTTAGCGGGTCAAGAGATAGTCTTCCCAGCTAACGGCTATCGCGGTGATTATGTCATGGATATTGCTCAGGAAGTGCTTGATAAAAAGGGAAGTGATTTTGTGCATCCCTGGTCTACAGTTATTGAAGGTTTACCTGCTGATGAGCCAGACGGCGGGGACAAAGAAATTTATATCGATGCAATTATTTCTCGTGCTAAAGCCCTTCTTGGTGAACAAAATTTTAAATTATTTCATAAACATGCACTTGATTCAGTTCTAGGTGATATTAAGGATGATTTAGCTGAATTTGGCGTTGAATTTGATTGTTGGTTTTCTGAACAATCTTTGCTTGATGACGGCGATATAGAAAAAGGTATCCAAGCTCTGAAAGACGGTGGACATACCTACGAAAAAGAAGGCGCTTTATGGTTTTGCGCCACTGATTTTGGTGACGAGAAAGACAGAGTTCTTGTGCGTGCAAATGGGAATACCACCTATTTTGCCTCTGACGTTGCTTATCACTGGAATAAATATGATCGAGGATTTGATCGTGTGATAGATATTTTCGGTGCAGACCACCATGGGTACGTCACGCGGGTAAAATCAGCCGTTAAGGCCCTAGGCCATGATGAAAATGCTGTCGATGTCTTATTGGTGCAATTTGCTATTCTTTACCGCGGAGGGGAGCGGGTGCAAATGTCCACTCGCAGTGGTTCCTTTGTTACTTTGCGCGAATTGCGAGAAGAAGTTGGAAACGATGCCGCGCGTTTCTTCTATGTCATGCGGAAACCTGAACAACATATGGATTTTGATTTGGATTTAGCGAAATCGGAATCCAGTGATAACCCGGTTTATTATATACAGTATGCTCATGCTCGAATAAGCTCAGTGTTGAGACAATTACAAGAGCGTGGTTTAAGTTGGGATGAGGCGAAGGGGCTTGACAATATTACTCTTTTAAAAGAGCCACAAGAAGCTGTATTGATAACGTTAATTAGCCGCTATCCAGAAGTCATTGAATCGGCTGCCAGAGCTTGCGAACCTCACCAATTGGCTTATTATTTACGTGAATTAGCCAACGGATTGCATAGTTACTACAACGCAATACAATTACTATGTGAACAAGATGAATTAAGAAGTGCGCGTTTATGTTTATTGGTAGCAGTGCGACAAATCTTGAGAAATGGTTTGCGACTACTTGGTGTATCAACTCCTGAGAGCATGTGATGGCAAGGGATTACGGAAAACGAAGACAGGGTAGACAAAAAAGCAGTGCTCCTAAACAATTTTTATGGATCGTGGCCTCTTTTTTATTGGGTTATTTAACTGCGAATGTATTTGACTTTACCAGTTTAAATAACTGGGTTCATAAAAATATTTTGGCGCATGATGAGCCGCAACCTGAAACCAAGGTTGTTGCCAAGCAGGAAAATTTGCCAAAGCCAAAATTTGAGTTTTATACCTTGTTAGCTAAAGATCATAGCTCGCCAACTCCTTTGCAACGGCCTACGTTAGCCACACCTGCTAAACCTGCAACGCCTCCTCAGGGAGCGCCTATGCAAGCAGCTGCCCCTGTAGCGGTAGCACCAACTCCTGCTACAAATGCGCCTGTCGTGGTAAACCATGCTCCAGCGCCGGTCGCAGAGGCCAAGCCTGTGCCTGCAACCGCCTCAGCGAATAAGCCAAAAGAATCCTATTTAGTACAGATGGCTTCATTTAAAAGTAAGCAAGAAGCAGAACGTTTAAAAGCTTCTCTTACTTTAAAAGGCTTTGATGTTCATATCGTAGTTGCGCCGCCGCAACAAGGTGGATGGTTTAGAGTGATCCTTGGACCTTATGGCTCCAAAATGGAAGCTGAAAAAATTCAAGTTGCTGTTGCTCGTAGCGAGCGTATTAAAGGTATGGTACGAAAACTGAATGCTTAAGTAGTTATTTCGAATACTGGCAATGGCAACACTAATCTAATTTGAGAGTGTTACTATGTCTGATATTTATGAGTTTAATCTACCGACGGCGAGTTGTGAGAGTTGTATAGCAAGTATCTTAACTCAACTTGAAATATCCGGTACGGAGACGGGAATAATCGTCAAATCCCATCAATTCGATCGCGAAAAAAAAGTACTTAAACTCCAGATAGAAAACAATCGTAAAAAAAGAGAAACAAATGCAGAGATACTTAGGCATTACATTACGAAAACGGGTTTTCCCTGTAGAGAAATTACGCAAAAAACAACCTCAGCCCCAGCACCTCTTTATAAACGAGTACTCACGTCTAATTGGTTTTTAGCTGCTCTCGGAACTATCAGTGGGGCTACCTTATTACTTTTTTCGGTATTCTTTACTGGTGGTTTATCCTTAGTAGGAATGGCTGCTATTGGAGCAGGCAGTACCGCTTTAACATTAGCACTTGGTGCTCCTTTTTATTATCAGGCAGTTATTAATTTAGTAAAAGCAAGAACACTAACTATGGACACCTTGTTCACGGTGAGTACTCTGACTGTAATTATTACCTCTCTTGCTTCTTTTGTAGTGCCCTGGTTACCGATGATGTTTGAAGCAGGCTTACTGATTTTTGGCTTCCGCTATCTTGGACTTGCTATTGAAGAAACGATTACACAAAACATCGGTGTGGAAAAACTCTTTAAAGATCGCCTACCTTTTAAAGTGAAAGTTATTGATGAAGAAGAGCGTGAATTAAGCACGATTAAAGAAAACGAGATACTTCAGTTGTATGCAAAAGATACTGTTCCTGTTGATGGTGAGTGCCTTACTACAAGTCTTATTTACGATACGATAATCACGGGCTCCCCTTTGCCACGAGTGGTAAAACCAGGAGAAAAATTGCTGGCAGGAATGGTCTTGGCAGAAGACGCTTCGCCAATGAAATTAAAAGCCACTCCAATTATTGTGTCCCTGGAAAGTGGAGATCGTACTCCTGTTGATGGTGTAAGTGAGCAGGACTGCGAGATTTTTGATGAAGATTTACAAGAAAAGCAACAAATAAGTGCGGGTGATTTTGTGTTGGCAGGAACACGACTGGAGTCGGCAACTAAAATAAAAGTCACGTCAGTGGCTACCTATTCCTATTTACACAGGTTGGACAAAAATAATGAGCAAGCCCAGTTTGAAAAGGCGCCAATTCAAGAAACAACCGCTCGCTCCCTGCAGTATTTTATCCCAACTGTCATTTTGGTAGCGATAATTTCCGGGATAATCATAGGCCTATTTTTCCCTCCGGCACTCGCTTTGCAATGTGCTATTTCTGTTTTAGTTGCTGCTTGTCCCTGTACACTTGGCTTGATAACTCCTCTTGCGGTAAAGATTGGCATGAATAAAGCCGCAGACCACGGTGTGCAATTTAAAAGTGCAAAAATGCTTGAGGCGGCTGACAGTGTGACCGCTGTGGTTTTTGATGTTCATGGAACGTTGACGACTGGGATTCCGCAAGTCACTCACTTCGGTCATGACCCTCACCTATGTAGTAAGGAAACGATGTTTGGTTATTTTGCTGCTATGGAAAAAAACGCCGGACATCCCATTGCTAAGGCGATAATAGAGTATGTCAAAAATGTGACACCTGAAGGGTTTACTGTCAGTGAGATTGATAAAAACAACCATTCCGGAGTTAGAGCGAAAATTATTCGGCAGCTACCCAATAATTCAGGGACTACTGATGAAATTGAGGAAGAGTTGATTCTCGGTAATCAAACGATGATGGAAGAAAATAATATCGATGTTTCTTCTCTACAAAATTTAAATCTTAAAGGCGGCCAATCGCTGGTTTATCTTGCTCGCAATAAACAATTATTAGGCTATATGCTACTAACCGATCCGCTGCGCCCAAATGCTAAAGAAACCATTGCAGCATTAACTAAAATGGGTAAAAAAATATTTCTTTGTACTGGTGCAGATAAAATGACAGCAGAAAGTATTGCCGAATTGCTTGATATTCCTCTTGAAAATATTGCTTGGGGTTGTGTGGGATATTCTGAAAATAGCCAAGAGAAGTCTAAAACGGCATTCATCAAAAAACTTCAGGCCGAGGGCCACGTTGTAGCCATGATAGGAGATGCCGCCAACGATTCTTCTGCTGTGGCGAGTTGTTTTGGCATTGCTATTCGATCGAAGTCTGCCGATGAGATCACCCACCAAAAAGCGAGTGTTGTGATTCAAGGCGACTCTTTGCAACCCATAGTTAATGTGTTTACGATTGCAAAGCAAACTGTTGCTAATATCAAGCAAAATCTTGGATTTAGTTTAATTTACAATATGGCTTCGATGACATTGACTGGGGGGTTGTTAGTAGCCCTCGGGTTTACATTAAATCCCGCGGTGGGTGTTGTTTTAATGATCTTACAAACAAGCTTAATCTTACTTAATGCTTATCGTTTTAAAACCCAAAATCCAGGGCATGTTATGCCGAAAAAGGTGGAGGAAAATGACGGACCTAGAGAATCGTATGGATGCTTGGCCAATTTTTTTAATAGTAAAAAACCAGAAATTACATTGAAGTCTGAGTTGCAAGAAGAAGTAGCTCCCACGCTACTGTTTGGTAACAAACTACTTAATCCCTATTCTCCAGAACCTGATTTATTTCAACACCACACGGTTAACGCGTTACAGTGATACGGATATCACTGGCATTCTTGACTGCATGAGGTTTACTGACACTGACTGTGAGTTGAGGAATATTAAATTCTTGTTTAATAAAGTTTGCGACATTGTCAGCAACAGTTTCAATCAGATGAAATGCATTGCATGAAACATAGGCTGTAACCTGCTGGCAAAGTTTATCGTAATCAGTTGTATTGGCAATATCATCATGGCAAGCGTTAAAATTACCAGGGATGGATATGTCAATTAATAAACGTTGTAATATTTGTTGTTCCCAAGCATATACTCCAATGCGAGTAAGAACACTTAAGCCTTTTATTTGAAGAAGATCCATGACTGTTCCCGAAATAAATGGCAGTAGCATAACAATGCCATGTTTGAAGAGCAATGTTTCTATCTGAACTGCGTAGTAATTTTTCTTTTCGAAAGTTGCTTGATTAGTTTTTCATCAAAAGATATGCTCTATATTGGACCACTAGCTGGTTACATGACTGAAAGATATGCCAATAAAATGTTGTTAAGTAATTTGTTGCGAGGCTATGCTATAAGGATATGACTATGCCTTTATTCTCTGATATAGATATTTCTGATCACCGAAAAGCAATTGCAGAAAAAATTTCCCTAGTGATTGATCCTGTTTTAAATGAAATTCCAGTAGATCCCATATTGGTTAATTACCTTTATCCCGACAAACAGGTTGTACGTCTATTCTCGTATGAGAAAACGAGAGAACTTCAACAGATGACAGAAACTTCTCGTTCTATTTTAAAAGAATTAAAAGAGGACAATACGGGTATAAGTATTGCTCTGAAATATGCCAAGAATCTATCACCATCACAGGAGCGTTATAAAGACTTTTTACTAAAAATGAGTGCTTTGAACGGGAAAAGCATTGATGATATTTTAAATGAACTACAGCAGGTGGCACCGCTTTTAAGTAGTTCAGTCATTTATTCACCCTTATTGCTAAAACTTCATCGATTTATACATAGAGATATAGCAACTTATATCCAGGATTTTCAACGGCTTGCCAAAATAGAAGGTAATGTTGAACGGGCAATTGCGGAGTTGATCAGGTTTCGTGAAGAAATGTTTCTCCAACAGACTCAAATTACATCATTTAACCATGGGCAATTGACGAATCAATATGGCGTGCAGCTGACATCCAATCAAATTTTCTGTCCCTTTTCCAAAGAAAGAATCAAAGTTGCAGAATCTTTAAGAACGAGGGGACAAGCTAGTAATTTGCTCGCTATCTTTATTGCATTAAGTCAATTAGCCAAGTTAAAAGATGCTGATATTGAAAATTTTTTAAAATGTCAGGCTTCTGATTATCTCGAGCAGGCCAATGAAAAGCTATTACAATATTTGCGTTTTCCAATCTGGTTTAATTTTTCCCCACTGCAACAACGTTTTCTCGCTGAAGCGGGCGCACAAGCCGCTAAACAACAGTTAAATTATCGACATTTGTGGTCTGAGGAAAAACAATTAGAAGACAATGTTTTATCAGTGTTGATTGATTATTCAAAGCAAGATTGGAATTTTCCCGTATTTGGTTTATTTATCTCTGGTCATTGGAGACGTCACCACCATGAAGCTGTATCAGAGGCAATAAAATCAATTAGAAGGGGTGAAGACATTGTAGTAGTGTTAGAGCAATTAAAGAATGGGGTGCAAAAACATCCCAGTTACAATAGCCAGGGTTCTTTGACGAATCGGCTGGAATTTATTGAGCGCAAACTAACTTCAAACTCATTGCCAATAGCATCATTATCTGGTGGATTAAGTGTTGGAATTTAGACCTGTCTTTTATTAGCTACAATGGTAAAATTTAAAGTATGCTAATAATTGAAATAATTTATGAATACTAAAGCAATACAGGACTCGTTATTTATTCGCGCGCTTCAACGTAAGCCTGTGCCTCGCACTCCAGTGTGGATAATGCGTCAAGCAGGTCGCTATTTACCTGAATATCGTCGAGTCAGGGAGCAAGCCGGTAGTTTTTTAAATTTATGTAAAAATCCAGAGTTAGCTTGTGAGGTTACCCTACAGCCACTAGCTCGGTTTCCTTTGGATGCTGCAATATTATTTTCTGATATCTTGACTATCCCTGATGCCATGGGACTGCAATTGTATTTTACCGAAGGAGAAGGGCCTGCGTTTCATAAGCCGGTACGTACCTTTACGGCAATAAATGCATTAAATAGTTCTGATCTTCTTGAGCAGTTGAGTTATGTTTTTGACGCAGTACGCTTAATCCGAAAATCAATGCCACAGGATCTTCCCTTAATTGGTTTTTCTGGTAGTCCATGGACTCTTGCTTGCTATATGGTTGAAGGGGGTAGTAGTCGTGATTTTAAGCAAATTTTGCATTTGCTTTATTCAGAGCCTGCAACTCTACATCTGCTGTTGAGCAAACTTGCACAAGCTGTCATTGCTTATCTTGATGAGCAAGTCAACTCTGGGGTGAATGCGCTGATGTTGTTTGATACCTGGGGTGGCATACTAACTCCACAAAGTTATCAGGAATTTTCACTCGATTACATGCAAGTAATTATTAACGCATTAAAGCGAAAGTATCCCCATATTCCGATTATTCTTTTTACTAAAGGGGGTGGCCAGTGGCTACAACAAATGGCTGAAACTGGCTGTGATGCGCTTGGGCTGGATTGGACTACTGATCTTGGTTTTGCTCGCTCGCAGGTAGGAGACAGAGTAGCCTTGCAAGGCAATCTCAATCCTGCAGTATTACTTTCCAATCCTCAATGTATAACTGCTCAGGTGAAGCAAGTTCTGGATTCGTTTGGCAGGGGTGAAGGGCATGTATTTAACTTAGGTCATGGTATTACTCCTGATGTGCCGCCTGCGCATGTTTCTGCTATGCTTGAAGCAATACACGAATATAGTCCTGCTTATCACGGAGGATAAGTATGATAGTTGACAGCAATTTCAAGCCAGCATGGTGGTTAGCAAACTCTCATGCTCAAACTCTTTTCCCGACTTTGATTCGTCGGATTCAAGCGCCCGTTGATAAAAATGAGCGTCTTGAATTACCTGATGGCGATTTCATCGATTTGGCTTGGGCTGTCAACGGATTATCAAAGGACACACCCATTGTGGTGTTATTACATGGCCTAGGCGGTAGTGTAGAGTCTGGCTATGTTGCAGGTTTAATGTATGCACTTAATAACTACGGCTTTAGAGCTGTGCTTATGCATTTTCGCGGCGCAAGCAAAGAACCTAATCGCTTGCCAAGAGCTTATCATTCAGGAGATACTGGAGATTTTGATTTCTTCCTGCAAGTGTTAGCAAAACGCGAACCGCATACAAAAAAAGCTGCCATAGGAGTGTCATTGGGTGGTAATGTGTTACTGAAATGGTTAGGTGAAAAAGGATCACAAACTTTACTATCAGTAGCGGTTGCTGTGTCAGTGCCGTTTGAGCTTCGCCTGGTTGCAGATAAAATCAGTCAGGGTTTTTCCCGAATTTATCAAAGTTATTTATTACGCCGCTTAAAGACAGTCTTCACACAGAAACTCAATGTCCTTGATAATAATTTACCTAATCCACTTAAAAACATTGAAAAATGGCAGTGTTTCTGGACGTTTGATGAGTTTGTTACAGCACCTCTGCATGGTTTTGCGAATGTGCATACGTATTACCGTGAAGCGAGTTCGAGAAGTTATTTACGCCACATTACAACTCCAACGTTAATTATCCATGCATTGGATGATCCGTTTATGACACCAGAAATAATTCCCTCAGAACAAGAGTTATCAAAAGATATCATGCTTGAGCTTAGTGCTTCAGGAGGACATGTCGGTTTCATCATGGGTAATGTGCCTGGTGTGCCTGTGTACTGGTTAGAGCAGCGGATTCCTCACTTTTTAAAGTCAGCATTATTTTAACCGAGTGACTTGGAACCCGCTTTATCAGCGAGTTCCAATGATTCTTACATGGATTTAAATTGTTTGCTTAGTTGAATCGCCATCTCCAGAGACTGCTCATAATTTAAACGAGGATCGACTAAACTGCGATAGGCTCTTTTCAGATCGTCTTCGTTGAGACCACGAGCTCCGCCGATGCATTCCGTAACATTATCACCAGTTAGCTCAAAATGAACACCGCCTAAATAACTGTCCATCTCTTGGTGAATAGTAACCGCTTGCTGCAGCTCAGATAAGATGTTGTCAAAATGCCTTGTCTTAATCCCGTCAGGAGTAGTCTCCGTGTTACCATGCATGGGATCACACGACCAGGTTATTGGACAATTGGTTGTCTTTACTGCATCTATAAGAGGCGGCAATAATTTTTGTATGTCTTTAGCGCCTAAGCGGGTGATAAGCAGTAACCGTCCCTCTTCGCGATTTGGATTCAGAGTTTTAATGACTTCCGCCAGCCATTCTTTAGTAGCACTAGGCCCTACTTTAATACCAATAGGATTTTGTATACCCCGCATAAACTCTAAATGAGCACTGTCAACCTTGGCCGTACGCATTCCTATCCAAGGTAAATGTGTTGAAAGGTTATACCATAGGCCGTCATGCAATTGGCGGGTTAGCGCTTGCTCATAATGAAGATGCAAGGCTTCATGCGAGGTGTAAAAATCAACTTTACTCAATTCGCTATCACGCAAACCATCAATCGCTTCAATAAATGCTAAGGCATCGGATAAAGAATGCACAATAGCGTGATATTCATCGGCTTGAGGTGAGTGTTCAACAAATCGCAAATCCCAGCGTTGTGGATGATTTAAATCAGCAAATCCTCCGTCCAGTAATGCCCGAATAAAATTTAATGTCATGGCTGCACAACTATAGCCTTGTAACATTAATTTAGGATTGGGTATGCGTGAATCAGCATCAAACTGCTGAGAATTTACCAGATCACCTCGGTAACTTGGTAAAGTAATCCCGCCAATGGTTTCATAATCCGACGAGCGTGGCTTGGCATATTGTCCAGCAATTCGTCCTATTCTAACGATGGGTTTTCGCATTCCATGTAATAAAATAAGACTCATTTGTAATAAAATTTTAAGTTTATTAGTAATAATATCTGAACGACAATCATTAAAGGATTCTGCACAATCTCCACCCTGAAGAATAAATGCTTCTCGTCTGCCTGCTTTGGCTATAGCTTGTCTTAAATTTTTAATTTCCCCACTCGTAACTAAAGGAGGAAGTTGACTCAGTTGTTCAACAACTTTAGCCAATTGATTCTCATCAGGGTAACTGGCTGCTTGTTCGTAAGAATACTTCTGCCAAGATACTGGCGACCACTCGCGCATAAAAAAGAACCTCTTGATTAGTTATAATACCGAGTATGCGATGAATGAACAGTTCTAGCAAGTTCTACATTGTTTTTATTGGCTAAATTGGAAGGGTAAAAGGACTATGGAGCTCACTTAACTGACAGAATTTTTTTTAAAATCGATAAATAACGACTATTATTTACTAGCAATGTCATTATTCTGGGGCAAGTAAGTGTTTTGCACTTGAATTTTTACCAAAAGCCCCCATTATTGGCATCAAATTTATGTGGGAGTGTTATATGAGCAAAGATAATAAAAAAAATTGGCATAAAATCAAAGAGGAACACGAGTTAGGCGAAGAAAGAATGTCAGAGGATGACCTTTTTGGTGACGATGAAGAAATGCTGGAAGTCGATGAGCCTGCGCTTGAACACCCCAGTTATACCGCTCTTGAGGATCAATTAACTGCGGCAGAGCAAAAAGCCCATGAAAACTGGGAAAAAGCTGCTCGGGCTGTGGCTGAATTAGAGAATGTCAGACGTCGTGCGGAGCGTGATGTGACTAATGCGCACCGTTATGGGGTAGAGAAACTAATCACCTCATTTTTACCTGTTGCAGATAGCATCGAACAAGCACTACAACTTTCTGAAAAAGAGAAAAACAACAGTATGCATGAAGGATTGGAATTAACCATGAAACTGTTTCTTGATGTTTTGGAAAAAAATGGTGTTAAACAACTGAACCCTTTGGGTGAACCCTTTAATCCCCAAGAACATGAAGCGATGTCAATTCAAGAAGCGAAAGATGCGGCACCAAATACAGTCTTGGCGGTGTTTCAAAAGGGCTATAAATTGCATGACAGAGTAATTCGCCCTGCCAGAGTCGTTGTTACTAAGGGAAAGAGCGCTTAGTTTTTAAAAAGACGGCTTGAAATTTATAAATTTCACCCCATATGAAAAACATTGCAAATATAAAACTATCGGAGCAAGAATAAATGGCAAAAATTATCGGAATCGACTTAGGTACTACAAACTCCTGCGTAGCGATAATGGAAGGCAATCAACCACGCGTTATTGAAAATAGTGAAGGTCATCGTACCACCCCTTCTATTGTTGCATATACAGCTGATGGGGAAATCCTAGTGGGACAAGCTGCTAAACGTCAGGCAGTGACGAATCCTGATGACACTCTTTTTGCGATAAAACGTTTAATCGGTCGTCGCTTTGATGATCCTATCGTTCAAAAAGACATAAAAATGGTCCCCTACAAAATTGTCAAAGCAGACAATGGGGATGCATGGGTTCGTGTTAAAGATCAGGAGAAAGCACCTCCTCAAATTTCAGCGGAAGTTTTACGCAAGATGAAGAAAACTGCTGAAGACTATCTGGGTGAAGAGGTGAATGAGGCTGTGATTACTGTTCCTGCTTACTTCAATGATTCACAACGTCAAGCAACAAAAGATGCAGGTCGAATTGCAGGTCTTGAAGTTAAGCGTATTATTAACGAGCCAACAGCAGCAGCCCTTGCCTATGGTATGGACAAAAAACGTGGTGATTCTGTCATCGCTGTTTATGACCTTGGAGGCGGTACATTTGATATTTCAATTATTGAAATTGCTGAAGTTGATGGCGAACACCAATTTGAAGTACTAGCTACCAATGGAGATACCTTCTTGGGTGGTGAAGATTTTGACTTGGCGTTGATTGAGTATCTCGCGTCTGAATTTAAAAAAGATAGCGGCATTGACCTACATAGCGATCCTTTGGCTCTACAGCGTTTGAAAGATGCGGCGGAAAAGGCAAAAATTGAATTGTCTTCAGCACAGCAAACAGACGTTAATTTGCCCTATATCACAGCGGATGCATCAGGTCCTAAACATTTAAATATCAAGTTAACCCGTGCCAAATTAGAGTCACTGGTTGAGCACCTGGTTGAGCGTTCTATCGAACCTTGCAAAACTGCATTAAAAGATGCTGGTTTGAATGTGTCTCAGATTAACGAGGTGATTCTTGTTGGTGGACAAACGCGTATGCCAATGGTGCAAAAGAAAGTGCAAGAATTCTTTGCCAAAGAGCCACGTAAAGATGTGAACCCTGATGAAGCAGTTGCTGTAGGTGCTGCAATTCAAGCTGCCGTCTTATCAGGTGATGTAAAAGATATTTTGTTACTTGACGTAACACCATTATCTTTAGGTATTGAAACATTGGGTGGTGTAATGACTAAGCTCATCGAAAAAAATACCACCATTCCGACAAAAGCAAATCAGGTTTTCTCTACAGCAGATGATAACCAGACAGCAGTTACTGTCCATGTCTTACAAGGTGAACGTGAGCAGGCTTCTGCCAACAAATCATTAGGCCGTTTTGATTTGAGTGATATTCCACCAGCACCACGTGGTGTTCCACAAATTGAAGTTATCTTTGATATTGATGCGAACGGTATTTTAAATGTTTCTGCGAAAGACAAAGCGACTGGAAAGGCGCAATCCATTGTTATTAAGGCATCAAGCGGTTTAAGTGATGAAGAAGTTGAAGCCATGGTTAAGGATGCTAAAGCGCATGCGGATGAAGATAAGAAATTTAAGGAAATGGCTGACATCCGTAACCAGGCAGACGCTCTTATCCATAGCAGTGAAAAATCCATGAAAGATTTAGAAGGTGAATTATCTGCAGATGAGAAAAGCAGCATTGAAGCAGCAATTGCTGAATTAAAAGAAGCAATGAAAGGAAATGACAAGGCACAAATCGAAGAAAAATTAAAAGTCTTGACGAATGTTTCCGGCAAAATGGCTGAGCGAGTTTATGCGAAAAAATCTGCTGATACTCAAACACAACAACCTCATGAAACTAAGGCAACTGAAGAGCCTAAACGTGCTGATGAGGGTGTGGTTGATGCCGAATTTGAAGAAGTACAAGAAGACGATAAGAAGTAAGAAATTGAGCAAAGCTAACGTTGTATTCTGGCGTTAGCTTTTGAAGCTTACCAGAAGAAAACGAATAAGAAATGTGAGTGGTTATACACTCCGTTTCTTTTTTGTACTTCTATAATGGTAGAATAGTTTAATCTTAATTGGTGTTAGAGTTATTATGGAAAAGCAGGATTTATATGAACTTCTCGGGGTTAGCCGTAGTGCAGATGATGCCGAGATAAAGAAGGCCTATCGTAAACTGGCAATGAAGTATCATCCCGATCGTAACTCTAATGACAAGGAAGCCGAAGAGAAATTTAAAGACATTCAAAATGCTTATGCCATATTGTCTGACTCACAGAAGCGAGCTGCTTATGATCGCTTTGGTCATGCTGGTGTTGACCCTTCAATGGGACAAGGTGGTTTCGGCGGTGGTTTTGGTGGCGGCTTTGGTGATGTCTTCGAAGACATATTTGAGAATATCTTTTCGGGTGGCCGTGGTCGTGGAGGCCAATCCAGAGCTCAACGAGGTGCGGATTTACAAGTCAACGTACAGCTTACCTTGGAAGAAGCCGCACTGGGTAAACAAATTGATATTACAGTTCCAAGACATGTCGCTTGTGAAAGCTGTGAAGGGTCCGGTGCAAAAAAGGGGTCTACCCCTAAAAACTGTGAAACTTGTAATGGTGTTGGTCAAGTTCGAATTCAACAAGGCTTTTTTTCGATTCAACAAACTTGCCCAAGTTGTCATGGCGAAGGCAAAGTAATTACTGATCCATGCAACAGTTGTCATGGTCAGGGAAGGGTAAGAGAGAGCAAAAAATTAACGGTCAAAATACCTGCCGGTGTTGATAACGGTGATCGTGTGCGTCTAGGTGGAGAAGGTGAAGCGGGTGTTCACGGAGGACCAGCAGGTGACTTATATGTGCAGGTTAATGTAAAAACACATGCCATTTTTGAACGTCACGATAGTGATTTGTATTGCGAAGTTCCCATCAGTTTTATTACTGCAGCTTTGGGAGGCTCGATTGAGGTACCCACCTTACAAGGACGTGTGACTTTAAAAATTCCTCATGAAACACAAACGGGTAACACATTTCGTTTGCGTGGAAAGGGCATGAAATCTGTTCGTGGCCACGCAACGGGTGATTTACTTTGCAGAGTTGTTGTGGAAACACCAGTCAATTTATCCAAAGAACAGAAAGAGTTATTACAAAAACTTCAGGATTCTCTAGACGGCAGTAAAAAAACACATTCTCCTCGAACCACCTCCTGGTTTGATGGAGTAAAAAAATTTTTTGAAGACATGAAATTTTGATAAACCTGCTGTACAATTAAGTATTTTTGTGCAGTCCTTAGTGCGAGCAAGGCAGTAAATAGCAGTTGTTCGCACTACTAAAGAGTCTCTTATGTTCAATAAACCAGCGATTTTAGTTCTTTCCGATGGAACTGTCTTTCAAGGCATATCCATGGGTGCCAGTGGTGATTGTATCGGCGAATTGGTTTTTAATACAGCTATGACTGGCTATCAAGAGATGCTCACCGATCCCTCCTATACCAAACAAATTATTACATTAACTACTGCCCATGTAGGGAATACCGGTTGTAATTCGCAAGATATGGAGTCATCACGGGTATGGGCTTCAGGACTGGTAATGCGAGAGTGCTCTTTTCGTCCCAGTAATTACCGTGCTGAACAGTCATTGCCTGAGTGGTTAAAAAAACACGGAGTGGTAGCAATTGCGGGCATTGATACTCGACAATTGACACTTCGGCTGAGTGAACAAGGGGCAATAGCGGCTTGCATTAGTACGAATGTTCAAGAACCAGAATTAGCTATCCAAAAAGCAAAATCGTTTGCTGGTTTGGAAGGTATGGATTTAGCCTGTGAAGTTTCAAGACAAACGATTGAACGCTGGCATGAAGGAAGGGGAGTTTGGGGTAATGAATCTAAACCCAATCAATTTCATGTTGTTGCTTATGATTTTGGGGTGAAGCATAACATCCTTCGGATTCTGCATGATAAAGGTTGTTATATAACTATTGTGCCGGCAAAATCAAGCGTTTCTGAGGCTATGGCACTGAATCCTGATGGTATTTTCCTATCGAATGGTCCAGGAGACCCGCTGGCTTGTGATTATGCAATCACGGCAACCAGTCAATTTTTGCAAGAAGGCGTTCCTATTTTAGGTATTTGTTTAGGCTTTCAAATTTTAGCGTTGGCGTGTGGTGCTAAATCAATAAAGATGAAGTTTGGGCATCATGGCGCAAATCATCCGGTCATTGAAACGAATGGGGACCAACGCGTTTTTATTACCAGTCAAAATCATGGCTTTACTATCGAGGAATCGTCATTGCCTGATTGTTTACAAGTAACACATCGTTCATTGTTTGATCAAAGTTTGCAAGGGATTAAGCACAAAGAGAGGCCGGCTTTAGGTTTTCAGGGGCATCCAGAAGCTAGTCCTGGCCCTCATGATATAATGGTTATTTTTGATCAATTTATTTCAATGATGCAGTCAAATCAATTAAAGAGGACACAGTGTGAGTGATTTTCATGTATTTACCTCCGAATCTGTTTCAGAGGGACATCCTGACAAAATAGCAGACCAAATTTCAGATGCTATTCTTGATGCAATTTTAACTAAAGATGCTAGAGCACGTGTGGCCTGCGAAACTTTTGTAAAAACCGGCATGGTCTTGGTTGGTGGTGAAATAACAACCAGTGCTTGGGTGGACGTTGAAGAAATTGTTCGCGAAGTGATTAAAGATATTGGCTATAACAGTTCAGAAATGGGATTTGACTGGGCATCTTGCGCTGTTTTAAGTGCCATTGGTAAACAATCTCCTGATATTTCTCGGGGTGTCGATAATGCTGAAACCAAGATTCTTGGCGCTGGCGATCAAGGTCTGATGTTTGGCTATGCGAGCAAGGAAACAGATGTGTATATGCCTGCTCCCATCGCATATTCACACCGTCTTATGGCAAAACAAGCGTCTTTAAGAAAAGAAAACAAGCTTCCTTGGTTACGTCCTGATGCTAAATGCCAGCTTACATTGAAATATGCCCAAGGGAAGCCGGTTGGTATTGATACAATTGTTTTTTCTACTCAGCATTCGCCTGATATTAGTCATGAAGAGTTGGTTGAAGCAGTTCGTGAAGAAATTATTAAACCGGTATTACCTGTTGAATGGCTTTCTTCTGACACGCGTTATTTTATTAATCCAACGGGCCGATTTGTTATCGGTGGGCCACTTGGCGACTGCGGTTTAACAGGTAGAAAAATTATTGTAGACACATACGGCGGTATGGCACGCCATGGTGGAGGATGTTTTTCGGGTAAAGACCCCTCCAAGGTGGATCGCTCAGCCGCTTACGCTGCTCGCCATGTTGCTAAAAATATTGTTGCTGCAGGTATCGCGGATAAATGTGAATTACAAGTATCCTATGCTATTGGTGTAGCAGAGCCTACCTCAATTAGCATTGATACTTATAATACTGGTCGACTCCCTGATGCGGAAATTATTGATTTGATTAATACCCATTTTGATTTAACACCACAAGGGATCATCAATCATCATAATCTTTTGCGTCCTATTTACCGTCAAACAGCAAGCTATGGTCACTATGGCCGAGAAGAGTTTCCTTGGGAGCGCTTAGATAAAGTTGCTGTTTTAAGCAAAGCCTTATAATTTATTAGGCACTAAAAAGGATAAACTATGGAACATGCGAATATGACGATTAAGCAAACTGCTTCAGCCAAAGATTATAAAGTTGCTGATTTGTCACTGGCTGCCTGGGGGCGTAAAGAGATTGCAATTGCCGAAACTGAAATGCCTGGATTAATGGCTTTGCGTGAAGAATTTGCCAATCAGAAACCTTTGAAAGGTGCGCGAATAGCAGGTTGTTTGCACATGACGATTCAGACAGCAGTTCTGATAGAAACATTGCAAGCCTTGGGGGCTGAAGTAAGATGGTCTTCCTGTAATATTTTTTCTACCCAGGATCATGCGGCAGCGGCGATTGCTGCAGCAGGGGTACCCGTATTTGCCTGGAAGGGTGAGACAGAAGATGAATATTGGTGGTGTGTTGAACAAACGTTGCGTGGTCCTAATGGCTGGACCCCTAATATGCTTTTGGACGATGGTGGTGATTTAACATTACTTATTCATCAAAAATACCCTGAGATGTTTGCTGATATCAAAGGAGTTTCTGAAGAAACCACGACCGGTGTTGCCAGACTTTATGAAATGGCTAAAAAAGACCAGTTGAAGATTCCTGCTATCAATGTCAATGATTCAGTAACCAAGTCTAAATTTGATAATTTGTATGGTTGCCGAGAATCATTATTAGATGGTCTAAAACGAGCTACTGATGTCATGGTGGCAGGTAAAGTTGCACTTATTTTAGGCTATGGAGATGTGGGCAAAGGATGTGCACAGGCATTACGTGGACAAGGCGCTACTGTTTGCATTAGTGAAATCGACCCTATCTGTGCGCTGCAGGCTGCAATGGAAGGTTATCGTGTGGTTACCCTGGATGATGTTGCTGAGCAAGTCGATATCGTTGTAACCGCAACGGGGAACTATCATGTTGTTACGCATGCTCATATGTTGCGTATGAAGCATCAAGCCATTTTATGCAATATTGGTCATTTCGATTCTGAAATAGATATTCAGAGTTTGCGCCAATATACCTGGGAAAATATCAAGCCTCAGGTGGATCATGTAATATTTCCTAATGGCAAGCGCTTAATTATTCTTGCAGAAGGTCGCTTGGTTAACTTAGGTTGTGCAACAGGCCATCCCAGTTTTGTGATGTCAACGTCATTTACTAACCAAGTCTTGGCTCAAGTTGAATTGTTCCAGCATAGCCAGAATTATGACAATCAAGTGTATGTTCTACCTAAACATCTGGATGAAAAAGTAGCGCGATTGCACTTAGCAAAAATAGGGGCGAAATTGACCAAACTTAATCAAGAACAGGCTGATTATCTTGGCGTTTCCGTAGATGGGCCTTTTAAACCTGAGCATTATCGTTATTAATCAATAATTATTTTCGGGTTGCTTTACGGCGCTCGCAATGACATGATCCTGTGACTGTAAGGAGATCTGTTATCGTGAGCAACGCTAAGCAATCCAGAATCTTCACAAATCATCGATAACTCGCCTACTTCCCGCTTTCAATTTTCTTCTGCATACTATCTTTTGAAACTCAATGCAAAGGAGGAATGCATGTTTTACCAATCAGGATTTGTAGGTTTCACTCTTCTCGCTTGCGCAACAACTGCAATAGCGAATGACAATACAATTCATCTTATCATTAAGTACAAAGAAAGACCGGCCGCATTTACGGCATTAAAAATTAAACTCAGCCAAGACGCTCATTTGCCTGTTCATTCTCTAAGACCAATGGCAGGAGGGGCTTATTCTCTTGTCTATGAAACAAAGAGTTTAAGTCATAAAGCAAAAAGCAATTTAATGATAAAAATTATCAATCAATTAAAGCAAAATCCCAATATTGCTTATGCAGTAGAGGACCGAATGGGGCATTTCAAACCATTGCCAACACAACCGAATCTTTCTTCGACACTGTCACTTCTATCTCATGACTCTCAATGGGATGAATTTACTCCTCCTGCTGGTGTTATGCTGGAGTCGGCTCCGGGACATCGCGATGGTGCTTGGTCTTATACAACAGGTCATGCCTCAAAACCAATCGTTGTCGCTGTGCTTGATACAGGGGTCGCGCTAAATCCAAGCTTGATAAATAATCTTGTCAAAGATCAGCAAGGGAATGTATGGGGTTGGAACTTTGCAGCCAATAACCGCAACATTAATGATGAAACAGGTTCTTATCACGGTACCCATGTGGCAGGAACTATTGCAGGTTACGGTGCTGTCATGATGGGGATGGGAGAAGATTTAAAAATATTGCCGTTAAAGATTCCTGACAGGTCTGGTATGTTTTATGAAAGTCAGGTTATTAATGCTATTTATTGGGCTGTGGGAGGAGATGTACCTGGTGTCCCCGCTAATTCCTATCCAGCAAAAGTTCTCAATATGAGTTTTGGTGTTGATGAACGCCCCGGTAAAGAAATCGATCATTGCGATGAAGCTTTACAAGAGGCAATTTTTTATGCTCGAAAAAAAGGAGCGGTCATTTCTGTAGCTGCTGGAAATGATAATCAATGGGAACATTATAATGCCCCTGCTGTATGCAATAGCACTATCAAAGTTGCCGCAACAGGGCCTGCAGGTCTTCGCTCTTATTATTCAAACTACGGTCCGAGTATTTCATTTGCGGCTCCAGGTGGGGATCTTAGTTATGGTAAAAAAGGGGGAATTTTATCGACTGTGAATCCAGGTGGAGGCTATCAAAATTCGGGATTTGATTTCTACCAGGGAACGAGTATGGCTTCACCTCACGTGGCAGGTGTTGCTGGATTAATTTTTGCTGTCAATGATGGTGCCATTAAACCTGAAAAGGTAGAGCAAATACTATATGCAACCACGCATGATTTTGGTCAAACTGCCGATGCAAACAATTCATGCAAAGGAACAAAGCCTTGTGGACATGGAATTTTGAATGCTGAAAATGCGATTAAGGCTGCTATCGCTAATTATGATTTAATCCTCACCGCACCCAAAGTAAATGATCTTAAATTATCTTTGTGTGGAAAAGATGTATATCAACCGAAAAGTGGAGTAGTGACTCTAGGAAAATTGCGATGGGTTCAATTGAAGAAATCATGTACCTTGAAGACAACCTATTTACAGCCTGCATTAAGCCAAACAAAAACTGGGAAGATAATTGCTAATTATGGAGCTACTGTTTATCAACTTGATGATTCCCTGCTCAAACAATGCCAAATTATCGGATTTGATGGTCTGGGTTGCTACTTCTGAATAAAATTGCTGGCTATCAAAAGATAGCTAGCAACTCTTCTTAAAGAATTAGAAAATAATACAGCCAGTATTTCGTTGATTCTCATTTTGGTTACTATCATTCTGAGGGATGTTGATATTGAGCGTCACTAGTTCAGGATAACGTTGGCATAGCCAATTAATCGTTGATTTCCAAGCCTTGTCAATGTTATTGCTGATGATTGCATCAGAACTAAATAGAGAAAAGAAATCATTGTAATTGCCAGCTTGTTGACCAAATGCTTTGTAATTTCTGAGCAAGCCTAAGCGTACATGAGGGACGGTAAGTACCTCGTGGATACTGTGCAAACCACCGCCAGTAATGAAAGCCATGATAGCAAGAATGTAGTAATGGTGATCGTCCAAATTATTGAATTGACCAAAAAATAGCATCGTTCCGCTTAAAACGGAGGTCATTCCCGATGGGCCTGCAACATAAGGGATATCCCGCGCTATTAATGACTGCACGTAAGGTGAATTTAAATCGGCTTCTTGGCAGATGGCATCAGGGCACCAGGCTGTTTGTGCCATAGGAAACTCTGCTCTGTCTTCTTCATCAACGCAGATGCCTAATCGTTTTGACAGAGAATCAACAAATACACTACGCCCTCTGTCACTATAAAGAGGAAATTTTGGATAATTCCAAAAGAAATAGCGCATATCGCCTTTTTTATTTTTTTCTAAAAATTTTTTAAAATCGCCTCCATACTCAAATTGCTGAATGGTACATTCACGTTTTGAGGAAAGTGTAAATCCTGAATAAACATCGCGCATAAACATAAAATGAATCAACATAATACGAGCAAAATGTTTTGATTCCTGAAGTGTTCCAATGACCTCTTCGATGGTCGGCTTATGGTCAAAATGACCAAAGGCCAAGGCAAGATTAGGTGCTTCTGGAGATTCTTCTTCAGCCCCTAAGTTGCTTAGAAAAGTTTTAAAAGCATCTGCCTCATAATTTTTTTCAATAAACTCTATTAAATTAATACTCACTTTATTGACTGTCCTCCAGGTGTTTGCACCTGGATTTAAGAGTATGTCAACGGCTAAATAAGATTCAAAAATTCGCCCAATACGACATTGAAGGTCATCTTTAGTCGGTGACTCGTTTGCGAAATATTCTTTACACGCATCGAGTTGCATACTTTCAATAACATCTAGAATAAACAGAGATAATTCATCAGAAATCTTAGGATATTGTTTTAGATTCTGCTGCAGAGTAAATACAAATACTCCAAGCTGTTGTTCATGGTTGTGAAATAATACTTTAACCTCATTTATCAATGACTTAAGAAGAAATGCATCATCAGGTTTTCGACATGCAAACTGTGATAATTTTGCAATGAACAAGGCAAAAATATTTAATTTGTTATTTCCAGGTAATTGACGAACATCATTAAAAAACTGCTGCATACTTCTTAACTCAACGAAATAGAGTGGCCAAAATTATACAAAGAAACCCCTCTCGAAATCAAAAAGCAAACAGTCCTGTTAAAATTAGGTCAATTAATATTCTATTAACAATTTTTGTCTATCATAACAATATATTAAAGACTATATTTTGTTGGATAACCATGCAATTTAAATCAAAAACAGAGGCTTATTCTTACGCAATTGTCCTGTTACAAAAGATAAAATAAAGTCTTTCTGAGGAAGACAACATTGGGCATGCTAAACTGGTTTCTTGTATTGAGAAAATTAAAGTTGATATGGAAAATCACGAGCAGGATATCACCAGGGTTGCTAGCTATTTAGGAAACCTATCTGATTTGCCGCGACAAATTAGTATTCAAGTTAAGGAACTTGCAAAAGATATAATAAACAGCGATTTTACCAAGCAAACGGCCCAAGAAAATTTGAAAATCCATTAGCACGACGTGCTGAATCAGAACTTGCTATCCTTTTATTACAGAAGCCAACCCAAGCAATGATGGAAGCGGTTGGTAGGGTATCGGCCGAATTAGTAAAAATGATTGATGAAATGGAAAAATGGGACGAATACAGTAAATTTAGCAATTATCTTTCAATTTTCACACAAGAAGACCATGTAATTGCTTTAGGAGGATATGATAATAAAGATACTCCTACTGTAGAAGGTATTAAAAAAACCTTGATGGAGAATAACCCTGAAGACTTAATACAAATAATGTTTATTCATTTTAAGTTTGCACAAAAAATCTATCGTAGCGTGCCTATTAAAACAGCTCCAGCTAGAGAACCTGTAGGTAAATTTGCAGACATAGTAAAAGAATTTTGGAGAGGAGACCCAAAAGAATTTTTTACTAAAGGAATCGCAAACGGATGGGAAGGACAGAGTTTACGATCCTGCGTTGCAGATGCCAAGATGTATAACTCACGATTGTATACTGCTTGGGGTAACCGAGGTAGAGAAGGCTATATGTCTTCTGAACGTACACATCAATTGGGGCTCATGCTAAATAGCCAAAGAGAATACGAGGTTGGTTTTCCTACTCATAGAAGCCAGTGGGCAACAGACTGTAAAAATCAAGGTGCTAATCTTTCTTCACCCTATGTAGTTGATTTAATTGAAAATCATGCTGTCTATGTGGCTGGCCCTTCTGGCATGACTTCGATGTTCTTAGGTCAAATGGAGGTAGTAGCAAATTTTGAAAATGAGGAATTAAAAAAGAACTATTTAGCTGCTGTAGCCAGCTATATTGTAGGTGGAGGTTTTCATAGTCTTCATGAGGTTATTGGACCTGCTCAGTATACCTTAAATTTAGTACCTGATTACAATGTTTCCGTACCTGAAAATGGTAAATTAGCATTACCTCCAAATTATAATCAATTTTTTAAACAACAAGCGGCTATTGATCCAGAATTTAGTGCACGCCGAGAAGCCGCATGGCAGCGTTATCTAACCTATTTTAACGATAGCTATGCCCCCAAGCATATTGAAGGTTTTGCAAAAACGCCCTTGGCCCTTACATCTGATGATGTTGAGTATTTAAGCGCAGGAGAACTTGAAATCGCTCAAGAAATACCTGCCGATTTAAGAGAGAGAATTTGAGAGCTACATTAGCAAAGGCTTTCTTGCGCGCGGTCGTAGTGATAGTAAAGACGATTTAAGTTTTATTAGTAGAGTTTTTCGTAACGACGTGTTAACCAAGAACAAACTCGCAATCGCACTGGAGTTTAAAGAAAAAATAAATCTAGCGAAGAATGTTGATGAACTAACACAGTTAATTGGCCAGGTAAGAGAGGCAAATTCTCGTGCTGAACAGCAGGCTGGTAAAGTGTATGGTATATTCACGAAAAGTGGACTTATTCGCAGTATGAACAAAATCGAAGTATTAGTTCACAATTATGCAAATGAATATTCAGCTAAGGTGCTAAAAGGTTAATTTCTTTTTAATGACTGATAAACAGGAGTTATCATGTTTAGAGTTACAAAAAATCAAGTAATGGAAGGCAAAGAACGTTTATTAACATTACTGGAAGCTAATGATCCCCATACCACGCTAGCTGTTTTTGATACGTTCCCTTTTTATCCAGATGATGTGGCACGTTTAGTCCATATTATTAATAATAATACGCAAATGTTAGTATTAAAATTATGGGATTGCCGTTTACAACCTGGAGATAGAAGTGCAATAGCAACAGCAATTTTAAATAACAACTCTTTGCTTCACGTTTCAATGGAGGTATACGCTGACGATACTCCTGCGTTGAAAAATCTTATAGCGGAAGCTCAGCAACATATACAAGCAAATAATGACAAGAGTACAATGTCTCTAACGTAAACTTAAGTAATCTCAGTAAAAGCATTGTTTTTATATATACTGCTATCATCTATAGATTGACAGTTTAGTGAGTATTAATCCTCACTGTCCTCCTCGTCCCACAAGGAAAAATCACCCTCTGTTTGCTGCTCATTTGAGGGTGCTGCTGAAAAAGTAATTGTCGGCGCGGGATTTTTAAGTGCCTCAGTTAAGCTTATAAATTTATAACCATTGTCCTTGTACATTTGTAAGATGTCGCCAAGTAAATAGCTATTCAGTATGTTCGCATGAATCAATAAAATTTGTTTAACTGGTTTTCCATTGGCTCTTTTTTCTGCTCGTTGTGTTTGCTTCCATATGAATGCGAGATACTGAGGTTTAAGCTTCTGGATATAAGCTTCTCGTTGGCGATAAGGAACTCTGTAGATTTTTTCGTTGAACCTAAAATCAAGACTATCGATTGTGACTGGTGCCACGATGTAATTATGAGTGGCCAAATAATCCAGTACCTTCTGTTTCTTTTGGTTGCTGCCCTCTGCCAGATAAGGGTAACGAAAATACTTTGGTTCCGTTAAAATAGAGGTTAATTTTTTATCGGCTTTATCAATATCGCCTATGTATTTATCAGCACTCATTTGATTTAAGTTATAGTGAGAATAGGTATGATTACCTAACATAAATCCAGCCTGACGAAATTGCTCTAAAAAAGACATTTCTCCTTTTGCGATAGAGCCGGCAATGACAAAGCCAGTGGCAGGCACATTATAGTCAGTCAATGCTTTGACGATTTTCATAAAGCGCTCGGTTGCTCTTTGCTGATTTCCTGGGGTATCCATTCGTCCACCAACTAAGGGCAAGTCATCAATAGTAATGGCAATTTCACGAACCTCTTCTGCTAGACAGAACGGAGAGAATAAAATCATGAAAAGAAAAAGTATTTGACGCATTAGATAATCCTTTATCTTATGAGTGAATTAATTAGTGTAGCAGATAAATTTACTGCTTTATAATCGAGGACTTTTTATAGGTTAACAATTACAATACTTACGCTGCAAAAAAGGCAGAGAAATTTAACAGGAATTGTTTTGAAGAGGATGCAATGAAGAAATTATTGACTTTGATATTCGCTATGGTGAGTATTGGTATCCATGCAGGAGAGCTAGTTTCATTTGCAGAGATGGCCAATGCAGTTGCAACTGGTAAACAGCTGACTTTTGTATGGAATCTAAAAAATTGCAGCTCAGAGAATAGCTTGCCAGAAATTATCACATCGGTTAAACCGAATGCTGTGATGGTAATTGCAAATCAACGTATTACAGCCTCAGACCGGCATTTTTCTCTGAATGATCCCTCTTTGCCGAATAAGCCATCATTTACTTTCAGCAAATATAATTTGAAAGCGGATGGTCAGGCATCACTTGATATTACCGTGATGCGCGCTGAAGATTAGCGCAAAGTAAAAAACATGCAAATCCAATGTGAGTTGGGTAAAGGATTAACCATATTCGATTAATTTCTTAATCGGGTACTTTTTGTGCTTGTTTGGCACGATATTTTTGTATGGCAGTGCGGTATTCAGGCCATTCTAATCCTACGTCCCGCGGACAAGCCGCGAGACTAGGTAGTAGGTATGTTCTGGCTCTTAAAAACAGACAACAACAATCATTAACTACCCCTTAATTTCAGAATTCTCCAGCACTTTTTGTGCTTGCTTGGCACGATATTTTTGCACGGCAGTGCGGTATTCAGGGTATTGATTGCCAAGGATGGTTGCTGCAAAAATAGCGGCATTAATCGCGCCTGCTTTCCCCACAGCCAAGGTTCCTACTGGATTACCTGCGGGCATTTGTACTATCGAAAGAAGAGCATCTAACCCATCTGTAAAGGTAGAGGAAGGCATGGGGACACCTAATACCGGTAATAATGTTTTTGCTGCCACAACCCTGGCACACGCAATTCCACCAGCACCTAAATCCTTAAACCCAACCTGGTCGATTAAGTTTCGCTCACGAAGGAGTTCGAAAAATGCATAATTTGCTTTAAGCACATGACGCTGTAAAAAAGCATTAGGCTCTTGAACGGCGCCTTTGTTTCTTTCCTGCTCTTCACCTAATGTTGATGAGGCAAAAGCAGCTCCACCAAAACCACTGTTATCAGTAGGCTTTCCAATTAAAATAAATTTATAATTTGTTGCATTGGGAGGGGCGTAGGAATGAATTATCTGATCTTCGCGGACGACGCCTAAGGTAACTACAGTAACGAGACCATTCTCATTATAACCTTCATCATAGTAAGTATCGCCTGCCAGATTTGGAATACCCAAAGGGTTGGCATAGCCGCCGATACCTCGCACAACACCATCATGAATCCATTTTGTTTTTGCTCTATTGATATCGCCAAAGCGTAAAGAATCAGCCACAGCAATGACTTCAGCGCCCATGCAGCAGACGTCTCTAACATTACCACCCACACCTGTTGCAGCGCCTTCATAAGGCACAAGTTGCGAAGGGTGATTGTGGGATTCATGACTTATAAAAATGCCATAACGCTTGCCTTGCTTGTCAGTTGCAACAGCAACAATTCCCGCATCCTCTTTCGGCCCGAGAATAACCTGAGGTGCTTTCGTATTAAAACGGCTTAAGTGTTTACGGCTACTTTTATAAGAACAGTGCTCAGAACCGTGGATTGACCACAATACACATTCCGCATAAGTAGGTGGACGTTCTAACAGCTTATTTTGGATGGTCAGCGCTTCATTAGTAGTCAGGCGAATGTTGTAAGTATCAAGCAGGCGGGCAATCTCTTCAGAAGAGAGTTGAGAGAAATCAAAATATTCGGGCGTTTCGTGCATAGAGGGCTAGCCTTCAAGCTAAAACGAAACACATGCCATAGCGATCTTTTAGATTAAAATCAGATCTTTTTATTAAATCCGTTGCAGCCTTTAATATCGACAACATGTGTCTTTAATGGCAAACCAATGAAAGATGAATTTACAGGACATGCAAAGGAGTGTGGGTAGTTTCACCCATACAATAATCTCGCACGCCGGATTAATATAAATCAATTTGATTTTTATTTGAATATCATGAGTGACATTTATTACTGGCGAGAAATTGTAGGCAAAGAGGATTTATTATCGACATTCAAGACGGAGATAGAGCAGTTATTATCAGGGGATTATAAAAGCCTTGATTTGGAGGAGCTTCAAGGGGTTAAAGGAGTCACGATTTTCAGCATTCGCGTGAATAGGGAGACGCGTTTGTTGTTCACGACCCATCAGGGGAAATTATGTTTATTAGATCCCGTCTACAATCACGATTACCACAAGAACCGCTACATCAGAAATCCCGGCTTGTTAAAAACGTTTCTAGGCAAGTTAGATAACTGCCCCGTTGACATTAAAATTGCGGAGAAGTTAGAGGCAGAGCGTTGCAGTAGTGACGAGCTCGAACGACGCTTACCGCCTAAGAAAGAAAAGAGTCGGGTAATTGCCTTTGATTACTACAAAGAGAATTTCATTTGTCTAAGTGAGGCGCAAGAACAAGCGGTGCATGCCAGACTGCCCGCTGTGGTATATGGGCCTGCAGGTTCTGGTAAAACCTGTGTTGCGTTCTTAGCCCTTCATGATTACGTCAAGCGGATGAGTCTGCATGAACCTGCGCCTGTTCTTTATGTAAGTCGCTCAGCCTCTTTGGTTGCGGACATGAAATCGCAGTGGGAGAGCACGGTAGAGAATCCTCACCGGGATTGCGTGAATTTCACCACCTATGAGGAATTATTTAAAAAGCATGTTGTCGACGACAAAGAAAAATCCCTGGCGAATTATGCCTTGTTTAGTGAGTGGTTAAACAAGGTTAGCAAACACCCGAGATACAAGGTGTTAAATAACAGCTTTAGCGCAGAAGAACTCTGGCATGAATTTAGAATTCGTTCAGGTTACACGCAGGAAGATTACCTTGGTTTAGGAAGTCGTCAAAGTAATGTCAGTAAAGAGCAACGCTTGATAATCTGCCAATTCTATCAAGACTTCCTTAGTCATTACATTGCTAGCGAACTCACCCCAATTTCAACGCTGCAACCCTATCCGATGATATTGGTGGATGAAGCGCAGGATTTTTCCTATGCCCAACTTGAAAGTCTTTATCACTTGTCGGCGGGAAATCTTGTTTATTTCTTAGGCGACCATCAAATTCTTTTCGATGGCAAATCGCGTTTACCGTTTTTAAGCCAGCTATTTTATAGGAATGAGAAAGAGTTTAACGCGCATCAGCTGTCGGGGAGTTACCGTTGTTCGCAAGCTGTTGTGAATGTCACCAATATGCTGATTCAACTGAAATACCAAGTCACTGGTGGGGCTGCTGATAAAGGTGAACTTGCTCACATCGTGTCGGCCAAAGAAGACGATGATCAAGGGGAGTTGTTGTGGATTGATAGTTACAGCAAAGAGCTTGAGGCGTTGCAACAAGAGGCCGCAAAAAATACCAGGTTTGCTGTCGTTACTTTCCCTGAGTTTGTGGATGAGGCAAAAAAAGCATTTAAAACGCCCTTAGTCTTTACGCCAGAACAAATTAAAGGACTGGAGTATGACGCCATCCTTGTATGGCGCCCTCTTGATGTCAAAGACAGTACAGTTGCCTGTACAAAACTGAAAGACAACCAAAGCATAGCCAATACCACAACCCATCGCGCCAAAGCAGGGGAGGGGGATGACTCTTGTCTGCCTTATTTTAACCGCTTGATTACTGCAGTCACGCGAGCGAAACGTAAATTAATTGTGGTGCAGGATAAAAAGCATCCCACCAAAGCGATGTATGACGCCTTATTACCTACGTTTAACAATGACTACAAACAACCTGTGCCATCTCAGGTTCCTCTCCATCAATCAACCCCACAAGACTGGGAAGATGAGGCGAGAAAACTGTTACAGCAGGGGAATGCCTCTCAGGCACTCGACATTTTTTTAAACGTACTGGGTCGCACCAAGAGCGAATTTAAGACCTTCCAACAAGGGCTTATCAATCCCACCATTTCTATTGTTGGAGACAATAAAACGCAAGAAAAAGAAAACATCCAAAAAATAGAATCTCCGAAGGAAGAGCCGCCGCCATCTCTTAAAAAGAAAAAGAACACTCAACTCTCTTCTGAAAAAAAAGAACCACAAAAGAAGAAAGAAATTCAGTTATCCCCAGAAGAAAATGCATTGCAGGAGTTAATGAACAATTTTTCAGAAAAAAGATTGGCTATTGTGCTTTCTGTTTTTGAATTTACAAAAATACTGACGCAAACCAGGGCAATACCCAAAAGTTCAGGAAAACCTCAAACCTTACTAGAATTTATTTTAACCGATCTTGATCATACCAAGTCATTTCTTAAACTCACCATCAATGACTACAAATTTACTGACAACTTTATACGTAACTATACAAAAATTTCTCATTTTTATAACAAAAAACATTCTGCAATAGGGTCCGGTAAAAAAAATTTTGATCGTTTTTGTGCGATTGTTAATAAGTTTTCTAACGGTACAGGCAATACTGATTTAAATTTAACCCATATTGTTACAGTCCTCGGTGATCTTAATTCTGTCGAGTTTCTGCATCAGCTAGGGGCTGACTTTGATAAGCCAAATTCATACGGTGCCACACCGACCTATATTGCTGCTGCACATGGACATATAGGTTTGATTGATAAATTTTACCAATATAATGCTAATCTTAATCAGGCAACAAATGAAGGGAACACACCTGCCTACGTTGCTGCAGAAAATGGCCATGTCGCCGTAATTGTAAAACTCCATGAATGCAAGGCTGATATTCATAAACCAAACACGAAAGGTGCTACTCCTGCCTATATCGCAGCCCAAAATGGCCATGCCAATCTAATTGCAAAACTTCATGAATATGGTGCTGACCTTGATAAACCCACCTTAAATGGGGGAACGCCTGCTTATATTGCGGCCGAAAAGGGGTGTGTTGATGTCATTATAAAACTTCACGAATGTAAAGCTGAGCTTCATAGGGCGAAACCCAGCGGTGCAACTCCTTTCTTTATTGCAGCATATAAAGGTCATGTCAATGTGCTGGCCAAGCTTTATGAATATGGCGCAGATCCTAATGCATCAACAACTAAAGGATTTACTCCTGTCTATATAGCAGCCCAAAATGGTCACGTTGCTGTACTTGATAAACTCTACGAATGTGGCGCTGATTTTAATAAAGCAGAGAAACAGGGGACAACCCCTGCCTATATCGCTGCTGAAAATGGACACGGGGAAGTCCTTGAAAGGCTTTATAAATATGGTGCTGATCTTAATAAAGCTGATGATAAAGGAATAACGCCCGTTTTTGTCGCTGCAGATGTTGGCAATCTCGCAATCATTGAAACACTTCATAAATGTGGTGCTGATCTTAATAAAGCAGATAAGAAAGGTGCAACCCCCATCTTTATTGCAGCATATAACCGCAACATCGCTGTCATTGAAACACTTGATAAATTCGGTGCTGACCTTGATAAAGAAAATTTAAAGGGCTCAACCCCCACTTTTATTGCGGCGCAAAAAGGTTATGCCGATGTCATTGAAACCCTTTATAAACTTGGCGCTGATATTGATAAAGCAAACAAAGAGGGTGCATCTCCTTTGCATGTCGCTGTTGATAATGGGCATATTGATGTCATTATAAAACTTCATCAATGCCAAGCTAAGCTTAATTGCTGTACCATTAGAGGTGAAACCCCCGCGTATACTGCTGCTCAAAAAGGTGATGCTGCAGTCATTGAAGCGCTTTATCAATGTGGTGCTGACCTTAATAAGGCTGATACAAGGGGAGTAACTCCTGCTTATATTGCTGCGCAAAATGGCCATGCTGCGGCCATTGAAGCGCTTTATAAATGTGGTGTTGAGCTTGATAAAGCAGATGATAAAGGCGTAACTCCTGTTTTTAAGGCTGCAACAAATGGCCACGCCGCCGTCATTAAGAAATTTCACGAATGTAAAGTCGATGTTAACAAGCCTGATAAACAAGGTTTAACACCAGCCTTCCTGGCAGTCTATTTTGGCCGTGTTGCTGTTATTGAGCAACTTTATGAGTGTGGTGTTGACCTTGACAAACCGAGTGCGAAAGGAAGTCTTCTCACTGTGACTGCTGCAATACAAGGCCAGGTTGCTATCCTTGAAAAGCTTCATGACTATAATGTTAACCTCAATCAAGCGGATATCAAGGGAACAACCCCTGTTTTTGCTGCCGTTCGATATGGACGCGTCAATGTGATTCAAAAACTTTATGAGTATGGTGTTAATTTTGAGAGCTTAAATGCACAGCAAGAAACTCTTGTTCATGTAGCAATTAAAGAGAAGATGCTCAATGTGCTAACGACGCTATATGAACTTGATGTGAATTGGGATAGGGCTCTCAATGGAATTACCCCAGCTCATATTGCCATTCAAGGGGGTGATATAGACTTTATAAAATTAATGCTGGAAAAGAATATAAAATTCAATATTCCCCATGTAACCAATAAAGTTGAACTGAGACAATTAATTGAGGCATGTATTAAAAAAGATAAATCTAATGAAGGAATTATTGTGTCTAAAATGGAGCAATTCCTTGAGCGCAAAAGTATGGCTGAAGACAAAATCTCCATTTCGCCACTTGAGCTTGCTGAAATTATTGATCGCCAGGATATTGTCAAATTAATCAAACCCGGCGAAGTGTCGTATCAGCATTCTTATCGTTTTTTCAAGTCGAAACAAACCTCGGAAACTAACGAAGCATCTTTGAAGTTAGAGTTGTGAAATTGTGGCGCTGAGCGATTATTTTTCTATTCTGTTGAATTGAGCCAAGGGATGCGCGCTTATTGGGCTTTGCATTGTTTCGCTGACTTTTTTGGTGTGTCGCCTAGAGATAATCAGATAAGCAAAGGGCACTATATATAAAGAAAATAAAGTCCCCACCAACATGCCACCGATAATCACTAAGCCCAACAGCTGGCGGCTTTCACTGCCAGCCCCCGTAGCTATTGCTAAAGGAAAAGCTCCAAGAACCATCGCCGATGTAGTCATTAAAATGGGGCGAAGACGAATACGTGCACCCTCAAGGACTGCGGGGATTCGCTCTTTCCCTAGACTGATTTGTTGATTGGCAAACTCAGTAATCATAATGCCATGTTTGGTGACAAGACCTATTAATGTAAGAATTCCAATCGTGCTGTAGATAGATAAACTTTGGTGAAATAGAAGCAGCGTAAGTACGGCACCTACCAAACTTAAAGGTACACTTAAAAGTACAATGAAGGGATCAATAAAACTTTCAAATTGAGCGGCTAGTACCAAGTAAATAAATAATAGAGCAAGCAAAAATGCATAGACACTGCTACCAGCAGATTCCAAATAATCTTTCACAACGCCTGTAAAACGATACTGGATATCGTCAGGTAATTTAGTATGAAGCAATTTTTTCACGTCTTTAATGACTTCATCCAGATGTGCATCAGGCCCAAGTTCAGCACTAATTATCGCACTTCGCATTCGATTTAAATGTGGCAAACTATCAGGACCAATATTATTACTGATATTTACTAATGTGGAGAGAGGAATCATTCTTCCGCGACCGCTTTGAACATACAGTTTATTGAGTACGGCTATGTCTCGACGTTCAGCTTGTTGAACCTGCAAAATAACTTTGTAAGCTTGCCCTTCATAGGTAAAATTAACCGGATTACTACCACCCAACATGGTTGATAGTAACTCTGCGACATCGGCTAGATTCACATCCAAATCTGCAGCCAGTTGCCTATCAATTTCAATGTCAATTTGTTCACTATCAAGAGCGAGGGTATTTCTAATATGCCTAAGCCCAGGATAATCATCCAAGGCTTTAACAATCTCGCTGCTTATCTCATTTAATCTTAAGTAAGAAGTATTCCCAATGAGAGCCAAACTAAATTGGCTGTTGCCAGTACGTTGGCCTAAAGGGTTTGGGCTGACAGGGAAAACATTGACTCCAGTAATTTTTTGCATTTGTTCGCTTAAGTCATTACTGATTTCTTTTTGACGTCGATTACGCTCACCCCATGGCGTAAGTTTCAACAAAGTAAACGCGGAGGTCGAGCGCACAGAGCTAAGATAAGCAGCCTTTTCAGGAATTTTTTCATAAATGGCTTCCAGCTCCCGGGTGTATTGATCGGTGTAGCGAGTACTTGAGTTTGTAGGTGAGGAAAGAAAGCCAATGATATATCCCTGATCTTCAACAGGAGCAAGTTCAGCACCTAATTGCCAATAACAAAGAAGACCGATAAAACAACATACTGCTAATACCATACCCACAATAAAGGGATGTTTCAGTGAAAGATTTAAACTCTGGACATAATGAGAACCAAGCTTGTCAAACTGCTTGGTAAGCCAGCGGCTATAACCGCTCTCTTTGTAGGTTAATAATTTTGAACACATCATTGGAGACAAACTTAATGCAATAAGTCCTGAAATAAGGACACTAACGGCTAAGGTAATCCCAAATTGTAAAAATAATTTACCTGTGAATCCGGAAACAAACCCCATGGGTGCATAAACAGCTGCCAATGTAATGGTCATTGCCAAAATCACAAAGATAATTTCATTACTACCTTTAATTGCTGCATCTTTGGCCGATAAGCCAGTTTGCATATGACGATGGCAATTTTCCAAAACCACGATTGCATCATCGACAACCAGGCCAATCGCTAAGACCATCGCCAATAGCGTGATAATATTCAGTTCAAATCCAAGTAAATGCATGGGCCAAAAAGTACTGATAAGACAAATCGGAATGGTAATAATAGGAATTGTCGCAGCCCGTAAATTTCCAATGAATAAAAAGACAACAATGGCTACAAATAAAACGGCTTCAAGAAAAGTTTTATAAACTTCATGAATGGATTGCTGAATGAATGACGTTGAATCAAAGACTAATTGAATTCTGAAATGAGGCGGTAGAGTAGACTGCAACGCTGTAATGACTTTTTTTATCTCCGTGGCTACATCAACTGGATTTGCGGTTGATTGTGCCAGAATTGCAAGACCTACCGCCGGTTTACCATTAATTCGCAGTATATTATCTTCACGTTCACTGCCAACAGTGATTGAGGCAATTTCTCCTAAATGAATTTGTTGCTTATTATGTTGAGCAATCACTAAATCAGAAAAGTGCCGGGCATCTTGTAAACGGGCATGAGTGACAACAGTGTAAAAACGATTACTACTTTTAATTTGACCACTTGGAACATCAATATTTTGTTGAGCGAGCGCTTTTTTAACCTGGGCAACAGTGACTTGATGTGCTGCCATCTTAACCGGATCTAAGGAGATTTTAACTGCATAATCGCGGCTACCGTGATAAACCACTTCGCCCACACCTTTAACTTCCTGCAAAACAGGTTTAATAAACCGATTAACATAATCGGTAATTTCCAAAGGGGTTTTGGTTTCATCATGAAAACCCAAAATTAATACCGGGTTAGCGTCAGCATCATTCTTACTGACCGAGGGTGGGTGACTTTCTCGAGGGAGTTTGGCTTGTAGTGCTGATAATTTATTACGAATATCATTAATTGTTTCGTTAATTTCAATTCCAAGCTGAAAATCGATATTAATACGACTTTTACCTAACATACTGGTAGAACGTATGGTATCGATACCTGAAATACCTGATAGCGCATTTTCTATGGGGATGGTAATTTCCTTTTCGACAAGCTCCGGGCTTGCACCCTCATAATCGGTGGCGACATGGATGACCGGTTTGTCAATATTAGGCAAATGTCTGATAACTAATTTCTGATAATGTAAAATGCCAGTTATCACCAGCATTAATGATAAAACGACAGTAAATACAGGGCGTTTAATGCAAAGTTCTGAAAAAATCACAATCGATTCTATCCTTGGTGAATATCAATAACTGGACTACCTTCCCTAAGTTTGTGTTGACCGCGAACGATGACAATATCATCAACGCTTAAACCACTATAAATTTCCGTCATGGCCCCATGATGGGCGCCAGTTTTGACCCGTATAGCTATCGCTTTATCATTGCGAACGATAAAGATTTTTTGACCATTGATTGTGGGGATTAGACTTTCTTCTGGGACCAAAAGACGCTTTGTTTTCTCTCCAAACTCGTGATTAACTCGCACAAATAACCCTGCAGATAACAAATTATCAGGATTATCAATGAGTGCTTCGATGGCGATTGTTCTCGTCTCTTTATCTACTGCGGGATCAATGTAATTGACAGAACCTGTATAAACTTCGTCAGGATAAGCATCGGAAACCACCGTTACCTGTTGTCCTTCCAGAACTCGCGGTAAATATCGCTCTGGAAGAGTGTACTCAACACGCAATTTCTGGTTAGCTATCAATCGCACCAGAGGTTGACCTACTCGAACGTATTGACCAATGCTCACTTGTCGCGATCCCAGTGTGCCTGTAAATGGAGCGCGCAAACTCAGTTTTTCAAGTTGGGCTTGTTTCGCTTTTACGGTGTTTTGTTTTCCGCGTAAGTCAGCAAGAGCTTGATCCAATGCTTGTTCGGAAGCTAATTTTCTTTTGGCAAGTTCACTGGTGCGTTCAAAGTTAGTTTCACTTAATGCTAAATTTGCTTTGGCACTTGCTAATTCACTTTTTAATACAGTCGCATCCAGCTGAATAAGTAAGGTTCCTTTTTTGACAAGGGTGCCGGGCTTAAAGTAAATGGCGGCAATTTGGCCTGATAGTTCAGAACTAATATCAATGTTATCTGTACTCGCAAGACTTCCTATCGTTTCAAATTGATCAGCAAGTATTTTTTCAGTAACGGGGGCTGTTTCTACAATAATTGGTTTAGGCTCCGTCACTCTCCCGTGCAATTTATGAGTTGGAGATAGAAAAGAATAGGCTGCAAAGAGTATAACCGCGAGCGACAAAAACAAGAGAATAGAGCTGTATTTCATGCCAGTGACGTCCGAGGCTTAGGTGAAAAATGATTATAAAGGAGTTTGAATAAGGATTCAAAAAAAGAGATAAATTCCTCCTTATCGGTCAAACAAACTCAAATACACACTATAATTTAATCTAAAAGGATATAATTTATTAGGATGAAAATGCTAATAAAAGCAGCAGTTTTTCTTATATTAATAATTTTCCCAGGGTTATTAGGAGCACTTGCTACACCACAAAGCTTCGGAGATGTCACTACAAATATTACAAATTCGTTTACCAGTGTTGCCAGACTCATTACTGCACTGAGTTATATAGGTGGATTGGCATTTGCAATTGTGGCTGTGATGAAATTTAAACAGCATAAAGACAATCCAACACAAGTCTCTGTTGGTCAAGCACTTGGACAAGCTTGTATTGCGACAATATTCTTGTTTTTGCCGTCATTTCTAGGTTATCTGGGAGGTACTCTTTTTGGAAATGAAGCCCAGACTTCTGGACCAACAGGGCAGGTTTACTGTTCAAACACTGATGCAGTCTATAGTGCAGACAGTTGCGGTAAATAAGGCAACTGCCTGTTTTAATATTATTTTGATTCAGTTTCAATCCAGCCATTAAGAACATCTATAATTTTGCGAGCTTGATCGTCGCTAGAAATATTAAACTTGGATTTCATCCAGTATTGATTGTTTTTCTTTTGGTAGCGGCGTATAGAATATTTTACGGGACCAAAATCCTGTTTAGCATTGTCCCAATCCTGGTAACGAAACATGATTGTTGTCCATGCGCCTTTTGACAAAACATGTTTGTCCAGCTCTTTCACAGTGTCGATGCCATTCTCACTATAGGCAATCGTCAAATCGTCGATTGTTTCGCTCATTGGTCTATTCCAACAGTAATCTAATCGATGGATTGTAATTTGCCATTAACAAAAGTCAAGCGGAAGGGCGTTTGAAATTTATCGGCCTGATAAACCCAAATTTCAGGTTTTTGGTTGCTTTGAATGGGTTGATTGATAAAAGTATTATTAACCAGGGAAGGATTGCCACAAGAACCATAAACTTTACCCACGGGGTCGCCTACTTGGACCATTGAGCCACCACAAATTGAAAAAGCATTGGTTTGCGAGCCATTAAGTCGCACAGCACTTACTTTATTGTCAATGATATCGATTTCAAGCTGAGCACCACTATTCACTCCTACTGGCAACGACCAAACGCCGTAAAAAGCAGACTGGGAGCCCTTGTTATTATAGAGAAGTTGTAAAACGGGAACTTTTTGCATAACCGGAGTATTTGATTCTTGCCGACTCAAAGGTTGGCCACAAGCATTTAACACTTGGTCTGGCGACATGCCTATATTGATGTAGCCATGATTTTGTGGGCAATACATCGATTGCACAGCAAAAGCGTTTATGGAAAAACCAAGTGATGCGATGCCTAGGAATAGAGTCCAGTGCGTAGTCATGTGATTATCCATTGGATTTTGCTTGCTTCAAGTATAGCCCTCCTTGGCTAATTTTGCTTACAGATTAAAAGGAAGTGTTGCGGCCATAAATAGCGCGATAACCTTCAAAATAACCATAATAATAAGGGGCGAAAAATCAAAGCCAGAAATATTGGGTACAAGAAAGCGTCCCAAGTCCAGCAAAGGATCAGTAATTAAATTAATAATATCCAAAAAGGGATGTTGTCGCGTGGGATTGATTAAACTGACAAGCACTCGGATAAGGAGCATATAGAATAGTAGGTCGCAAACTTGAATGATTAAATCCGCAAATGCAAACAATATTAGATGAAAGAAGGGTAACAATACGCCATAGAAAAGAAGCCCAATCACGATAAACTTCAACAGCTCAACGAGAACGATTAATCCCAAAGTGACCCAATCATAGCGTTTGGGAGGCGCTTTTGGGGGGTAAACTAAACGTTCAATGGGGCGAACAATGGGATCAGTGAGTTGATAAATCAGTTGTCCTGCTGGATGAAGCATGCTCACTTGAAAATAACGTAAAGCTACCCTAATCCATAACGCAAAAAGGACTAGATTGAAAAATAATTTCACTAAAAAATAAATTACCGTAATTAAACCTGACATATCTACTCTCAATAATTAAGCGATTTTTGGCGAAATGATTGCATTATAGATGCATTCCTGAGGCATTGGCTAAATATTCTTAAGTACTTAACAGAAAATTGACTAAATACTTAAAATTTCAGCTCGCTCAGCAGCCGCTTTCATAGCATTAAATACTAATGTTTTAAACTGATGCTGCTGTAAAATATCCAAAGCGGCGGCTGTTGTCCCTGCGGGTGAGGTAACCTGCTGTCTTAAGCTGCTTATATCCGCGTTATAGGCCAAAGCTAATGCACCATCGACAGTTTGCAGGGTAAATGTTCTAGCAACTTCCTCATCAAGCCCTAATTTTTGAGCGGCCTCAATCATCGCTTCCATAAACAGAAAAACATAAGCAGGACCGCTACCTGACAATGCGGTAAAGGGATTTAGGTCTTTTTCATTCATTGTCCAATGGATGATGCCTAAACTTTGAAAGATGTTTTCAGCCCACTGTTGGTGTTTGTCATTCATTTTCGCATTGGCTATCAGTGGCGTAGCGCCCTTTCCCAGAGCAATAGGTAAATTCGGCATGCTGCGAATGATAGCTTGGTCTGTTCGACAATATGTTTCTAAAGAGTCGAGCCTAACGCCGGCTGCAATAGAAATGAGTAGGCTGTTATCTGGAAGATGATTACCGACCTCCTGCAAGACCTCGCTCACTTTACCCGGTTTAACAGCCAGAATAATGACCTCTGCATTACGAATAATCTCCAGATTATTAGAAGAGGTAACAATACCATCCTGATTAACTCCGTTAGGAAGAGAAGGGCTTGCTGCAAGAATTTGATAATTCTTATTCACCAATAATCCTTTAGCAATCGCTTGAGCCATATTGCCAAAGCCTATGAAACTAATTTTCATGTGAGTTCCTTAAATTCGTTCACCAAATAATGCCCGGCCAATGCGTACTATGGTGCTACCTGCTCGAATTGCTGCAATCAAGTCTTCACTCATACCCATAGATAGTGTATCCATCGACAGATGAAGTGTTTTATTAAGGTCGTTCATTAAATGGTTCAACCGTAATAGACTTTCATATTGTAATTGCTCGTCATGATGAAGTATGGGAATAGCCATTAGGCCACGCAGTTTTAGCTGAGGTAACTTGCTAATGAATTCAGCAAATTCAGCGGCCTCTTCAGGTTTAATACCTGTCTTAGTGGCTTCATTATCAAGATTAATTTGCAAACAAACACTAAGGGGGGGGAGATTGCCAGGGCGATGCTTACTCAATAGCTCAGCAATATCTTTGCGGCTTAAACTGTGCACCCAATGAAAGTGCTGGGTAATTCCTTTCGCTTTGTTGCTTTGAATGGGTCCTATAAAATGCCAGCAAATAGGCAAAGAATGGAGTGTTTGAATTTTCTGCCAGGCTTCTTGATACTGATTTTCACCGAAGTGTTTAAGACCTGCTTGATAAGCTTCTTGAATTTTCTCAACCGAATGACCTTTACTGACAGCAAGAAGCAATATTTCTTTTGACGAGCGCTGATAATATTGAGCTGTGGATTGAATTAAATCCTGGATGTAATGTACTCTTTCAGCGATGGTGGTCATAGGGTTAAATTAAGCAAAAAAATGGTTAGATAGCAATTAATAGCCGAACTTGGGTATCGCCTGCCCTGTCCAGCGTTTGATGTCATTCCTGTCTGTACGGGAATGACATCATCCGACTTGATTAGGCGTTTTTCTGCATCTCAAGTAGCTGCTTAATTCCTTCCTCGGCAAGAGAAAGCATACTGTTAAGCTGTTCCCGGGTAAAGCTTTTATCTTCGGCAGTGCCCTGTACTTCAATAAAATGTCCTTCTTCATTCATTACAACATTCATGTCGGTTTCAGCCAATACATCTTCAGCATAATCCAAGTCCAAGACAGGTTGACCTCTATAAATTCCAACCGAAACGGCTGCCACATAGTTAAATGCAGGCATTTTGCGTAATTTTTCACGTCCAACCATCCATGCAACGGCATCCTTTAATGCAACACATGCTCCGGTAATTGCCGCAGTACGTGTCCCACCATCTGCTTGTAGTACATCACAATCTAAAGTGATGGTATTTTCTCCAAGAAGTTTTAGATCAACGCAAGTGCGAAGAGAGCGTCCAATCAATCGTTGAATTTCTAAAGTTCGACCGCCTTGCTTGCCTTTACTGGCTTCACGCTCAGTGCGGCTATGTGTTGCACGAGGTAACATGCCGTATTCAGCAGTAACCCAACCTTGATTTTTTCCTTTCAAAAATCTGGGTACCCCATCAATAACTGAAGCATTGCATAAAACACGAGTCTGACCAAATTCAACAAGCACTGAACCTTCAGCATGCTGGGTGTAATTTCGAGTTATCTTTATGGGACGTAATTGACTAGATTCACGATTACTCGGGCGCATGATTAATCCTCGATAAAATGACCAAGTATAAACCTTTCACGCATACTATGCACCTGCCAGGCATACAATAGTTAATAAAAAAGAAGTTTTGCATTTGTACAAATTTAGTATATAGTCGCGCCCACGTTTGGATTAATTGGTATTATTATGACTCACAGTATGACCGCTTTTGCCAGGGTGCAACGCCAACTTGATCTTGGAGTTTTCTGCTGGGAAATTAAATCCGTAAACCACCGTTATCTCGATCTCAGTTTTCGTATGCCAGACTCTTTTCGCTTTTTAGAGCCTGTGTTACGTACTCTGGTGCGTGATAAAATAAGCCGTGGTAAAGTGGAGTGTCAATTAAAATTTCAAGCCACTGTGAGTTCTAGTCAGGCAGCTGTTATTAATGAAAAATTGGTTAATGAATTGCTTTCAGCAGGCGATAAATTAGCGGCTGAAAAATTGATTGCGAATGATTTATCAGTCAGTACCATTATAGCTTGGCCTGGTGTTATTGATGTAACACAACCCGATGCAGAATTATTGGCAAAAGAAGCTGAACAATTATTTGCAGAAGCCTTAACGCAATTGCTTGTCGTAAGAAAAACTGAAGGACAAGCTTTGAAAAAGCAATTAGACTTGCGTTTGGGAAAACTGGATAAAGAAATAAAAGCAAGTTTGCAACAGACATCTAACTCTGTAGAGCAAACCCGTGATAAATTACTAACACGCTTGGCTAATTTTCAATTAGCTATTGATAGTACACGTCTCGAGCAGGAAATGGCTTTACTAATCGCGCGTGCCGATGTTAGTGAAGAGTTGGAACGTTTACAGATTCATGTGAAAGAAGTTGCTAAAATTTTAGAGAATGCAGAAGCTTCTGGACGACGCCTGGATTTTCTAATGCAGGAATTAAATCGTGAAGCGAATACCTTAAGTTCAAAATCGGATTCTATTGCTCTGACTCAAAGTGCATTGGAAATGAAGGTTCTCATTGAGCAAATGCGTGAACAAATTCAAAATATAGAGTAAACATTATGGCTGTTACTTATACAGGAAATTTAATAATAGTAGCCGCACCGTCTGGAGGAGGTAAAACCAGCTTAGTGAGAAAATTGGCATCTAGCGTAGATAATATTGCTATATCTATTTCTCACACAACACGCAACAAGCGTCCTGGTGAGGTAGATGGTGCTGATTATTTTTTTATTGATGAACAGCTCTTCTTGAAAATGGTCAGTGAAAACGCATTTGTTGAATACGCTCAGGTTTTTAGCCACTATTACGGCACTTCTGTGGCTCAAATTAAGGCTCGATTAGAGGCTGGTATTGACGTGCTTCTCGATATCGATTGGCAGGGTGCACAACAGATTCGACGTTTATTTCCTGATGCAGTCTCCGTATTTATTGTTCCTCCCTCCCTGGATGTTCTTAAGCAACGTCTGCAGGGAAGACGTCAGGATCATGAAGACGTTATTAAAGAACGTATGAAACGTGCACAGGATGAACTTAGTCATTATTCTGAATTTGATTACATTATTGTCAATGACGATTTTGAAAAAGCATCAGCAGAATTGCTTGCAATCGTAGTTGCAAACCGCTTGAAAATAGAACGACAATCTATACAACAAAGAAAATTACTTTCTTTCCTGTTGTCATCGCAGTAAAATAGACTATTTTTTGGGCCTTTTACACCTGTTTAGTGACAAGACGTTGATTTTCTGACTTTATTATCAGCACATTAGCTATAGTATATAAAATAAGAGATTAGAAAATCCGTTACTTGTAAACTTAACAAAGGCCCTTAACTATCATTGGCACACAATGTTTGAGTTTCTGGAGGGTAGATGTTATGGCACGTGTAACCGTAGAAGATTGTTTGGAACATGTAGCAAACCGTTTTGAACTGGTAATGGTAGCAACAAAACGTGCTCGCGAGATCGCTGTACGTGGTGAACAGCCTCTGGTTGAGTGGGAAAATGATAAACCTACCGTAGTTGCTCTGCGCGAAATTGCAGCAGGCCTTATTAAGCCAGATATTCTGGATAGAGATTAATTGAATCATTTTCGTTTCAATGGTTTGAACCCCCAGGTATTTCAGGATTTGCTACTGACTTTTGCCGTTGCAGTGCCTGAAAATCTGGGTTTTGCACTTAAATTGTGCAGAAAACAGTTCAATTTACCAAAGACTGAAATCAAGAAATTTGAGCGGTAGTTAAAGGGACGGGAGTATTTTTCGTGAGCTACTTTAAGGAGTTGGACGAAGAGCTTAAATGCTACCTTGAGCAACCGCTTATTGAAAAATGTTATCAAGCCTACTTGGTGGCAGAAAAAGCACATCGTGGTCAAATGCGCCGTTCCGGTGAGCCTTACATTACTCATCCGGTTGCTGCTGCATTAATACTAGCTCGTATGCGTTTGGACTATCAAACCATTATGGCCACTTTGCTTCACGACGTAGTCGAAGACACTTCTATTAGCAAGGAAGATTTAATTCAGCAGTTTGGTGAAGACGTCACTGCTTTAGTGGATGGTGTGACTAAACTAACCAAGATTAAATTTGAATCACGTGCCGAAGCGCAAGCCGAAAATTTTCGTAAAATGGTGCTGGCGATGGTTAAAGATATCCGCGTCATCATCGTTAAATTAGCCGACCGCTACCATAATATGCGTACATTAGGAGCTATGCCCGGAGTTAAAAGACGACGTATTGCCATTGAAACACTGGAAATCTATGCTCCGATTGCAAATCGTTTGGGTATGCATGCTATCTATACCGGCCTTGAGGATTTAGGGTTTCAAGCACTTTACCCGATGCGTTATCGTGCAATTAAATCGGCAGTAGAAAAATCCCGCGGGAATCGTCGAGAGTTAACTCAAAAGATTGAACAGGATTTAGAGCAAGCGCTAAAACAGCTGAATATTCCTTATGAACATGTGTTTGGCAGACAAAAACACTTGTACAGTATTTATCGTAAAATGCGACAAAAGAAAGCGTCTTTTGCTGAAATTACAGACGTTTTTGCTTTTCGTGTGATTACAGAAGATATTGACGCTTGTTATCGTGTATTAGGTGCTTTGCATCGCACCTATAAACCAGTTCCTCAACGTTTTAAAGATTATATTGGTATACCCAAAGCTAACGGTTACCAATCACTACATACCACTTTATTTGGTCCTTTTGGCGTTCCCCTGGAAGTACAAATACGTACTCGTGATATGGATAAAGTGGCTGAGAACGGTGTGGCTGCTCATTGGATTTATAAATCCTCGGGTTTAGAGGTCAATGAAGCGCAATTACGTGCGCGTGAGTGGGTACAGCGACTACTGGAAATGCAGCGCAGCACGGGTAATTCACTGGAGTTTATTGAAAACGTTAAAATCGATTTATTTCCGGATGAAGTTTATGTCTTTACTCCCAAAGGTCATATTATGGAGTTACCGAAAGGAGCAACACCGGTTGATTTTGCTTATACTGTTCATTCCGGAGTAGGTAACAGTTGTGTGGCAGCCAAAGTCAATCGACGTTTGGTCCCATTAAGCATTCCTTTAACGAATGGGCAAACAGTTGAGATTATTACCGCACCAGGGGCTCATCCAAACCCTGCCTGGCTCAATTTTGTGGTAACTGGCAAGGCACGTAGTAATATCCGCCATTTTCTTAAAAGCCAACAGCACGCGGAATCGATTGTTTTAGGAAAGCGTTTATTAGAACAATCATTGACTGAATTATCGAGTGATTATGCAAAAGTTCCCCCAGAAACATTGCAGGCGTTACTTCATGATTTGAATTACAAATCGGCTGATGAACTACTTTATGCAATCGGTATCGGTAACCAAATGCCAATGGTTATTGCGAAACGCTTGATTATTTCTCAGGAAACTTCCGAACTTGATAAATCAACCAAGAGTCGTCCTCTGGCGATTAAAGGAACCGAAGGGATGGTGGTTCATTTTGCAGATTGTTGCCAACCTATTCCAGGTGATAGTATCTTAGGTCGATTCCAGCAAGGAAGAGGTATTATTGTTCATGCCAGTGATTGTCCAAATATCAACCAAGGACGAGGAAATCCCGATCAATTAATTTCTTTACGCTGGGATGAACAAGTACAAGGTGAGTATTGGGTGGATATCACGGTTGAAGTTGCAAATCAGCGCGGTGTTCTTGCTGCATTGGCAACAGCAATTTCTGAAGCGGAATCGAATATCGGTAACATTAATGTCGATCCGCGGGATGGCCGTCATAACGCAGTAACATTTTCTATCAGTGTACGTGACCGAACGCATTTAGCTCGGGTAATGCGACGCTTACGGGCAAATAAAGTAGTCATGCGACTTTATCGTAATAAGCAGGAGAGTAATTGATGCAACCTATTCATAGTGATTTGGCACCAGCTGCAATTGGCACTTATAGTCAGGCAATTCGTTGTGGAAATACAGTTTATCTTTCTGGACAGATACCGCTTGATCCCAAAACCATGCAGTTATGTAGCAATGAAATCCGCATGCAGATTAATCAGGTATTTGATAATCTGATGGCAGTTTGTGAGGCTGCGGGTGGTAGTCTTGCTCATCTTGCCAAACTTACCGTGTATTTAACCGATCTCAGCCATTTCCCCTTGGTTAACGAAGCAATGGCCCGCTATTTTGCAGAGCCTTATCCTGCCCGTGCAGCGATAGGTGTTAGTGCCTTACCTCGTGGAGCGCAAGTTGAGGTTGAGGGCATTATGGTTCTGCCTGCTAAATAGCAAGATAAGCCAGGTGAGTAATACGGAATATACCAAAGTCGGACGTTTCATGTTTCTGATCGTCTGGCTTATCTTTTTTGCTTTGATGTTTGTTTTTTTTTATTCGTATGATTATGTTGGTCAAAGCAAATATCAAATTAACCCGGGTATGGTCACGATAACGCCTGATAAGCAAGGCCATTATTATCTTGACGGCACCATAAATGACTATCCAGTAAAGTTTATGTTAGATACCGGAGCCACATTAGTGGCAATTCCTGAGAGTCTGGCTAAAAAAATGAAGTTACAAGGCCGTTATTCAGTAACTATTCAAACGGCAGGCGGTGATATTACAGGGTCTTTAACCCGTATTAACACATTATCGTTTGCCGATTTTGTTTTAAAGGATGTTAAAGCAGTCATAATACCGGGTGATGATGATTTAGTATTATTAGGTATGAATGTGCTGGGTAAATTTGATTTATCACAAAAAGGGAAGCGTTTAATTTTGAGAAAGGATTAGTGTGCTGATATTTCTTCTAAGCCCCACGACCTGCGCTATGTGCTACCTTAAAATTTATGTCATGCGTCATCTTAAAATCTAGGTCATGCGTCATTTTTTAATCGACGTCCCGCGGCTCGTCAGCGGGATCCATAGATGCTGTGGATAAACACTGAAGCATCCTTCATAATTTGAAGATAATAAAAATGTGTAGTACATAAAGGACTTATAATGGTCCGTCTTTAAGGGGAGTTTTATGAGGGCATTCCTTAGACATAAAACGTAACATATCAGCGTTAAGACTGAATTGTCACACCGCAAATTGTTTATAATACAAATTGAATATAATTGAGTTAGTATGAGTATAGTTTCCTTTCATAATGTCATTTTAAATCTTGGTGGTAACCGTTTACTGGATAAAGCAGACTGGCAAATCCAGCCCCAAGATAGAGTTGCCTTGGTAGGCAGGAATGGTGCTGGCAAATCGTCATTGCTACGTTTATTGCAAGGAGAACTTGTACCAGATAGTGGACAAATAAGTCGCTTAAATGGTTTACGCGTAGCAGGTTTAACCCAGGAAGTTCCAATAACCTCTAAGGAAACGGTTTATCATTTTTTAGTAAAAAGTTTAGGGGAAGTTGGAGAGGTTCTTTCTCAATTCCATGAATTAACAGCAATCAATGACACCGTCAAATTGGCCGCCTGCCAACAAAAAATGGATAATTTACATGCTTGGGATATCTTGCCTCGTATAGAAATGATGGCAAGTCGTCTTGGTGTCGATTCGAATGCTGAGATGAATCAATTATCAGGAGGTATGAAACGTCGTGCACTTTTAGCAGCAGCACTAATCGCTGCTCCTGATTTGTTATTGCTTGATGAGCCTACAAACCATTTAGATGTGAATGCCATTGAATGGTTAGAGTCCTACTTAAAATGCTACACCGGTAGTTTGCTTTTAGTGACCCACGATCGTCAATTTTTAAGTCAGGTGGCTAATCGTATTGTAGAAATTGATCGCGGTAAATTGTACGGCTATGACTGTGACTATGAAACCTTTCTAGACAGGCGAGAAGCAAAGCGTTTAAGCGAGCAAAAACAGAATGACTTATTCGATAAGCGACTTGCTGATGAAGAAGTGTGGATACGCACTGGGATTAAAGCACGACGTACCCGCAATGAAGGGCGAGTAAGAGCTTTAAAAGCCATGCGTGAGGAATATAAGGCACGTCGAGAGCAAATGGGTAAAGTCAAAACCATTTCCCTGGATGTTTCTCGTTCAGGAGCAGTCGTTATTGAAGCCAACCATGTTAACTACAGTATTGAAGGCAAAACGTTATTGCAAGATTTTTCCTTCTTGCTCATGCGTGGCGATAAAGTGGGTATTATTGGCCCTAATGGCTGCGGTAAAACCACGCTCGTACGTTTACTGTTGGGTGAATTAACTCCGGCCTCAGGTACGGTGCGACAAGGAACATCCTTAGAGGTTGCATATTTTGATCAACTAAGGCGCAAACTTGATGAGCAGCAGACAGTGATGGCGAATGTTGGAGACGGGGCTGATTATGTCACCATCAATGGTCAACAAAAACACGTGGCTACCTATCTTCGCGAATTTTTGTTTCCACCAGAGCGCTTTAATCAACTGGTTTCAACTCTCTCAGGAGGAGAGCGTAATCGCTTGTTATTGGCTAAACTTTTTGCAAAACCAGTCAATTTGTTGGTTATGGATGAGCCTACCAACGATCTGGATATTGAAACACTCGAATTGCTGGAAACAATGCTTGTGGATTATCCTGGAACATTGATACTTATTAGCCATGATAGGGCGTTCATTAATCAAGTCGTAACCAGTGTGTTGGTTTATGAGGGTGAGGGCCAATTTAACGAATATGTGGGTGGGTATGATGATTATCAAACCCAGAAAAAACAGCAACGTGAGGTTGCTGCAAAACCTGTCAAATCTCGGCCAAAGAATACCGCAAAACTTAGTTTTAATGAACAGCGTGAATTGACTCAGCTCCCACAAAAAATTGAAGCATTAGAAGAAAAAATTGCACAAGCTCAACTAAAAATGGCTGAGACTGATTTTTATCAGCAAGAGGCACAAGCAATTGCTGCATTTAATCAACAGCTGGCTACTGATGAACACATGCTCGCTGAGCTTTATGAGCGTTGGGAAACATTGGAAGGAAAGGGGTAGATATGCTCTTAACCGTAGCACTGGTCGTTTTTTGTTGTGCAATCATGGTTTTTTTCTCCCAGGAATGGTCGAATTTTTTAAAAAAGATCTTTGCCATTCGTGGCATGAAATTATTACTGCCGTTATTTGTAGTGTCTTTTTTGCTGGTTTACTATGAAGCGTGGGTTTCATGGGGATTATTAACGACCAAATGGTGTTTACATCAGGCGGCCGATTGGATTGCCAGTCAGCTCCCTTTCGATTTCGCACTTCCCGTTGCCAATATAATTTTGATGATGGGTTTGGCAGTATTCCCCGTTGTTCTAGCTAACTTCTGGATTAAACGAAAAAGTTTTGAACCTTTTCAATATGCCTTTGTCACCAGCATGAATATTTGGTTATTAGTGGCTATTCTTTTAACAGTGAGTTATAGCTACTCTTAAGCCTATTAAGTTTAATGGGTTTGCATTTCTCCTAAATGATAAGGATAGCCTTCGCGACATTTTTTAAAAGAGTAATATACATAGGACGGATTCGTAGAAAAGGCATAATGTGTGGCATCATAAGCACAGCAAGGAATCTTACTCATAAAACATCCTCGCTTGGCATGCCACAAAAAACCACTGCTTGTTGGGCTCAAAGAGCGCCCATCCACACAAACGTAACGGGGTTTGTCAGGTTTACCACCAACAATGCAACCTTGTGCGAAAAGAATCCCTGGTAAAAATGCAAAAATACAGTAAATTAGCTTGTTCATTCCCTTGTCCAAACAGCTTGCTATACTATTAAAAATAGAGAAGGTTTCGACCAAATCAAGTGTTTTGTGGAAAATCTTTATAAGTTTAAGGAATACTTAAGAAATTAAGTTTAAAATGAGATTATATGACCCGCCGTTGGAGTAAAGAATGCCTATCCTAAATGATAGATTATTACTGGCCATTAATGAGAGAGCGCTAGCAAGCAAGCCTCAAGCACTTCCCGCATTAAACGCTATATTAAGTACCGATCCAGGTAATGCAAATGCTTTTAGACAAGCCATTTTGAATAATCAAGCGGTTTGGAATAATTTAGGCGCATCTAACTTTGATACAACAGGTCATGGTAATAACAATAATTTTTTGACACTAGATGGAGATCTTGGTCTCGGTGGCGGTCCTACAGTTGCCCAAAATTTTTCGTCCTTATTTAAAGCAGCAGCTATTCGACGGGTAAAACTTGGCTTAAGCCAAATGAATGAACAAGCGCTTACTGCTCTTATTAATGAGGGAACTGCCGCTAATGCGCGTAATATGCTAGTGAATGCTGGTGGACGGATATTAGTGGGACAGCCAGCTACTACTATTCATGGTTGGGCTGCAGCTCCTGTTCTTGATGATCCCGCAATCACTGAAATTCAATTGGAAGCGCAACGCATACTCTTAGCCCAAAAAATTGCTGCATCGACGAATCAGACCCACATAGATGCATTACTCAATGCTAATGATGACCTTACTTTGCGTAATGCCGTAAAAGCTCTAGGTATTCCTGATGCTACTGCCCAAAGAATGACTCATGCAACATTGCATCGTTTAGTAACAGTGGATGCGGCTAAAAAAGGATACCAACTTCATCTAGCTAGTGTTCCTCCACTCCATTTGGTTAATGCCTTTGCAAGCTTACAACTAGGTGATGTTCAATTCATGGCAGACGTGACGGTAGTTCCGGCTCTATATCGCGCCCCACTGAATAATGCCCCAGAGGACATTACCTGGGTTCGGGAACAATTTGGTAAAAAATATCTTGAAGAATATTATGCTAAACATCTGGACCGCAGTGAGCTTGATGATGTAGCAAGTCAACCTGACGTGACTGCGCAGAAAGCTTACTTGAAAACGGCTAATGCAGATGATGCCTATTTAAATGCTGCAGTTACAGATAAAAATCTTCCAAGTTTACGTCAGGTAGCAGCAACACAATCACTAAGCTTAAAAATTGCTGAAATAAATGATGTAGAAACACTTGATGCCCTCACTAAAATCGCGAATGTGCAGGATGTCAAACGTCTTTTATCAACAAGTGATACCTTAGGCTATAAAGCAAATCTTAACTTTCAGAATGCATTTATTGATGCGAAAAGTGCTCAACAAATCGCTGCTGCTGCTTCTGTAAGAAAGCACTTACTGGTAGCAAATGATCCCGTCAAACTCCAGCAATTATTAAACAGTACTAACCCTAGTTTTAAAGCCACCTGGGAGCAATTTACTGGGACACCTGCCTCAGCTGGAGTTGAAAATTATTTTAAGAATCCTGATAACGTAACTAGAGCGAAGCAACAAGCTCTGCAGCAGTTCACTAAACTTACTATGAGCGATGCCACTCTTACCTCTAATGAAGCTGTAAGGAGAATGGTTACTGCTACTAATCCTGGTGAATTGCAAGCTGGTGTGAGAGTTTTGTTAGGTGGAACGCATAATGTTGCTATTCCTCATGTGGACAATTTAATTACTGATCTAACGCATGATTTTGAAAGAAAATTAAAGGCTTATGCTGCTGTTGAAGCTACCTTGCGAGTAACTAAAGAAATAGACCTAAGCGGGGGGAATCTTGCGGCTTTTAAAGCAAAAATCAATGCCCTTAATATTATTAGACCAACATCTGGTCACCGCACAGGGATCGCAGGTGCTGCAGCAACTTTAGATGGCGCTACTTTAGATGCTGTAAATGTTGGCGCTGCAATTGCTTCCCTTTCCCAAAAAGAAAAAGAAGAGTTTCGCGGCAGATTAGTTGAGACATTAATCAATAGACATCCCGATCTCGATGGACCAACTACACAAAATTTTAAAAATCTGGTTGATGCCAAAGATTTTCGTCAATTTAAACAAGCCCTTACTGCTATTGGTATTACCTCGAATGACTGGGTAACTAAAGAAAGCATGGCGGCAGTACAAACTGCTGCAGCTAAGAAATTAATTAGAGCGAATTTGGCCAATTACTCGAACGTTGGTCCGCATGGTGCTCTCCTTAACCTCGTTGAAAAACTACCCTTAGCAAAACAGCAAGGGATTGTTGCAAATCCTGATGTTATTCGCAGCATAATGGATGCACACAGTAGCGACCCAACAAAGCAACGAGCAGTTATTCAACGAGTTTTGGGGGATGATGTCAATGTTAACGACCCATCCTTAGCAGGTTTGGTAGATGCACTGGCAGCAGAAAACCTTCGCAATGCTTATGCTGCTAAAATCATCAATTCCAAGGTGGCAGAGATTATTGGTAACCAACCCCAAGCCCTAACGCTTGCTCAAATTGATGCTATTAATACGATTCTTTTAGACCCTACCACAGATTTAAGAGGTCCTCCAGCAGCTTATAAAACTGCAATTGATCGTATTACTGCTGTTTTAGCACTTCCAGTGGGAGGTTTAAATGCAGCTTTTGGGTATAATCCAGTGGGGCCTGCTGTTGATGCACTCATACAAGGCCCTATTGATGCTCAACGACAACGTAATCAGGACTTAAATGTTAAATATCATGGAAGAGCGGCTCCGCCTGCTCCTGCTGTAATTGCTGCTACCGCAAGTGAAAAAGTCGCCTTGGAATTCTTAATGGGATTAAACAAGAGCGCTGCGTTCCCAAATAACAATCAACAGGTGGCCAATGCGATAACAGCATTTAAACAGTCAGCAACGCCTTCTGCATTTATTCAAGAGTTAGTCAATGCAGGTTTGGTAAATTCTGCCGCAAATCCTGCGGGTATATTTACTTTAGAAAGCCTTAAAAAGCAAATAACTCCAGAGTTATTTGCTGATGCCAAAATCAATGCGAATAAAAAACAATTTCTTGATTCTCCTCAGCAAGAGGTGACTACTGAAATTGAGCGTTTAAAAACAGAGCGACGGTCATTTGAAGATTTACATAAAAAAATAACCGCCTCTGATAAAAAAATTCAAGGACAATTAAAACAATTAGCTGAAACTCGAGCGATTGATTGGTTAAGTCCAGGATTTCAGGCGACTGCAAGGCAAAATGCGCGGGAAATGTTAGACACCTATAAAGAGCTGGATAATGCGTGTGACAGCATGGTGCAGTTTTTTGCGAATGAAAAAGCGCTATTAGAAAAGCAAAAAGCCAGTATCCCACAAGCATCTGATTTACCTGCAACTGCAGAGAAATGGCGTAAAGACAAATTAGCTGCAGCCAGAGCTGAGATTGACAAACAATTAAGATCTGTCGAGAAAGAGCTTAGCCTTTATCAAGGTGTTCAAAAACTCTTAAGAGGGGATCCAACACCTGATCCTACGCAAATTCCCGGTGCACATCCCGCTATAGGAAGTTCTTTAAAGAGACAAGGACTTTTAAAGACACTGGAAGCTGCGATGAAAGGGGAAGATATCAAATTCTTCGGAATCTATTCTTCAATCACAGATTATCCAATCGAGCAGAAAAAATCGTTATTAGGTACTAAGGGTACCGATACAGTTACCATGGGAGGAGGCGTTGTTATACAAACCCGAAAACCTGGTCCTGGTTTGGCGTTTGAGCTTGAAAAACCTATCCCTCAAGGGTGTCTACGTAATCACACGATTGGAGTTATGGTTGGTGGCAATCAGGTTCAAGGTCGATTTTTGGAAGAACGTGGCCCTGATGTTGCAGAAACAACAAAAGATGGTAAGGTGAAATATTCCGCTGATTACACCATTACTTCTCGAGATATTCCTCCTGTAGTACCCGCTGGCCCAAATAATGTTCCCCCTGCTAACAAAACTGCGCAGCGTGAATATTACATGGCAATGGCAATGCAGGCGCTGAAAGGTTTAAACGGTCCGCCATCAAAAGATAATCCTATTTACTTAGGCGGCTCTGATCCCGAAGCCGTGAAAGGTGCCTGGTTAGCTTTGATGGTCATTGGTCAAAATGACCCGAATATGAAATTTAGCAGCGATGCTATTAAAGTGCAAACTCCCGCATTTAGGGCAAGTGAACACCTAAGAAAATGGCCTTTAGAAACCGTTACAGATCCTGAATATAAAGAATTGGTGAAGTATCATAAAGAAGGGCACCTAGAGACCATGAAAGAGCTTTCCAAAGCCAAATTTGGTAAAGAAGCGGTTAAAGTTAAAGAGCAAGATACCAAAGCGGCTAAGCAAACAGCTGATCATTTTCGGGGTGAGATGAAAGATGGTCGTCAGGAAGTGGATCAGAAAAATAAAGAGGTTCAAACCACTCAACCCAATTTATCAGGTATAAAAGCGGGTGGGTAATATTGACGTTTGACACTATTTTAGGAAAATAATGAATAAAAATAATCTGCCTATTGGTGTTTTTGATTCTGGAATGGGTGGTTTAACAGTGCTTCGTGCACTTAAAACCACTTTGGCTAAAGAGTCATTTATTTACCTGGGAGATACGGCGCGCCTACCCTATGGTACAAAAAGCCCTGATACTGTCCAGCAATATGCGGTACAGATGGCTCGAGTATTAGTGGAACGACAAATTAAAGCGCTGGTGATTGCCTGTAATACTGCAACAACGGCAGCTCTCCCCCATTTGCAGGCGATGCTTCCTGATATTCCTGTTATCGGTGTAGTCGCTCCTGGGGCGTCTGCTGTAGTGGCTGCTACTAAAAATCATCGTGTGGCTGTTTTAGCAACAGAAACAACCATTGCTTCTAATGCCTATCAACGTCTAATATCCGAAAAGCTGCCTCATGCAACAATTAGTGCACGAGCATGCAGTGTGCTAGTGGCTTTAGCCGAGGAAGGCATGACCGATAATGCGATTGCTCGGGAAGCGTTAAAGCATTATTTGTCTGAATTTGGCGAAGAAGATACTTTACTTTTAGGATGTACCCATTTTCCGGTGTTTAAATCCTTACTGCAAACACTTTTACCCAAAGGGGTGACAATTGTTGACTCTGCAGAAGCCACTGCAAAAGCCTTGCATAAGGTGCTAGCCGAGACCGATTTATTCAACACAGCATCAACAACCACTGTCCAATACCTGGTAACTGACTCAATTAAGCGTTTTCAGGCTGTGGGAAAAATTTTCCTTGGGGAACCCTTGTCTCAGGAGCAAATTGAGCTCGTTGATGCCTGTGCGTTGACTTAAGCTGGTTTTAGTCCTCAACCACAATTTTCTTTTTTTGTGCGGATTGATAACGTGCGTGCATTTCCACGTCAATATAGCGGTCGGTTGTGGCACTTGAACTATGGCCCGCATCATCGCGTACATGCTCTCGAGGACGCATTTTTACATCTTCGGAGATGCCTGTATGCCGTAGCCAATGTACTGTTGCTGCGGTTAAATTATCTGCTTCTTCCTGGCGATTATTTCGTCGTAAATAATCAACAGCATGGTCAAAACAAAGCTGCACCAGACGCCTTATTGGCGCGGTATCGCTCATAGGACCTGTTCCGCGAATTTTGGGGATTAACGGAGAATTATCAGCAGGGGAAGGTAAGGGTGTTAACCCTAAAAACTGGCGCCAACGCATTAGACTTTCAAGCATGGCTTCGCTAACAGCAACCTGTCGTTCCTTATTACCTTTGCCTACGGTGGTAAACCACCAGTGACCATTGGAGTCTTTAGCAAAATCATTCATTGTCGGAATCCAGCGCTCACTTGCCGCTAACTCGGAAATACGCAAGTACATGCCAAATAGCATGCTAAGTATGAAGCGAGTGCGTTCGTGTTTTTCTGGATTTTCCTGGGCTAGCTTTTCTGCGGCCTCTAAAACAGCATCCCATTGATCTAAACTTAAACGGCGAATGGGGGCGTTGCCTTGCCGTTTGCGCACGAATTTACTTTTTTGCCGGATTAACGCGACAGGATTGGATACTAAATATTCTTCAGCGATTAAAAAGTTAAAATAGGTACTTAAGATGGCAAATATTTCCTGGACAGCACCTTGTGACAAACTGAATTGTTCGATTGACGGGGTAGTTCCCAACTTTCTTTCTGCTTTACTTACATTAACTACAAAAGGACGCCAATTCTCATTCGGCTGGCGCTTACCCTCTTTTTCAATAAAGCGGGGGACTTTTTTTAAACTGATCCAGCTTTGAGGAGGATTTTGACAAAAGCGTACATATTGCTCTATGTCGTCACGTTTTAACTCGCAAAGTGTCGTTTTTTTAATGTGCCAGCACCACTGCAGCAGACGCTCAGCTTCACGGCGGTAACTGTTAAATGTTCCAAGGCTACCCACATAGCTCTTCAAAAAATTTAAACTATGGGTAAAATCTTTTTGAAAACGGGAATCAGGCAACAAAACATTGTCTGCGTTTTTATGAAGATGATCCATATTGTCAAAAATGGGTAGCAAGTAAGATTTCATAGTACTAAAAATAAAATTACGATTTTTTATGCTAACTAAAAAAAAATAAAGCAGCAATCATAGAATTTTGACTATCGTTGCAGTGAGCGGATTTGTGTTCAGGAATAATTTGGTTGAGCTATTATTGTTAGTAGTACGCTTCACACTAAAATACCAACGTACCGTGGTTTATTCACGGCATCTATGCTAAATAATAAATTCTTCGAAAAAAAATTAATTGCTTGGGTTATTGACCTGCAGCTCGGCTACGAGTATTATCTGCGCTCTGTCCTTGGGGACGGGTAAAAACGGGGTGTAGCGCAGCCTGGTAGCGCGTCTGCTTTGGGAGCAGAATGTCGGGGGTTCGAATCCCTCCACCCCGACCAAGTTTTTAAATTTGCGCCCGTAGCTCATCTGGATAGAGCATCGGCCTTCTAAGCCGAGGGTAGCAGGTTCGAATCCTGCCGGGCGTGCCAGCCACGTGCAGAATTCCTTTAAATTAGTAGTGTATTGCTATGGTGAGCGTAGCTCAGTTGGTAGAGCCCCGGGTTGTGATCCCGGTTGTCGTGGGTTCGAGTCCCATCGTTCACCCCATGTTCAGTATCATCCAAAATGTAATTAAGGTTCTTACTCAGGTAGAAGACAATGCATTTTGGAATAAAAAAAGCCATATAAGCTTAAGATCCATTCTGAGTCTTTACAATAATGGCTTACTGTTTGATAATTCCACCCTGTTTGCGAAAGTGGCGGAACTGGTAGACGCGCTGGATTTAGGTTCCAGTGGGGTAACCCGTGAGAGTTCGAGTCTCTCCTTTCGCACCATTTCATGATAATTTCCAAGAGGTGACTTAGATGCAAGTTTCTGTTGAGACCTTGAAAGGTTTGGAACGTAAGTTAACAATTTCGGTACCTACCGAAAAAGTAGAGGAAGAGGTGAGCCTGCGTCTCAGAAATCTTGCTCGCAAAGCGAAAGTCGATGGTTTTCGTCCTGGTAAAGTTCCAATGAATGTTGTCAAAAGTCGCTTTTCTGATAGCGTACGCGAAGATGTCGCTAGAGAAATGGTGCAATCTACGTTATATGAAGCTCTGCAAGATAAAAATTTAGTGCCCGCTGGTTCACCAATGGTAGAGCCTGAACAAGTAGAATCTGGCAAAGATTTTATCTATACAGCAACATTTGAAGTATTTCCGGAAATAACCATTACCGAACTTGATAACGATAAGATCGAAGTGACTAAAGCTCAAGTAACCGATAAAGATGTCGATGAGATGATCGAAAAATTACGTGAGCAAGCTAAAGAGTGGTCAGAAGTATCACGTGCTGTAGCTAAAGACGATAAAGCCGTTATCGATTTCCAAGGATTTTTGGGCGACAAGGCTTTCGAAGGCGGTAGCGCTGAAGGTTATGAAATTGTTGTGGGTTCTGGCTCAATGATTCCTGGTTTCGAAGATGGATTAATTGGTGCGAAGAAAGGTAAACCGTTCGAAATTAAAGTAACCTTCCCAGAAGATTATGGTCATAAAGATTTAGCAGGCAAAGAGGCAACCTTCAAAATCACTGTCCAAAAAGTTATGGAAGGTAAATTAGCCGAATTGAATGATGCTTTCGCTGAAAAATTTAATATCAAAGAAGGTGGTATCGAAGCTCTGAAAAAAGATATTAAAGAAAATATGGAGCGTGAATTAGAGCGTCGTGTTAGTTCAATGAATCGTGAGAAAATCTTCGATAAATTGATGGCAGTTAACACCTTTGACTTACCTAACGCTTTGATCGATAAAGAAATAGAACATTTGAAGCATGACATGTATCATCGTCTTTTCGGTCATGAGCATTCAGATAATGAGCAAATACCTGATTTTCCTAGAGCATTATTTGAAGAACAAGCAAAACGCCGTGTTCATTTAGGGCTGCTCTTTTCTGAATATGTTAAAAAGCATGAGCTTGTTGCTGATAAAGCACGAGTGGATGCTATGATTGAAAAGTTTGCCAGTGCTTACGAAAAACCAGAAGAACTCCGTGCTTGGTACCAAAGCAGCAAAGAGCGTCTGGCTGAAATCGAAGCATTAGTAATGGAAGAAATGGTTGCTGAGAAAATCAGTGAAAATGCGAAGCTTGTCGAGAAAAAAATGAGTTACGAGGAAGTAATGAATCCTAAGAAAGAGACAGCCAAAGAGGGAGCATAATAGTATGGCGGCCTATTCAGAGAACTTGATAAGAAATGCCAGTGGATTGGTGCCTATGGTCGTTGAGCAAACCTCTCGCGGTGAGCGCTCGTATGACATATACTCAAGGCTTTTGAAAGAACGTATCATTTTTTTGCTGGGTGAAGTTGAAGATCATATGGCGAACCTGGTTGTGGCTCAGCTCCTTTTTCTGGAGTCTGAGAACCCTGATAAGGATATTTCGCTTTACATTAACTCACCAGGCGGCGTAGTAACAGCAGGACTTGCTATCTACGATACGATACAATTTATCAAACCTGATGTTAGTACCTTGTGTATTGGTCAAGCAGCAAGTGCTGCAGCACTATTACTTTGTGCTGGTGCTGAAGGTAAACGATTCTGCTTGCCAAATTCTCGGGTAATGATTCATCAACCGTTGGGTGGCTACAGAGGGCAGGCTACTGATATTGAAATTCATGCACGTGAAACCTTGGCGGTTCGCGAGCGTTTAAACAATATTATGGCAGCACATACTAATAAAACACCCGATCAAATTATGCGTGATACAGAGCGTGATAATTTTATGAGTGCCCAACAAGCTGTTGAATATGGTTTGGTAGATAAAGTTCTCCACAGCCGCGATACATTAGCTGAAACCAAATAATTGTTAGTTTGCCGGTTATTTTTCAATAACTGGCAAATTTTTATTTGGCGTTATTTATTCAATTGTCTAAAATTTTACTAAGGCTTGTGCTTAAAGTTGCAATAAAAGGGAAATGTAGAAAATTGGAGCACGGATAGTCAAAAGCAAATAGTCACGCTATTGAGTCATTCCTGTTCCAGCCAATTTTCTCCATATATCTCGAAGGCTTTAGGGACAAACCTTCAAGATTACCACTGCTTTTGGTAACAGTAAGAAAGGGGTTTGTAGATGAGTAAAACCGGTAACGGCGATGGTGATAAGGTCTTGTATTGTTCATTCTGTGGAAAGAGCCAGCATGAAGTAAAAAAATTAATTGCAGGTCCCTCTGTATTTGTCTGCGATGAATGCGTTGAGCTTTGCAATGACATTATTCGTGAAGAAACTCAAGAAACCCAGGAAAGTACAGAGACTCGATTACCTACACCCAAAGAAATCGCCAATTTTCTAGATGAATATGTGATAGGGCAGCCTCACGCGAAAAAAGTACTTTCCGTGGCTGTGTACAATCATTACAAACGATTACACCATAAAACTGAAGATGGTATTGAATTAGGTAAAAGTAATATTTTACTGATTGGTCCGACTGGTAGTGGTAAAACATTGCTAGCGCAAACGTTAGCGCGGATCCTGAATGTACCTTTCACTATGGCTGATGCTACTACATTAACCGAAGCCGGTTACGTAGGTGAAGACGTCGAGAATATTATTCAAAAATTATTACAAAAATGTGATTATGACGTTGATAAAGCACAACAAGGTATCGTTTATATTGATGAAATCGATAAAATTTCACGCAAATCAGATAATCCATCGATTACACGCGATGTTTCGGGTGAAGGTGTGCAGCAAGCTCTGCTTAAACTCATTGAAGGAACAATTGCCTCTGTTCCGCCTCAAGGTGGCCGCAAGCATCCTCAACAGGAGTTTTTGCAAGTCGATACTTCAAATATCTTATTTATCTGTGGTGGTGCTTTCGCAGGTCTTGATAAGGTCATCCGAGAACGCAGTGATAAATCTGGCATCGGATTTTCTGCCGAATTGAAAAAGAAAAAAGACAGCCAGGATATGGAAAAAGTATTGGATGCTCTTGAATCTGAAGACCTAGTCAAATATGGCCTGATTCCTGAGTTTGTAGGACGTTTACCGGTTGTTACTACATTACACGAACTCAATGAAGACGCCTTAATTGACATCCTCACTAAACCCAAAAATGCACTGACTAAACAATTTCATGCACTATTTAAAATGGAAGGGGTTGAGCTGGAATTCCGAGAGGAAGCCTTGCATCTGATTGCTAAGAAGGCCCTGGATAGAAAAATTGGTGCTCGTGGTTTGCGTGCTATCCTTGAAAATATACTTTTAGACACCATGTATGAATTACCTTCAATGGAAGATGTTAATAAAGTCGTTATTGATGAAAATGTAATCAATAACACTGGAAAACCCATTCTTATTTACGAAGGTGAAGAAAGCAAACAATCTGCTGCTGGTGGAAGAGAATAAGAAAGTATTAGCAGCGCTGCCCTACATATTCGGCTAAACTGGTAGGGCAGTCTTAGTTTCTATTGACTATTCAACTAAAGCGGCTGTGCTTTTTCTCATAGGATTATCGTTTGAATAAGGGCTTATTATGTCTAGCGAAAGCGAAAATGAATTCATGTCAGATGAAAATGAAGAAGTGACGTCATTATTACCCGTACTACCGCTGCGTGATGTCGTTGTTTATCCGCATATGGTTATTCCTTTGTTTGTCGGGCGGGAAAAATCAATTAAAGCCCTGGAAGCTGCTATGGTGGATAATAAGCAGATCTTCCTTGTCGCGCAAAAAAAATCTTCTCATGATGATCCCGGAGCAGAAGATATTTATACTGTAGGTACTATTTCAAGTGTTCTGCAATTGTTAAAACTACCTGATGGAACCGTGAAAGTTCTGGTTGAAGGTGAACAACGAGCCAAAGTAAAAGAATATGTTAATGAAAGAGGTTTTCTTGAAGCATCTTTGGAAGGCATTGAAGAAATAAACGAGCAAATGCAGCAGCAGGAAGTAGAAATTCTGATGCGCTCTTTAATGTCTCAATTTGAGCAATACATAAAACTCAATAAGAAAATTCCCCCTGAAGTATTAAGTTCATTAGCCAGTATCGAAGAACCAGGACGTCTGGCAGATACTATAGCTGCTCATCTGTCATTAAAGGTCGATGATAAGCAGGAATTGCTTGAAATCCTCGATGTTGGTATCCGTCTTGAACGTCTAATGGCTGCAATAGAAGGAGAAATTGATTTACTCCATGTAGAGAAACGTGTTCGTGGTCGCGTAAAACGCCAAATGGAAAAAAGCCAACGCGAATATTATCTCAATGAACAAATGAAGGCGATTCAAAAAGAACTGGGAGATCTCAGTGAAGAAGGTAATGAGATTGAACAGTTAGAAGGCTCTATTAATAAGGCAGGCATGCCCAAAGAAGCCAGAGAGAAAGCACTTTCAGAATTGCAAAAATTAAAAATGATGTCGCCTATGTCGGCTGAGGCAACTGTTATCCGAAATTATCTGGATTGGATGTTGTCAGTTCCATGGAAGCGAAAAAATAAGATTCAATTTGATTTAAGCAAAGCAGAGCGTCTGCTTGACAAAGAACACTATGGGCTTGAAAAAGTTAAAGAACGAATTCTTGAGTATTTAGCAGTTCAGCAGCGCGTAAAACGCTTGAAAGGTCCCATTCTCTGTTTAGTTGGACCTCCTGGGGTTGGTAAAACATCGTTAGGTCAATCAATTGCTAACGCAACCGGTAGAACCTTTATTCGAATTGCCTTAGGGGGTGTCCGCGATGAAGCAGAAATTCGTGGTCATCGACGTACTTATATTGGCTCTATGCCGGGAAAAATTATCCAGAAATTATGCAAAGCAGGGGTAAAAAATCCACTTATTATGTTGGACGAGGTGGATAAGATGGCTATGGATTTCCGTGGTGATCCTGCTTCAGCCTTATTAGAGGTTCTGGATCCCGAGCAAAATCATACGTTTAGCGATCATTATCTTGAGGTGGATTACGACTTAAGTGATGTAATGTTTATTGCGACAGCAAATTCCTTGGAAATTCCTGCGCCATTGCTTGACCGAATGGAAGTTATTCGTCTACCGGGATATACAGAAGATGAGAAGATTCATATTGCAGAGACCTATTTGGTTCCAAAACAATTGGTCTTGAATGGTTTGAAGGCCAATGAAATAAACATTGCTGAAAGCGGTGTGCGTGAAATTATTCGCCATTACACCCGTGAAGCAGGGGTCCGTAACCTGGAAAGGGATATTGCAAGTATTTGCCGTAAGGTTGTGAAGGAAATATTAACAGGTAAACGTGTGAAAAAAGTAACAGTCACGCGCAATAATATCGAAAAGTACTTAGGTGTTAAGAAATTCCGTTATGGTCTTGCTGAAGAGTTTGATCAAGTAGGGCAAGTAACTGGCTTAGCCTGGACCAGTGTGGGCGGGGAACTTTTAACCATTGAAGCATCCATGATGCCAGGTAAGGGCAAAACCACGCATACCGGTCAGTTAGGTGAGGTAATGCAAGAATCCATTCATGCCGCAATGACCGTGGTTAGAAGTCGGGCAAAATCGCTGAATTTACCTGATGATTTCTATGATAAGAATGATTTCCACGTGCATGTGCCTGAAGGTGCAACGCCTAAAGATGGTCCTAGTGCTGGTATTGGAATGTGTACGGCGTTAGTCTCAGTGCTGACACAAATTCCTGTGCGTGCAGATGTTGCTATGACGGGTGAAATTACCTTAAGAGGACAAGTGCTTCCTATTGGTGGTCTTAAAGAGAAGCTTTTGGCTGCGCATCGTGGTGGAATTAAGCACGTCATTATTCCTGAAGAAAATCGTAAGGACCTTGAAGAAATTCCTGATAATGTCTTAAAGAAACTCACAATACATCCTGTGAAGACAATTGAACAAGTATTAGAGCTTGCTTTACAGCGTAATCCGGTCATAAATGCACCAACTCCTACCCACTCTGAGGTAATTCCGAGCAAAAATTCAAAAAAAATTAAAAATAAGGATTTACATGCCCATTAATACCGGGTATATTTCACTCCGTTGCCCGCTACTGGCGGGCGATGCAAGGATGTGACTGCTTGACTGGGGCTGATGATTCTGATTTAATCGCCACGGGTAAGGAAAGAATAACTGATAGGGGAAAAGATGAATAAGAGTGAATTAATTGAAGCAATTGCAAATGGTTCTGGCGTAACTAAAGCAGACGCTAGTCGAGTTCTCGATACTTTTATGACAACCGTGACCGACGCCTTAAGAAGCGGTGACCAAGTTGTATTGCCAGGTTTCGGTTCTTTTTCCACTGGTAACCGTTCTGCGCGTACTGGTAGAAATCCGCAGACTGGTGAAACCATTGAAATTAAAGCTTCAAGAGTAGCTAAGTTTAAAGCTGGTAAATCACTTAAAGAAGCTGTACAAGAAGCGTAAGTTTTTTGGGTGCTTAGCTCAGCTGGGAGAGCATCGCCCTTACAAGGCGAGGGTCGCAGGTTCGATCCCTGCAGCACCCACCAAGAAATGGAGTGGTAGTTCAGTTGGTTAGAATACCGGCCTGTCACGCCGGGGGTCGCGGGTTCGAGCCCCGTCCACTCCGCCAGATTAACGCGCCGTATGGCGCGTTTTTTTTACCAGTCAAATTTTGAATCTAAGATTCTGTTGCAAATTACCCTATTTATGGAACACCAATCATGTTGCAGAAGCTGAACGAACGCATACAAGGCCTTGTGGCCTGGATAGTCATTATTCTTATTGCTATTACTTTCACACTTTTTGGCGTTGACTATTATATGCAATCACATCAAGCCTCCAACGCTGTTGTTGAGGTAAATGGACAGCCTATTTCAGCACAAGCCTTTGAAGTTAATTACCGCAGAGCACGTCAGCAGCGTGATGCTGCCCAAATGACTGCTGCAAGTGAAAAAGCCTTAAAAAAAGAAGTCTTGGAAGATATGATTGTTAATGAGGTTTCTGTACAGGCAGCCAAAGATAATGGCTTTGATGTAAGTGTAGAACAAGCGAATGCGGCAATCTTAAGTATTCCGCAATTTCAGGAAGATGGTCATTTTTCTGCCGCACGCTACCAGCAAGCACTAAGCGGTGCGATGTTTACGCCAGAGTCTTTTCAAAAAGAAGTAAAACAAGGCATGCTGCTTAATCAACAACGTTTTGCATTCATGGGCAGTGCCTTTGCATTACCGAATGAAATTAAACGTTTTGTAAAACTCTACATGCAAACTCGAGATTATGATTACTTACAAATTCCAATCTCTTTGTTTATGAGCAACAGTCAAGTTTCTGATGAAGCAATTAATGAGTATTATCAGAAGCATCAAAAAGAATTTATTGCACCCGAAAAAGTGTCGATTGAGTATGTGCGTCTGTCCATGCAGCAATTAAGAGAACAGATTAAAATAAGCGATGACGAATTGAAACGTTATTACGATGAAAATCAAAGCAGTTTTTTAACACCAGCTCAATGGCAAGTGGCTCACATTCTTTTTGCAGTTCCTGACGATGCATCGGCAGAAACCGAAGAGCAAGTTAAACAAAAAGCTGATGAAGCTTATCAAAGCCTGCAAAACAATCCTGCTCAGTTTGAAGAGTGGGCTAAAACAAAATCTGATGACAAACTGGCTGCGATGAATAATGGCGCTCTTCCCTGGTTAGTTGCTGGACATAGTGAATTTGACAAGGAGTTGGCAAAATTAACTACAAAAGGTCAAATTTCGCCGCCTATCAAATCAGCGCACGGCTATGAGATTTTTAAACTTATAGATTACAAACCTGCAACTATAAAACCTCTTGCTAACGTGCAATCAGAAATCAAAGATCAGTTATTAGGTGAGCTTTCTCAAACCAAATATGCTCAAGCCTTAGAACAGCTAAGTGATCTGAGTTACCAATCACCTGATTCGTTACAACCTGTTGCAGATGCTTTGAATTTAACCATTGAAAAAGCAGCTCCTTTTCCCAGACGTGGAGGAGATGAGGCGTTAACTAAAAATAAAGAAGTAGTAAATGCTGCTTTTAGCCACGATGTTCTTGAATTTGGTAATAACAGTGAACCCATTCAATTAGACAATGACAGTGTGATTGTATTACGTGTTGATAAACACCTTCCTGCTACACAAAAAACACTGGCTGAGGTTAAGGGCTACATTACCAAAAAGCTAGCGATAAGAAATGCAGAACAATTTGCTAAAAAATTAGGTGAAACCTTCTTATCGGCAAAAACAGATCCTGCTGCACAGAAAAAAATATTGGAAACTAACCAATTACAATGGCATCAAGTTGAGCAAGCCATGCGAGATACTGACAAAGCTGATCCAGCGATTAATGATTTAGCGTTCAGTTTGGCACGTACCAATACTCAACAAGGACGAAGTTTGAAGAACGGCGATTTTGTTATTGTTCATCTCAAAAAAATAAACAATGGCCAATATAAATCGTTGGATAAAGAGCAACAAGCAAGCTTGGCACAGCAAATTGAATCCAATTATGGTGTAATGGATTACGATTTATATGTAAAAAGTTTGTTGAATAAAGCAGAAATTAATAGACATTAAAACAAGAAGGAACAATGCAAAAAGGCATTGTTCCTTTGACTCTAAGCAAATTCTCTTACCTTACCCAGACAAAGATTGTATTAATAGTACTGTTCATACATCCATTCTTTCTTTAGACCTTAAGCTTATGGTAGTCTCTACGCCTAATTTTAATTTATCTCATTTAATATGCAAAAAACGTCCTATCTGAATTCTCAACCACAGGTGTTTATTTGTTTTTCTATCGTTATTGCCTTGCTAATAATGGCGCGCCTGTTTCTATGTAACTCTACTCTTGGTCTGGATGAAGCAGAGCAAATTGTTTTTGCTCAGAAACTCTCAGCAGGCTATCCCTCACAGCCGCCATTGTACACATGGCTACAGTACTTGATTTTTCAAGGCTTAGGGGTAAGTTTACTGAGTGTAGCATTTTTAAAATACAGTCTGTTACTTCTATCGTTTTATGTCTATCACCAAATTTGTCGACTATATTGTCAAGACTCCCTCCTAGCATGGTGTGCAACACTGTCATGGGCATTGATTCCCAACATCAGTTATGATCTGTTACCGCATCGAACTCATGCAATTTTAGCACTATTAGCGGCCTGTTTGACGTGGTATTGGCTAATTAAACCCACACAATTAGGAAAAGGGATTTGGTCATTGATTTATGGACTAATTATAAGTATTGGCTTATTGTCTAAATTTAACTATTTTATCTTTCTGGCAGTTTTTGTATTAACGGCACTATCCATTAAAGAATATCGATCTAGGCTTATTGGCTGGCATATTCTAGTTACTATTGCGGTTGCTCTGGCAATAACAAGTCCATATTGGCTATGGCTTGCTGATAATGCGAAAATGGGCTTATATTCATCCTATAAGCTAGCAATTCCTGGCAAAAATCAATGGCATGGAATAGGGCGATTATTAGAGGCTTCTGCCTGCTTTATTATTCCCTTGATTTTAATTCGCATTTTTTTCCCTGTATCAAGAACAAATTTTACAGCGACTGCCCAAAATCAGCTTGTGCGGCGTTATCATATGTTAGTCATTCCATTTCTACTGTTAGTGGTGATTGGTGGAAAAGTTCACAACGTTAAAACGCATTGGGTTCTACCCTTATTTTTCATGGCTCCAATAGGATTGCTTGTCCTGGTTAATCAGAAAAATTATATAGTACGCCACGCCAAGCGCTATTTAGGGATATGCTTTATTGTGCAGTTGGCATTAATAAGTTTATGGGTTCTTCGCACTCCCTATCTTGCTCAATTCCCATTAAAGCAATTTGTTGATGATATAAGAAATGAACGTCATCAAGTGTCTGCAATTATTTCTGATTCGCACTGGTTATTGGGAAGTTTAATGTTATCTTTTCCCAATCATCAGGGAATTCTAATACATCCTGTGAAACCTATTGCTTTACCTGCAGGTGATTTATTGTTTATTTGGGAGGGCGAGCAAATGCCCTGGTGGATTAATAGTCTTGCCTCAGCGGCTCCAAATGCAATGAGTAGAGCGATTACTACGCGAAATACGAAAGCCGCGATAAGCTATCGATATCGCTTACAGGCGTAGAACTGTACTAACGTTCCGTTATTGCGAGCCGGCGAGGTATCGAGTTGGATTACTTCGCTAAGCTCGCAATGACTGGATTTTTGTTATCAGGGACTTTCAGGATTTACATCTCCATGGATCTTGCGGACACGACTCGGGACGTGGGCTTCAACACTAGGCTTATCCTGACGAGCCTCGGGACTTCAAGAGAATTGCAACACCCTAGGGTAAGTTATGCTGATGTTTAAGAGACTTGATACTTTCACTGATTAGTTGAGTGAGCCAAATTACGCCATCATCGTACTGACTCTTGCTATGTCTCACAAGAAAAATAGGAGTTGGTTCCAGGTCAAAGGGTAATGGTTGCATTCCTAGCGAGAATTGTTTGGAAAAAATGTTGATTAAAAAGCTAGGGGCTGAAGCAATAACCTTATTAGATCGTGCTACAGCGAAAATTGCGGGCAAGATATTGTTCACAAAGAGTATATCATTGCGAATCATTTTTCGTTTGAGCAAATACTCCGCTGAATGACTAAATCTTTCTTCATTGAAACTAAAAGCAATATGCTTGCTTGATAGATAAGACTCTAATGATAAGGGTTTATTTATAATTGGATTGCTTTTACTCGCAAAACAAATGATTTCCTCTTCATACATTTTTTCTGCCTTTAGATGTGGAGAGAGGGTAGGTTCATCAATAGCGCCAATTGCAATATCAATATTATTTTCAACAAATATCAACGGATCATCGGCTAGGGCTTTAATACTGGTTTCAATGACAATATGGGGGTAGTTTTCAAGATGCGAAATTAATTCTGGAAGCAAGACTAATTCTACATAATCAGGCAAAGCAACTCTAAACGTTCTTTTGGTTTTTGCTGGATTGAATTTTTCCTTAGGATGCAAAATATTGCTGAACCCTAACATTATTTCTTCTAATTGCGGTTGTAGTTCTTGGGCTTTGGGGGAAAGAACGTATTGCCCTTTGTTTGGAATTAATAGAGGATCTTGAAATAAATCCCTAAGTTGCTTTAGTGAAGTACTCATAGCTGGTTGGCTAACGAAAACTTTAGCCGCCGCCGCGCTCACATTCTTTTCTTTTAATAATGCATCTAAATGCAACATTAAATTTAAATTAATTTTTTTAAATGAATTCACGTTTTCTCTACCAAGAGAGTCTTCTATTTGATTCTAGCATAATTTATTTTTATGCCGAGTGATTAGACTACTGCAAAAAACCGCGGACAATGCCGCGGTAAAGATACGATAGGAATTAAAAATTAGTCTAAATCAGTCATAGATACAGCATGATACCCTGCGTCTACATGGATAACTTCTGCCGTAATCCCTGAAGCGAGATCTGAACATAAAAAGGCTGCTGTATTACCTACTTCATCCGCTGTGACATTACGCTTTAAAGGCGTTGAATTAGCATAGACAGATTGCATCTTGCGAAAATCCTTAATGCCTGCTGCTGCAAGCGTTTTAATAGGACCTGCAGAGATAGCATTTACGCGGATTCCTTTAGGACCTAAGCTCGCTGCAAGATAACGTACAGAGGCTTCCAAACTTGCTTTTGCAATACCCATCACGTTGTAGTTGGGAACTGCTTTCTCAGCGCCGTAATAGCTTAATGTTAAAATAGAGCCTTGGGTATCTTGCATCATAGGTTGGGCTGCTTTAGCTAAAGCTACCAAGCTGTAGGCACTAATGTCATGGGCAATACGAAAACCTTCACGATTAACACTGTCAACAAAATCCCCACTGATTTGATCGGCAGGAGCAAAGGCAACAGAATGGATTACGATATCCAATTTGTCCCAATGTCGGTTTAGTTGCTCAAACACAGCTTGAATTTCAACATCACTGGCTACATCACAAGGGAACGTTAAATTTGAATTAAATTCGGCTGCCATGGTTTCAACTCGACTTTGCAGCTTTTCATTTTGATAGGTGAAGGCAAGTTCGGCACCTTGCTCGTGGAAAGCCTTGGCAATCCCATAGGCAATGGAGCGATTACTAGCAAGACCAACGATTAACGCTTTTTTCCCAGTTAAAAATCCCACATTACTCTCCTCAATTTGTAGAAGTAGTTATTCCGTTATGGAGCGATTGTTACTTCTATCTTGCATAAAACCAATACGTGCAACCCATATAATGAAAACTACACTTGGTCTGCAGATAAACTATTCTTATGGGTTGCAAGCAGTTCACGCATCTTTGCTTGAATCATATCTATAGCAATACGATTTTCGCCACCACGAGGAACGATAATATCTGCATAACGGCTCGATGGTTCAATAAATTGAAAATACATAGGCCTGACTGTTGTTTCATATTGATGAACAACAGATTCAAAAGAACGGTGGCGCTCAACAACATCACGCTTTAATCGGCGTGTTAGGCAGACATCTAAAGGTGTGGACATAAAAATACGAATATCCATTATCTCTCTTAATGTTTTGTCACTAAAAAGCAGAATACCTTCCAAAACAATAATGGCATGTTGGCCGATATGACGTGTTTCTGGTAAGCGGATATGCTTGGAATGTGAATAAATGGGGATATCAACTGATTTTCCTTGTTGCAAACTGCGTAAATGTTGACACAACAAAGCATGATCAAAGGCATCAGGATGGTCGTAGTTAATTTTTTCTCGTTCAGCAAAGGGAAGATGACTATTGTCTTTGTAGTAGGCATCTTCAGAGATTACTACAACCTGCTCAGAGCCTAATTCATTAACAATAGTATTGGCTAAAAGACTTTTACCTGAAGCAGAGGGACCGGAAATTCCGATAATAATAGCTTTTTTACTCATGATTCTATCATTCAAAATTTTGTGCAAATGGTAAGGGTTTATAAGGATAAATTCAATCCAAAAATACAACTAATCCCATTATTATCACGGTTTTGTCGCAATGGGTTCAAATTTATCGTTCTCGCTGCCGTTTCAACAATACATAAAGTGCTCCACTTCCTCCATCCCGCCCTAAAGCGCTATAAAATGCTAAAACTTGGGGAAATTGACGTAGCCAGTGATTCACTAAATTTTTAAGTATAGGTGGCTCGCCATTATAACTACCTTTCCCATGAATTATTAACAAACAACGATGAGTTAATGCGGTTTGTTCAAAAATGTAATTAATTAATGCGTCTTTGGCTGCTTCGGGTCTTAAACCGTGTAAGTCTAAACGTGATTCCCATTTGATTTGGCCACTTTTCAATTCGCGAAATCGCTTATGAGGTATACTAGGACTCGAGTAAGAAAGGAGCGTGTTAGCTTGCACTTCATCCGTATAATAATCGGACAAATAAATCTCAGGGTCATTTTGGGGACGAAACACGTCTTGCGATTTAGCGGCAGGAACGCGGGGCTTTTCGGCGATAAAATCAACTTTTTTATTGTATTGCAATGGTTTTACATCGCCTGCCATTTTACGAAAAAGGGCTTTATCTTCATCGGATAAGAAATCATCAGACATACGTAACTTCAATATTTATAAGTAATTAGATTATAGTCACTCTTTGAGTTTCGATTAAAGACTTACAACGACAGGCTCATCGTTAAGGACAAATGCTCTAAACTCAAGTACAATTTGTGATAATTATGGACACTGTCTTTAAAAAGGGCAATTCGAAATCAAGGTTAATTATGAGCGTTTCTTATAAAACGGCTACGGCTGAATTTACGACAATTATAGACTTTCTTCGTTTTGGTTTAAGTCAGGCAACTGCCAATAATCTATATTTTGGCCATGGTACCGATAATGCCTGGGATGATATTTTTTCCTTAATCTTGGAAAGTTTACACTTACCTTTGGACGTCGACCCCATGGTTTTTCAGGCTCGACTGAGTCCTGAAGAAAAACAACTGCTTGTAAAGCAGCTTTCACGACGTATTCATGACAAAGTCCCTGTACCGTATTTAACGAACAAGGCATTTTTTTGCGAATTACCCTTCTATGTGGATGAGCGTGTGTTAATTCCACGTTCTCCCATTGCTGAACTAATTAAACAGCAGTTTGCGCCTTGGGTTGTTGCTGAGCGGGTACATCGTGTTTTGGATTTATGTACAGGTAGTGGTTGTATCGCCATTGCTTGTAGTTATGCCTTTCCCAATGCTGTGGTTGATGCTGTCGACATTTCGGCTGACGCATTGGCTGTTGCCGCTATTAATTGTGGGCGTCATGATGTTGAAGAGACTGTTAATCTTATTGAGTCAGACTGTTGGAACAAAGTACCTCAAGTGCGCTACGATTTAATTGTCTCTAATCCGCCTTATGTAGGTTCAGAAGAGATGCAAACATTACCTGAAGAATATTATCATGAACCTAAACTTGCTTTAGAATCGGCGAATAACGGCTTGGCAATTGTTGAAAAAATTTTGGCAAAAGCCCATGATTATTTAACGGAAGAAGGTATTTTAGTGGTTGAAGTTGGTAATAGTGACCAAGCCTTAGAAGAAGCATTTCCCAATGTGCCTTTTACTTGGTTAGAATTCGAACACGGTGGACATGGGGTCTTTCTGCTAACTAGTCAACAGTTGAAAACCCATTTTTCGCCCCAAGGTAATTAACCTATGAGTGGAAACACATTTGGTAAGTTGTTTACAGTGACAAGCTTCGGTGAAAGTCATGGGCCTGCTTTGGGGTGTGTCGTCGATGGTTGTCCACCTGGATTAGCTTTGACGGCAGAAGATATTCAGCCTTTTCTTGATAAGCGTAAACCCGGCCAGTCGAAATATACGACACAACGGCGTGAAGAGGATAAAATACAGATTCTTTCCGGCGTTTTCGAAGGAATCACAACAGGAACACCGATTGCACTTTTAATTTATAATAGTGATCAGCGTTCGAGTGATTATGACGATATTAAAGATTTATTTCGTCCAGGTCATGCGGATTTTACCTATCATCATAAATACGGACATCGAGATTATCGAGGAGGAGGGCGTTCTTCTGCTCGCGAGACTGTAGCACGTGTAGCAGCAGGCGCAATTGCGAGACTCTACTTACACCAATGCTTAGGGCTCGAAATTAGAGGTTACTTACAGCAGATGGGAGTCATTACAATCGATTTTGTGGATGAAGCCTTTATCGATACAAATCCTTTCTTTTGCCCCAATGAACATCAAATACAAGATTTAGCGACTTATATTGATGAATTACGACGACAAGGGGATTCAATCGGTGCAAGGGTAAATGTTCTTGCTCGTAATGTACCGGTAGGGTTAGGGGACCCAGTTTTTGATAAGCTTGATGCAACACTTGCCTATGCCATGATGTCAATCAATGCGGTTAAAGGAGTAGAAATAGGAGCGGGTTTTAACGCGGTGGAACAATTAGGTAGTGAACATCGTGATGAAATGAGTAAGGCAGGTTTTTTAACCAATAATGCTGGAGGGATCCTTGGCGGTATTTCAACGGGACAAACTCTAGAGGTAAGTATTGCCCTAAAGCCTACTTCAAGCATTATAAAACCTGGAAAAACCATTAATACTCAGGGCAATGAGGTTACAGTAGTGACGAAAGGGCGTCATGATCCTTGTGTGGGAATAAGAGCAGTGCCCATTGCCGAAGCGATGATGGCTTTGGTGTTAATGGATCATTACTTAAGACATAAAGCACAAAACCAATAAATTAATTAGAGGTGAGTTGATATTTCATCTTAAAGTCCAAGTCCCGCGGCTTGTAGGGTGATTTGTTAACAGACTCGAGTGTTTATGCCCAGTAAGGGCAGTTATAATAAGAGGACTAGCAATGAATAGACGTTTAAATATCGCCATCGTTGGTGCTACAGGGGCTGTAGGTGAAACGTTATTAACAGTACTGGAAGAGCGCGATTTCCCAGTGGATAATCTTTATCCTTTGGCAAGCTCACGCTCTGTTGGGAAGACGGTAATGTTCAATAACACCCAGTTAGACGTGGAGGATTTAGCTAAATTTGATTTTAATAAGGCGGATATCGCTTTATTTTCGGCGGGTGGAAGTGTTTCTAAAGAGTATGCACCCAAGGCTGCTGCTGCTGGCTGTATTGTTGTTGATAACACATCCTGTTTCCGCTATGACGATGATATCCCTTTAGTGGTCCCAGAGGTAAATGCGCATCGTATAAGTGATTATAAAAATCGCGGCATTATTGCTAATCCCAATTGTTCCACCATCCAAATGGTCGTGGCATTAAAGCCTTTGCACGATGCAGTGGGGATAAGTCGTATTAATGTAGCCACCTATCAAGCCGTATCTGGTACCGGCAAAAAAGCAATCAGTGAATTAATCACCCAGATTGGTGAACTGCTAAATGGTAGACCTATTAAGTCATCCGTTTATCCAAAGCAAATTGCATTTAATGTGTTGCCGCATATTGATGAGTTCCAGGACAATGGTTACACCCGTGAAGAGATGAAAATGGTTTGGGAAACAAAAAAAATAATGGAAGATGATTCTATTTTAGTAAATCCTACAACTGTGCGTGTACCAGTTCTTTATGGACACTCCGAAGCAATTCATTTGGAGTTAAAGACTCCAATGACAGCGGCAGAAGCGCGCAAACTTTTGAGTAAGGCGCCTGGTGTAAAAGTAGTCGATGATCTTAATAAGATACAGTACCCGACGCCAATAACTCACGCTATTGGGCATGATGAAGTATTTATTGGGCGCATTCGCCAGGATATTTCTCATCCTAATGGTTTAAACTTATGGGTAGTAGCTGACAATATCCGTAAAGGTGCGGCTACTAATGCGGTGCAGATTGCTGAAATTCTGCAGAGAGAATATTTATAATTTATACTAGTTGTTATGCCTGACCCAAAAAAACCAGACAGTACTGCTGTGTCATCCTGGCCTCCTCATTCCAAAGAGGGGGAGCGCTCCATTTTGTTTGAAGAAACTCGCTCTATGGAGCGACAAAGACGCATTGCGGAACAACAGCAGCATAGCAAATTAGCAAGAGTAAATGCTCGTGAGCATGGTGATGAGGATAATGCACCTCGTTCACCTGAAGAAGCAATGGAAAACGGTATTATGCAGCATCCATATTTGGATTCGCAGCGTAATGACGGCATTGATCCCGGGTTAAATCCTGAACCGCCGTTAAGCACAGACGCGCGTCGTGAATATGATAATGAGCGACGGGAGCAGGAGATGGAAAAACAATTACGATTGGGTAATATGCCAAAGTTTCGAACAGATCCTCAATTCAAGCCATAGGATTTTAAATGACCATTGCCAATGATATTATCAGTTGCCGTATGCCTGATTTTGACTTCTATGTACGTCAAGGTGAATCATTGGATGATATTGATGAGTACGGTTTTACTCCCCTTATTGAATGCGCGATCACGCGACAACCTCAAATTGCTGAACAATTAATTGCCCGTGGTGCGAATGTTAACAAAGCGGATGTCACTGGCCGCACACCACTTCATTGGGCAGTAGATAACAATGACCTTGAAATGTCTCGCTTGTTGTTAGAGCATGGAGCAAATGCGAATGCTTATACCACTGCGGGTTTATCCATTTTAGTTTATCCAGTTTTAAGAGGGCAGGATTCACTGAAGCATCTTTTATATCAACATGGTGCCAAGCTTGATTTTGCCCTGGATTTTATCAATGGTAAATTATTGGGACATCGTTTTGAACTGACAGGTGATGTGGATATAGTCAATGCGCAAGGAGAGTTTATTGAGCTTGATTATGAAGGCTTTATATTAGAATTCACTGTGGCCGTGGTGAAAGATTCATTACGACGCTTTACCAGCAGTTATTCCACACGTCATCTTCGCAGCCGTTTCCCTTATCTGTATCAAATTATGGACGCTTTTGGTGTCGCTGCAGAACTACTGCAATTTCAGCAGCACAATTTATTGACCGATAAACATCGGCAACGCCTGGCTCAGCTAGTGAGTTCACCCATGTTAATTTTACCAGCAGCCAGTCGCGGACATGCGCTTGGTTTTGTTCGTTATAATCAATGGTGGGCAAAGATTGATAGGGGAGAAAACAGTCTTACCGAAGGCAGTGTTAATATTTACTATATCACTCGGCCTGAGCTGATTAATCTCAATTTTTTACTTGAATTCCTTTATAAAAAACAAAGTCGCCGCTATTTTCATGAAATCATTAACCAAAAATTGGGTTTACAACAGGTTTTACAGTTACCGATTAGTTCACAGATTGCTGGTAATTGTTCTTGGGCGAATATTCAAGCAATAGTGCCTGCTGCCTATGCATTACAAGAATTAAGCGCAATCCCAATTGAAGAATTTAATCCAAATATCTCTAAAAATCTTTATGATATCTGGGTTGAGTGGGATAAGGACAGAGCGTTAGATGAGTGTATTCACCGATTTTATTTAGCAAATCCCGTTAGAAAAGCCAGCTTTGCCTCGATGCTTGCCGCAGTTTTATTCCAGGCATGTGATTATAATAATTCACATCATGTTGAGCGTGCCGAAAAAATTCTTACCATTCTGACCTTGCCCGAATATTATTACATTCTTTACAGTTATCTAGAGGAGTATTGTATAAAACGTTTGACCCGCAGAGGGAATAATTTATTAAAATTACTCGATGATTGCGGTTTTAATCCTAACATTGGTATTACTCCAATCGCTACCGGTTTAAAAGATAGAACATAAATCTGTAAACACTCGAACTGCGTAGGATGAATCTATCTAATCTTGGATTGCTTCACTGCGTTTACAATGAGTTGCCTGCTTTGTGAAGTAACATTTGTCATTGCAAAAGGTGAAGCAATCCATTAAAAAGGAAGTCAAAGCCTATGACTGCGATTACAACAAATGCATGGACTAATGCGCTTCATGCTCTTTTTCTCCTCAGCTACTTTTTAATTGCAGCTATCCAATGGCTCAAGGGTAATAACAAATTTACCCTCTACATTGTTACATTTTTCCTGACTATTTTTGTTTTGAAGATACTTGGAGTATGGGTGCATTACTCTTATGGACAACCTTATACAGCGCATATCTGGGTTGCAATCAGTTTAGGTGTGGTATTTTTAAATTATTGTTTGATTCATGCGATTAATATTTCAAGTTTCATACGCCTTGCCGTCATGTTTATTTCTTTGGTATTTACCTATTTTTATCTAAGTCAACAAAACTTTTTATACATTGCACTTGCAGTTATTTTTATTTATTCATTGGTTGCTATTTATTCAAGAGGCTTGGTGCGTATTGGTTTTATTGCTGTGGTTGTTTCAAACCTAATTTGGATTGGCTTGCGAGAAGGGACTAGTGCAATGTTAGGTTATGAATTGCCAGTTCAGTATCGTTACGACAATGATGTCTATCATCTACTGCTGATTTGCTCGACATACCTTATCTTTGTGGCAATTGTGCGTGGTGATTGGTCTTATCCAGATGAGGTGGTTGAGTAGGTCTTTCGATGAAAGAGTTGGGTCAATACGACCCAACTATGAATAGTTAAGCATCAATGCTCGTGGGAGTCTTTGCTAACTGGCGCTTTTTTTTTTGCCTGATCCGGTTTGATTTGTACGACTCGTCCACTAGACTGGTGGCTACTACCACCCTGTCCTTTTTTGCGTTGTGGATTATTCGTATTACGCATTTGATTGCCACTAGGACGTCGGCGTCGATTGCCTTGGCCCTGTTGGCGACGATCAGGATGAGATTGCTTCGGTGGATGAGAGCTTCGTGTCGTTTTTTCCTGACGAGTTGTAACAGTAGTTGTTTCACCAGCACCAAATAAACTATTCCATAAGCGCTTAATGAATCCGCTATGCGGTATTTTCGCTGGCGTTTGTAGTGAAAACGCTTTTACTGCTGGCTCATCAAGCTTAGTGGTTTCATCAGCACGAGTAAGGGCAAGTTCAGGCTGATGAATTAATGTATAACTTGGTTTTTTAGTTTTTCCCACATTATCTTCTTTTAAACGAGTTATTTCATAATGTGGAGGTTGTAAATAAGGGTTAGCAATAATCAATACCTGAACCGCATGACGTTTTTCAATGTTTAAGATGAATTCACGCTTTTCATTCATGATAAAAGTAGCCATTTCAGGTGGTAATTGAACCTGAATTTCAGCGGTCTTTTCCTTAAGTGCTTCTTCCTCAATGAGTCTTATGATGGACAATCCATGAGATTGAATATTTCTTACCGTGCCTCTTCCTTCGCAGCGTGGGCATACTTCCTGAGCATTCTCTCCTAAGGAGAGCCGTAAGCGCTGGCGAGACATTTCAAGTAAGCCAAAGCGAGAGATACGACCAACCTGAATACGAGCTCTATCAGCTTTTAATGCCTCTTTGAGACGATTTTCAACATCTCTTTGATTTTTGCTTGAACTCATATCGATAAAATCGATAACAACCAAACCACCCAAATCGCGTAAGCGAAGTTGGCGGGCAATTTCATCAGCGGCCTCAAGATTGGTATTCAAGGCAGTTGTTTCAATATCAGAACCACTGGTAGCCTTGGCTGAGTTAATGTCGATAGACACTAACGCTTCGGTACGATCGATAACAAGGGCGCCACCAGAAGGTAGAGGAACTTCTCGCTGATAAGCCATCTCTATCTGGCTTTCAATTTGGTAGAAGTTAAATAAAGGTACGGTGCTGTTATATAGCTTCAGATTCGGTAAAAAGTCAGGCTTAACTTGTTCAATGTATTGCTTGGCTTTTACGTAAGAAATTTGATCATCGATAATAATTTCGCCAATCGATTTACGTAAATTATCACGTATAGAGCGAATGATCACATCACCTTCTTGATGAATGAGGCATGGCGCAAGCTGAGTATTATACGCTTGTTTGATGGCTTGCCATTGATTGCATAACATATCAAGGTCAGCCTGAAGCTCATCCTGACTCTTGCCTACACCGGCTGTGCGGATAATCAAACCCATCTCATCAGGCAGTTCTAAAGCATTCAATGTTTCTTTTAATTCATCACGGTCATCGCCTTCTATACGACGTGAAATGCCGCCCGAATTAGGATTGTTAGGCATAAGTACTAAATAGCATCCCGCTAAAGTAATATAGGTTGTTAGAGCAGCCCCTTTGTTGCCACGCTCTTCCTTATCAACCTGAATTAGTAGCTCTTGGCCTTCGCGAAGAAGAGACGTAATTGGAGGCTTTTCATCACCAAACTCATCAGGATGTTTGCTTAAATATTCAGGCGCTATTTCCTTCAGAGGAAGAAAACCCTGACGTTTGGCGCCATATTCCACAAATACAGCATCCAGGCTTGGTTCGCGTCGTGTAACGACCGCTTTGTAGATGTTTCCTTTTTTCTTAACTTCAGATGGACACTCTATGTCCAAATCATACAGATGGTTGGCTTTGACCAGTGCAACTCGTACCTCTTCGGCTTGCGTTGCATTTATTAACATTTTTTCCATTAAATTACCCCATAAAAGGGCGCAACCTAAGCTAGACAGTGTAAGGATTTATTTCTTGTTGTGAAGCACCGTTTATGCAGGACTTACTTATATTGTTCAGTCTTATTAGTTGAGTTCTGATTTCTTCAAGAAATCATAAACAATTTAGCAATAACGTTTCTTAACCTACAAAAAATACTTTATTAAGCATTTCCCAAGACCCTTAAGGACAGACCACGCGCATGTTGCCTGCAAATATTGCGGCGCATACTTGTGAGATACATCGGTAAGAACAGAATTCGTGAGAAAAAGGCGATATTGATGATTTTATTCATAAAAATCATCCTTGCCTTATATTCGCAAAACGAACTGAAACTGATGTAAGGCATGTCTGACATGCGTGGGTATCTGATGAGTTCTTTTTCAATTTGGCTCTGGGTATTGGGTGCTTCCTTTTCTCTTAAACTTAAGGGAGCGCGTTTCATTTTTAAGGACCTATTTTCAATTATACTACAAATGGCGCCTTCGACTATTTTAATATTGTGCTGGCAACTCCAATTGGAGGGCCACAAAATTGCACAATTAGTCGTGCTCATCGTTGCAAATTGTTAAGGGTCCTAATATAGCCGACTTATATAGCGGCTGATAAACTTTTAATTTATACGTTATAATTCGGTCGCGCGAATAGTTCACGCGATTTTTAATACTATCAAAAAAAACGGCTACAGCAAATAGGTTTATGCATAAATGAGTGATGTACGTTACACTGAAATTAATAGTGAAGAAGAGGGCCAGCGCCTGGATAACTACCTGGTAAGGGTTCTAAAAGGTGTGCCAAAAAGTCATATCTATCGAATAATTCGTGCTGGGGAAGTAAGGGTTAATAAGAAAAGGGCTCAAGCCTCTTTACGTCTTACAGAAGGGGATGTAGTTCGTATTCCCCCGGTGCGGGTTTCAGAAGAGAAACAAATTTTTGTCGGGTCGAAGCTCGAACAACAACTGCAAGAGAGTATTTTATTTGAAGATGGCGCTCTTCTAGTGATTAATAAGCCGGTTGGTATTGCGGTACATGGAGGAAGTGGCTTAAGTCTGGGAGTTATTGAGGCATTGCGCAAAACACGAACTGACCTCACGTATCTTGAACTTGTGCATCGTTTGGATAAAGAGACTTCAGGTTGTTTGGTATTAGCAAAAAAGCGAAGTATGTTACGTGCAATTCAGGCCCTGCTCGAGGCGCGCAAGGTACAAAAGATTTACTGGGCATTATTGAGTGACCCATGGCAAGATAAAAAAACTGTTTTAGTGGACGCCCCATTGTTAAAAAATAAACTAAAATCAGGTGAACGAATCGTTAATGTGCATCCAGAAGGAAAATCTTCTCAAACAATCTTTAAGCTACTTGAGAACTTCCAGCAAGCATGTTTGGTTGAAGCTTCGCCAAAAACAGGCCGTACCCATCAAATCCGGGTTCATAGTGCTCATCTTGGACATGCAATAGTCGGTGACGAGAAGTATGGAAAAGCAGTGCAGTTAGAAGGGCTTGAGACAATTAAGTCACGCCTTTATTTGCATGCAAGAGCAATTCAATTTAATCTGGACGGAAAAAATTATCTGTTTGAAGCAAACCTGGATGATCGGTTTGTTGAAACACTAAAAAGATTACGTGCGAGGAACTTGTTAACTCATGAGTAAATCATATCGTCTGGTCGTGTTTGATTGGGAAGGGACCCTCGGAGACACACTAGGACAAATTTTCAATAGTGTTGCAACGGAAGCTAGACGTTTGAATTTCGGTGATATTGATGAGCAATTAGCGCGTCAATCCGTCGAGTTAGGGTTAGTAAAGGCGCTAAAAAAAATATTTCCTCATTTAAGTGACGAGGAGCATGAACAATTATTAAATGCTGTACAACAGGCATTAATTTCTCGAACTGCAGAAGTTTATTTAATACCAGGTGCAAAAGACTTCGTAAATCGTTTATGCCAGGCTGGGATTGACGTGGCGATTGCAACCAATAAAGGCCAGCAATCACTGCAACGTGTTTTACATGTCTCTGGTTTAGATGCATTTTTCAAAGTCACACGTTCAGCTGGTCAAACTGCTCCCAAACCTTCCGTGCAAATGCTTGAAGAGATTTTGGATACGTTTGGTCTTACAACAGACGAGGCAGTTATGGTAGGTGATTCAGTGACGGATATTGAAATGGCTAAAAATCTTGGAGTTGATGCAATTGGAGTGGATTTTTACCATCAGCAAAAGGATGCCTTACTTGCTGCCGGGGCGAAAGTAGTTTTTGATGATTATCAGCATTTGGCTGATTACTTACACTTGCCAAAAGAGGGAGCACTCAAGTGAGTACCTTAACTAGTTTACCGAATCTACTGACATTGATGCGGATAGTACTTATACCGGTATTTATCATAGCATTTTACCTGCCTTTTAGTTGGGCTCATGGGATTGCTGCCGCTATTTTTGCCTTGGCAAGTTTTACGGATTGGCTTGATGGTTATCTTGCACGTAAATTAAAACAAATGTCACCGTTTGGAGCATTTCTCGATCCTGTCGCCGATAAATTACTTGTGGCTTGCAGTTTATTGCTTCTTGTAGGTGCTAAAGAAATGGACTACATAACCATTCCTGCCATTATTATCGTAGGGCGTGAAATTGTTATTTCTGCATTACGAGAGTGGATGGCTGAAATTGGAAGTCGCGCCAGTGTCACGGTGAGTTACATTGGCAAAATAAAAACTACCCTGCAAATGTTTGCGCTTTTCTTATTGGTTGCTTTCACACCTTCACAATCTGGCTGGGGCGTATTGGGTTTTATCTTGTTGTACTTAGCGGCAATTCTAACCATTTGGTCCATGATAATGTATCTTACAATAGCCTGGCCGCAATTAATGAATAAACATCCTGTGTCATCCTCGACATCCTAAAATTAGGTCTATCGTTGTATCAATACTTATTTGGGTACTAATTGCTTTAACCTATTAGTACCGGCTTTTTGCAGCTAAATTTCACATGTTAATCTGGGTTATTATCAAATATTGAGTTAAATCTAAACGTTTTGCATAGTGTTTAGAATTCAATTAATTAGTTATAAAAAAAATTAATTTAATTTGTTGACAGCGCCTTAATTTTCGGTAGAATGGCAACCCGTAGACAGGCGGGAATAGCTCAGTTGGTAGAGCACAACCTTGCCAAGGTTGGGGTCGCGAGTTCGAGTCTCGTTTCCCGCTCCAAATTAAAGCGACGCGGTAGTCGCTTTTTTTTTAAATGAATTAGTTTTGGCTGTGTGGCAGAGTGGTTATGCAGCGGCCTGCAAAGCCGTGTACGCCGGTTCGATTCCGGCCTCAGCCTCCAGAAATAAATGCCCAGGTGGCGAAACAGGTAGACGCAAGGGACTTAAAATCCCTCGGAGGTTAAACTCCGTGCCGGTTCGACTCCGGCCCTGGGCACCATTCCTATTATGTACATAATCATTGGTAATTTTGGCAATCACTCTTTAGCTGCGATGCAGGCTCTGATTGAAAAGAACTTGTCTGACGTGCATTTTCTTTATGTGGAAACAGGATGGGCTGATTCTTCCTGGTCACAAAGAATTGCGGCTTGCTCAGATTATGCGACAGCGCAGGGGGTTAGGGTTCATCGGTTAAAATCTCAAGCCACTTTTGCACAAATGGTGATAGAACGTAAACAATTCCCCAGTCGAAAATTCCAGTGGTGTGCCAGCTTTCTTAAGGGCTTACCGATAATTAGTCATTTGGATGACTATGATCCTTCATGTGAAGCTTATATCGTTTCCGGAAAACGTCGAAGTGATTCACGACGATATGCTGATTTGCAAGAATTCGAATATGAAAATGAATTATATCAAGGGCGAACCTTGTGGAATCCGCTATGGCAAACATTAGAGGCGGATTTTATTCAACTAATAACGCGAACGGGCTTTTCTCCTTTATTACATCCCAGTCTTGAATGCAGCCCCTGTATTCATTTAGAGCCTAAAGAGAGCCCAATTGAGTCCGCGGCTATGGAGCGTTTGGAGAAACTGGAGCAAGTTGTCGGGCAGACAATGTTTCAAATGCCAATAAAAAAGGTTTGTGCTCTTACTGAGATTCAGCAAGAACAGCCAAATTTCGATTTACAGCACTTTGATTTTGGCTGTGGTTCTCCTTGGGGCTGTGGCGAATAATTGCCTTAGAATGTAAATTTGACCCATAGGATGCTATTCCTAAACAGACTGGAGTCTATCTATTCATCAAATTTCTCTATCTTTACTAGCCTCGCACAAGTCGAGCACGTAGGGGCATGGGATGAAAAGTGCTATAGATTTAGTCAGTAAAAGTTTAAAATTAATCAAAATGTTCTATTATTTTACTAATTAGGTTAAATAATAGGACGCACTATGCCTACACAACGGGTAGCTGTAGCTGTTGGTTCCGCCTTGGCCGTTGCTGGTGCTTACGCACTTTTTGAAGGAACACGCGCACCTTATCAGCCACGAGCAGCTGATTATGCTAAGGCTACAGCGGCAGTAGCTGCGGGTGTTGTTTTTCCTCAAGCTAAACCCCCTGCCTGGGTGTGTCTCAATCGTGAAATTCTTGATGCTGCTCTTCCGCGTCCAGAAGTCTCTGGTGTTAACAGAGCATTGAATGAACACGGAGTAGGATTACGAGATAAAGAGTTGGCTCTTTTCCTGGTGCAACTTAATCAAGGGATGAATCCCTTCGAGCCAGGGGCAGATTTGGCCGCAGAACGATTAATTTCTCATTCTTTTGGAGAGGAGCATGCTGAACTAATGGAAGAGGGGGCGGCGAACCCAGAATGGGATGAGAAAACACTAGCGCAAATAAGAACACAGGCTGCGGCTGCAAAGGTTGGGGAGACAGCCCATTTTTTATATGGGGCTGTAAAGGCTAGCTTTAGCTATGGAGCAGCAATTGAAGATGATTTAGGGATGGGTACTTATAATGAGATTGTAATTGACGGTCATCTCGAGGAAGTAGAGGCGAAAGCAAGTAAAAAAAGGGAGTTAATTGCCGAGGTTAAACCTGCGGCTGCAATGGCTACAACGAAAGACATGCGAGAATTCATGCACATGATGAGAGATGCCGAGGCAATGAAGGACGCGCATGCAGCGACCGAACAAGATAGACAAGAGCCTCCCAAGCTTGCTTGATATCTGATTAATGGTGACTTATGGGAAACTTGCACCCTCATTTTTACCATGGTTGGTAGTAATATCATATTGTGTATCCCAAAGATGATGTTTATTAAGAATTTCTTTGGTAGCTAGATTAATTTTTTCTTTCAATAATTCACAACTTGACATTTTAGGACTATTCAGTAAAACAGACTCAATGTCTTTCGCGGCATTGATGGCATTGTTTTCATGTTGTTTTTCATGATTTTGAAGTGCGATTAAATAGTTATCCCATTTATTTTGTAAGTTAATCGGTACTGAAGATTGGTTAATCCAATTGGGGAGTAAAAGAGTAATTGTTACAGTGACATTGGTATTAGTAACGTAACAAGGATTTTGAGAAGGATTATCATAATGCCAGGTATAATCCCAATTAATATGCCAAAGGGTTTGTGCATCGAAATGTTGATTATTAATAATAGGACCCGAATTATTTAATTGCTGGCGTACCTCGTCTTCGCTGATTCCTGTGACGGGGTAGAAATTTGGGATTTTATAAATAGCCGGCGCGGCAAAAATTGGTGTAATTAAAAAAAATAACCCAAAAAAATGAGGAATCTGGTGCGGGTTCACTAGTCAAGATCCTTAGACAAATGATGCAATAAGTTTAAGTGCCCTATTCTTCTCGGGAGGAACGGCTCATTAAGTTATGCGTCCCTTGTTGAGGAGTGATTCTTCCTTCTAAAATGTCATTGACTTGGGTACAAATCGGCATTTCAACTTTAAATTTTGCTGCTAGCGAACAAACCTGTGCGGCGTTCTGCCTTCCTTCTACTACTTGACCTATTTGTTTTGTCGCATCCAATGAATTAACTCCGCGACCAAGGAACAGGCCAAATCGGCGATTTCGTGATTGATCATCTGTACAGGTTAAAACAAGATCACCCACACCGGCCAAACCCATAAAGGTTTCTTCTTTGGCACCCATTTTAATGCCGAGCCTCGTCAGTTCGGCCAGGCCTCGAGTAATCAGGGCTGCTTTGGCGTTAGCGCCATAACCTAAACCATCACTAATACCACAAGCGATAGCTAACACGTTTTTTACCGCGCCGCACAGCTGCACACCAACCATATCGTTACTTAAATAGACTCGTATGTTGCCCTGGTGTAGTAAGGATTGAATCGATTTTTGATAATCTAAGCTGTTACCTGCCAAAGTTAAGGCGGTGGGTAAAAAATTGGCAACTTCGCGTGCAAAAGATGGGCCTGAAATAATACCTACTGGAAAAGAATCCCCCCAACGTTCAGCGACTAATTGACTGGGTAGCTTGTTGGTAACAGGATCGATACCTTTCGTTAACCAGGATATACCATGAAGTGGTTTATTAATCTGAATGAGCAAACTTGCAAATGCATGAGAGGGAACTGCAATGATCACTTCATCTGCTTCATCAATGCATTGTTGAAAATCAACCACCGGAGTAAGTGAGTCTGGGAAAATCGTCTCAGGTAGATAGCGTTGATTGCTACGCTTAAGAATCATGTCTTGTACATGCTGTGGATTGTGTCCCCACAGCATGACAGGATTACCACAATTTGCCAGGTGTACTGCAACAGCAGTACCCCAGGAACCGGCACCAAGGATGGCAATCGTTTTTGTTTTCATATTAATGAGTTGATTCAGCTTGTTCTTTAGCAGCTTTTTGTTTCTCTTCCATTTGTTGCATATACAATGCATCAAAATTAATAGGCGCTAATACTAATTGTGGGAAGCTTCCACGAATCACTTGTGATGTGATTGCTTCACGCGCATAAGGGAAAAGAATATTGGGACAGAAGCTATTGAGCAAATGGTCTAATTGATCTTTGGATGGACCCTGGATAGTAAAGATTCCTGCCTGTTTTACTTCAACCAAAAAGGCTGTGGTATTTTGATTCTTTACAGTAGCAGTAACCGTGAGTATCACTTCAAACACATCTTTTTCAAGTTGAGTATTTTGAGTGTTGAGATCTAAAGAAAGCTCAGGTTCCCATTGTTGCTGGAAAATCGCTGGGGTATTTGGGGCTTCGAAAGAAGAGTCTTTCATATAAATTCGTTGAATCATGAATTGAGCTTCTTGTTGTGCATTTTGTGCACTACTTGCTTGATCTGTCATTATTTTTTTATCCTCGTAAAAGTTTATCTAAATGCCCTTGTCTTTCCAGCTCGTACATATCATCACAGCCGCCAATATGTTGGCCATTAATAAATATTTGCGGAACGGTGCGTCGCCCACTTTTTTCAATCATTTCATCACGTTTGCCAGGCTCGTCATCAACACGGATGTCAGTGTACGTTACCCCTTTTTTATCTAATAAATCACGTGCCCGGGAACAGTATGGGCAATAAGCAGTACTGTACATGATTACGTCAGCCATTGTTTTCTTCCTTTTATTTATTTCCCTTTAACTACGGGTAATTCAGCTGCTTGCCATGCGGCAATGCCTCCTGCTAAAACCAGCGGTTCTGAAAAACCTTTTTCTCGTAAGTTCGCTGCCAGTTGAGCTGATTGCAAACCACGTGCACAGACAAGAATCATCGTTTTTTCTTTATATTTATCCATGCGTTGCTCATCGAAGTCTTCGCTGCTTGCACGGATCGCATCAATAATATGACCTTTACGAAACGTCTCTGCATCTCGTAAATCTATGATTACTGCGTCTTTATGGTTGATCAAGTCAACGGCTGCTTGAGGGGAAAGTTCTTTAGCTCGTTTTTTTTGTGCATGTGCTTCATTAATAAAGATCAAAAGTAAAATAATGATCAATGCGAGCCAAAGTGGCCAATGATTAACAATAAATTGTCCGAGCTGCCCCATACGTCTATCCAATTATAACAACAAATTGGCGAATTATCCTAAGAATGCCGACCTAAAGCAAGTCATGGACGAAAATGATTTGATGGGGTCATCAATAAAATTTTTTTCCATTAACTGAGGTTTATGTACAGTTTTTGTAAAAATTGTCGATAAGAAAAATATCTTCAGGGAGTAGAAATATGATAACTCTTCATTCAGATAGAAAAAAACTTATTTCTCGTGAAGTTAAAAGAAAAAACCTGAAATTAATCAAAGAGGCAATATGGATAGACCTGCTTTCACCTACGAAAAGTGAAGAAGAAATGCTGGAGAAGGTTTTTGGCCTTAATATACCCACTCGAGAAGAAATGCGCTCTATTGAGTTATCGAGTAGGCTGTATAAACAGAATGAAATCCTATATATGACAGCTATGATGATTGCCGGTTCCACCACCTCTGAACCTCAGCATGAGCCAGTAAGTTTTATATTAACTTCCGAAAAACTAATAACCGTACGCTATATAGAACCGCAGGCATTCCCTTTATTTCTTTCACAAGTTAACAATTTGCAATTGGCGCATCATAATGCCCCTGCCATTTTGATGGGCTTGCTGGAGGCGATTGTTGATAGACTAGCTGATAATTTGGAACTTGTGGGCGAAGAGCTTGATGAGGTGTCTAAGAAAATTTTTGGTCAAGGGTATTTGAGTAAACGAGCCAGGAAAGTAAATTATCAATCTATCGTAAGAAAAATCGGTTTTTATGCTGATTTGAATAATAAAGTGCGTGATAGTTTAGTCACTTTTAGTCGTTTATTTAGATTCTTATCTCAAAATATAGAATTCTCCTTGGATAAGGGAATGAAATTAAGAATGGCAACAATTACTGAAGATATAGATGCTTTAAGTGATTATGCAGGCTTTATTGCTAATAAAGTAAGTTTTTTATTAGATGCTACCTTAGGTTTCATCAGCATTGATCAAAGCATTATTATTAAAATATTTTCTGTTGCTGCTGTTATTTTTCTACCCCCCACGCTTATTGCTAGCATCTACGGCATGAACTTTAAGTTTATGCCTGAGCTTTCCTGGAAGTGGGGATATCTCTTTGCCATTATTATGATGATTCTTTCAGGTATTTTTTCTTATAAATTTTTTAAGTATAAAAAATGGTTGTGATAAATTTTCCTGCTAAGAATAAGGTGTTGATAATGTAGACACTGATGTGGTTGCCAGTGATGCACTGGAAGAAGGCCATGAGGATTCCAGTTCTGCAATTGCTTCCTTTCGCTCTTGAGTTTCAGGTTTGGTTTGCGTTGAAATCGTCCACTTAGCTAATAATCGCATTGCCCCGCTTTCAAAGAGAGCAGAATGCTCTTTGGCTAAATAGGAGTAGAGTTGAATTTCTGATACAGGTCTATGGAGATATTCAACTTCATAGCAAGAATTTGATTGATATCGAATATTGATTCCCTTTCTATACCAAAATATCAGTATAGGCAAATCAGCCAACTTCCCAGCCAATATCTTCTTCTCCAGAGAGCAAACAAATTGAGCAAAATGCTTCTTAAATAGAAACTCGTCATCATTTTTGGGTAAAATAATGAGCGCTCTTTCATCATCTGTTTCCTCAATTTTTACGGTGGGCATACTTATATTTGTGAGTAAATCGTTCAGATGAGTTATTTCACTTTTACCATATTTAGATGATTTTAGTGAAAGTTTATCGTGAAAATAATTAAAAATTAGGTCATTCGCCATATCGTAATCTAAGAAATCCCTAGGATCAGCAGTCTTTAACAGACTATAGAATCGATGTGATGAGAGTAAATTAGCATCTTGAAAAGTTATCTTGGTAGAGACTTCTACTTTGAAGAAAAAAAGCGCTAGGAATTGTTTAATTACTTCAGCATGGGGATGCCAGAAAGTTAATTTCAGAGTAGGTGTTGATTGTAAAACAGCGGTGATACTATCTATAAGTGTAGGTGTTAGCGGAAGGAAGGATAAATCAATCGTTGAGTCACTCTTTAAATAGCTTGCCATTACATCGAGTAATTTCACAGGCTCAGGAGCAAGTGCTAAATCCAAAATATTTGTCTTTTGTAATTTAGAAAGCTTGGCAGAAGAAAACTCATCGGGTGATTGTTGTTGGTATGAAAAAAAATGATGTCCTTCGCTTATAGGCAGGACGTTACTCTTATATCCTACATGCTTTAGCACCCAGGGAGTCACCAACGGCTCACCAACGCCTCCACCTATTAAATAATTCACCTTGGTTGCTGATGCTTTCATTAATACATTAGCAGCTTGAAATCCATCGGTAAGAACCAGGCGAGTGAGAGAACCGGAGAGAATAAGAAAAATGGGCCAATCAGGATTAATCCATCCTTTCTCTTTAGCAATTTTTATTAGTTGCTCAATTTTTAATAGATTACCTTCAATAAAAATGCACTGACCATAATAATCATAAAGACAATCATTAATATTTTCCGGATTAAAATCAAAGCCTAGAAGTTTCATCTTGGGGAGGCTGGCTGAAGACTGGCTTTCGATTTTTTTTAAAAGCCCTCCATTTCCGCAACCACCATCAATAATATTGATACCTATAAACTGTTCACGTTTTGCAACAAACTCAATGCCTGAGATTATTTTGCTGTGCAATTCAGCGTAAAATACTCCTGGATCTTGAGATTGCTGCTTATAAATAAAATCCATTGAATGCTCATCCCAGTTCAAACTTTTTTGATTCATTCTTGAAAAAAATTGAACAGACTTGATACAGTGCTTTTTAAAAAGTTCGTGGACAGCTTGCAGTTTATCTGGCGCTATCGACAACACCTCTTTTTCACCGCTTTCATAGCGAATATAGCAGGCAGCATTTGCAGGAAGTGGTCTTTGGTCAACATAAAAATTGGGTACTTCGTGTTGGTACATCAATCTTAATTTAGTAACCTGCTTGTTCTTTATAAGAAATGGAGTCGAGGGATCGATTTGCACATCATAAAATAAAAAAGAGGCAGGGAAAGGATAGAGAAAGCTATCATTTCTTGGGACTAAGGCATCATTAAGTAATTGGGCAAACATTTCAAATAGGTCATAATAGAAACAGTATGAGTAAATTATATCTTTTTAATATTAAGAGAATCTTAGGTATAAGCAAATATAATACACTTGAATTAGTTAATGCGCAGAAAAAACAATGCCTGAATTTCGGTCATGCCTTATTCTAAAGTTTGATATAGTTGAAATATAACTGTTTAAGCAAATGATAATGTATGTTCACTGAAATGATGAAAAAGGATTATTATCAAGCACTCCTTGATAAAAATACCAATTACGATGGTATTTTTTTTGTAGCTGTCAAAACAACGGGTATATTTTGTCGTCCCAGCTGCCCTGCGCGAAAACCCAAATTTGAGCATTGCGAATTTTATCAAACGGCACAAGAGGCGTTACTTGCCTCATATCGTCCCTGTAAGCGCTGTTGTCCTCTGTCTAATCCCCATCAAGTATCAAATACAGTTCGATTGTTAGTTGAGGCAGTGGAGCTTAACCCAACCAAACGATGGAAGGATAAAGATTTTGATGCCTTATCCATTGATGCTTCAACAGCGCGTCGGCAATTTAAAAAACGATTTGGCATGACCTTTGTAGAATATGCTCGTGCTCGGCGTTTAGGTCTGGCATTAAAACAAATTCGTCATGGTGATTCTGTGATTTCGGCTCAATTGGATGCGGGATTTGAGTCTACTAGTGGTTTTCGCGATGCATTTTCAAAAATTATGGGAGGACCTCCTTCCTCGGCTAAAAAAGAACAACAGGTTTTAAAGGCCTCCTGGTTAGATATGCCATTAGGACCTATGCTTGCTATCGCCAATGATGAGGCTCTTCATCTTTTAGAGTTTGTTGATAGACGTGGTTTAGAAAGGGAGGTGGAACGATTAAGACAGCGTTTAAACGCTGCCATCATTCCTGGGACTACAGCACCAATCATTTCCATCGAGGAAGAATTAAACGCTTATTTTGCGGGTAAGCTCCAACACTTTAAAACCCCAGTGTGGTTGCTGGGAAGCCCTTTTCAAAAAAGTGTTTGGGAAGCACTATGCCGTATTCCTTATGGTGAAACACGAAGTTATCGTGAACAGGCTATCCTTTTGGAGCGACCCTCAGCCTATCGGGCTGTAGCTAATGCGAATGGCGCCAACCAGTTAGCTATTATTGTCCCCTGTCATCGTATTATTAACAGTAACGGTGATTTGGGTGGTTATGGTGGGGGGCTTGCTCGTAAACGATGGATGATTGAGCACGAGAGAAAGCATAAGCATCAGGGGTAGTAAGGCGCAGTAGAATGGCTTCTTTACTAGATGCCTCGGACAAGCCGAGGCACGTAGAATTACATTAGATAGTCCTTAGCCCTTGGTGAGATAGGTCTCTAGCTCTAGGAGAGATAGGTCCCCCAGCCCTAGGAGAGATAGGTCCCCCAGCCCTAGGTGAGATAGGTCCCCCAGCCCTAGGTGAGATAGGTCCCCTAGCCCTAGGTGGGATAGGTTCCCCAGCCCTAGGTGGGATAGGTTCCCCAGCCCTAGGTGGGATAGGTCCCCTAGCCCTAGGTGGGATAGGTCCCCTAGCCCTAGGTGGGATAGGTCCCCTAGCCCTAGGTAAGATAGGTCCTTGCCCTACGTGCCTCGGCTTGTCCGAGGCATCCAGGTATTGCTTAATGATTCAAAGAGACTTTTTTATGTCGCCAAAGTTCGCGGTCACCCCATAATTGCAAGCGCCATGCATTAAACTCTACGATATTCTTGGCATTCATCATCAAATTAATGTCAGGACTGACATTTTTTAGATACCATTTGAATGTTCGACGGGCCTCATCATCTTCTGGGGAAATTTCAAACATTAATTTTTCATGTCCAAATTGTTCAATCAAAGCAAAAATAATATCGCTTCTCCAATCTTTAGCATCAGCAATACCTTCAGTAATGCCCCCTGATTCAACCATAAGCATGAAGGCACCTGCTTCAAAAAAACGCTCGGCTTCTTCAATGAGTTGAGTTAAAGTTTTAGTCGCCTTAACGTTCTGCTGATAGTTAAGTTCTTTTACACCTCCACCTACACCACTCATAACGGTAATCTCAGGTTTTGCTTTTAAACCCAATTTCTCAACTCTTTTGACGAGTTTGACTTGATCCTCGGGAACGAAATCATCAGGATGCTCGAACATACCACTTGATATCTCAACAATATCAAAGCCTAATTCTTTGGTTTCATTAAGGTACTGGTCAATGTGACAGCTATCCTGGATAAGAATTCGTTCCCCGGTATTCACATAGACTTGATTATGGTGAGCAATCTCAATAAATGAATTTACTGTAGTTTGGTCCAGTAAAGCTTGTGTACCTCCGGCAAATTTGAACCCATCAATGTAATAGCCCCAGGTGTTTAGCAATTCTTTAAGTTCAACGGTGGTAAATGCCTCGTAGTAAGGACCTCGGATTTCGATGAGTCCTGTACTACGTGGTTTGGGAGGAAGAGGTTTTAAATCAACAAATGAAAACGCCCTTTGGAATTTATTATCATCCATGAGATTCTCCCTAAAATGGTTATCGATAGACGCCTGCCATTTCCTGCAAACGTTTAATGCGATCAGCGATGGGAGGGTGGGTAGCAAATAAGCTTGTTAATCGTTCACTACTTAATGGATTTACGATAAACAAATGAGCTGTTGTTGGGTGTGCTTCCGCCTGTTGAAATTGACCCTGTTGATTTGCCATTTCCAATTTGCCCAAGGCACTGGCCAACCATAAAGGATGACCAGATAATTCAGCACCTCCGGCATCGGCTTCATATTCCCGTGCGCGCGAAACAGACATTTGCACAAGTGCTGCAGCTAAAGGCGCTAAAATCATCATTAGCATTGCAACTAAAGCATTAGGTCTTTCTTCATCACCGTGACTGAACATCGATGTCCACATAAACATATTGGCAATACCACTAATTGCCCCGGCTAAAGTAGCTGCAATGACACTAATTAAAGTATCGCGATGCGTAACGTGAGACATCTCATGTGCTAAAACGCCAGTTAATTCTTCTTCAGTTAAACGAGAAAGGATTCCCGTGGTTACCGCAATGCTTGCATGTTCGGGATTGCGGCCAGTAGCAAAGGCATTTGGTGTTGGATTGTCAACCACGTAAACCTTTGGCATGGGAATTTGTGCTTTTTGCGCTAATTCGTTCACTATACGATAGACCGGATGGTTTGGGTCCAACGGTTGTGCATTATACATTTTTAAAACAATGGTATCAGAATACCAATAGGCGCCAAAGTTCATCACAATGGCAAAGCCCAGTGCCAAAATTAATCCTGCTCGACCCCCTAAAACATTACCAATGATTAGTAATAAAGCGGTTAAAGCTGCAAGTAATATAAAAGTTTTTACATTATTCATAACAAGTCCATTTAAATGCCCCTTAGCTAAAAAGTAGGGGCATTTTAGGGCAATTTCAAGCTTTCTTGTTAAAAGCGTTTATCACTTCAGGAAGAGGTTGGCCGATAGCCGCAGAGGGAGATTTGATCGATAAAATTGCTGCCAACGTAGGAGCAATATCAATTGTGGTGACAGGTTTCGTGATGCGTGTTGCTTTAAAATTACCATTAACAAATAACAGCGGAACATAACTGTCATATTGCCAGGGGGTACCATGAGCAACACGTTGGTCATTTTTTTCAGCCAACGCCTGGTAAGGTGGTGGAACAAGATAAATATCACCAGAACGATCAGGAAAAGCCATTTTATCTACTTTGGCGCTTAGCCAATCATGTTCAGTATTGGCTAAAGGTATTGGGTAGGCTTTGAAAACACCAATTTGCTGACGCAGTGTTTCCGCCAAATAAGAACTCACTTGATTAATAGACAACTGGTGCTGATTGATTATCTCATGATTAAGGTAAACATAAGGGGGGGAGATAGCTTGTAACGTGTTAGCCGGCAATTGGAAATGTTTATCCAAAGTTTGCTCAATCACTGTTTGCATCTGTGGGATTTTTAACGACTGATTTTCTTTAATATCGTGAGAGGCTAAATAAATAGGAGAGTCGCTGACGCCATGATCGGCGGTTAATACAATCAGTGTATTGTTCAAACCGACTTGTTTATCAATTGCAGCGAGTAATTTCGCCAAGGTTTTATCAAGTCTCAAAAGATTATCTTCCGACTCAATGCTATTAGGGCCAAATTGGTGGCCAATGGCATCTACGGCAGAAAAACTGATGGCTAAATAGTCAACTTTCCCCTCTGAAGTTCCTAATTTTTCTTGATTGAGCAAGTTAATCGCAAAATCGGCGGTCAATTCATCTGAATAAGGCGTCATGGATAAGAATTTGTAATAAGTATCCGATTTAGGAGAGCCTAAATGGTGTGGGAATGAGGCACCAAATTCTGGAAAGCGATTTTTAAATGTTGGGGCTTTTGCGAACGTGTAATTGGCCAAAGGAGCACTTAAATTCCACGTTAACTCTTTAGCATCATAATGCTTGTTCCAGTTATTGACCCATTCAGGATAAGACGAGTAATAATGTTGACTGGTTACAAAGCCGCCATTTTCTTTGTCAAACCAAAATGCTTTTCCAGCATGTCCGGCTAAAGTAATCGCAGAACGGTCTTTTAACGACACAGCAAACGCTTGCCCTGTTTGTGCCAGTACAATTTCGTCACTTAGAGTGGAGGCCATCAGATGTCGTGGTGAACGACCGACAACAGATTTTTGAGAGTGGATGGTTGTTAAGATAGGGCTTTGGGGATCTTCAACACAAGCAATCGCATGTTGCGTTTTTCTGTCATACCATTCATTACTGACAATACCGTGTAAAGCAGGGTAACTTCCGGTAGCAATAGTTGCGTGTCCAACACAAGTTACGGTGTTGGCGTGCGGGTGATGGGCGTTATGGTAATCAATTCCATGATTTAGCAAATAATTAAAGCCATCAGTGCCAAACTTTTGTTGGTAACGACTAATGAGATCTCCTCTCAATTGATCAACAACAAGTTGTACTACCAATTTGGGTTGTTGGGGAGTGGCAAAAACGAAGGTTGATGCTAGTGACAACAGGAGAGTCAACTTTTTTTTCATGGCTGTCTCGCAAAAAATAAATAGAGCGATCCTAATGCAGATCACGCAATGGGTAAATAGGGAATTATCCAAAATAGTTTAATTTTTACCTAAAAAGAAAATCATTTTCTTTTACTTGTCTGAATAATGGGAAGAAGTTAAATTAAATCAGTAGGTTGTAAATTGAATAGTCCGTTTAAAGAAAACACATGACGAAAAGTTTTATTTGGTTTACACTGGTCAACGGTGAATGATTACACCAAATAACCTGTTCAAGGAGTAAGGAGAGTATAATGGGTTTTACATTGACGTCGTATAATACTATGAAAGAGAGTTTCGATCGTGGAATTCTCACTTTCTTAGGTCACCATAAAGTTGCTTCAGTAGATAAATTACCTCCTCATCGAAAGGGATATGTTCTCTTCCTGCAAACAATGATTGAGCAAATTGATCAACTTCCTGTAAAAAACACGGAGAAAGAAATTCGTGAGCAAGAAAGATTAAAAGCATCTATTCTTACAGGTGCAATGTATATCATTAGCGAAGGGATGTTGCCTGCTAGCGGGAGTCTACTACGTGATATTCTGCAAGAAACTATGGGTGTTCGAGCTGAAAACAAGGATAAAGGGACTACTGCAAACATCATTGATCCAATGAGTGCTGCTCATATGACTTCAGAAGCCATGAAGTTTTATACTGCGCTAATATTCCCTCATGGAAGTACTGATAAAATGCTTGCGCAAAATCCTTTCTCCAAAATTGAGAGTATGGATTTCGTAACATTTGAAGTCCAAGGAATTGACTTAGGTGCCACAGCTCGCAAAGCGGTTCTTCATAATGGTCGTCATGCTATGATCAACGAAGAAAAAGAACGCTTGCGTCGAGAAGCAGAAAGTAAAAAAGGTCCCTATGCTTCTTATAATCCTATGGGTTGGTTCAGTGGAACGAGCAAGAAGAAGGATGATGAAGAAGAGTATGATGATACTTTAGAAGATACCAAAGGCGCTAAGGTGTAATCGAAAACACCCTGCGTTTACGCAGGGTGTTTCTCCTCCACCGGATAACCGAACATTACCCATTCAATGATTCCACCGTCCACCGAATAAACCTCTTTATACCCTATATCTAACAAACAATGGGCTGCATACAGCGAACGAACACCTCCCTTACAATGAAGATAGATAGGGTGGTTAAGGTCTGACATGTAATTTTCAATGCGCTCTGGAAGTTCATCTTTAGGAATATGAATTGCTCCAGGGATACGGATGCTTTGCCATTCTTCTAATTCTCGTACATCGATAAGACATAAGGCAGGATTTGCATCTAATAGTTTTTTTAATTCCTGCACGTCAATCGTTGCAATATTATTCTCGTTCATAGGCTTTGTCTCGAATCATGGGTCTTGTTAGAGTAGAGTGGTGAATAAACCAATAAATGGTTGCAGTAATTACACCACCGATTAGTGTGGCAAAGGCCCAGGTTGCTGCAGATACCAGGGCTGGGCGCTGTCCAAGCTGGTATAAATTTCCAGCATCACGAGCTACTGCACCTGCAAACAAGACATGCAATAATGCATTGATCAATATTAGCAAGTACTGAAAAGTTTGTAGCTGTCCCTCGTATTGATGAATCAGTTCATTGAACGTCACACAGCCTCCTGCAATTGTTTAGACTGCCGCCATGATAACAGAAAAAGAGCTGAAACGACCAAAAAGATAGCCAGAGTTTGCAGCTGATTAGGACGTTCATTAAACATTGCAAAGCCCCAAAACAATCCAGTTAATGCAACCATTCCGCCTGTTAAGCTATAAAATACCGGCCCTGCCAAACTCAATAAATTAAAGAAGAGTAAATACCCCAAACTGGATAAAATAATTTCCAAAATGACTACCTGCTTGGTTAGCGTTAAAGGGCCAGTTAGTGGGTAGAATGCGTGTTGTTGAATAACCAAAGGTAAAAGTAATAGAGTAGACGCCAGTAGCATACCGCTGGCGGCTTCAAGCGCTGTAAGTGTAGAAGGTTGTTTAGCAGTGATATAAATTGAGCAAAGAGCAAAAGCAAAGGGACTTATCAAAGCCAACAACGCCCATCCAGAGAGGAACCCCTGAAACGTGGGGCCAATAATGAGTAAAATACCGGCAACCCCGATAAACAGTGCCATCATACGCCAACTGTCAAAATACTCTTGTTTAACGACTAAGGCCATGGGATAAACTAGCAAGGGTACTGTATTCACTAACACAGCAAGTAAACCAGCGGGAATGTGGCTGGCTATTAAATACATATTGGTATTGGGAATGGCAATACCGACTAGTCCGCATACCAAAAAATAAGGCCAATATTGAGGTTGTAAAATGGTATTGCGGCCTGTTAACAAACTGAGCACGGTTAGTAACAGTGCGGGTCCTGCTGACTGCCAAAACGCATAACCTAGGGCAGGTACATCATGAGTCATTGCATATTTGGCAAGTGCATAGCCAGAACCCCAAGTGAATCCTAATATTGTTAAAACGAGCAAGGAAAGTAGTGTTCGCTTGTTCACAGCGAGTAAACCTAAGTCTGAGTTATAATCTCATTAGTCTATCATTTTATATTGAATACAAAACAATTTTCATGCTTTGCTTCCAGTCGCGCCTTGAGTTACCATCCTTTGATAGTTTTTGCAGGAGAGAACAGTATGCATCCTACAGATGTACCAGTACCTCATTTGACAACAGCACATTGCGGGCCTCTACATCACGTAGAGAAGATTATTTTAAATCAGGTTGCAACGATTGAATCCTGGTTTAGAGAAAAATGGCAGGAAACACCCCCCTCCATTACTTCCTCTGTGGATCTTCGCCACGCTGGCTTTAAACTCGCTCCAGTCGACACCAATTTATTTCCTGCAGGGTTTAATAATTTAAATCGTGATTTTTTACCCTTATGCGTTCAAGCTGTGCAGTCGGTTATGGTGGATTCTATTCCTAATTGCATGCGAATTTTGCTGATTCCTGAAAGTCACACACGAAATAAATTTTATTTACAAAGTTTAAGTATACTTCGTGATATTTTTATACAAGCAGGCTTTGTGGTTCGCGTTGGTAGTTTGGATCCAGAAGTTACAGAACCTCAAGACATTATTGTTGAGGAAGGCGGCGTTTTACGTCTGGAACCTATAAAACGGCAGGGAAATCGAGTAGGTCTCTCTGATTTTGATCCTTGTATTGTACTGCTCAATAATGACTTGTCTTCAGGGATTCCCGATATTTTTCAGGGTTTAGAACAACCCATACGACCGACTGCGAAATTAGGGTGGGCTAACCGATTAAAGTCTAGTCACTTCCATTTTTTCAATGATGTAGCTTCTGAATTTGCCAGAGTAGTTAACATAGATCCGTGGTTAATCAATCCTTATTTTTCAGCAGTTGATGGTATTGATTTTATGGCTCAAGAAGGTATTGATAGTTTGGCTCTGGAAGCAGACAAACTGCTATCAATGATTCGAGATAAATATGTAACTTATGGCATTACGGAAAAACCTTTTCTAGTCATTAAAGCAGATAACGGCACTTATGGCATGAGCGTGATGATGATTCATGAAGCTGAAGAGTTAACGCAATTAAATCGTAAGCAACGTACCCGTATGTCTGCAAGTAAAGGAAGCCGCAAAGTTGATAGAGTCATGATTCAAGAAGGTGTTTATACCTTTGAAACCATGCCTGATGGTGCCGTGGCAGAACCTGTAGTTTACATGATAGGCCAGTTCGTTGTTGGTGGTTTTTATCGTGTGCATCAAGGCAGAGGAACTAGTGAAAATCTTAATGCTCCTGGTATGCATTTTGAACCATTAGCGTTTGCCCAAGCGTGTAACATGCCTCGTCGTGATTTGGATGTCGTTGAGTGCCCAAATCGATTCTATGCTTATGGGGTAATCGCCCGTCTTGCTGCATTAGCCGCTGCAAGAGAAATCGCAGCGATTCAGCCTGATAAAAACTAAAGGAGCTTTGCATGAAACTTGCGGTATTAATGGATCCTTTGCATCATTTAAAACCGTATAAAGACACGACGTTAGCTATGATTCAAGCGGCACAAGCATTCGGATGGTCTTGTTATTATTTCACGCATGCTGATTTATTTTGCCGACAGGGGCGAGCTTATGCCCAGCTATCAACGATTAGTATTGGTGATTTATCAGGAAAAGATTGGGCTCAAGTCACAGTACTTGGTGAGCAAGATTTAAGTGAAATGGATATTATTTTAATGCGTAAAGACCCTCCATTTGATATGGAATATATTTATGCAACTTATGCTTTAGAGCTGGCTGAAAAAGAGGGGGTTTTAGTTGCTAATAAGCCTCAAAGCCTTCGTGATGCGAATGAAAAATTTTTTACTCTCAATTTTCCGCAATGTTGTCCACCAACATTAGTAAGTCGCGATATCGCACACCTGCGTGCCTTTTGGGAGGAACATCGCAATGTCATTTTTAAACCTCTTGAGGGGATGGGGGGTAATTCGGTGTTCCATGTCGATGAGAAGGCAATGAATCTGTCGGTTATCCTGGAAGTGTTAACAAAAGGGCAAGCGGTGAGCATTATGGCTCAGCATTATATCCCTGAAATTGTTCACTCGGGCGATAAGCGAATTTTATTAATCAATGGAGAACCAGTTCCGTATGCCTTGGCTCGTATTCCTGCGAAAGGCGAGTTGCGTGGTAATCTTGCTGCGGGAGCCAAAGGGGACGTTGTTCCTATTACGGATAGAGATCGTTGGATCTGCGAGCAGATTGGTCACACTTTAAAGGAAAAAGGGCTTTATTTTGTTGGCATAGACGTGATTGGTGATTATTTGACAGAAATTAATGTAACAAGTCCCACTTGTTTGCAGGAGATTGCAAAAGAAACCGGATTGGATATAGCAGGTGATTATTTGCGATGTCTGGAGAAAAAGATTAAGGATTAAACAGCAGAGTTTAGGGTTTGTAGACAATTCACCCTTAAACGTCGAGGTGCCGTGGTTTATCGATGGTATCCATGGATCCCGCGGACGAGCCGCGGGACGTGGCCTTAAAATGACACGGGGTGTGGATTTTAAAATGACACGGGGTGTGGATTTTAAAATGACACGGGGTGTGGATTTTAAAATGACACGGGACGTGGATTTTAAAATGACACGGGACGTGGATTTTAAAATGACGTTGGGCGTCGACTTTAAAAATGATGCAGGGTGTGACTTAAGAGCTCCACATACCTTAGTTTTTTAATTAAATTCGGCATCTGTGGGCCATTGTCTATATGGTCTATATCCTACCTTGGAAATCCAATTGTCTCCAGGCTTCGAAAAGGATAATAGCAACGGAGTTGGATAAATTTAAACTACGATTATTGGGACACATAGGAATGCGAATAGCGGTGTAACGCTCTCTCAAATCAGCAGGTAATCCACGCGTTTCCGCACCAAAAAGAAGCATATCTTCATCTTTATAATTAATTTCATGATAGCCCTTGGTTCCCTTCGTTGAACAAGCAAAAATTCGTCGTTGCTGATTTTTTTCAATGAAACTTTGGTCATTGTCATAATGGATTATGTTTGCCCACTCATGATAATCGAGACCTGCCCGACGCATTCGTTTGTCATCCAGGGCAAAACCTAAAGGATGAATAAGATGCAATTGTGCGCCGCTATTGGCGCACAAGCGAATGATATTCCCGGTATTAGGGGGGATTTCAGGCTGATGGAGAACTATGTGTAGCATTCTTTGTACTTGCAGATTCAGAATTTTTAGCAGGTGGTGGATCATCATCAATGTAGTCGCCAATGTCTTCATCATTGTCATCATCATCGACGTAAAGAGAACCTATTTCTTGCTGTTCACCGGTAATTCGGAAATCACGGTGTTGTAAATACGCATCTCGAATAAAGGCATATTTATCTAAAGCTTGAGCCATTAAAGCTTCGGTTTCAAACATTTGAGAACGTAAATCAACATACCTTAATCCTGCCAATCCCCAAATGACTGCACCATTATTGATATAAGCATAAGGACTTAAAAGGGTGTAATCAAATACCATACCCATACCGTCACGAATGGTAGCAGGGCCCAAGAGCGGAATCACAATATAAGGTGATTTCTTATCGCCCCATTTGGCAAAGGTTAACCCCATATCGTTATAGTGTGGTGGTAAACTAAAATGCTTGTCAGCTACATCAAATACACCGGCAATACCAAATGTGGAGTTAATCATAAATCGCCAGGTATCTTTGATAGCATAGCGCCATTCTGCCTGTAACAGATCGTTAGCCACTGTAGGTATCATCGCTACGTTATTGAAGGCATTATTAATACCGCTGCGTACTGGCGGTGGCACAATGACTTTATAAAATTTTGCGGTGGGTTTTAACACGGTAGAATCAACGGCCATATTGAAATTATGAACCCTACGGTTATAGGATTCATAGGGATCACCTGGATTGGGGCCTTTTGTCATGCAGGCAGAGAGCATCAAAGAGCTGGTTATTGTTGCAAAAGTTACAATTAAGCGCATGATTCTTTATATTTTTATTTGCTGCATCAGGTGATGTTACACCAGTTTGTTTATATTGAAAACTGAAACCTATTAGAACTTAAGGATAAATGTGACAGGACCATCATTACAAAGATGAACCTGCATATTTGCGCCAAATTGACCACATGCGACTTCAGGATAATTTTGACGAGCAAGTGCTATTAATTGTTCAAACAGGGCTTGCCCTGATGCAGGCGATGCCCCTGATGAAAAACTGGGTCGCAAGCCTTTTTTAGTGTCGGCGACTAAGGTAAATTGGGGTACTAGCAGTAATCCACCCTTGATATCTTTTAAGCTTAGATTCATTTTGTCTTCTGTATCGCTGAAGATGCGATAATTTAAAGATTTGTCCAACATGCGCTCAAGAGTTTGTTGGTTATCATCTTGTTCAAAACCACAAAGGATTAAAAGTCCTTGAGAAATTGCTCCGATTATTTTGTCATCAACTGATACATGCGCTTCACTGACTCGCTGAACGACTATTAACATACATCTAAATCCTTATGAGCAATTTCTTTGCTGGCAGTAATTAATGCATCAATGATACCTGCTTCACGCTCTGAGTGACCTGCATCACGAACAATACTAAGATTGGAGGCAGGTAATACTTGATATAAATCCCAAGCGCCTGCAAGAGGACAGATCATATTATATCGACCATGGATGATGTAAGTGGGCAAATGCCTAATTTTATGGACATTCTCAATCACTTGATTTTCTTTTATAAAAAAATGATTGCTAATGTAGTGAGATTCCAAGGTTGCCAACGCCAAGGCAAAATGAGGGAGGCAATATTGATCAATAACGTTCAGATGAGGATGTAGACTGGAACAGCGAGCCTGCCATAGAGCCCAATGCTTGGCGGCTGACATTCGAGCCAGTTCGTTATCACCTTGTAGACATTGTGCATAATATTTTGGAAGAGCATTGTGTTCAGATTCAGGTACCACGCTAATAAAATCTTGCCAGTAATCTGGGAAAATAAGGTTGGCTCCTTCCTTATAAAACCAGTCGATGTCCTTTTTGCGCCCAAGAAAAACTTGATGCAATAATAACGCACCAATCTGATGTGGAAACTGTTGAGCATACAGTAGTGCTAGCAATGTACCCCAACCGCTACCAAATAACACAAATCGGTTTATTCCTAAATAATCGCGAATGGCATCAATATCATCTAGTAATTCTTGTGTGGTATTGTTTTTCAATTCCCCATGGGGGGTAGAACGGCCACAACCTCTTTGATCAAATAAAATTATGTGATAAAGCTCGGGGTCAAAAAAACGTCGAAAACATTCATTTCCTCCAGCCCCAGGCCCTGAATGTAAGACGATAACAGGTTTTCCTTTGGGATTGCCGATTTCTTCTATGTAAAGGGCATGAGGATCACTGACTGGTAACTCATGGCGCTGATAAGGCTTGATAGCAGGGTAAAGGGAATGCATAAATTTCTCGTTTTTGTCTTCATATTATACCGTCAATTACAAGATGCAAAGAGAGAATGTATAGACGGGCTTCATTAACGACTATTTTTCTTAAGTATAGATAATCGTGTAATTTTTTTATATTCCTTCATGGAAATGGAGTATTGTTATTGAAGCTTTGTTTTTCACTGCTAAATTTAAGATAATGAGTTTTATTTTGATTGATTAGGTTTAAAGCATGACAGCACTGCTTAAAGAATTAAACGAAAAACAACGCGAAGCGGTGAGCGCACCGTTAGGACATACACTGGTTTTAGCCGGCGCTGGTAGTGGCAAAACTCGCGTGTTAGTTAGTCGCATTGCTTGGCTAATTGAGCAGGAACACATTTCTCCGCACGCAATATTGGCGGTAACGTTTACCAATAAAGCGGCTGGAGAAATGAAAACTCGTTTAAATAGCATGCTTGAAACTCCCTTGGTGGGGTTGTGGGTTGGAACCTTTCATGGTTTATGTCATCGTTTGTTGCGTCGTCATTATGAAGCGGCAAAATTACCTGAGCAATTTCATATTCTAGATAGCGAAGACCAGGCTAGAGTGATAAAGCGCGTATTGACCGCATTGAATCTTGATGAAGATCAGTGGCCTGTTAAGCAGGCACAATCCTTCATTAATGGCCAAAAAGACGAAGGTTTAAGGCCGGAGCATGTCCATATTTTGCCTTATGGACCCACTCGCACATTAGTACAAATTTATAAGGCTTATGAGCAGGCATGCCATACAGCAGGTGTTATTGATTTTGCTGAGCTATTACTTCGTACGCACGAACTATTAAGGGACAATCCAGACATTCTGGCGCATTATCGTCACCGTTTTCAAGCCATTCTGGTCGATGAGTTTCAGGATACGAATACCATTCAATATGCCTGGATTCGCTTGTTAGCGGGTGAGCATGCCGCTGTGATGGCAGTTGGTGATGATGATCAATCGATTTACGGTTGGCGCGGTGCAAAAATTGAGAACATCCAGCGTTTTTCTCATGATTTTAACAATACACAGCTTATTCGCCTTGAGCAAAATTATCGCTCTACCTCCACAATATTGGATGCAGCAAATGCATTAATTACTAATAATAATTCAAGGATGGGTAAGAATTTATGGACTGCAGGTTCTGCGGGTGAAAAAATTATCGTTTATAGTGCTTTTAATGAGTTAGATGAAGCTCGCTTTCTTAGCGAACGAATTGCAATGGAAATTAATACAGGTCGTAGTGCGGATGAAATTGCCATTCTTTATCGTTCAAATGCTCAGTCAAGGGTTATTGAAGAAGCATTATTGCGGGCAGGTATCGCTTATCGTATTTACGGCGGCCTTCGTTTCTTCGAACGAGCCGAAATCAAAGATACCCTGGCTTATTTACGATTGATTGCCAATCCTTATGACGACACGGCATTTGAGCGCATTGTTAATTTCCCAACTCGGGGGATTGGTGAAAAAACCTTGGATGAATTGCGTCATTTAGCGCGGTCTGAAGATATTTCACTGTGGCAGGCTACAAAAACAGTATTGCAAGCGCAGCAACTACCTCAGCGTGCTGCCACGTCTCTTGCAAAATTCGTAGAACTTATCGAAACTCTGCAAGCTGAAACTACTCATCAAGAATTGGATGAACAAATAAACACAGTCATTGAAAACAGTGGCTTATATGCTCATTTTGCAAAAGTGAAAGGTGATAAAGCAGAATCCAGACTTGATAACCTCCAAGAGCTTGTGAATGCCGCGAAACAGTTCCGCTATGAACAAGAGGTTGAAGAGGATTTACCGTTGTTAGTTGCTTTTCTTGCCCATGCCTCTTTGGAAGCTGGAGAAATGCAAGCACAAGAGCATGAGCGCTCAGTACATTTGATGACACTTCATGCGGCTAAAGGATTAGAATTCCCATTAGTCTTTTTGGTCGGTATGGAAGAGGGGGTGTTTCCAGGCAAACAAAGTTTGGAAGAACCTGGTCGACTGGAAGAGGAACGCAGACTTTGCTATGTTGGAATGACGCGAGCAATGGAAAAGCTGGTGATATCTCATGCTGAAGTTCGTCGACAATATGGCCGTGAAGAGTACCATCGTCCCTCTCGTTTCTTACGAGAGCTACCTGAGGAATTATTAGACGAGGTACGAGTGAAGGCGCGTTTTCAAGCCCCACTTTCTCCGAAAAATCTGTCAACTGTTGCCGCCGAAGAAGTTGGGTTGAAACTTGGGCAAAATGTTAGTCATCCTAAATTTGGTCAAGGTGTCGTCTTAGCTGTTGAAGGAAGTGGTGCCCACACAAGAGTGCAAGTAAAATTTGCTGATCACGGTTCCAAATGGCTGGTATTAGCCTACGCTAATTTAACACCTGTTGAGGATTACGCACCTTTTTAAGTAATTACTGCGTCTAAATATTGAATTTAGTACACGCAGGTGCTACGTTTCTGTGTGCGAAAATTTTAGGGTCTTTAGACCATTTTATAAACGCTGTAAATAAAGGACAGATCCAGCAATGGTTCGTTAAATATGATGTTAATTTATAACAAGGGGAAGGGTGTGAAATTTACAAATCTGTTAACAGCTGGGGTTTTGGCAACAGTTATGACATCACCACTAGCTATTGCTGCTGGTGCAGCAGACACTACTAAATCAGATTCAATGTCTGCAACACAAAAAAAAGAAATCGAAAAAATCATTCATGATTATCTGGTGAATAACCCAGAAGTCTTACTGGAAGCTTCTCAAGCCTTACAACAAAAACAACAACAAGCCATGCAAGAGCAAGCTCAGGCTGCCATTAAAGATAATGCTAACCAATTGCTCAATGACGACCTGACTGTACTCGGTAACCCAAAAGGTAATGTTACTTTAGTGGAGTTTTTTGATTACCAGTGTATTCATTGCAAAAAAATGGCACCTGTTATCAGCGAATTAATTAAAAAAGATAACAACTTAAGAGTGGTATTTAAAGAGTTTCCTATTTTCGGTAAAAGTTCTGATATGGCTTCTCGTGCCGCGCTTGCCGCAGCTATGCAAGGTAAGTATAAAGAAATGCATGACGCTTTAATTAAGCAAGATCAGCGTCTCAATGAAAAAATTATCATGGACACCGCAAAATCTATTGGTTTGGACACAACAAAACTAAAAACCGATATGGAAAGCAAAAAAGTGACTGATGCTTTGAATGCAAATCGAGAATTGGCGGAAAAACTACACTTAATGGGTACTCCTGCCTTTATCGTTGCAGCTACACCTGCTGGACATTTAAAAGAGGGTAGTACACCTTCATTTATTCCAGGTGCTGCAAGTGAAGAATCATTGCAAGAGCTTATTAAAAAGGCGTCTACTAGCAATTAAATAGTCATCAAGCAGGTGATCCGATTTGGATTACCTGCTTGTCACTGATGTATAGTTCCTTCCGAGTTAATGTCACTTCGTTCTCGTCATGCTATTGCAATAAAAGATACAGGCCTGGCGCCATACGGGTTATACTGTATAGAAATAATATTTTTCCTCTTTAACTACGCCAAAAAAATGTTACTATCGGGCATCTGGCAGTATTGAGATTACTATGACAAAACCAAGCACGTTTCAAGAAATTATTTTAACATTGCAGCAGTTTTGGGCTGACCAGGGTTGTGTAGTGCTGCAGCCTTTGGATATGGAAGTAGGCGCGGGAACATTTCACCCTGCTACATTTTTGCGAGCGATCGGTCCTGAACCTTGGTCTGCTGCCTATGTGCAACCTTCTCGTCGCCCTACAGATGGTCGTTACGGTGAGAATCCAAATCGCGTCCAACATTATTATCAATTCCAGGTTGTATTAAAGCCCTCTCCCTTGGATATTCAGGAAAAATATCTTGATTCGTTGCGTGCCTTAGGCGTCGACCCGCTGGCTGATGACATCCGTTTTGTTGAAGACAACTGGGAGTCACCCACACTTGGTGCCTGGGGATTAGGATGGGAAGTTTGGCAAAATGGGATGGAAGTATCTCAATTTACCTATTTCCAACAAGTTGGTGGATTAACTTGTAAGCCAGTTACTGGTGAATTGACCTATGGTCTTGAGCGTATCTCAATGTATGTTTTAGGCGTTGATAATTTGTTTGAATTGCCCTGGAGTAAAACGGCTAATGGCATTGTCACTTATGGCGATGTATTTCACCAAAACGAAGTTGAAATGTCTGCTTACAATTTTGAACATGCCAATGTCGATGCCTTATTTAAGCAATTTGATTATTATGAGGTAGAGGCGCAAAAATTAGTGGCACTTAACCTGCCTTTGCCGGCTTATGAAATGGTTATGAAAGCTTCACATGCGTTTAATTTGTTAGATGCAAGACGCGCTATTTCCGTCACCGAACGTCAACGCTATATTCTTAGAGTACGTCATTTATCAAGATCGGTGGCTCAGGCTTATTATGATGCGCGTGAAGCGCTGGGTTTTCCTATGCTAAAGGTGTGCAATGGTCAATGATTTTTTATTTGAACTAGGATGTGAAGAACTTCCTTCAGGTGCTGTTTGGCCCCTAACAGAGGCTTTGACGGCCAATCTTCTTCAAGCGCTTGAAAAGGCCCAAATTAGCTATGGGAAAGTGCACTCTTTTGCTACCCCAAGACGATTAGCTGTGCTAATTACACAATTGCAAGAAGAGCAACCAAGTCAGACTGTATCTCGACGCGGGCCCGCTGTAGCTGCGGCTTATGCCCCCGATGGACAACCTACACCTGCTTTACTTGGATTTGCAAAATCTTGTGGGGTGGAGGTGGAAGCGCTTTCAGTCAGTAAAACTGATAAAGGCGAATGGTTGGCGTATGAATCTACCAGCGAAGGCGCGAAAACGAAAGATCTGATGCCGGAATTGGTTCATCAGGCCATTGCTAATTTACCTATCCCAAAACCTATGCGTTGGGGGGATGGTGATGCTGAATTTGCTCGACCAGTACACTGGGCAGTATTGTTATACGGTAATGAAGTTATCAAAACCAATATTCTGGGAGTAGAAACAGGACGTAAGACCTACGGTCATCGTTTTCATCATCCGCAAGCAATTGAAATAACGGCACCTAAAGACTATGAGTCGTTACTGCAACAAGCCTTTGTGATTACTGATTTTGCAGCGCGTAGAGCTATGATTGTAAAACAAGTGCAACAACTTGCAGAAAATTACAGCGCAAAGGCTGTGATGCCAGAAAGTTTACTGGATGAAGTAACGTCTATTGTTGAATGGCCACAAGCTCTTCTTGCTGATTTTGAGAAAGAATTTCTCAAGGTGCCGTCGGAAGCATTAATAGCCTCGATGCAATCCCATCAGAAATGCTTTGCCTTACAGGATAAATCAGGACAACTATTACCTCACTTTATTACGGTAGCAAATATTTCAAGCTCTCAACCGTCACAAGTGGTATTAGGAAATGAGAAGGTTATGCGGGCACGTTTAAGTGATGCAGCATTCTTCTTCCATCAAGATCAGAAAGAACCATTAAGTCAGCGTATTGCAGCTACTGAAAAAGTTGTCTTCCAGGCTAAATTAGGTACGTTACGTGAAAAAGCGGCACGCATTGAAGAATTAATGAAAGTGCTCAGTGATTCACTTCATTTGGACAAACAACAAGCAACTCGTGCCGCTCAATTATCGAAATGCGATTTAATGACTGGCATGGTAGGTGAGTTCCCGGAGCTACAAGGTCTCATGGGCTATTATTATGCGCGTCATGATGGGGAAGCGAATGAAGTTGCGGTTGCTTTAAATGAGCAATATATGCCGCGTTTCGCAGCGGATAATTTGCCTTCGTCGCCTTTAGGTGTCGCAATATCTTTAGCAGACAGATTAGATACTCTGGTTGGTATTTTTGCGATTGGACAGAAGCCTTCTGGTGTTAAAGATCCTTTTAAATTACGCCGTCATGCCCTGGCTATTGCCCGTCTTTTAATTTCAACACCAGCAAAACTTAATCTTGCAATGTTGATCGCAGAAACGGTTAAAATTTATGGCAATAAAGTATCAATAGATGCAGCTTCTATTGCTGAGATTCAACCGTTTATTTTGGAGCGCATGCAATCTCACTACCATAGTCAAAATATAAGTGTGGATTTATTCCATGCAGTACGTGCACGACAAGAGAATTGGCTTTTTGATTTTGACAAACGTATTGTGGCATTAGCAGAGTTTGTTGTATTACCAGAGGCCACGGTGCTTTCTGCTGCTTGTAAGCGAGTTAATAATTTGTTGCAACAAGCAGATCAATCACTAGCTATGTCCATTGATGAAAACCTATTGGAAGAAGGCGCTGAGAGGTCACTTTTTACACATTTGCGCGATATGGAGAAGAGAGTAGAGCCACTTTATATTGCTGCAGATTATAAAAATATACTGACCCAACTTGCTAGTTTGCGAGAACCCGTTGACGCATTTTTTGAGCACGTCATGGTCATGGTTGAAAATCAAGCTATCAAAAAAAATCGGTTACAGTTGTTAGCTCGGTTACAAGCTTTGTTGCAGGGAGTTGCTGATATTTCTTTGTTGCAGTTGAATCCATGAATAAAGTCATTCTTCTAGATAGGGATGGAGTAATTAATCAGGACTCACTGCATTATATCAAATCAGCCGAAGAATTTATCTTTTTGCCAGGCAGCATTGATGCGATTGCTCGACTAACTAGAGCAGGTTATCGTATTGGTGTCGCGACCAATCAATCAGGGGTTTCTCGCGGTTATTATACTGAAGAAGAATTAGCAATTATTCATCATAAATTAATCCAGGAGGTGCAGGCTGATGGGGGAGAAATCGCTGCAATAGAATACTGTATTCATATGCCTAATGCAGGATGTGTTTGTCGCAAACCGCAACCTGGGATGCTAAAGGCACTTGCGCGGCGTTTGAATTGTTCCTTAAGTGATGTTCCTTTTGTAGGTGACAGGGTTTCTGATATTCAAGCCGCTGAAGCGGCAGGGGCAACTCCTATAATGGTGCTTTCCCCGATGACTGATCGTGTTGGCTTGCAAGATTATGCCCATGTACCGGTGTATTCCTCATTGATTGAATATGTAGATTTTTTATTGGCTAAAACATGACGAATGAAATTGCAATTGGTTATGAAGGCGAGGAGCAAAGAATCCAAGCAGAGGAACTTGCCCAATCGTTGCAGTTAAAAATTAATAATCAAGCCGAACAACAATTGGTTGTTACCGCCGATAAACTTGTTTTAAAAATGGGTGATTTCTTACCTTTAAACGCTGACTTTACTGCCTCAACCTGGCAGAAGCGTCGTGATGCAGGGAAAAAGCAGGGATTAATTCGTGCTTGTAAACCTGGACCTGGTGTTCGCATTATCGATGCTACAGCAGGATGGGGGCGTGATGCAGCAGTGCTAGCCAGTTTTGGAGCGCGGGTAATCATGTTAGAGCGTCAGCCTATTTTAGCGGCGTTATTGAATGACGCTTTAATGCGTCGTGATGCGCATACCAGAAAAATTTTGCAACTTAAATTGTATCATGTCGATGCATTCAATTATCTGCATGAGTTATCACAACAAGATTACCCCGATGTGATTTATATCGATCCGATGCATCCTGAACGACAAAAATCTGCGTTGGTAAAAAAAGACATGCAGGTATTGCAGCAATTGATTGCGCGAGACGATAAGACCGAAGAATTAATTCAATTGGCCAAGACTAGAGTAATGAAAAGAGTTGTTGTCAAATGGCCACAACATTCACCAGCGTTAGAAAAACCTGACACGACTATAGCGGGCAAAACAGTACGCTTTGATATTTACTTTCCTGGTAGAGATTAATCTGGATGCCTCGGACAAGCCGAGGCACGTAGAGAGGAGGAGGTTTAGTTTAGGTCAAATTTTCCAATCTAGGTAATGAGTGAGCTAGAAGGTAGAGTCCCATTCCCTATGTTCCGTTTGTCCTGTTAAAAATGTGTCAATTGCTGTGGTTAAACGCAGAAACTAAGTCCCCATTCTCTACATGTCCGGGTTTTTTTGGTTCAGAAGTATAGCGATTGCGGCGGGTAAATGCAGAGGTTAGAGGTCCATTCACTAGGTCCCGATTGTCCTGGTAAAAAATATAGCAAGTGCTGCAGTTAAACGGAGAAACTAGAGTCCCATTCTCTACGTACCTGGCTTTGTTTAGTTCAAAAGTATAGCGATTGCGGCGGGTAAGCAGAGATTAGAGGCCTATTCTCTACGTGCCTCGGCTTGTCCGAGGCTCCAGGAGAAAGGGGTAATCCAGTTCTCGATGATTAAATAAAATCAAACTCATTCAATTCATCACGAAGACGCTTTTCTTCAAAAAGCTCTTCAATTCGTCTGCGGCGTTCAAGTTTTGTAGTTAACCCCGATTCGGTAATGTCTTGTGAGGCGATAGTTTCTTCCATGTCCGTGTCGAAATCATCAAAGCGTTGTATGGTCATTGCAATTCCTCCTTGCAGCAAGTTAATCCGTGATCATATGACCCTTTATAGAAAAATAACAGAATTCCAATGTTAAAAACAGTGGAATTCTGGCAAGTTGCTTTTTTAGGGAGGGGTGTGTTGTGGTTGAGCATCGGGTTCTGGGATATCAGGTATGGGTGTTTCACGTAATGTATTCAATTCTTTTTTATACTTTGCAAGATCTGTAGTTGCAGGAGCTTTGGCGCTTTCTTCTCGTTCTGCCTTCAAATTTTTTGCGATTCTTTCTGTTCGTTGAAGACGAGTAGGGTCTTTATCAAACAATCCACCAGGCTCACCTTCTTTGTGACTGGAACTAGTCAATTTTCTGTCGGCACCGTTGACTTTGATGGATATTTTGTCAGGTTCAAAACCAGCATTGATGCAGGCTTCATACATTTTTCTTGCGTATTCTTCTGCTTCTAAAGGGTCTTTTTCATAATTAACATTAATAGTAACGGTATCATGACCACAGGCTCTTACGGCTTCTGCGAGACTTTGAAGATCATAATCTACCTGTTGATGGCGACTGTTGTAATAAATGAAACCGAATTTAGGAAGTTGCACATTAAAACTACCGTCTGGGGCTTTAACAATGTCTCTTCCTGTAATTGTTTTTAGTACAGATAGATCCTCAACACGCATATTTTTTAAGTTAACGCTACCGGTGTCAGGATTACTGCTCATTATTACGCCGGGTTGCTTTATACCCATTTTCTTCAAGTTTTGGGTAGCAAGTTCATCAATAGCTTTCTGAAACTCTTTGTTATTGAGGGTGCGCATAGCACCAATATAGGCAATACGATCATGCTCGCGTTGTATTGCTTGATGAGTCATTGAAATACTATCGTTAACACCGCTTTCAAATTCTTTCAGTTTTGCAGCATGTGATTTATCGGATGCGTCAATCAGTTCATCAATTGCATTATCAATTTCGTCGTCACCAGTTAAACCCATTACATTTTGTAGATGAGTTCTAAAATTCACATCGGTTTTTAAGTCCATCAAATTTTGCTTGGCTTCAGCTTGATGAGCCTTAATGGCATCCATTGCTTCTACCTTGGAGGCATGAAGTATTCCCGGGAGATTCTTAATTAATTTATTGTATTCCTGAATTTCCTGAGGAGTGCCTGTGACAGGAGGATTTTTTAGCCTTTGGTTGAGCATCTCCATGTCGTTATTAAAACGCTCAAGTGCTGTTGTCAGTGTGGGCGTATCTTGCAATGCCGTTTTAATTGCATTTTTAACATCAGGTGTATTGGCATGGTTGCTCTCTTGCAATCTCTTCCAGTTATCCCCTAGAGCAGGTGCTGTAATCGGTTGTTTTTTATCGTCTTTCTTACCGGTATCTACCTGAAATTTAAGAAGATCAGTTAACCCTTTATCACGTGTTTTCTGATAGGTATTAAAACTCTCAGTCCCTGAGACACCTTGAGAAAGGTGAATACTTTGCAAATACTGCTCAATAAATTCTTTTCGTTTGGAAGGACTGAAATATTTATCGAGGTCTTTGGTGGTACTAAGAAGTCTAAATAGTGGATAGTTAAAAAGCCCCATGTTAATTCCTGTAAGAACTTCTAATAAAAACAGTATAACATTAATTTCTTAACTTAGAATTAAGCTTTTTAAGTCTTTAAGCCAGTGTTTTTTTGCAGGAAATGTTCTGAAAAAAACCCGGATGCAAACCAAGCAGACTTCCGGGTTTTTGGCGTTTAAATTACTGCCAGGCTGGAAGGGCTGCATCCCCAAAAAGCTCTTTTGCTTTTGCTTTTACTTCAGGTGAGTTCATTGCTTTAACAAATTGTTCAAGCTGAGGCTTTTTAATGCTATCTCGGCGAATTACAATTAAGTTTGCATAGGGGGAGTCTTTACCTTCTTTATAAATCGCATCTCGAGAAGGGCTAAGTCCTGCAGGAATTGCAAAAGTCGTGTTGATGACTGCTGCATCAACATCCGTTAAAACTCGAGGCAATTGCGCGGCATCAAGCTCTTTAATGACCAGTTGTTTAGGGTTGGTCGCGATATCGGACACTGATGTCGTGTCAGCTTTTTTTAGAGTAATCAATCCTGCTTTTTGCAAGAGTAATAGGGCACGTGCCTCATTACTGGGATCATTTGGGATTGCAATAATTGCTTTATTCTTCAATTGTTTTAACGATTTAACCTTGTTCGAATAAATACCCGCTGGATAAACAAAGGTCTTTCCTATTACTTCCAAATTATAACCATGTGCTTTCATAGCAGCTTGTAGATAAGGTAGATGCTGATAAACATTGGCATCGAGACTACCATCGTCTAACGCTTCATTCGGTAAATTATAATCATTAAATTCAACAATTTTGATTTCAAGATCAAACTCTTTTAAAGCAACATCCTTGGCAACTTCTACTAATTCAGTTTCAGGACCTGCTATGGTGCCAATGTTTAATGCATTCGGGGAGGGTTTATTGCAGGCAACTAAACCAACTATCAAGACGAACAGGCTTAAAATACGCATTAACTCTTTCTCCTCGTAATCAATTTACTTCAAAATGACTTAATTATGCGAAAAGCGCCGTGCCAAACGGTCGCCTCCCATTTGCAACAATTGCACAATGACAACCAATATCACGACAGTGGCTAGCATGATTCCAATATTGAAGCGCTGATAGCCATAGCGAATTGCTAAATCGCCCAAGCCTCCGCCACCGACTGTACCTGCCATTGCCGAATAATTTACCAGTGTAATTGCTGTAACTGTAGTCGCCTGAATTAACGCAGGGAAAGCTTCAGGGAATAAAATAAAGCGAATCATTTGCCAGGTATTTGTACCCATTGAGAAGCCGGCTTCAATTAATCCATTGGGCACATTTTGATAAATGTTATCTACTAACCGGGCAAAAAAAGGGGTGGCTCCTAATGTTAGTGGCACCATGGCCGCATGTATACCGATGGATGTTCCCACTAATAACCGGGTAAATGGAATTAGTGCAACCAAGAGGATGATAAAAGGAATAGAACGGCTGAAATTAATAAATCCTGAAATAAAACGATTTAAAAAGGCATGCGGCTTAATTTTAGTACTACTAAAAAGAAGAGTTCCTAATGGTAAGCCCAGCAAAACAGCGAAGAAGGTGCTGACGAGCACCATGTATAGAGTTTCGCCACTGGCTATTAATAAATCATAAAGCATTGTCAGTGACATACCCTAAAATCTCCACAGTTAAATTGGACGCTTCGCAGCGCTTGATAAATAAATCTAATAAGTTTTTATCCGCAATTAATTCAACGACTAAGACACCGCAAGTGACCCTATCAAAACGATCAATATTGGCCAATAAAATATTAATGTCCAGATTTAATTCGCGGCTGGTTTGGCTAATGAATGGCACAGTAGCGTTATCTCCCTGGAAAAATAAACGTAACAAGGGTTTATTGTTCGGGGTATTGGACAGGGAATTACGTAGACATACCGGAAGCTCAGGACTTAATTGTGCGTAAAGCATACTGCGAGCTTGACTATCTTTGTTATTGAATACACTTGCTAATGCAGTTGTTTCAATGATGGCTCCTGCCTCCATCACTGCCAGACGATGGCAAATACGTTTTACGACTTCCATTTCATGGGTAATCAAAACAATCGTTATCCCATAGAGGCTATTGATTTTTTTCAAGAGTTCTAAAATGGAGTTTGTTGTTTCGGGGTCTAGTGCAGACGTGGCCTCATCACAAAGCAAAATTTTAGGGGAACAACTAAGCGCTCGCGCGATAGCCACCCGTTGTTTTTGACCACCGCTTAGTTGATCAGGATAAAAATTTATTTTTTCTTCAAGTTCCACTAAAGGTAAAAGTTCCTCAATCCTGCTTTTAATAACTGCTTCGGACATTCCTTGAATCCGCATTGGGAGCGCAATATTTTCGTAAACGGTTTTTGAACTCAAGAGGTTAAAATGCTGAAAAATCATCGCCATCTTATGGCGTGCAATTCGCAATTGCCTGGCAGAGAGGGTGGTTAAGTCTTCGTTATCAATAACAACTTCACCACTGTCTGGTTGTTCTAATAAATTGACAGAGCGTAGCAAGGTGGATTTACCCGCTCCACTTCTACCAATAATGCCAAAAATCTCGCCTTCTTGCACAAATAAGTTAACGTTGCGCAAAGCAATAGTATTCGCATAGGATTTATTTAATCCATTTAATTCAATCATGATTTTACCTGACAGTTACAGCGTGCAGGGTAAAGAAGGAAGAGAACCCGCTTTAGCCGTATTTACAATAGAGTTGCTATTGAGCGCCCGCAAGCTGAATTTCAAATCGGCGCAGGGTACATGATACACGAACTTTCGATTGAAGAAAACTCTTAGCTTAAATTTTTAGTTCGATTATTTTTTACATTTAGACAGTGTGTGAGCAATCAATCTTTGCATAAAACTCACAGTCCTTAATCTTCACTTAATAAAGTAGTGATATATTTTCCAATTAGAGATATATTTTATCAAAATCCTCCCAGTTGAGATTGTAAGTGAGCCGTTATGAGCCAAGAAGTTAAGCCTGTAAGTGCTTTTAAAACCTTAGAAGCCGAGTATGAAGCAAAAATCGCGCAAATTCGTAAGGATTTTCGTGACATACTAAATAGGGTAAGAGCAATTAAAGAAATGAAAGATTTTCTAGAAGCTAGTAAATCTAGAGATGTTTCAAACAAAAATGATCCAGCCCAAGGTTCAAACCCAGAAAGTTTACCTCCGGAAGGTTCACTGCCAAAGAGCTCTATGGAGAGTGGAGCGATAGTAATTGACCCTTTCACGAAGTATGAGCAAGATTTTAACAACAAGAAATCGGACCTCAAAAAAATAGTGTCATTTGGGGATGATAAAAAAATTCTCGTTGAGTTTGCTCAAAAAGTTTTTAATCCCCTAGTGGAATTAGAAACGAATGTTATAAAGTTAAACAAAGTTGGGAAAAAACTTCCTTCCTTTATTAAGCGACATCACCTTAAAGAGTTAGTGTCTATTGAACCTGAATTATTAAGTTTGTTCATAGGGCAAGATGCCTGGTTAAGTCGTTTAATTGGCACAGATACTGAAAAGGCTGCACAAGAGTCTAAAGAGCAATTCGAAAAACGGCTCCAACCCTTTAAAGATTCAATTACCAAATTATCTGAGCATAAAGCAAGCTATCTTCCACTCCTTAAGCGATTTGAAGAAGGAACACTCTCAGAATTTACTCATTTTAGTAGAGAAAAGCGTAGTGTAGAGAATATAATTCAATCGCTTCGTGTTTATGCTAGTCGTGCCACAGATGAGGGCCATTACAAAACAGAAATAGATGATGAGTATGGAAAATATAAAGATATTCCTTTGCATTATCTCAGTGACTCTCTTCGTAAAAAACAAGGGAAAGTGTTAGATAACATTTTGGGACAACTCGCAAGAATTGATAAGTTTCGCAAAAGTGATGCAGATATTTCGTCAGGTTATCAAGCACAAATCACTTTCCTTGAGAAAGTTTTGAAAAGCCAGCAGCCATGGGAAGTGGAATTGGAAGTGCAGCTTAAGCATAGGGCTAAATTAATTGCGAAAGAAGAAAAACGATTCAAAGAAGAGGACAAAGATTATTTAGCAGCAGCCGATGATCAAAAGAAACAAAAACATTTATTACAAGCTCATTTGTCCGCCTTTCAAGGGAAATTGCCAGATATTGAGGAAGAACAGGCTGCTTATTTAGAGCAGCAAAAGGAATACGCTATTCTGTTTAAGAAAAATATTAATCCTTTCGGTCTCTCTAAAGATAGAGAGGAAGCAGATACTTATGTTCTCACACAATTGACCAAACTTTATCGTACTTTTGTAGTGGCTGAATCAGCTCGAATTGTTCTAGCTGCCGCTGATGCTTCTGCAAAAGAAAAGCAAAATGTTAAAGTTGCATCTCCTAGTACGACAGAAAAGCAATCTAACGTTGCTGAGGACAATGACTCTTCCAGAAAATCGGGTTATGGACGAGATCGATTTTTTACGGAAGGGAGTCATCCCTCATCAACCGACGAAGAATTGCAGATTACGTCAGAAAATACTCCAAAATAAATAAAAAGGGCCAGATTATCTGGCCTTTTTATTAAACGCTTAGTTCTTTGACCGTTTCCGGTCCATTATCCTTCCTTTGTAGCAGTTCAGCGCGAGTATGCGCAAACAAATCAAAGCCAGTAAACGCTGAATATTTTAATGATGAAGGTTGAAGAGTTACTGCACTGGAATGAATCTTCATACTAAAGAAACTATGCGAATTTTGAGCTTCTGTTGGGTATTGAAGTCGCTGTATAGCTAGAATAAATTTTACGAAATGATCATTTTGTTTGACGATATAAGGAAAGGGACTTAATTGCGATAATCTAAAAAACTGCATCATTTCCTGAATAAGTTGAGGGGATTGATGGCGTTTAATCACTTCCAATAAAAAGTTAAAATTAATTTCTGTCGAAAAACTTAATGCTTCTAATGTAAACCGCTCAAGTTGACTTATCTTCTTTTTGACCTGCTCGATATCTTGTTGAGAAAGCAATGGTATTCGTGTCTTATTAGTAACTTGTTTGAGAAGCACTTCAAGAGTTCTCAGCCTAAGTGGTGAACTGAAAAATTCATAAAAATCAGAGTTATCTATGCGGAATTCGTCTTGGGCGGATTTGCTATAAATTAGCCCAAGGCTGAACAAATCTTGGGTAAAACTAGTAAAATTAACCGAGTTATCATCACAAGATTCATACTTGGCAAACATGTGCTGAACCAAACCTAGGACTAGCTCGAATGGGAGTGGGGCTCTGGCCTCATATTTATTATCCAGGATATTCTGAATAAACTTCGCACAATGAGGGCCTTTCTTCAGAAAGATTTCATTCATCATACTAGTAAACGATGAAACTGTAAGAGGTTCTCGTCTTTTAAAATGAAAATCCAAAAGCTTGCAGACGGATTCTGTGGAAACCTTTTGCTTACTGCGAATACATCTATCGATTAATTTATAGAGATCCTTTAAGAATGGTTGGGAACCTACCTGTTGTGGTTGATGAAGATTATCCAAATACTCAATGAACACTGTTAAAAATAGGTGGGTATTGTGTCTTTCTTCATAATTAACCTTTGTTGTTAAAGATTTAAGAATTGTGTGATACCACATCATGTTCCTAGCATAAACGAGAGATTTGGAGTCTAACATAGATGTTTTAATAAAAAATTAAGGCATTAAAAATTTAGGCCTGGGGATTCAGTGAAATAAAGTTGTTGGTAACTTTTTGACCTTGACGATATTAAAAATTTTGCTATGCTGCGCGCCAAGCAAAAATGGCTAAAAATGGATAACTTTAAATGGAGTATTATTAATCTCTAACAATAAAGGTGAATCTTGTATTTTTTCAAAATATCTAAAAAAAACCCACAAAAGACAACGCTTTTTACCCGTGTTTCAGATGGACCTAAAGGTAATTCAGTTGTTTGTATAGCTAAAAAAGAGAATGGTACAAAAAGAGCACTGATAAAGGTAGGGGATGTTCTTGGTAATGAATCTTTCTATGAAAGCGTATACGCTGATGAAATTGAAGTTAATGAAGAATTATTCGCGATCTCAAGAGAGATGTTTTGTGGAGACTTAATACGTACTATTAATCCTGGTTGCACCTCCAAATATAATCGATACCATGGAAAAGATTTGAATGAATTGTTCATTGGATCAGATTTTATGGAACATTTCAAAACCTGGAAGGCATCTTACAACCATAGTGCACAAACAATCCTGGGGTATAAAATTAATTCCGAAGGAGATGTGGTACTTCCGCAAGGAGCCACGAAACCCGTACGGGGACTCGGTGCATGCGCTGTTTTATTAACAGTTCTTGGTCGAGGAGATAGAGGATATACTAATTGGGGCGTGGTGGAATGTGATACACACCTTCAAATTACCTTAATTGATTTTGGCCAATGTCTTATTCAGTTTATACTTTTTGAAGATGAAGACTGCAAAGACGAATTAGAGGGCATTGCGAAAAACGCAGAGGATACAGGATATCTAGAAGATCCCAAGGATAAATGCATAGAGGAACAAAACACTGATAATCGAGGTCCAGATGTCGATTATCAAGATTTGGAAAGTTCAGTGCCCTCAAATTCAAAAACTAAAGAAGACAGTGATTGGCTAAATTTCAAAAATCCCTTTGATGTAATTAATGCTGTCTTTCAACAATATAGTAGTTTAGCTAAACCAATTCTTGATAATCCTCAAGCTCAATATGTTGAACCGCCGCTCCCTGGACAGTTTCTACAATCACAACATATAAAATGCGAAATTTTTGAAACGATTCATCAGCTTCATTCCATGCCTTTCTCGGATATTGTGAAAATAGCAAATGATAATTTCAAAGAGTTCCCTGGTTATAAAGCAGCAATGTTGCAGGATAAAAAACTCATCATTGAACATTTATATAATCAATTCAAAGATGATAAAGAATATGTTGCTGTTCAGTTTATTAATCGATGTTTTGTAAAATTAAATACAGGGTTTAAATTGAGTAATCTTGATGATAACAGCATCAATTATATCTTAAGCATTTATAGATTTGTTAATCCGCAAAATGACAGTTATAAGGAAGCAATATTTTGCAAGCAGATACGAACTATGCTTAGACCTGAAGAGAGAATGGAAATGCAAAGCGATATTGAAGAGACACCTGTTGCGAGAATGGCTCCTCAATCCTCATAATCCTGCTCTTTATACTAGTTTGTTGGGTCGTTAACCCAACAAACTAAGTTACATTAATCATTGAGTTCGTGGCGATTTTTAAAAAAATCTAACGCTTCAGGATTAGCCAAAGATTGAATGTTATTTATCGTTTCACCATGTACAATCTGGCGTACTGCAATTTCGACAACTTTGCCACTAATCGTTCTTGGGATATCTGCGACTTGCAAAATCTTTGCTGGTACGTGACGTGGTGATGCATTGTGGCGAATAACTTTGCGAATGTTATCTTCAATCGTTTCATCAAGCGCAATGCCTTCGCGCAACTTCACAAACAAGATAACGCGTACATCATCTTGCCAGTCTTGTCCAATAACAACACTATCAAGAACCTCTGGAATTTTTTCTACTTGCCGATAAATTTCTGCTGTACCAATACGAACTCCTCCTGGATTTAGAACAGCATCAGAACGACCATAAATAATCAGTCCATTGTGTCTTGTAATTTCAGCATAATCACCATGCGCCCAGATGTTATCAAAACGCTCAAAATAGGCATGCTTATATTTTTTCTTGTCAGCATCGTTCCAGAAGTAAACTGGCATCGATGGAAAGGGTTTTGTACACACAAGCTCACCTCGTTCCTCACGGATAGGTTCGCCTTGCTCATTAAACACATTCACAGCCATGCCAAGACCGAGGCATTGAAGCTCGCCTCGATAAACAGGAAGTATTGGATTGCCTAAAGCAAAGCAAGACACGATATCAGTACCCCCTGAAATAGAGCTTAGCTGCAAGTCTGGCTTAATTTGCTCATAAACAAAGTCATAATTTTTGGGCAGAAGAGGAGAGCCAGTTGACAAAATGGCTCGTAAACTTTTTAGCGAAAATTGATGGCGCGGGCTGGCTCCGGCTTTTTCTACACTAGAGATAAATTTTGCACTAGTGCCAAATACAGTTATTTTTTCATCATCAATTAGCTTAAATAATCGATTCGCATCGGGATGCGTGGGGGCGCCATCGTAAACTGTGAGTGTCGCGCCTAAAGCCAAAGTGGTGACCATCCAATTCCACATCATCCAGCCACAAGTCGTGTAGTAGAACAAATTATCATGTGGGCGAATATCGGTGTGTAAACCCAATTCTTTCAAGTGTTGTAATAAAGTCCCGCCAGCACCGTGCACAATACATTTCGGTTTACCAGTTGTGCCCGAAGAAAACAAAATATAAATCGGATGTGCAAAAGGCACGCTTTTAAATTCGCAGCGTGTTCCAGGCCTTGCAAATTGCTGCCAAGTGGTTGCATGGGGTATGGTAGTTAAATTTTGTTTACTCTTAGTAATGGGGCAAATAACCACTTTCTTTAAAGTCGGTATTGCTTTGGCTACTTCAATCACTTTCGCTGCTGCATCATGTTGCTTACCCATATAAAAATGGCCATCGCATGCAAAAAGCACTTTGGGTTCAATTTGTCCAAGTCTATCAATCGCCGCTTGAGCACCAAAGTCAGGAGAGCAGGAGGACCAAATGGCGCCTAAGGAGGTTGTGGCAAGCATGGCAATGATGGTGAATGAGACATTGGGCATAATGGCCGCAACTCGATCTCCTGCAACAATACCTGCTTCTTTCAATCCAGCGGCAACGGCCGCAACTTCCTGATGTAATTGCTTATAAGTAAGAACATGTCGCTCACCATTCTCAAGCACACTTACTATGGCTGGGTGGTCATCGTGACGGCTTAACAGTTTTTCCGCAAAATTAAAGGTTGCCCCCGAAAACCAGTTGGCGTTGATCATAAGATCATAATTATTGAGTACTTCGGTCGCAGGTGTATCAAAAGTAACTTTAAAATACTCGCAAATTGTTTCCCAAAATTGTGCCGGTTCTTTGATTGACCAATCATAGAGTTGTTGATATTGAGTAAATGTTTGTTGATATTTTTCTCCTGCAAAATTCATAAATTCCCACATTCTTGTCAATTTGGGTTCATTAGGCTGCCATACCAGTGTGTCCATCTTATTTTCCTTAAAAGCACGAATTTTAAATTAATCCAGGAGTCTTCAAATTTTAGTTTAAATCAAGGGTTGTTGCTGGGTAATACAGTGAATACCACCACCACCTGCAAAAACATCAATCGCATCGATTTGCGAAATATGATAGTTCGGGAAAAGTTTGATAAACAAATCATACGCTGCTTTATCATATTTAGGGTGACCAAAAGCGGGCATGACGATTCCCTTATTCGCCAAATAAAAATTGATGTACGACAAGGTGAGCCTCTCGCCATCCATATAAGTCGCTGGAGGTTGTTCGACAGTAAATACTTCAAGCTTTCTGCCTTTGGCGTCTGTTGCTGTTTTTAATAGCTCGAGATTTTCATGCAAAGTTTCGTAGTTAGCATCTTCTTTATCATGCGTAATCAAAGCGAGTACTTTGCCTGGGGCGATGAAACAAGCGATTTCATCAATGTGCCCATCTGTTTCATCACCGAGTAACCCTTTGTTTAACCAAATAACTTTTTCTGTGTTGAGATAATTATGAAGATAATTTTCAATCTCGACTTGGGATAACTGAGGATTACGATTGACATTAAGTAAACATTCACGAGTGGTCAGCACAGTTCCTTCGCCATCCACATGAAAAGAGCCCCCTTCCATCACTAAAGGCGCTTTGAAATGGCGAGCATGAGTTTTTTCAATCATGGCTGCGGCAATTTGATTATCTAAAGAACAATCCTCATAGTTACCACCCCAGGCATTATGAATCCAATCCACACCCGCTAATTCCTGGCTATCGTTAATTAGAAAAGTACAACCGGTATCTCTTGTCCAAGAGTCATTGAGTGGCAAACTGACAATACGAATGTCTTCGCCACAATAGCGCTTTGCAGTATCTTCATCACCTCGATTTACCAGCATGATTACGGGTTCATATTTAGCAATGCTTTTTGCTACCAACGCGTAAGCGCGTCTGGCGCGTTCAAACCCAATGGCTGCCCAGGTTTCTTGATGGCAAGGCCAAGCCATCCAACAGGCTGCATGAGAATGCCATTCAGCTGGCATTTTAAAACCCGCGTCTTTAGGTGTAATCATAATTATCCTTATTTACTATCAAGATAAGTTAGTTGGCTGAAAATACTGCGTAGCTCATTGAGATAACTTTGAATTTTTTCGCTCGGCAAATCCGCATGAATTAATTGCTTTTCATAAGATAATAACAGCCTTTTTGTATCAAAATGAGCGAAATTTAATACGTTTGTAACCGTGTCACCACTGATAAGATCCGTTATCTCAAATTGACCATCGCCAAGTAATTTCACGTCTAGTGAATTAGTATCACCAAATAAATTATGTAAATTCCCCAAAATTTCCTGGTAAGCCCCTACTAAAAAGAAAGCAATTGCATAGGGGGATTGTGGATTATAAGGAGGTAACATCAGAGTTGTATTGATGGCATCACTGCCGGTGTATTTTTTAATGGTACCGTCTGAATCACAGGTCAAATCCTGAAGAATACTATGCATGCTTGGTTTTTCATGAAGATGTGAAATAGGTGCCACTGGAAAAATCTGTTCAATAGCCCAGGCATCAGGAAGTGATTGAAAAAAAGATAAATTGCAGAATATTTTTGCCGCCATGCGCTCATTAATGGTATTTAATAATTCTTTATCTCCAGGATTGCTTTCATCCAACTGCTGTTCAATGACAAAACAAATGGCGGTAAAAAACTGCTCAACCTTGGCTTTTTCCTCAAGACTAATTGCACCATGCTTAAACATGGAATTTGATTCTTCCAACGCTAAAACCGCGTAGTTATAAATTTCACTGGGTGAATTTTCTGCCATTGTCTGGTAGGTATTCCAAATATCGCGAATCACGTGAGAGTCATTTGGTTGAATAGAAGGTAATTCGCGTGTTCGTTTTATAACTTCAACATCGGTAATGTTGGACACCAAAACGGCATGATGGGCCGTTAATGCACGGCCTGATTCAGAGATTAAATTAGGCTCAGGCAGATTTGCTTCTTCGCAAAGTGGGCGCAGGGCAAGCAAAATGTTAGTCGCATATTCTTTTATCGAATAGTTCATGGAACAGTCGGTAGAGGAATGGGTGCCTTCATAATCAACACCTAAGCCGCCCCCTACATCAATTGTAGTAATAGGCGCTTGCAAGCGACGTAATTCAATATAGTACCGACCAACTTCTTGCATACAGCGGCGAATATCGCGAATATTTGCTATTTGCGAACCTAAATGGCAATGCATGAGTTGCAAACAATCTAACGAATTATGGGCTTTTAATTGATTAATCAAATCAAGTACTTGCTCAGCATTTAAACCAAATTTGGATTTAGCACCCCCTGTGTTTTCCCATTTCCCAGCCCCCTTGGTAACGAGGCGAATACGAACGCCAATCTTGGGTTTTATATTTAAACGCGCAGACTCTTTAAGAATAATCTCCAATTCGGAACGTTTTTCAATAACAATAAAAACTTCGTGTCCCATCTGTTGAGCAATTAATGCGATGCGAATATAGGAGCTATCTTTATATCCATTGCAAACGATTGTAGAGGGGGTTTGTCCAAGCAAACCAATAACCGCCATGAGTTCAGGTTTACTTCCGGCTTCAAGGCCCACGGAATATTTAGGGGCTTTTAATAGTTCCCTGACAACACTCGATTCCTGGTTAACTTTAATGGGATAAACCAGCTTGTAAGTTCCACGGTAATCATTTTCTTCAATGGCTTCTTCAAAGGCTTGATTAAGTTTTACTACTCTATCGTGAAGAATATCTGTAAAACGAATTAACAGAGGTAACTGCAATCCAGCACGACTGGCTGCATTCACAATGGCTTGTAGTTCTACGCCGATGCTTTCTTTATTTTTGTGTACTTGAACATTGCCGCGAGAGTTAACTGTAAAATAATCCTCACCCCAGTGAGCAATATTGTATAAATTGTCTTCTGCCAATACTTTATTAATCATTAGGGAAATTCCAGGCTAGAGTTGTAAGGTTTTAAAAGCTCCTGATAAGTTTCAGGCTGGCGCTGTCTGGAAAATGGAAATAAACGACCCCAAAGGTCACGGTGACTAAAATCCAGTTCAGCAACTAATACAGCAGGTTTATCGCGTGGTGCTTGCGCTAAAACTTCTCCCATGGGGCTACTGATAAAACTGCTCCCGTAAAATTCCAGATCGTCTTCGCAACCAATTCGATTTACTGCAACAACAAAGGTGTTACTCATAATACCTTGAGCAACCATTACTTTTTGCCACATAGGTTGACTATCAAAACCTGGAGCAGTGGGCTCACCACCGATAGCCGTAGGATAAACAAGAATTTCAGTACCTTTTAAGCCATAAATTCGTGATAACTCTGGAAACCACTGATCATAACAGGTTGGTAATCCAAATTTGTGACCTACTAAAGTGTGGACTGGGTAATCAGAATCTCCTGGTTTAAAATAATAATCTTCATGGTATTTTTCACCACTCGGGATATGCTGCTTGCGCGTGATTGCAATTAGTTTGCCTTGCTCATTAAATGCTACAGCGGTATTAAAACCTGCCTTTTCAAAAAGAGACGCCGTGATAGTTACATTTGCCTTTTTTGCCATAGTTCCTACAAACTGTGCCGTAGGACCAGTTTGGATATCCTCTTGATAAGGAGTTCCATCGACATCATGCCGCGTGCAAAAATAAGGGGACAAGGTCAGCTCTTGTAAACAAACGACTTGCGCACCCTGATTAGCAGCAGATAAGATTCCTGCAGCCAAGCGCTCTTGATGCTCTTGAGGGTTCTCGCTCCATCTCTCTTGTACTAGTCCGATTTTTAATTTATTGGCGGTCATCATTTAATCCAGTAGAAAAAATGCGGTTAAGATATCACTATTAACTACGATCAAAAATAGTCTATTGGGAGAAATATGGGGATAAATTTGCAATTTAAGCAAAAGTAACAGTTGATTACGGCATTGTTACGAATAATTAGTTTTGATTGGCCAATAATGCATTCGCTACTCGGGATTGATTCTTTTTACCTAAGGCTTTGCAAATCATGTCGCCTGCGGACACAATTTTAAAAATATCAACACCTGTTTCTATGCCAAGACCATGCATTAAATACAATACATCTTCTGTGGCAACATTTCCTGTTGCACCACGAGCATAAGGACAGCCGCCTAAGCCTGCTACAGAGCTGTCGAAACGATCAACTCCACATTCGAGTGATGCAAAAATATTGGCAACAGCTTGGCCATAAGTATCATGAAAATGCATTGCCAGTTGGGAAAGGGGCATGAATTTTAATACTTCTTCAATAACTGCTTGGGTTTGCCGAGGAGTTCCTACACCAATGGTATCTCCCAAACAAATTTCATCGACTTCTAAGGCTAATAATTGCTGTGTTACTTGTGCAACTTGTTGAGGCGCAATTTGTCCCTCATAAGGACACCCAAGAACACAAGAAATGTAGGCTCTTACGCGAATATTATTTGTTTTTGCAATCTCAATCACCGGTTCAAAGCGAGTAATACTTTCAGCAATTGAACAATTAATATTTCGTTGATTAAAGGATTCACTGGCAGCGGTAAAAACAGCAATTTCTTTTACACCCAAATCTAGTGCTTTAAGCATACCGCGCTCATTGGGCACTAAGGCGGAAAAATGAATCGATTCTGGTTTTTCTATGGATAAAAATACAGTCTCACTGTCAGCTAATTGTGGAATCGCTTTTGCAGAAACAAAGCTGGTAACTTCAATGTGGCGTAAGCCACTTTGACTCAATAAATTGACCAATTCAATTTTGGTCTCAGTAGGCACGAAAGACGATTCATTTTGTAATCCATCACGTGGTCCTACTTCAACTATAGTAACTTTTTTCGGATACTTCATGGATGTCCCTGGTCAGTCTTTAAGAGCCAATAATTCAGCCCCTTCATTAACTTGTGAGCCAACGTCGTAAAATAGTTCTGCAAGCACTCCGTCACGTGGCGAATGAATGGTATGTTCCATTTTCATTGCCTCTAAAACTATTAAACTATCGCCTTCCTTCACCTTATCACCAATATTTTTTAAAATGGCGACCACGGTTGCTGGCATGGGAGCCGTGAGTTGCCCTTTTTTGGCGGTCTGAGAATCGAGGCTTTGCCAACTGAAACGCTCGATTACGACGGGGCCTTCTTTAAAATAAAAACTAATAGTTTGCATTTGATCTTCAACCAAGGCAAGTCGTGTCTTTTGACCGTCATCAATAGCAATCTGCTGATTTCCAATTAATTTAGCACGTATATTAAATTCTTTGTCCTGCAGGATTAATTGAAAAGACGATTCATCACGCGGGATAATTTTAATGTCTTCTTGCTTACCGTCAAGAAGATAACGGCGATACCAATGACTGGATAAATGCATTTGCCAGGCAAAAGTTTCGTGAAGAACAGGATCATTTTCTTTTTGTGTTAATAATAAATAATCATAACTTGCAGCCATTACGAGAGCCAATTCAGTATCTGGTGTTGGCAAATCGATGGTTTCCTGAGATAGAAAGTCCGTACTTAAATCAGCCTGCCTGAAGCGTGGATGTTGGCAAATAGCCTGCAAAAAGGAGAGATTGGTTTTTACACCACCAACAGCATATTTTTCTAATGCATTTTGTAAACGTTGCAAGGCTTGTTCACGATTTTCTCCCCATGCTATCAGTTTGGCGATCATGGGATCATAGTGCATGGTGATACTTGAGTTGACTGTGACGCCACTATCCACTCGGATGCCTTCACCCTGGGGTTCTTGTAAGAAATGCAGTTGACCAATCGATGGCATAAATCCCTGACGGGGATCTTCTGCATACACGCGACATTCAATGGCGTGTCCTTTTGCGGAAATATTCTCTTGGGAGCAGGGGAGGGACTCATTGGCAGCAATCTTTAATTGCCAGGCTACCAAATCAAAGCCGGTTATCATTTCTGTGACGGGATGTTCGACTTGCAAACGCGTATTCATTTCCATGAAATAAAAATGCGTATCGCCATCGACCAGAAATTCAACTGTGCCTGCTCCTCGATAATGAATTGAACGTGCAACTTCACAGGCTGCTTCGGCAAGTCCTTGACGTAAGGTGTCTGACAAGTTCGGGGCGGGGGCTTCTTCAATAATTTTTTGATGACGACGCTGAATGGAACAATCGCGTTCAAACAGATGAACGACTTGATCATGATTATCCGCCATAATTTGTACTTCAACGTGGCGTGGATTTAAAATAAGTTTTTCAATGAGCATGGTGTCATCAGCAAAACTTGCCATCGCTTCTCGCCGTGCACCGGCTAAAGCTTGGGTAAACTCACTTTCTTGATGAACTGCGCGCATGCCTTTTCCGCCACCGCCGCTGGCAGCCTTTAATAGCACAGGGAAACCAATGCGACGCGCTTCAATGAGTAAACGTTCATCAGTTTGTTCACTGCCATGATAACCTGGTGTTAACGGTACTGCTGTTTTTTCGAGTAATTGTTTAGCAAGTTGCTTTGAGGCCATGGCTTCCATCGCAGGGATAGAGGGTCCAATAAAAACGAGACCTGCTTTTTCACATGCTTTTGCAAACAAAGGGTTTTCAGACAAAAAACCGTATCCCGGATGAATCGCTTCTGCACCACTGGTAATGGCAACTTTAATGATGGCATCAATATTGAGATAGCTTGCTTTAGCGGGTGCTTCACCTACACAAAAAGCATTATCTGCAAGCATAACATGACGACTGTCTTTATCAGCAGTCGAATAAATGGCAACCGTATGAATCCCCATCTTTTGGCAGGTTCTAATGATTCGACAAGCGATTTCACCACGATTGGCGATAAGAATCTTATTAAACATCGAAGGTCCTAGTTCCAGTTAGGTGTTTCTTTATTCAAAAAGGCATGCAAGCCTTGTTGTCCCTCTGCGGAAACACGTTTTTTTGCAATTAAACTTGCTGTATAGTTTAGTAGTTCCTCGTTCAATATTTTATTCGCTACATTATCAACAAGGTGTTTACAGTCAGTGACGGCCTGTGGCGCAAGTTTGGTCATTTGTTCTGCAAAATTAAAACTAAAATTCCATAATTCACTGTCTGCAACAGTATAATGAACAAGCCCTAAATGCTGGGCTTTCTCTGCATCAAACGTCTCAGCGCTCATAAATAACCATTTAGCAGCACGCTCCCCAATCGCTTTGACAACATAGGGACTTATAACCGCTGGAATTAAACCCAACTTAACTTCTGAGAAGCAAAAGCGGGCTGATGAGGCAGCAATGGTAATATCGCAAGCGGCAGCAAGTCCTGCGCCTCCACCAAAAGCAGCACCTTGAACAACCGCAATCGTTGGTTTGGGACTATTGTGCAATGTGTGCATAACACGTGCTAGAACTTTAGCATCACGAAGATTTTCTTCTTCATTAAATTGGGCCATGCGTTGCATCCAGGATAAATCGGCGCCTGCAGAAAAATGCCGACCGTTGGCTCTTAATACAATAATGCGCACGTCAGGACTACTAATGGCCTCATCAAGTTTCTTTTGCAATTCTGCTAATAAATTATCATCAAAAGCATTATGTTTGTCGGTGCGATTCAACGTTAGAATACAAATCCGCTGTTGTAATTCAGTTAACAACAAATCATTCACGAGCCATCTCCTTTTGAGCTACTCTTCAGTCGCTTAACAATGCAAAAGTTAATTACATGCGAAAGACGCCAAATTGGGTTGATCCAATTGGTGCATTCAACGCTGCAGATAAACTTAAACCAAGAATTCTACGGGTGTCTTCTGGTGCGATTACCCCATCATCCCACAGTCTTGCACTTGCATAGTAGGGATTGCCTTGTGCTTCGTATTGAGCCCGTAATTCTGCTTTGAAAGCCTCTTCTTCTTCAATAGGCCAGGATGTACCTTGCTTGCTATATTTATCACGATTAACCTGAGCCAATACATTAGCAGCTTGTTCACCACCCATGACTGAAATACGTGCATTAGGCCATGTCCATAAAAAGCGCGGGCCATAAGCGCGACCACACATCGCATAATTGCCTGCCCCAAAACTGCCACCCACAATCACTGTAAATTTAGGGACGTTGGCATTAGCTACAGCAGTCACCATTTTTGCACCATGTTTTGCGATACCCGCTGCTTCATATTTGCTACCCACCATAAAACCAGTAATATTTTGCAGGAATAGCAATGGAATTTTCCGCTGAGTGCAAAGCTCAATAAAATGAGCGCCTTTAAGTGCGCTTTCTCCGAATAGAATACCATTGTTAGCAATAATACCAATGGGATAGCCAAAAAGATGAGCAAAGCCACAAATCAGTGTGGTGCCATAAAGTGCTTTAAATTCATCTAATTCGGAAGCATCAACGAGACGTGCAATCACTTCACGAATATCATAAGGCTTGCGGGGATCTGCTGGGACTATGCCATTTAACTCTTTTGGATCATAAGCAGGTTCGCGACTAGGGATGCGACAGAGTGACTCAGGTTTTATACGATTTAAATGACTTACCGCAACCCGGGCCAAATGCAATGCATGCGCATCATTTTCTGCATAGTGATCTGCAACGCCAGAGTGGCGACAATGGACATCGGCACCGCCTAATTCTTCAGCAGAAATCACCTCGCCTGTTGCTGCCTTGACTAAAGGAGGGCCTCCTAAAAAAATTGTGGCTTGATTTTGTACCATAATGGATTCATCTGCCATGGCTGGCACATAAGCACCACCCGCAGTACAAGACCCCATAACCACTGCGATTTGCGGAATATTGGCGGCAGATAATGTAGCCTGATTATAAAAAATTCGTCCAAAATGATCGCGATCGGGGAAAACTTCATCCTGTTGTGGTAAAAAAGCTCCCCCTGAATCGACTAAATAGATGCAAGGCAGATGATTTGCCTTGGCAATTTCCTGAGCACGTAAATGTTTTTTGACGGTTAAAGGGTAATAGGTTCCACCTTTCACAGTGGCATCATTAACGACTATCATGCATTCAGTGCCTGCGACATAGCCAATACCCGCAATAATCCCCGCTGCAGGTACGTAATCGTCATAAACTTGATAGGCTGCCAATTGTGACAGCTCCAGGAAAGGACTACCCGGATCCAATAATTGCTGCAAGCGTTCTCGAGGTAATAATTTGCCGTGTTTTAAATGCCTTTGGCGCGCTTTCTCATCGCCACCTTGCGCAATTTTTTTGATGAGAGTTTGTAATTCCGTAACCAGGGACTGCATAGCGGCTTGATTGGCTTTGAATTCATTGCTGCCAGGATTTATCTGACTAATAATTTTGCTCATAACTCATCCCTTAATGTATCAAAATATTACTGAGCACAATCACAAGCCATAAGCACCAGGTTAATTCAAGAAGATGAGGCATATCTTTACCTTTTACCAAGCGATAGGTAAGGGCAGGAATTGCCGCGATAATCACTGGAATAAAGACTAATAAAATTGTTTTTCTAATGGCTAGACCTAAACCACTTTGACTAAAAATAGGGGTTAACTTAACATTGATGTATGCATATAGCATATCGATATAAACAATAAGCATATGGGCGAATTTGGCAAAAACTACGACCAGAATGCTTAACACTAGGTAAATAAGACTCTGTCTAAGCATGTACATCCTTTGTTAAGTTAATCACTGTGTAGGTAATATTTAACCCTAATGATTTGTTAGAGCAGGGTTAAGAAGACTGATGACATTTGATTCTGTTATACCGCAGACAATTGCGGTATAACAGTTCTTAATCAACAGATCGCGGTTACCTTTAATTAATGCGCAAGTATGCATATTTGCTTACAGCATTTCAATAGCAAGTGCTGTCGCTTCACCACCACCGATACATAGGGAAGCAACACCACGTGTTTTTTGACGCTGTTTTAAAGCATGCATTAAAGTAACGATAATGCGAGCACCAGAAGCACCAATTGGATGACCTAAAGCGCAGGCGCCGCCATGAACGTTAACAAGCTCATCATCAAGTTCGAGTTGAGTAATAGCAGCCATAGTAACAACAGCAAAGGCCTCGTTGATTTCATATAAATCAACATCATTTGGACGCCAATTTGCTTTGTTTAAAACCTTACGGATGGCATCAACGGGTGCTGTTGTAAACCATTGTGGGGCTTGTGCATGACTAGCATGAGCAACAATGCGTGCCAAAGGTTTGATATTACGTTTTTTTGCATTCGCCGCAGTCATCAAAATAAGGCTGGCAGCACCGTCTGAAATCGAGCTTGAGTTTGCCGCAGTCACTGTGCCATCAGCCTTAAAGGCTGGTCGAAGCTGAGATACTTTTGCTAATTTACTTTCATCAGGTCCTTCATCTTTGTCAACAATAACATCGCCTTTACGACCTGCGATAGTGACAGCTGCAATTTCTTCTATAAAAGAGCCTTCTTGTTGCGCTTTCAATGCACGGGTTAATGAGCGAATAGCAAACTCATCTTGTTGTTGACGGCTAAAGTTAAAGTGCTTGGCAGTTTCTTCAGCAAAACATCCCATGAGTTGACCGCGGTCATAGGCATCTTCCAAACCATCAAGAAACATATGATCTTTGATTTCACCATGACCTAAGCGATACCCAGCGCGTGCTTTACTGAGCAGATAGGGTGCATTACTCATGCTTTCCATACCACTCGCTACTACGACATTTGCAGAACCAAGTTTAATTAAATCGTGTGCTAACATCACCGCTTTCATGCCAGAACCACACATCTTATTAATGGTTGTAGCACCTGCTGAATTGGGAATTCCTGCGTAAATCGCTGCTTGTCTGGCTGGAGCTTGTCCAATACCTGCTTGCAAGACACAACCGCTAATAACTTCATCAATATCGGCAGGGGAAACACCTGCTTGTTCTATTGCTGCACGGTGTGCAACGGCATTTAATTCGGGGGCAGATATACCTGAGAGTGAGCCCAGCATGGCGCCCATAGGTGTTCTTTTTGCGGCAACAATAACAATATCATTCTGTTCCATGTTTTCTTTTCCTTATGCAGTTTCATTAAAAAGTTCACGACCAATAAGCATACGTCTAATTTCAGAGGTACCGGCTCCAATTTCATACAACTTAGCATCACGTAACAAGCGGCCAGTAGGATATTCATTAATATATCCATTACCACCTAAAATCTGAATGGCTTGTAACGCCGTTTGTGTTGCTCTTTCCGCAGTGTACAAAATCACTCCAGCGGCATCTTTCCGACTCACCATACCCTGATCACAAGCGCGAGCAACTGTATAGAGATAGGCTCTGGACGCACTTAATTCTGTATACATATCAGCCAGTTTTCCCTGGATAAATTGGAACTCACCAATTGACTGATTAAATTGCTTACGTTCGTGGACGTAGGGAAGAACAATGTCCATACAGGCTTGCATGATACCAATTGGACCGGCTGCCAGCACAGTGCGCTCGTAATCTAGCCCACTCATCAATACCTTCACGCCTTTATTAAATTCACCCAAAACATTTTCTGCAGGCACTTCACACTCTTCAAATACGAGTTCACACGTATTTGAACCGCGCATACCCAGTTTATCAAGCTTTTGCGCGGTGCGAAAACCTTTGAATCCTTTCTCGATAATAAAAGCGGTGATGCCTTTGCTGCCGGCTTGTCTGTCAGTTTTTGCATACACAACCAAAACATCTGCATCTGGACCATTCGTTATCCACATTTTCGTGCCATTCAGAATGAATTTATTACCTTCTGCATGAGCATGTAATTGCATGCTAACGACATCCGAACCTGAGTTGGACTCACTCATGGCCAAAGCGCCGATGTGTTCTCCACTAATTAGTTTAGGCAAATAATATTGTTTTTGCCTACTGCTACCATTTAAATAAATCTGGTTAACACAAAGATTTGAATGAGCACCATAACTTAAACCAACAGAAGCGGACGCTCGCGATATTTCTTCCATAGCAATGACATGGGCAAGATAGCCCATATTCGCGCCACCGTATTCTTCGCTTACTGTAATTCCTAATAAGCCCATGTCTCCTAACTGACGCCATAAATGATTAGGAAACGCATTTTCCTCATCAATTTTGGCAGCCATTGGAGCAATTTCCTTGCTTGCAAACTGATAGACACTGTCCCGCAAGAGGTCATAGGTTTCACCAAGTTGGTATTGTAGGCCTTTAGACATAGATTGACTTCCTGTTACTTAAGCAAATAGGCTAGACTATACCCAATCAAATTCAAGTTGCAATAGAGTTCTTGTTAACAGTCATTGAAGACTGAATATAAAGAGGTCTACTTTATGAAATTTATTGCAGTTAAATAAAAAGGAAGGAGGTATTCATGCGTAAACTTGTGCTTTGGGGACATCATGCTGATGAATACCAGGAAATGTTTTCCCTCGCAGATACGGATAAGAATGCCCGTATCTTAGAATATGGTTGTGGGCCTAGCGCGGTCAATGTAGAGCTTGGCAAAAAAGGACGGCAAATTATTAGTGCTGACCCATTGTTTACTCTCGATAAAGATACTTTATATAGCAAAGTGGAATTAGTCTTTGCAGATATGATTGCCCGAGTCATCAAGGATCAGGACAAATTCGATTTTAGTTTTTATGGCAGCCTTGATGCCTTAATTGAGAAAAGACGCAAAGGGATGAAGCAATTTTTTGCTGATTATGAAAGCGGGAAAAAGGAAAATCGTTATTATGGAGTGCAAAACTACACGCTTCCTTTTGATAATTTTTCTTTCGATTTTGCCTTAAGTTCACACTATTTATTTGCTGATTTGGATGATCAGGATGTTGAGTTTCACTTGAAAGTTATCAAAGAGTTAGCACGAGTTGCAAGAGAGGTAAGAATTTTTCCACTTATCGATCGCCACAATCAACCTTCTCCATTTTTAGGTCCTGTCCTTTTAGGATTACAACAAGAAAACTATGGCGTAGAAGTCCGTGAAGTGACTTATCATTTGCAGCCTAGTGGCAATGCAATGCTACGGGTTTGGGCACAGCAATGTGAAATTTAAATTCATAATCACTCCTGCCTGTGTAGGAGTGATTATTTTTTTTCAGAATGTTATGCACCAGGTGCAATTTGCGATAGTTCTGAATCTAATTCATCTAGTTTTCGCGCCGATTGTGGCCTTAATAGCACAAAATGATCTGTAAAAAATAAATTGGCCAATCCTGCCGCAATATAACCAACTCCCAGAGTGACTAAAGCAATAGCAAGATTAGCGAGTATAAGCTTTAGGCCGCGAAAATGTTCTAATTCAGTACGCGCCAGCTTGATAGCGTTCGAGGAGCTTGTTCTGAATGTGTCATTATCCATAGTACCATTGACTAAATTTTTAAGATTATCAGATAAAGTAGTATGCAGTGCGGATGCTTGCTCAAAAGCATTTATTTGACCTCTTGTATGAAGATCGTTAACTTTTTCATTAAGTTCAAATAGCTGTAATAAAAATTGATATTGTTTAGCGTTTAAATCCCCGTTTATATCCGCAATAAAAGCATCAACATATTCTTGAGTTTTATTACCGGATTTTGCTTGTGTATTTATTTTTTTACCAAAAATCTTACTGACTATTTCAGCATTTTGAGTTATTAACCATTCATTGACTGCATCCGGATCATTGACTATTTCGCTTTCAGCAGCAAGAGTTATTTTGTCTTGCGCTAAGGCAATTTCACTAGGGGTTAATCCAGCAGCAGTTAGAGCTTCTTCATCAGGAGAAGGGTTTAAGCGAGAAGAAATAATCAATGTTTTTTTTGTGGGAATTCGTCCATCAAACATGACTTGAGGCAGGTCGGTTTTTACCCAAGTAGTATCATATTTTATAATGTAATTTTCAGGAGAGTTATCGAATATATAACTTAAGTAAGTTGAGGATATCTCCGTTAAATCCTCGGGAATTGTAGGCTCTTTATTACCTCGGAGCGTTACGAAAGGAAACCAGGTATCGCGCGCGCCGGAATTTTTTCCAGTGGATTGATAAAATGGTATGCCATCAACCACAATAATTTTTCTCTCATCACCAGAGCGTGGAGATTTGTAAATTATACTGGGGACAGGGTTTATCATAAGAAGATTGCTAAAATAACTTGTAGCATTATTATACCTACAATTCCTTATGGGCAGATTAAGAATGCGTAAGTTTTTTAGGCGCTACGATATTGGGTTTTAAACGCATTGGAAAATAAGTCAAAAATACAAGTATTGCTAAAAATACACTGATCCAGCCCATTAGATAGAAACAATCATCAAGTGCTAAAGCAGTAGCTTGCCGCGTGAGGAACACGTTGAGTTGAGCGTAGGCCTTTTTCCCTTCAACATGAAATTGTTGTGCTCGGCTTAAAAAATCGATGGTTTTTTGTGAAAAATCAGTTAAATTTTCGCCTAAACGCTCGTAATAAAAAACTTGTCTTCGATGCCATAAAATAACAAATAGTGAAGCACCTAAGCCGCAGCTTATCAGTCGTACCACATGAAAAAAATTGCTCGATTCACTCAGTTTTTGCGGATACCTTTGTACGGAAAGCTGGAAAAGAGGTGGTAAAAAAAACATAAGGGCAATACCCGCTAAAAAACGAGAATAAGCGATGCGGTTAAAGTTAATTTCTACGTTAAAGTAGGTCGTATAAAAACAAGAAATAGCAAAAAATATCAAAGATACTATAAGCGGCAATCTCGGGTCGAAACGTTTGTAATTTAAAAAAATGGGCACCCAGGCACCGAATCCCATGGTTCCGATGATAATTGCAATCCAGTTGGGGGTATAATTTACATAAAGTTTAAGCCACAAAGAAAGCAATACAACCATGCCAAAATAAATGGCAAAGAGTAAAGCGATCTGAATCATAGCAAATGAAAAATAAAAATTCTTAAGTAGTGAAAAATCAATGATAGGATGAGAGGCTGAAAGACTATACAAGATAAAGAAAATTAGCGTCAAACTCCCAACGAATAACCAAAAAGTAATTAATGAAGAGCGAAACCAATCAAGCTCTTGCCCCATTATTAATCCGCTTCCAATGAAGAGAATCCCAATAAAAAAAGAAAAATAACCAATAGAATCAAATAGTGGTTTTTCGGGCGGTCTATGAAACTCCTTAAACTTATAACTCATATAGAGTATGAGAAAGAGACATAAAGGAATGTTTGTAAGAAACAGTGCCCGCCAGTGATTCGCATAGGCAATCCAACCACCCCAGCTTGCGCCTAAAACGGGTGTAAAGGAGAAAATAATGTATAAAAAGGGCAATAATTTTGCTTGTTTTTCTGGTGTAGAAATATAGGGTATTAATGAACCTGTAATGATTAAATACAAAGGCCCAGAAGCAAGTCCTTCTAAAAGTCGATAAACAACAAAATGGAAATAATCTTGAGAAGTAGCACATTGCCACGAAAAAAAGAGCATAAGGCCCAAACAAATTAGATACAGTTGCACGGCACTAAGGCGAGTCATGCAAGGTTTGCCCAGAGGGACTGATAGCGCGTTACCAATACAATAAAAACTCACTCCATAAACACTAAGAAAGGTACTTCCACCCAAATCACCTACAATGTAGATGCCAGCCATAATCGGCAAAGTGAGATTAAAAATAACGGCAGCTAAGGACAGAAGCAAAATCGCCATAGTCATTAGCGCGACACTCCTGCGATGGATATTTTTTTAAGTGGTAGTGGAGCATGGGCATAAGCTTGTAAATTAGGATCTATATTGGCAGAAATAATAGCGGCGATGAGCTCCTTATCTCCTGTTTCTTCGCGATTAAAAATATCTGTTTTGTAAGAGGGACCCATAAATGAATTAGGAACCAGTAATCCATCTTGCATAGAGATATCAGTCGTTGCTTCAAGAGACAAACCAATTCGAAGTGGATGTTGTTTCAATTCATTGGCATCTAAAGCCACGCGTACAGGAAGTCTTTGGACGATCTTAATCCAGTTTCCTGATAAATTCTCTGGAGGTAGCAAAGCAAATGCATTCCCTGCTGCTCCTGGAAGACCCACTATCTTGCCATGAAAAACAACAGCTCTCCCATATAAATCAGAAGTGATATTAACATTTTGACCGATACGAATATGACTTAGCTGAGTTTCTTTGTAGTTGGCATTAACCCACATTTGTTCAAGTGGAATAACTGACATAAGCGGGCGATTGGGTTTGACCCACATACCAACCTGGATGGTGCGTTGAGCAACAAGTCCCTCCACTGGGGCATAGATTTTACAGCGATAAAGTTGAACCCAGGCATCTCTCACTTCCTGGGCGGCCTGTTGAACGGCAGGATGTTCAGTGATTGACGTTCCCTGTACAAAAGCGAGAATTTTTTGATAATTATCTTTGGTACTTCTTAGTGCAGCAAGACTGGCTTGTAAATCATCGGCAGCATTCTGATAATCTTCAAGTGAAATACCACGGGCTTTAATTACACCTGCGCGATGACGGTAATTTTGTTGTGCTTTCAAATGTTCTGCCCGTCTAACACCTATTTCAGCTTCAAGTCTAAAAACATCATGAAAGGCCTGACAAACTTCACGCACAGTCAGTGCTAATTTAGCCTTCGCTTTGTCTAGGGCAATTTTTGAATCTGTTTCATCCAGAGTAACAAGTAACTGTCCCTTTTTGACTAAGAAACTATCGTCAGTATAGATACCGGTAACAAAACCGCGCCGTAATGCATTAATGTTAACCTGGTTACCCTGCACATAAGCATCATTGGTAAAGACCTGAAAACGCCAGAAAAATAGCCAATAAAAGAAAAGTAGTAACAGCAAAATTAAAACTGCGATAAAAAAATAGAAGGTAGGTTTTCTTTCGTTTGTCTGCCTTTTTTCGTTCATGACTGCCTCACTAATGGAACATTAGGTTGACAGTAACCACCGCCTAACGCTTTAGTTAATTTGATAGACGCTAAATATTGATTATAAAGTAACGTTAAATTAACAAGTTTTTTTTCAATTAATTCTTCCTGGAGAGTGTAGATATCAAATTCACTGTCTAAACCTTCTCTTTGCCGTAATTGGGTGAGTTTATAGCGCTTATCCGTATAATTCAAAATACCCATTTGCTCTTTCTTTTGCTGATAAATACTTTGTGCAAATTCAAGCGTATCAAGAACTTCTTGAGCGCTACGTAATAGTAAATCATTGTAAGCAAAGATTGCGGCATCGAACTCTGCTTTGGTTGCTTTGATATTTGCTTTAATAGCGCCCGCTGTAAAAATGGGTAGATGTATGGCAGGTCTTAGTGCTGCAGTGAAACTTGAACCTCTTAAAAGCTTTTCCCAACGAGTACTTTCTAATCCTACCAAACCTATAAGGTTTACATCCGGATAATATTCAGCCATTGCTGCTCCGGTTCTAAACGCAAGTGCCTTAGCGCGCCATATTTGAGCCATCAAGTCAGGTCGACGTGCGATTAGATCGAGCGAAAGTGTTTTAGGGATCTCTAATCGTCGTGGAATATTAGGTAACTTAGGAGAAGTTGTCAGTGGGAATTCTGGATTACGCCCCGCTAAAATATTAACTAGATGTTTGTCGATGGCAATTTCTTCCTGGATGCTGCTGAGCAATTTTTTTGCTTCAATTAAATTTTCTTGAGAAGAATAGGAGGGTAATTCTCCGGCAAGGCCTGTGTTGGCCATAAGAGCTTGTAAATGAGCAATATTGCTTCGTACCTTAACAAGCTGGTCGTAAAATTGTTTTTTAGTCAGGTTAACCTGATATGCAAAATACGCTTGCGCAAGGGCTGTAGTAATCAGCAGTCGAACTTCCGCTGCTTCGGCTTGTTGTGCTTTGATTTTACCAATTGCTTCATAGAAAAGGTTATGATTTTGTCCCCAAAAATCGAAATCATAAGTAAATGAGAGTGACAAATCCAAAAGATTGACATCTAAAGGAATCGTATGATTTAAAGCACGATACAATCCATTTTTACTTAAATATTGTTTATTTTCCCTGGCATCGAAAAACAGCAATGGGAAAAGCGTGGATCGGGTAACAATGGCCTCCTGTCTGGCCATTTGCACGCGACTTTTAATTTCTTGAATCGATGGATTTGCTGCTAAAGCATCGTGAATTAGACAGTTTAATTCTGGTGAGTTGTAGGCAAGCCACCATTGCTCTTTCGGCCAGTCACCTACTGCAAAAATTTCTTTTTCTTTTAGCTTTGCGTTCACGGTATGGTTCATTTTAGGAGTTGCTTGTAAATGTTGCACTTGTTGGTGCGGAGGTAGGGCAATCCGACAGGACACTAAAAGACATAATCCGAAATATGTACCTATCTTAAGGATACGTTGCATGCCCAGAATTCCATAGTTGTAAGCGCTTAAATTAAAACTAAAAATTTAACTTTAACCTAGAATAATGCGATTGACTACAAGTAAAAGGTAGTAATAAAGAAATATAACTTGTCTACAACTTAAGGTATGATGCACTGCTTTTTTAAATTGCTATCGCTGAATTTGCTTTTAGTTGATGATTGGAGTTAAGAATGTATTCTCTCATTCGTCCCTTTCTTTTTCGTATGGACACTGAAAAAGCCCATCAATTGACGTTGTCGTTACTGGATTGGCTTCCTGCTTTTTGTTTTAAAAAAGAGCAAGGTCAGCCCATTGAAGCCCTAGGCTTGACGTTTCCCCATGCCATTGGACTCGCAGCTGGGTTGGACAAAAATGGAGATCATTTGCATGCCTTAAGTAAACTCGGATTTTCCTTTATAGAAATTGGTACCATTACTCCTCGTCCTCAAACGGGAAATCCCAAGCCACGCCTTTTTCGCCTGCCAAAGGCTCAGGCACTGATTAATCGCATGGGCTTTAATAACCAAGGGGTTGATGTGCTGGTTGCTAATGTAAAAAAGGCAAATTACAAAGGCATATTGGGAGTTAATATTGGGAAAAATAAGGAGACGCCATTAACCAGGGCAGGAGAGGACTATGTGCATTGTTTGCGTAAAGTTTATCCCTATGCTTCGTATGTGACGATCAATATTTCATCACCGAATACACCGGATCTGAGGCTGTTACAGCAAGATAAATTTTTAGGTCAACTCTTGGATCAATTGGTGGAAGAACAGAAACGACTAGCCGACGAATATCAACGGCTTGTACCTTTAGTGGTTAAGCTTTCCCCCGATGAATCGGATGAAACTTTAAAACACATGGCTGATGTTATTCTCCAAAAAAAGATCGCAGGGATTATTGCGACAAATACGACTTGCGCGCGGGAAGCGGTTAGTCATTTCCCTCATGGTGATGAACAAGGTGGTTTAAGTGGCAGTCCTCTTGCTAAACGTTCAACAAAATGTCTGCAATTGCTAAAAGAAATTGTCGGCAAAGAAGTCACTTTAATTGGTGTAGGCGGTATTGATAGGCCAGAAGTTGCCCAGAACAAAATACAAGCCGGTGCATCTTTGTTACAAATTTATACAGGGTTGATTTACCAAGGTCCGCAATTAATTTCTTTGCTAATAAAAAATTTAAAAGAATCATAAGAGTAAGTAGATTCTGTTTATATTATTAATTCGACACTATGATCTTTAAGTGGACAAAGTTTCAAAATAAAGTTAAACTTTCTTAATTTTTTTTTTCACCTTTTTGCGTGTCTGCCAATTTAGATGCAATAAAATCTGTTCAGAAATTTGTTACCAGGAGTAATTCAATGACAAAAAAGACTGCCGCCGCCGCCGTTAAAGAGCAAGAGTATTTTAACAAGCTTCACTGGCCCAAAACTAATTTTAAAGATTTTCTTTTGAGTGATAATAGATGTACTTCTTTGCAGGAGTTGATTGATGCTAAACGACTTTATGAACGAAATATGAGCGCGATCGTCAAAAAACCAAATATTAAACTTACACAGGCACATCAAGAAACATTAGAGAGCTTAGATACACAAATTTCTCAATTGACTAGGAAACGAATTCAAGAATTTAAAGTCGTTAGCAATGGCAATATAGAGAAGAAAAAATCTGAATTAAGTGGGGAAGCGATTACAGAAGATATTTTAGGTGCCACCAAGGGTTCATCAATTTCTGCTGAAGAGAAGCCAGTTGTTGCTGAAGAGAAGCCAGTTGTTGTTGAAGGTAAACCAGTTGTTGCTGAAGGGAAACCAACTTTTTCAGGTGAGAATCCAAACGTTTCTAAAGAGAGTTCAACTACAGACCAATTAGCGGAGAAATCCACTAAGGTCGAGACAGCAATTCGTTCTCTACACCTAAGTAAGATAAATGCTCAGTTAGATCTCCTTGAAAAGAAAAAAGATCAACTGAAAAAATATCCGGATGCTTTCAACGAATTGGATGCAATTATTTCCGGTATAAGAGAAGTTAATAAAAAGTATATTTCTACAGAGATGACTCCTGATGAATATCGTACACAATCTAAAGCTTATTTATCTAAAGAAAAAGTTGCTAAGTTAGAAGAATTTCGCGGGATTAAACTTAAGAAAGTCGGAGAAGTGCTTTTAAATTTACTGACTCTCATCGCAACAGCATTTGTCGGTTACGGTATTGCTGCTGCAATTAAAGGCGATTTGACTTTATTTAGATTAAATACAGATTCTATTAATAAGGTTAATAAGCTGGGCACAGAAATTGAAACAAGCTTTGCTCCGCCCGTTTAATTATCCTCTAAACTGATCTGAGCTTCAGTTCAGATCAGTTTATTTTAACCCTACAAATTGTTCTAGTTGGCGTACCCAATATTTAAGAGTACAATTTGCTCTTTCCTATTCCAGCCTTTGCGTACTAATGAAAAAAAAGCTTCACGGTAAAACAGGCCTCCTGTATAGACGGTTGTTGTCTTATGTGAAACCCTTTTGGCCTATTTTATTGCTTGGTATTTTTGCGAACGTCTTGTATTCCACCATTGACGCCGGATTTACTTACATGATGCGTCCTTTTTTAGATAAAGGCTTCATCGATGTTGATATGGCTTTTGTCCGCAAGATTCCTATGATTGTTCTTTTAGGGATTACCATTCGGGGCCTGGTAAGTTCTGCGGGTAGCTATTGTATGACTTGGGTGGCGCGCTCGGTTGTCAAAGTATTACGACAAGGAGTTTTTGCTCATATCATAAGACTCCCTGCTGACTACTATGATGAGGCAACCTCAGGACAATTATTATCAAAAATTCTTTATGACGTTGAGCAGGTCGCTCAAGTGAGCGCTGATGCCTTGACGGATTTTGTGCAAAATACCTGTCTTGTCATTGGTTTGTTAATTGTGATGTTAGTCATTAACTGGCAATTATCGTTGATGTTTTTACTAACAATCCCTTTTGTCGGACTGATAGTCAACTATACGAACAAACGAGTTCGGCGCAGTAGTCATAAAGTGCAAAAATCTATGGGAGAAGTCACTGAAATTGCCGGTGAAGTGATTGACGGTTATCAAGTGGTTAGAATTTTTGGCGGTGCGCAATACGAGATTGAAAAGTTTAATAAGGCCACAGAAACCTCACGTAAAAATGATATGAAAGTTGCTGTAAGCAAGGCAATCAATGTGTCTGGTGTACAGTTTGTTATTGCTATTGGGATTGCAGCAATTATTCTTGCTGCTATTCAATTAGCCACAGTAATTACTATTACGGCTGGATCTTTTTTAGCCATTATTGCTGCAATGTTGCAATTGATTAAACCTATGAAAACCTTGACCACACTGAATGCAACAATCCAGCGAGGGCTGGCAGGGGCAGAAAGTGTATTTGAATTGCTGGATAAACCTATCGAAAATGAACAAGGGAAGCAACTTACTCAAAAAGCAAAGGGTGCAATTGAGTTTGATAAAGTCAGTTATGCTTATCGTAAAGGCCAAACAGTATTGCACGATGTAAGTTTTACCGTGGCGGAAGGAGAAACAGTGGCCTTAGTAGGGCATTCTGGCAGTGGGAAAACTACTATTGCTAGCCTGTTACCTCGTTTCTATGAGCTTAATCAAGGTTGTATACGGCTGGACGGTGAATCCATTGCTAATTTATCACTCAGTAGTTTGCGAGCACAAATTGCTTTGGTCAGCCAGCATGTTACTTTATTTAATGATACTTTAGCCAACAACATTGCTTATGGATGCCCTAATGCATCGCGTGAGCAAATAATTCATGCAGCTAAACTGGCGTTCGCCGATGAATTTATTCAACGCTTACCGTTAGGCTATGACACTAAAATTGGTGAAAATGGGGTATTGTTGTCAGGAGGACAACGCCAGCGGCTCGCTATTGCAAGAGCTATCTTAAAAGATGCACCTATTTTAATACTTGATGAAGCCACTTCTGCTTTAGATAGTGAGTCTGAACGCTATATTCAAGCGGCATTAGAGCAAATAATGCGAAATCGTACTACTGTCGTAATTGCACACAGATTGTCCACTATCAAACGGGCTGACAAGATTATTGTCATGAATCAAGGGAAAATTGTTGAACAGGGTAATCACCAGACATTGCTTGCTTTGGATGGATATTATGCTCAACTATATGGTACCCAAAAATTCGGTATTGAACATGAAGTGCTTGCTTAATATCACAGTAAATTTTGTGACTAAGTATGAATAGTTCACAGTATTTCTCATTATCTATTGACGCGCTATGGTATAAAAAACATCCAATACGTTGGTTACTGTGGCCAATAGCGCAATGTTATAAATTAATTACCTCTATTCGACGCTTCTATTTACTTCATTTTCGCCAACAACACTTTCCCGTACCCATTATTGTTGTTGGTAATTTAACGGTGGGAGGCGTTGGTAAAACGCCACTAGTTATTACTCTGGCAAAAAATATGTGTGCTAAAGGATTGCGAGTGGGAATAGTTAGTCGAGGTTATGGGGCAACGCTTAAGCAATTTCCCCATGAAGTATCTTCTTCTGACGACGCCTTATTGGTTGGGGATGAGCCTTTGTTGATAGCTCGGAAAACAAACTGTCCTGTTGTTATCGCTCCTAAACGAACCCAGGCCGTTCAGTATCTGCTTGATAAACATCAAAGCGAAATTATCATTAGCGATGACGGGTTACAACATTATGCGATGGGACGCGCAGTGGAGATTGTGGTTATCGATGGGGTACGAGGGCTTGGTAATGAATTGTGTTTACCTGCAGGCCCTTTACGTGAATCATCTAAGAGACTACAAAAAGCGGACTTCATTGTTATTAACGGTGATGAGCAGAAGCAAGGTTATTCTATGAGTCTTACACCTGGAAGTTTGACACACCTCTTAACAGGCCAGAAAATTAGCAAAGAGTCTCTTACTGCACCAGTTGCTGCTGTGGCAGCTATCGGTCATCCACAACGCTTTTTTACAACCTTGCATAATCTTGGAATATCATTTAAAAAGTATCCATTTCCGGATCATCACCATTTTCAGCCACATGAGCTACAATTCAGGGAAAAGATAGTAGTGATGACAGAAAAAGATGCAGTCAAATGTCAATCTTTTGCCGCAAACTCCTGGTATTTTTTACCCGTTGAAGCAACGCTGAGCGAGTCATTTTGGCATGCATTATGGTCACATAAACAATTACAAGGCTATATTTAAGATGAAAGTACGATGGCAGCTGTGGTTTCTATACTTTGTATTATTCGCCGGAAGCGTTAACACCCTTGCAGCAACCGCAGAGCCTGAGGCTAGTCCGGTTGAAAATAAAATTCTTTCACTTAACGCTGTACAAGGAGATTGGGTATTCTCAGGCACCGTGAGCAATGAAAGTGGTGAGCGTTATAGTTACTATTTTCAAATGCATCGCAAGGATTCCCAATTTCATGCTGTTGCGGCTCTTATAGATAGTCAAACAAAAAGTCTTTTATTGTTTGAAGAGAATAATGCTGTTATTGAAAAACCTGACTTGAGCAACTGGCACGTCGGGCATGCCTTTTTACAATTCAATCCTATTAATAATAGTTGGGTCTTTGGTATAAAAACCAAAGATAAAAAAGGATTTAATTTTAAAGCCGATATGTTAAGAGCAGAACAAAACACACCCACCATCCAAGATCTTCGTTCTGGTGTGGAACTATTAGTTAGTCAAACAGGACGTTTAAATGGTCATTTGCACACCGGTGTGGATAGTTCAGAGCAATTTGTGACGGCACCTAAAGCTTGGTTTAGGCAAATTTGGGTAAGCAAGCCCCAAGACTCGTTACATCCTTTCACTGGTGTATTATGTCAGTTTAATGATGGCAGCGGCTTTTACGCTGTTAATTTGCAGGAGACAGATGCATGGCGAGGTGCTGTGGCTGGATGGCGAAATGCTCAAGGCGTCCCCGTGTCGATGTCACAATTTGTAACCATTAAAGAAACAAAAGAAGGTCTGTGGAATATTCAGGTCGCCTCTCCAAAAGTAAACCTGCTATTACAGGATGTTCTTGCTAAAGAAAATGAACCCCATCATCTTATTGCAGGTGTTACCAATGATTTAATGCCAGGATTTTGTACGATTAGTAAAGATGAAATCGGACAGAAAATTTTGCCAGATGCTTTAAAGTTAGCTGTCATGGCGAACGCACACTGAATCAGTTAGACAGTATTTTTCTCAGGTAGAAAAAGTGCCAAACTCGCTGCAATGAGGAGGCTGATAGGAACAACTAATAATGCAGCTTGATAGGCTTCTAATGGTGTTTTTTGATTAAATTCATCCAGAAGAAAACCGACTAAAGGTTGCAACAAAGGTGCCGTAATCATTGCCAATGTATTAGTAAATCCGGTGCAAGTGGATAATGATTCACTGGGTGCTAATTCATTTGCGATGGAAAATGCAAGCATGTAGGCCCCACAACAAAGCCCGATCATGAGCATGAAGAATCCAAGAATAAATGCATTCGGGAATGGTAAATAAAGTACTATCAAAATGAGTATTGCTGTAGAAAGACAAGAGCCAAGCATTAACGGTCGTCGTTTAAATAAGACTGCTAGATAGCCAAAGAGAGGACAGCTCAGTGCTGCTCCGAGAAAAATCATCGAATCTATCGTGCTGGCAAGAATTAAATTACAAGAAAGTTTAATTTGAATAAAAGGGACTGCCCACATCGCTCCAAAAACAGTAATCACAGTAAAGCTTAACCCTACAAATAATCCGTTAAGCCAGGCAAGACTACTCGTGAAAATTTGGCCGATTTGCTCACCAAACTTAACAGGGGAAGATGTTTTTGCATAATCGGGAATAGATTGCCAACTGCAAAAAGCAATACCAAGACCAACGAAGGTGGCTCCATTAAGAAAACTTCGCCAACCCCATTGAGAAACCATTGCTCCAATACTTATCATGCCAAACATGGTGGCAAGAAAACCGAGCGTTTCTGATAGGCCAATCATAAAACCAAATTGTCGTAATGGAAAATGCTGCCGCAATAAATGAGATAAACCAACAAAAGCAAAGGCTGAACCTGTGCCAATAATCATTCTTCCCAGAATCAAAAAAGGAAGGCTGTAACTGTGAGCAAAGAAAAAACAACCAAGACCACATAATGCAGCACTGGATGTTAATAATACACGGGTATTTTTGCTATCAAACAGTAGCCCCACCGGGATTTGCAAGCTAGTATATACATAGTAAAAGGAACTGCCTAAAATTCCAGCCATCAATGCAGAAAGATGCATTTCATGCATGATGCTACCTATGATAACTCCAGAAGATAACTGCAGAAAAAACTGGAACAAAACAAAGGAAACACCTATTAACCAAATGCCGTAGCGCTCTACCGTTTTTACAAAGGGAATACTAGCAGGAGTCATTAATTATTACGATGTATTAAAAAAAGGCTGACTATACACAACTTTGATTGGATTGGGTATATCATAGAAATATTAGATAATAATTATGCTATGCATATGCTTTATTATTGTGAGAAAGGATGAATTTACGCGACCTGCATTATTTTGTTGTTTTGGCAGAGGTAATGCATTTTGGCGAAGCTGCAAAGCGCTGCCATATAAGCCAACCTACTTTGAGTATGCAAATTAAAAAGCTAGAAGATGAGCTCGGTCTTTTACTTTTTGAACGCAATAACAAACAAGTCATGCTTACAGAGGGTGGGCGAGCAATTCTTGGAAGAGTGCAACGAATACTCACCCAAGTTGCAGAGATGAAAGACGTTGCTCGTCAGGCGTCAGACCCTTTTAGTGGCGAATTGCATTTAGGGGTTATTCCAACGTTGGCTCCTTATTTACTTCCCCATGTAATGCCTGCTATTCAGAGTGCTTTTCCCAAATTGCGTGTTTGGCTTGTGGAGGAAAAAACGCATCGCTTAATTGAAAAATTAACCAGTGGCCAATTGGATGCAGCTCTCATGGCAACGCCTGTCAATGAGGATTTTGCAAGTCAGGTTCTTTTTGATGAGCCCTTCTATTTTGCTTCCACAAATCGGACTGAAAATAAACAAAAAACGGAAATGCAGCTGAGCGATTTGGTGAATCAGCAGGTTATGTTACTAGAAGAGGGACATTGTTTACGAGAGCAGGCTATTGCCGTTTGTAAATTAGCTAAAGCAGAGGGAAGAGCGGATTTTACAGCCACTAGCTTGGAAACTTTACGCTTTATGGTGGAAACTGGAATGGGAGTAACACTATTGCCTGCATTAGCCGTTTATGAGAATAAGAGGGGGCTACAATTAAGGTCTTTTGCAAAACCCGCCCCTACTCGTACCATTGCGTTGCATTGGAGGCCTGGCACAGCAAAAAGAGATTGCCTGCAAGCAATTGCCAAGATCATAACCAGCACGGCCAACCAATTATTAAAGAAAGATACAGTTAATTTATCCTAATTGATGCACTTTAATAAGTATTCCTGCTTGTGGATGGTCGAGATAATAAATATCTCCACCTTTTAAGCGTTGTTTTTGCGAAAAAACAAAGGCAGCGTTACTTGCAGTAGAAAATAACAAGTTTGTATCCAGCAAATAATAATTCGAACGACGAACTCTTATTGTACCCTCGACATTCCAACCATCTCTACTAAGTTTTGGAAGTACTATTGCTTGTTGGCTATTAAAAGGTTGAAGCCAGCTGTAATGTAACAGTACGTGATATTGTGGCTTACGATTTAAGGCCCAGTATTCTTGCCGTAGCTTTGATGTTGAAGCAGGCATTAAATGATAGGGTGTAATAGCAGAATTAATTTCTGTCCTTAGAGGGATGCCATGCAGACTGCGGGGAGTTGTCTCATTGAAATCACTAAGTAAAGATGAAGCATTTTGATGAGTAAAAACAATTAAATCCACTTGATAAAGCGATGCATTTTTCCCTTGAGCCAGGCATGAAAACAGAATCATGGCTGTTAATATCACTATTCTAGACATGGTTTTTTTCTTATTTTGAAATTAAAATGAATTTCCTGTGTCAGGATGTTTTGGATTATACACAACTCATTCCAATCCTGTCACGATTTCGAGTTTTTATAAAGCGGTTACTTATTTTCTTTGCGAATAAACCAGGCAATCCCTCAAGTTTTTTAATCGTGTTCGGATATGGATCTGCTAAGCAAAATACGCAAGGCAAGAAAACACTAGTTGCCCTTTGGACTATCTCTTTGTTACATTGAGAAATTTTCCGGATATTGAAGTTATATCATGGCTAATTTGGCCGAAATAAAAAAACTTAGTGTCGCGTTTCAAACGTCAGAACAAACTATCACTGCTGTAGATAATCTGAGCTTTTCTCTTACGCCCGGGGAAACACTGGCCATGTTAGGTGAGTCAGGTTGCGGTAAATCATTAACTTCCTTAGCATTGATGCGATTATTACCCCCTCATGCTGTATATGGTAAAGTAAGCGAAGTAATCGTTCAGGGAGAGGATATACTCGCTATACCTGAGTTTGTTATGCGTCGCCTGCGCGGAAAACGTCTGGCGATGGTTTTCCAAGAGCCCATGACCGCATTAAATCCGGTATTAACAATAAGTCAGCAACTTATTGAAGCCTTGCCTCGAACTCCAAAAATGAATCGAGCACAAATAAAAGAGCGGTTAATTGCCTTGCTTCATGAAGTTGAAATTCCCAAACCGCATTTGCGTCTAGATCAGTATCCTCATCAACTGTCAGGTGGGCAAAAGCAACGAATCGTTATTGCTATGGCTTTGGCAAGTAATCCGGAAATTTTAATCGCTGATGAACCCACAACTGCTTTGGATGTCACGATTCAAGCCCAAATTTTGGCCTTGCTTAAAAAATTACAACGTCAGCATAATATGAGTATGCTGTTGATTACGCATGATTTGGGCGTTGTCAAAGAAGCTGCTGATCGTGTTTGTGTTATGTATGCAGGACAAGTGGTTGAACAAGCCACTGTTGAAGAGTTTTTTACACAGGTCAAACATCCTTATTCTCAACAATTGATGGCTTCAGTACCTAATTTTAATAAACGAGGTCAACGCTTACAAACCATCGCTGGAGCTGTACCTACGCTTGATGACCTACCTTTAGGATGTCGTTTTCATCCTCGTTGTGCTCATGCATTTTCCCCCTGCAATCATGTAGAGCCGCAGTTGCAAAACATTGGCGAGCGAACAGTACGTTGCCATCTTTATCCTCAGTTAACCGAACCCCCTTCTTTGGAAATACAAAGAAAATCATTGGCACCAGAAATGGGGGCAGTTTCGAATCAGCCTATACTCTCTGCCAAAGATTTATCGGTTTATTTTTATATTAAAAAGGGGTTGTTTAAAGGGAGTGAGGAAATTAAAGCAGTGGATGGTCTATCCTTGGAGCTCTATTCAGGGAAAACCCTGGCGCTGGTTGGTGAGTCTGGTTGTGGTAAAACAACTGCCAGTCGTGCTTTGCTCCGATTACAACCCATTAGTGGGGGAGCAGTGATTTATCGCGGTGAAGATGTTAGATGCTTAAAGAGAGAGCGATTACGTAACTATCGAAAAAAAGTGCAAATTATTTTTCAGGATCCGTTCTCTTCTATGAACCCACGCATGACGGTGGCTGAAATTTTAGCGGAAGGGATGCTTGCCCAAGGCGCGTCGACACAGTTAATCAAGAAAAAACAGCACACTTTACTTGAGCAGGTAAATTTGCCACGAAATAGTCTTCATCGCTACCCTCATCAATTTTCAGGCGGCCAACGGCAACGCATTTGCATTGCCCGTGCATTAGCTACTGAGCCTGAGTTACTTATTTGTGATGAACCTACCAGTGCTTTGGACATCTCTGTACAGGCACAAATTTTAAATTTACTTAAAGAACTTCAACAGGAAAAAGGGTTGGCTTATTTGTTCATTACCCATAACATGGCTGTGGTGTCTTATATAGCCGATGATGTGCTTGTCATGCGACACGGACAAGTCGTTGAGCATGGCAGCTGTGAGCAAATTCTAAAATATCCAAAACACCCCTATACTCAACAATTACTGGCCAGTGTTTTGCAAGTTTAATCTGTTTTATACTAACGCTTTTTTCTGGGCTAACTCTTCGGTTAATGCGCGGTATCCCTCACTTAAAGCAGCAATAACCCCCTCGGGATGCGCTTCTTCGAGAGCCTTATCCAATTGTTCATTCTCTTGTCTTAATTCACCTAATTCAATTGCCAAAGCTCGAGTTGGTTTAGCTTCATATTGCGCTAGCTTGTAATCATATAGCGCATGCCTTTCCTCTGAGAGGATGAGAATTTCATTTAACTTATCCATTCGTCTATCAATTTCCTGCTTCAAACGCTGCAGTGCTTCTTCAGCGTGAGCTATGCGTATTTTGCGTGACTCGTGCTCATTCTGATCGAGCACTTTCTTGTAGGTGGAAAAACCACCCTTTGTGTCAAAAAATACATTGGTCATATTTTCTGCTCCAATTAGATCTTGGGATCAACATCTGATATTGCCGGAACAGCTTGCTGCTCTTCATTCGCTGTCTTAACTATTGTTGTTGTTGAGGGTAAGGATATGCTATCCACCAAAATTTCAGCGCGATTATACTCAGGAGAGGAGGCTGTTATTTCTTCAAGTTTAGTAAGTGCATCCGATAAATCTTTTGATTCAGCGTGATGAGGCTCTTGAGTGTTTTCTAATATCCTGCTTAAGAAGTCGCAGCTTGAAGTTATTCCATTCTCAATAAGATGGGCATACTCTTCAGTTAATCGTTTAGTGTGGTTCTCACGTTTCTGCACCTCTGTTTCGTAAGTTTGCATTTCATTAGCAAATTGTTTTTCCTGATACAAGATTGCTGAGCCGGCAGCTAACGCTGAAGTTCCGGCAAGTGCTGTTCCAACTATTGCTAGTGTGGTATAGATTCCCACTTCAATTGCAATGCCAACCGGGGCGAGAACGCCAGTTAAGATTAAAATTAAAGAAATAGTAGTTAATACTGCCAGAGCTCCTACTATAAGCAATTCTTGGTTACGTTCCCCAAAATTTTGGTCGTGCTTCATTGGCGGTGAAATTTTTTTATTGTTATTTTTTTCAATTTCGCTATCTCTAGTTTTTATTAAAGATGCTTTGTAAGCTTCGTTGGCCTCATCAACGGTGCTTTTCATCAATTCAGACAAGGATTTATTTTGATAATTTTTTGCCTGGTTAGATAGGTTATGACGTTCTTGACGAAATTGTCTGGCTTTTTCTAAAAAAGAGGAGCGTACATGCTCGGGTATGTACTCCTCATCTTTCTGAGCTTGTACCGAAAGCTCAAATTGTATAGCAAAAAAAGTTAATTGATTCTTGTAAATTAAGTCAGCTTTCTCGGGGCCTTCATTAAGTTGAGAGATAGAAAAATTGACGGTATCATAAATTTCTTTCAAAGTTGTTGAGTAATTCTCATCCTTAAAGAAATTAATATCTTCTACAGAATTCTTTTCAATATCTTCAATAATTTTCAATAACTGGTCGTTAGAGAAATTTTCTCTGATAAATTTAAAATAATCTAACAATTGCTGCTTCTTCAAATCACGATTATCAATATTTTGGTTAGAAATAATACGTAAGTTGAGTGCATTGAGTTCTGGAACCGAAACTTCGCCATTTTTTTGAAGTATTGAGGATATTAACTGATAGACTTTTGGGGAGCCTAAGTCTGCTTTAATTTGTTCCTGCAGCTCTTCTAGCTGAACTGCTGATGCTGATGGTGAAGTAATAAAATTTTCATGGGCAAAGAAGCTTGTCGTTCTCTGTTCAAGAGGGTCGGTGCCATTTTTAGAAATTTGTAGTGTCCAGTGATTGGGGACTTTTGTATTTGCCATAAAACCTAAGGCACATAATTGCCCTTTTTCATCTCGATAAGCGAAGCGCAGCACTACATGATTACTTTGGTTGAACCATAGTGAAAGTTGTTTTTCGATATCCTCGTCAAATTTTTTTCTTGCATCACTATTTACAGGATATTGTTTTGCTTGCTTCTCTAAAGCATCAATGTGTTCCGCGGCATAACTTTTAAAGAGGTCAATAGCCAGCCCCCCGTCTAAATTTCCTTGTAAATATTGTTGTTTATACATGTCCTCAGAACTACAAACTTTGGCAAATTCAGCAAAAGTGGAAGTAAAGTCAACAAGAGACATTCTAGGAATATCTTTTTCTAGCGTTGATTTATTTTCTTCATAGCTTCTTATTTTAAAGTATTTATCTTGCTCAGACTGGATAGTCCACAATGCTTTAAAAACATCAATCACCGAACCACTTAATTTTTTAAACATTTTTAAACTTCACTATATCTATATACTATTAACTAAGAGTGTATCTATTTTAGATTAAGAAAATATTACGTTCATAATGAAAATATGAGTAGCACTCTAAAAGGAAATAATTTCTTATAAGGAATAGTCGTAAGTGAGAGGAGCAGGTTGGGTCATATGACCCAACCAAATTGAGAAGCATCAGAATAAACCGGCAGTAAAGGTCTTCAACTCTGCCAGGGGAATAAGTTTTACTTCATCACTGTTGCGTGCTTTATATTCCACCACATTTTGTTCCAGATTCCGTTCACCAATGACCAGACGATGGGGAATACCAATGAGATCACTATCAGCAAACAACACGCCCGGACGTTCATTACGATCATCAAGGAGTACATCAATTCCAAGTGCTGTGAATTGTTGATAAAGTGACTCAGCCATCTCTTTAACAGTAGCTGAGCGATGTCCATTGATGGGAATTATTACCAATTGGAAGGGTGCTATGCTTTGTGGCCAGATGATACCGTTTGCATCATGGTGTTGTTCGATAGCAGCGGCAACCACACGACTGATACCCAAGCCGTAACAGCCCATGATCATTGTTTGCAATTGACCGTGTTCATTAATCACGGCGGCTTTCATGGCTTTAGCGTATTTATCACCTAGCTGGAAAACATGGCCCACTTCAATTCCTCGACAGGAATATAATTTTCCTTTACCGTCAGGACTTGGATCACCTTCTTTAACATTGCGTAAATCATAAGCATCTTGATAAGTAGCATCACGACCCCACGCTGCATGGGCATAATGTTTATCCGCTTGATTAGCGCCACAAACAAAAGCTGTCATTGCCAGAGCTTGATGGTCAACAATAACAGGGATATCAAGACCAACAGGGCCAATAGAACCAACAGGGACCTTTAATCTTTGTACGATAGTTTGATCATCAACAAATTGTAAGGGGGCTTTTACAAGAGGATGTTTTATGGCTTTTACTTCATTCAGCTCATCATCACCACGCAATACCAAAGCTACAAGAGGATGAGCTTCACCAACAACAATCAACGTTTTGACCATGTCTTTTGCATCAATCTTTAAAAAATCAGCGACTTCAGTAATCGTTTTTTGTCCTGGTGTATTAACAATAGTCATTGTCTCTTTAGGATGAGTATTTGCTTTTTTAGGAGATAGGGAGGTAGCTTGTTCGATATTGGCCGCATAACTACTTTCATCACTATAGAAAATTAAATCTTCGCCGGAATCAGCTAACACCTGAAACTCATGAGAGGCGGAACCACCAATGGCGCCTGTATCTGCTTCTACAGCGCGATAACGTAAGCCCAATCGATCAAAAATGCGACAATAGGCTTGGTACATGGCATCATAAGTTTCTTGCAACGATTCCTGGCTTAAATGAAAGGAATAAGCATCTTTCATAATGAATTCACGGGCGCGCATTACACCAAAGCGAGGACGAATCTCATCACGGAACTTAGTCTGAATCTGATAAAAATTCGCAGGTAATTGCTTATAAGATTGTAATTCACTTCGCATCAAGTCAGTAATCACTTCTTCATGCGTAGGACCAAAACAATAATCACGGTCATTACTATCCTTCATTGTCAATAATTGACCGCCAAAGGTTTCCCACCGTCCTGTTTCTTGCCATAACTCAGCAGGCTGAACTGCAGGCATCAGCAATTCCATAGCATGCGTGCGATTCATTTCTTCACGAACAATGTACTCGACTTTACGTAACACCTTGAGTCCAAGAGGTAACCAGGTATATAGGCCTGAGCCGAGTTTGCGAATCATTCCGGCTCTTAGCATGAGTTGATGCGAAACAATTTCTGCATCATTTGGGGTCTCTTTGAGAGTAGCCAATAACCATTGCGATGTGCGCATGCTTGCTCCTGCTGATAATACAAAAGCAAGTATTATATACTGCGGTGATTAACAAACAAGAGTGATACTGAACGTGAATACCCTTGCTCTTATTCAAACCTTCTGTAAGGTCGTGCAATGTCGAAGTTTCACTGCAGCCGCAAAGCAATTAACCATTTCGCCTGCAGCAGTTAGCAAACAAATTAACTTACTCGAGGCTGAGCTAGGAGTAATGTTGCTTGAACGTACCACACGTAAAGTCTCTCTAACTTCAATTGGTGAGAGTTATTTTCAAGAGGTACAAGCTGTTTTGCACGCTCTAGAGCAGGCAAAAACAGTGGTCATTGCTTCACAAGCAGAACCTAAAGGTGTTCTACGGGTCAAAAGTTCCCGCTTTTTTGCCGAAACAATAATCTTACCGCGTATGCCTGCTTTAATTGCCCAATATCCACAACTTGTTTTGGATTTGCAAATCGCCGAAGAAGTCCCGCATTTACTGGAAGAGGAGCTTGATGTCGTTTACGGCATGTCGATGCAAGTCGCCTCAAATTCGATACAGAAAAAAATAACGACCACTCGTTACGTATTTTGTGCCGCACCGACCTACCTTGAGTCTCATGGATATCCCAGGCGAGCGCTTGATTTACAAGCTCACAGTTATTTAACCCACAGTATGCGTTCCCCTAATGATAGTTGGGTATTTCCTTCAGGAGAGATTATTCAACTGCAACCAAAGATGTATCTTAATGATGCTGCTGCTTTGGCTGATTGTGCCATTCGTGGGCTCGGTATAGTAGCTTTGCATCACTATCAAGTGGCGGACTCTCTAAATCGTGGAGAATTGATAGAGTTATTTCCTGAATTCAAGATGCCTGTCATTCCAGTTTTTCTTTTTTACCATCCTGCAAGGTTTTTACAACCCAAGATACGAGTTTGGGTAGATGCCATGACAGCCAATTTAGCAACGTTTATGTAAACTTGCTAAGTGAAAGTTACTGGTAAAATTAAGTTTCTAACAGCTTGATATGGATTGCTTGGCTATGTCCATAATGACGATGTCCAGTTTTTCAATACGAGCAGCGCGAAGCAATCCATAGGGATGGCTCTAAGACAGTGTTAGACTATCTGAAATGTTGAGGGATTTTTTTCAGCATCTTCAAGCACTTTTTTACTTTTTTCATATAACGGGAGAACTACCTTGTCATTTTCTTCCGTTGCATTCATTCTAAAATCGTTAAAATCAACTTTTCCAGTAGTTACGTCATAAATTGCACCAACTATACCAATAGATTCTTGATTAATCATTTGCCTTAAAATTTCACTCTCTTCATAGATTTGTCGCAAGGTATTGGCAACATTCAATTCAGTTACATGTTTGACGAACTGATTGTTTTTACTGCTTCTATTGGTTTTCGTTTCAGTTTCAGCCTGTACTGCCGGTTGAATTTTTTCTAATAACTCGGAGATATGCCCTTTTTTTACACCATCGCAAGCAGCTTGAATTGCTCCACAGCGAGTATGGCCTAAAACTACGATTAATTTTGCTCCAACTACATTACAGGCATACTCAATACTCGCCAGCACATCATTGTTAACGACATTTCCTGCAACTCTCGCGATAAATAAATCACCAAAACTCATATCAAAAATAGTTTCAACGGGAACGCGAGAATCAATACAACCTAAAACAACCGCCATTGGATGCTGAGTTTCAGAGGTGTATTTAATGTCAATTTTGGAACTTCTGTGGATTCTATGGTCTTGCAAGAAACGCTGGTTTCCTTCACGCAGCAAGCTTAATACTTGATAAGGTTTTAGGGTTGCCAATACATCATAGGTTGTGACATTGATAAAATCGATATAATTATGAATGTCATATTGATCCTGGAATCCTATAAGGTTTAGTGCAATTTGTTTCAACGGCGCTTGTTCATCCTTGAATTCCTTAATTAATTCAATAATTTCCTTATCAACGTAATCTGAATAGCGGGCATCAATAATTAATTGAGAGTTCCTTGGAATAGAGTCAAGCTCAGCTATAAGAGATGCTTTATTTAAAAAAGTAATCTGCTGCGGCAGAATTAACCGGTTGGTAACACCATTGGGATAATTTTCTTTGACAATGTCCAATCGAGCCTTGCTGTTTGATTTTAAAATGTAAAAGAGACTAATACCCAAACCAATCAGAATACCTGCAAGTAAGTTAAAAGCAACAATACTAATCACAGTAGCAATGAACGGAATAAATCGATCCATCCCTTGATTATAGACGTTGGTATAAATTGAGGGTTTAGTTAATTTATACCCTGTGAAAATCAAAATAACTGCTAGTGAGGATAATGGTATTTTATTAAGCCAATTAGCCATCAGCAAAACAGCGAGAAGAATAAAAAACCCATGTAAGACAGCAGCCATCTTCGTTCGGGCACCAGATTGAATATTAACCGAGGTGCGAACAATCACTGAGGTAATGGGAATACCACCCACTAAGCCGGCTGCAAGGTTACCGCAACCTTGCGCAATTAATTCTCTATCCTTTGAACAACGACGTCGTTTTTTATCCAATTTTTCACTGGCTTTGACATTGAGCAAACTTTCCAGGGAGGCTACTATCGCAATAATGAGGGCGTACATATAGACCTTGGGATTCGTCCAGGCTCCCCAATTGGGAAATGTTAATTGGCTTAAAAAATCGGAAAATCCATCATGACGAGGAATATTCACTAACTGTGGGTTATTTTGTGCAAACAGGGAGTTTGTGAAGATAAAGAGTTCATTGACCAAGATGCCTGCAATAACCACCACGATCGGAGCAGGGATGTTTTGTGTCAATTTATTTTTTGCCTTGTCCCCATAAATCAAAATAGCAAAGGAAATCAATGAAATAATTACAGCTCCTCCATTGATATGATAGGACAAATCATACAGAGGATTAAATGTGACACTTTCAGTAGATTCCAACAAATGAGCTTTTAAATCTTGTAAATCATCAGAAAAAGTAAATGCTAAAGGCAGCTGCTTGATTATAAGAAGAATTCCTATAGCACATAATAAACCTTGCACCACGTTGGAAGGAACATAATCAGCAACAAAACCTGCACGCAGACTACCGACTACAATTTGTAGCACGCCAGCTAAAACCAAGGCCAGCAAGAACACATTAAAGTCGCCTAACTGACTGATGGTGGCGAGTACTACGGCTGCCATCCCTGCGGCAGGACCGCTGACACTGACCTGAGAACCGCTAATGGCACCAACAACAATACCACCAATGATGCCGCTTAAAATTCCGGAGAATAAAGGTGCTCCAGAAGCTAAGGCAATGCCTAGACATAATGGAATCGCAACAAGAAAAACTACGATAGCTGCAATGAAATCAAATTTAAAAGAGCGGTGTTTGTATACACGAAACCTACGAAGATTTGTTGTTAATGCTTCACGCATGATTAGTTATACCCTGATTTAGCCAACACAATACTAACGCAGTTTGTTTATTTTGTGAACCTATTTCTTTACAGAAAAGAAAAATTTCTTAACATTGACAGGTAAATTCAATAAAAATTCGTCATTTATTATTCAATGCAAAAGTTGAAACCGAATAACATCTTATTTATTTTCAACCTAGATTACAATTATTCTCTTTGACAGAGTGTTAATAAAGCGGGTTGATAGATTAAGGTGCATGTAGCCTGAAGAAACTCCTCAGAATTTTGAAGAGAATAAAATATTCTTATTTAACTTATAATATCATTACGACTGCAGGGACCTGAAATTATACGAAGTATCGATTTCGGATCGTTGCGTTTTATAATGGCGGTTGTGGGGACTCCTCAGGGATGAAGCGCGGAAGGGATTTAAGAATTACTACGAATTATTCTTCCTCTAAGGGTTGTAATTCTTCATCGGAAAAAACGGCTTCTTGATCAATCATCGAAGGTGCTATTAATTGATTTTCCAGATTTTTAAATTGCCAAAGATCTTGATCCATGAGTTGACTTGGCTTAATGCTTTGTAATGCATGGAGAATATTACTAGGTACTTTAGGGTTTTCTTCCGCTAATTGGTCAATTAGTTTTCCAACACGTTTACGCATCAAATTTTCTTGAGAACCGCACAAATTACAAGGAATAATAGGATAAGCTTGTTCCTGAGCAAAATTGATGATGTCTTTTTCCTGGACATAACAAAGAGGTCGAATAACGATGTGCTTTCTGTTATCGCTCAATAATTTGGGGGGCATAGAGCGAACATCACCATTATAAAGAATAGACATCATGAGTGTGCGGATAAGATCATCACGGTGATGGCCTAGGGCTATTTTTGTATAACCTTGCTCTTCAGCATAACGGTAAATTATACCTCTGCGCAATCTTGAGCATAATGAGCAGTAAGTTTTACCTTCGGGAATTTTTTCTTTGACAATGCTGTAGGTATCTCGTGTTAAAATTTCATGAGGAATATTGCGTTCAGCCAACCATTGACGCAATTTGCTATCATCCCAACCGGGTTGCGCTTGATCTAATGTAAACGCAAAAATATCAAATTTGTTGTTTGAACGGCGTCTTAAAGTGTGGAGAAGAGTTAATAAAGTAAAGGAATCCTTGCCTCCGGATAAGCAAACCATAACCCGGTCCCCTCGCTGAATCATATTAAAATCAGCAATGGCTTTGCCGGTATAATGTAAAAGTTTCTTTTCAACAAATGAAGGAGTAGAAGACATATACAACCTAAAACTAACGATTCAAAACGCTAAGTTTATCGCAAATTGCAGAGGGTTGACTATAAAAGCTTTTAATTGATGTGAAATTGATGATTAATATGTTACATCGACGTAAAAACATTCCCGCTTGTACGGGAATGTTTTATTTATTCGCCATATGTATCTGCGGTCTTTTCTGGCACAGTTTTTTCTTGCACTGCATTTTCTAAAACAGCCTTTTCTTGTGCGGCATTTTCTAGCACTTCATTTTCTGGCATGACTGTTTCTGGCACGGTTTTTTCTTGCACTGCATTCTCTAAAACAGCTTTTTCTTGCGCGGCATTTTCCAACACTTCTTTTTCTGGCATGGTTTTGTCGGGAACGGTTTTTTCAGACGCGGTTTTTACCCTCGACTTGTTAACAATGGCTTTCTTCACTAATGGCTTAACAATAACCGCCTTAGCGACTCCTTTACAGGTTTTTTGAGGGGGGAATGCACTGATGCGTGTTGTGTCTAACCAGGAATTAACTTCTTCAAGGTCATTGACGTTTAGTGTTCCTGCCAGGTATTTTAAGTTTAATATGGCGTTGATGAAATTATATTGATCACGTGCTAACTGTTCTTGCGCTTCGAATAGACGTTGTTGAGCATTCACTACATCCACCATCGTGCGCGTACCAACCTGAAATTGTGCTTCAGTACTTTCTAACGAGTTTCGTTGAGAAACGATGGTTTGCCTGTCTGCTTTCACTTTGCTAATACCGTCAACAATAGTGTTAAAAGCAATCCGGCTATTAACAACCACATCTCGATAAGTTTGCTCCATTTGTTGACTAGATGTTTGAAAGTCAAATTGGGCTTGTCTTGTTTGAGACTGCACTAAGCCGCCCTGAAAGACAGGGAAATTTAGCGCTATAGCCACACTTGCGGTACTTTGCTTTGTTGGGATAAAAAATGAAGAGCCCGAGGATTGATTATGAGTTTGAAGGGCATTCCCTTGAATCGCAAGAGTAGGCCAGGCGCCTGCAGCTTGAACTTTGATTTTTTCTCGAGCAGCTTCAAGGCTATATTTGGCCGAGAAAAGTTTATAGTTTTGCAATAGTCCTGTGTTTACCCATTCATCCACATTATCAGGTTCGGGTTTAAGGAGTGGTATTTCACTATTGCGTAGTGGCGATAAATTCTCATAAATATGATTTGTTAATTTACGTAAATCTTCATTTCTATTAATTTGATTATTTCTTGCTGAAATAACCTCGGCTACCGATTGATCATAAGCCGCCTTTGCTTCATAAACAGAAGTAATGGCATCTAATCCTACTTTAAATCGTTGTTCAGCTTGCTCGAATTGGCGTTTGTTAGCCCGTTTTTTTGCTTCTGCAAAATTAAGAGTATCTCTTGCTAGCAAAACGTCAAAATAGGCCTTGGCTGTTCGCAGAATAAGATCTTGTGCCGCATCGTTGAAGGTTGCTTGCGCAGCCTTAACGGAGGCTTTGGCTTGTTGTACTTGTGCCCAGGCCTGGTAGTTAAAAACAGCCTGTGAGGTGGTAACCTGCCATTGATTACTATTGTATGTGGCTTCGACAGAAGAACCTCCGGCACTTACATTCTCAATGTTACGAGCAGCCTGAGTATTGACTGTTAATTGCGGGTACAAGGCTGCACGGGCTTGCGGGATAGCCTCTGTGTTAGACATGTAAGTGCTATAAGCTTGTTTGAATTCTGGGTCATTCTCCAATGCTTGTTGATAAATATCCATCAAATCCGTGGCATGAGACAGAGAAGAAAAGCCAATAGTCAATGTCAAGCATAACAGCGTTTTTTTCATACGAGCTTGTCCTAGAAAACAAATTCTTTCGGTTTTAATTTATCAATTAAAGGAGGAATATTGGTTTCAAAAAGTAATTTTGCATGCCATTTTCCGTCATAACCTAGTTGATGTAATTGGCCTTGCATTACTGGCTCTTTGCCAATGATGGCAAATAATTTTCCACCTGGTAAGAGTTGCAGGCGGTGGGTTTCTTGAAGTTCTTCAATAGAACCTGTGAAAACCATAATATCGTATGGAGCCTGGTCAAGCCAACCTCGAGAAGCATCGCCAGTGATTAATTCAACATTCGTGCAATGATATTCATGCATTTTGCGTCGAGCATGATTAGTAAAATCAGAGAAATAATCAACACTAATGACCTTTTTACTTAACCGACTCAATAAAGCGGTTAAAAAACCTGTCCCGGTTCCGACTTCTAAAACGGTTTCATTCCCTTTGAGCTCTAACGTTTGTAATAATTTACCCTCTTCCAGAGGAGTCATCATTCTTTGTCCGTGTGCTAATGGGATTTGCATATCTGAGTAGGCAAAATGTTGTAGATTATGGGGCACAAATTCATGACGAGGAATCTCCTCATATAAAGAAAGAATGGTTTCATCAAGAACCTCGCCTGTGCGAAGCTGTTGCTTGACCATATTAACTCGCGCATTTTGACTAGTCATTGGTAATTCACCGTTACTTTGAATATCTAGGTTAAAACGTTGCGGGCATTTTAGCAAGAATTGATAAAAGGTGCGATTCCTTAACGAGAGATTCAGCAATTTTTATATAATTTATTTAATGAGTGTTAGAGGTAGAGAAGAATTGCACGATTCCATAGTGGTGTTGTGTAAAATTTGTTATTATTTGCGGCTTTGTTGATTACAGGAGATTGATGTGGTTGAGCGATTTACTGAATTTTTGCAGTCAGAGATAGACACACTCAAAAAAGAAGGGTTGTATAAAGGGGAGCGTGTTATTACTGGTCAACAGCAGGCTGCAGTGACAGTGAAAGAAGGAAAAGTTATTAATTTATGTGCAAACAACTACTTAGGTCTTGCTAATCATCCCACTTTAATTGCAGAAGGGCAGGCAGCGCTTGAAAAATATGGTTATGGGATGGCCTCTGTACGCTTTATTTGTGGAACCCAAACTCCTCATAAGGACTTGGAAAAGAAAATAAGTCAATTTTTAGGAATGGAAGATACCATTCTTTATTCTTCTTGCTTTGATGCAAATACCGGGTTGTTTGAGACTTTGTTGGGGCCAGAAGATGCCATCATTAGTGATGCCTTAAATCATGCCAGTATTATCGATGGTATTCGTTTGTGTAAGGCAGCACGTTTTCGTTATGCAAATAATGATATGAAAGATTTGGAAGAGCAGCTTAAGGCTGCCAAAGATGCTCGCTTTCGTTTGATAGCGACGGACGGTGTCTTCTCAATGGATGGTATTATTGCCAATTTACCCGCCATTTGTGAATTAGCTGAGCGCTATGACGCAATGGTGATGGTTGACGATTCTCATGCGGTTGGATTTATGGGGGAAACCGGACGTGGAACCCCCGAGTATTGTGGGGTCGCTGATAAAATCGACATTATCACTGGCACTCTTGGTAAAGCGTTAGGTGGTGCTTCAGGTGGATACACTGCTGCCCATGCAACAATAATCGATTGGTTGCGACAACGCTCAAGACCCTATCTTTTCTCAAATACATTAGCGCCCATGATTGCTCATAGTTCTGTTGCAGTTCTCGACTTGCTTCAAAACAGTAATGAATTGGCTCAAAAGCTAAAGCGCAATAGTCAATATTTTAGAAATGGCATGACTAAACTTGGTTTTAATTTGGTTCCCGGCGAACACGCGATAATTCCAGTTATGCTGGGAGATGCTGCCTTAGCTGGAAAAATGGCAGCTCGTCTTCTTGAAGAAGGAATTTATGTTGTAGGATTTTCTTATCCTGTAGTCCCCAAAGGTAAAGCACGCATTCGCACTCAGATGTCTGCAGCTCATGAATTGGAACATTTGGATAAAGCATTGGAAGCGTTTGCAAAAGTAGGTAGAGAACTAGGTGTAATCAATTAATTCGACAGTGAGATTAACCTGGGTAATTAATTTTTTAGGGGAAATGCATGAAGTCCTTAGTAAAAGCAAAACGTGAACCAGGAATATGGATGGAAGATGTTTCCGTACCAGAATATGGAGTGAATGACGTCCTTATTAAAATTCAGAAAACAGCTATCTGTGGTACAGATATTCATATTTATAAATGGGATGAATGGGCTCAAGCAACAATACCTGTGCCAATGACTGTCGGACATGAGTTTTATGGTGAAATCGTTGAAGTTGGGCGTGAAGTACAGGGTTTAAAGGTTGGTCAACGTGTCTCCGGTGAAGGTCACATTACTTGTGGTATGTGCCGCAATTGCCGTGCTGGAAAGCGTCACTTATGTCGTAATACTCTAGGGGTTGGTGTTAATCGTCCTGGCTGCTTTGCAGAGTATTTATCATTACCGGCGAGTAATGTTTTGGTTCTACCTGACAATATTACTAGTGATCAAGCATCTATTCTTGATCCATTTGGCAATGCTACACACTGTGCCTTAGCTTTTGATATGGTTGGCGAAGATGTTTTAATAACAGGTGCAGGGCCAATAGGGATAATGGCAGTTGCTATTGCCCGTCACGTTGGTGCACGTCATGTAGTCATTACTGACGTTAATGAGTATCGCTTGGAATTAGCGCGGCAAATGGGCGCATCAAGAGCTGTTAATGTAAAATCCCAATCAATTAAAGAAGTCATGAGCGAATTAGGGATGTTAGAAGGTTTTGATGTCGGTTTAGAAATGTCTGGAAATCCCGTGGCATTCAATGACATGGTGAAGACTATGAATCACGGGGGCCATATCGCTATGTTGGGTATTCCACCCCAAGAAACTGCTATTGATTGGAATCAGGTTATTTTTAAGGGATTAGTGATTAAAGGTATTTATGGCCGAGAAATGTTTGAAACCTGGTATAAAATGATAGCCATGTTACAAAGTGGTTTAAACTTAGAACCTGTTATCACGCATCATTTCCCTGTAGCTGATTATCAAAAAGGGTTTGAAATTATGGCCTCAGGACAATCTGGAAAAGTTATTCTTGATTGGACCTAGTGGAATTTAGTTCACATCATTGATGAGGGTCGCAGACTCATCAATGACTTTTCTAAAGAGTTTCCCCTCTTGAGAAATTAAGCTGTTTGGTTTACTTTTCTGCGCTTGCTTTTGAAGATGGAGCACCTTATGTCGTCGCAATATATTTTTACCATGAATCGCGTTAGCAAAGTCGTTGATAATCAACGCTTTATATTAAAAGATATCTCGTTAAGTTTTTTTCCTGGAGCTAAAATTGGTGTTCTAGGTTTAAATGGTTCGGGTAAATCAACGTTATTGCGTATCATGGCCGGTGTTGATACACATTATGACGGCGAAGCAAGACCTCAGCCTGGAATAAAAATTGGTTATCTGGCGCAAGAACCGGAATTGGATTTAACCAAAACGGTGCGTGAGGTAGTAGAAGAGGGTGTCGCTGAAATTAAAGCTAAACTTACTCAGTTTGATGAAATCAGTATGCGTTTCGCCGAACCAATGAGTGATGATGAAATGAATGCCTTGCTAACCAAACAAGGTGAGTTGCAAAATGATATTGAAGCCTGTGGCGGTTGGGAACTTGATCGACGCCTGGATGTAGCTGCCGATGCTTTGCGACTACCTGACTGGAACGCTATAGTAAGCCAGCTTTCAGGGGGAGAGCGTCGTCGAGTGGCACTGTGTCGACTATTATTATCTAACCCTGACATGTTATTGCTCGATGAGCCTACTAACCATCTTGATGCGGAGAGTGTTGCCTGGCTTGAGCGTTACCTTGAAGAATTCCAAGGCACTGTGGTTGCAATTACCCACGATCGTTATTTCCTAGACAATGCAGCAGAATGGATTTTGGAACTGGATAGAGGCGAAGGTATTCCCTACAAGGGCAATTACACATCCTGGCTGGAACAAAAAGAAGCTCGCTTAGAAATGGAAGATAAACAGCAGGCTGCTCATCAACGAGCGATTAAAGCAGAGTTGGAATGGGTACGCACCTCGCCAAAAGGTCGTCATGCTAAAAATAAAGCAAGACTGGCACGATTTGAAGAAATGAACTCCAAAGAATTCCAAAAACGTAATGAAACAAACGAACTCTATATTCCACCAGGTGAGCGCCTGGGAGATTTAGTGATTGAAGCGAAGAATTTGCGTAAATCATTTGGCGATCGATTATTGATAGACGATTTAAGTTTTCAATTACCCAAAGGGGGTATTCTTGGCATCATTGGCCCCAATGGCGCAGGAAAATCAACCTTTTTAAAAATGATCACAAGTCAAGAAAAACCTGATGCTGGTGAAATCCGTATTGGAGAAACAGTTAACTTGGCTTATGTTGATCAAATGCGCGATGATCTTGATGCGAACAAATCGGTATGGGAAGAAATTTCCGATGGTCATGATATTATGCAAGTTGGCTCCTTTCAAATGCCCTCACGTGCTTATGTCGGTCGCTTCAATTTCAAAGGTGGTGATCAGCAAAAGAAAATGTCGCAGTTATCAGGAGGAGAGCGAAATCGCGTTCACCTAGCGAAGCTTTTGAAACGAGGTGCGAATGTGATTCTACTTGACGAACCAAGTAACGATTTAGACGTGGAAACACTTCGTGCACTCGAAGAGGCTTTATTAAACTTCCCTGGCTGCGCGATTGTTATTTCGCATGATCGCTGGTTCCTCGATCGAATCTGTACCCATTTAATGGCATTTGAAGGCGACTCGCAGGTTGTTTTCATTGAAGGAAACTATACAGATTATGAAGCGGATAGAAAGCGACGTTTAGGAGATGCAGCGGATAAACCGTCACGGATTAAATATCGTCGTTTAGATGCTTAATAAAAGTGTGGTAGCATGATGTCTACCTCACCATGATGTCTTAATAACTAAAAAGAGAGAATGATTTACCATGAATAAGTTGTTGTTGTGGGTTGGCTTATTGTGTCTAGGACTAGCAGGCTGTATGCCATACTGTGATGAGTCTTGCTATATCACGGACGACGTTGGAGTTGTTCATCGTACTACTCATTACACTGTAGATAAAAGAGGCCAGGACTATTTCCCTGTAAAAGCGCCTGCAACGGGTAAAAAGCAATTTATTTTCGATCCTAAAGCTTTTGCTTGGGCAGCTTATGATCCAGACGGTAATCGCGTCATGACAGGTAGTGCTTCTGGTGGTAAAGATGTTTGTGATGAAAATCAAAACCAATCTTGCCGTACTGTCACAGGGACTTTCCATGTTTACAACAAAAAAGGTATTGACTGCCGTTCAGGCGAATATCCTGTAGAAACGACAGGGGGCGCCAAAATGCCTTACTGCATGTATTTCTTCCAAGGATATACAATCCACGCTGGATATGAAGTACCGTATTCAAATACCAGCCATGGTTGCATAAGAGTACTACCTAGTGCTGCTAAATGGTTAAATGAAGAGTTCATCACAATAGGTACACAAGTCACGGTACTCCCTTATGCTGATGAAGATAAGGTACACTAATTCATTAAACCACTACATGATGCATCTTGTATCATGTAGTGGATGCACTTGCAGTCTCAATATATTTAAGAATTAACCCTGCATTTTTTTCACCTTTATCAAGAATTCGTTGATAAAATTCAAGTATAATTTTTGCTTCGACCGCTCTATCTAAATTGGGATTATCCGGATTGTGGAAGGTGCCTTCTACTGTATCATTGCCATACTTGTTGATTAAAGCCTCAAAGATTTCATTAAGCAGTGTTTGACCTTGATTAATTTCCTCAGGAGAAAGAGCGAGTTGAGGGGTATTAAGTGCGCTTTGTATAATGTCTAGTTTGGCATCCATTAATTTCTTTGAAAAATCTCCAGGAATTTTTTCGACTTCATCGATAGAAACCTGGTCTGCAAATTTATCGGGGAACTCCGAAAATAGAATAAGTAGGGGATTAATTTTTAAAATTTTATCATAGTATTCGGCGGTAATTTTAACTTCATTATATAAAGACTCATTCGTAGCATGAGGAGTATACTTCGTTAGCTCTGCAGAAATAAAATCAACGGTGTAAGGCAAGATATTTTTTGCATGATTATAAACAATATCGTGTTTAGCTTTGTCGATGTAGTTTTGAAAAGCCAAGGGTGACTTTTCGGCGAGAAGAGCAAATAGGGGTGATTCTTTTTTGAGATCGGCCTCAAAAGTTTTTGCGTGATAAAAAGGAGCAATATAAAGTTTGGTATAAATTAGTACAGGAATAAGGATAATGACAAGTAAGATCCATGATTTTTTAAATTTAATTCCGCGATAATGCTGAATGAGTGCGACAATTAAGACGGTTAATACAACAACTATGCTATATAACCCGATCATAATTTAGCTTAGTGAGTTTCTTTCCCTAAATACTAGCTTGCAATCGCCAAATTCGCTAATTTTTTCAGGTTTATATTGAATGTTTTTATCTTATTAAGAGTAATTTTTATATAAGAATATATTAATAAATCGTTAAGAAAATGAATGTAAACTTTACAACCAATGCGCTACAAATGCTGAGTAAGAGTAAATGAAAAAAAATAATGCACTCAATCAACAAGGAAGTCCTGTAACTGACGCAAGCTCCAACAAGAAAAAAGAGAAAACAGAAAAGGTTCCTACTCTGAAAATGCTTGCCGCTCAAGCAGTCAAAAAGAGCAATCCACTGTTGTTTTTTCAACTTAACATGGAGCTTTCACCTGAAATCCAGCAGAAATATGTGGAGGAACCTAAAAAAGAGATAATTAAGAAAGCAGAAGAGATTTATCTTGAGAAAGAACAAAAACGTTCAGAGAAAGTGGAGAAGAAAAGAGAAAATCTTAGCACCCATGAGTGTTTTGTTAAAGGAATGAGTTGTGTGGGTGGAATCGTTTTAACAGGGATTTATTTAGCTGTGGCAATACCGGTTTTAAACGCGATTAAAGCAGATACTAATACCCAAGCGACAACTTATGCACTGACAATAGTTGTTTATACGGTAGGAAATTGTTTCGGGATGTGTTTTGCTAGTAAAACAGCGAAACTATTGGTTGAATGCTGTACACCTAAAGTCTCACCTGAAGTTGTAGATTTGGAAAATGCTCTACCAACACTGAACAATTTGTAAAACTAGCATTGCCATCCTTTGCTGGCACATATCTGCTCGTAAGCCTTGCGAATTTTTTGTGTTTTCTCATTTGCCACTTTTATCATCTGCTCAGGCAATCCCTGAGCAATTAGTTTATCGGGATGGTTGCGACTAATTAAACGGCGATAAGCCCGTTTTACTTCTTGCTTATTGGCATTTTGATCAATTTCTAATAGGGCATAGGCATAGGCAAGACTATTAGTCGATGTCTGATAGTTAGAGTATTGCCGTTGTTGATCCGAGGAACTTTGAGATTGAGAGCGCTGTGAGGATTGTGATGATCGAAACCCAAAATCCTCATAGAACCGATATTGCTGACGGATGGGGGCAAAGCCTAAACGTCTGAAGACGACATCCAATGCGTGCATCTTGGCTTCTGAGAATTCATCAGTCTTGGCAGCCCGATATTGAATATCCATAAATAATTTCAATAAATCTGGATTGTCATTGCATACCTGTTCTAGGCGGTTTAGCATCTCTGCCAAATCAAATGTTATTGATTTTCCTTGATTGAAGAATTTCTTTGCTAATGTTTTTTGCTCGCGACTTAATCGCATCTCATCCATAAGTGTTTTGGCCATTTGAATTTCTTCCTCGGAGACTCGACCATCCGATTTAGCAACGTAACCCATCACTGTAAAAGTGGCTTCGAAAAAAATCTTTTGAACGGCTTCTCGACGCTCTTTGTGGTAGTGCCAGTGAGGTCGATTGAAATGCTCAACGATACCGCGATCAAAAAAATTTCCAATAAGGATTCCAAAGAGGGCACCGGCAGGTCCTCCAATAAGATAGCCGAAAAAAGCACCTAGCACTTTTCCCCACCAGTGATAATGATTAAAAAAATCACGTAAATTCATGCGGTTGATTATCCAGTTTGTTTTCTTTTAAGAACTCTTCCATTCTAAGCTTAATTATATGCCTAGAGTGCAAATTATGCAGAAATTAACTTTTTTTTATCAATGAGAGCATAATACTAGCATTATGCTTGACTCTGTACTTGTAAATCCAGCATTTCAAGCGACAAATACTTAAGCGCTGCATTTCAAGCTCGCCCCTTCTTTCGAATTGCATTTTCCTAAAATTTATAATCATTTAAAATTTTTAATCGCAAAAGAGCAAAATAAATATATACTTGCTTTTTTTTCTCTGGATAAGATATGCGACTAGCCTACTCCTTAATGCTCTATATACTTACTCCATATTTATTGCTCAGACTCTGGTGGAAAGGGCGACAAATTCCTGGATACAGAGAGCGCATTTCAGAACGTTTCACACTTAGTCCTATAAAACAAGAGGAATTCGATGTATGGGTCCATGCTGTTTCTTTGGGCGAAGTGATTGCGGTAACGCCTTTGATTGATACATTATTGCAAAAGCAGCTGCGTATTTTGATGACTACGATGACACCTACAGGTGCTGAGCGTGTTCAGCAACGCTTTGGCAACAAAGTTTCGCACCAATATGTTCCTTATGATTTGCCTGATGTTGTGGGGCGTTTTTACAAAAAGAATAGACCGAAAGTTGCGGTTTTTGTAGAAACAGAATTATGGCCAAATTTAGGTTTTTACGCCCATCAAGCAAAAATCCCTCTTATCCTGGTGAATGCTCGTCTTTCTGAGCGCTCCTATCAAGGCTATAAAAAAGTAAAATTTCTTTTCAAACCTTTGCTGCAACAATTCAATTATATCTTGGCTCAAACAGAAGATGACGCTAAACGTTTTATAGCATTAGGAGCAGATACTAAAACCGTTAATGTATTTGGTAATATGAAATTTGACTTGCAGACCCAAGATATTAATCAGCAATTGTTTACTGAGTTAAAAGCAAAATGGGGTAATGAGCGAGTGGTAATGATGATTGCCAGTACTCATGAGAGTGAAGAAGAGCAAATACTTTCGCAATTGAAAAAACTACAGGCAGCAATCCCCAAGCTAATACTCCTAATTGCTCCAAGACATCCTGAACGTTTTCAAAAAATACATCAATTATGTAGAAATATGGGATTTAATACTGGGCTTCGCTCGCAAATAGAAACCTTAACACCAGAAAATGAAATCATTGTATTAGATTCTCTAGGGGAACTATTAGGATGGTATCAAGTAAGTGATTATGCGTTCGTAGGAGGAAGTTTTGTGCCTGTTGGTGGTCATAATGTCCTTGAGCCTATAGCGATGAAAGTCCCTGTATTCAGTGGGCCACACGTTCATAATTTTAAGACGATTTGCCAAGATCTTAAAAATGCAGAAGCGATTGAGCTGGTTGAAAATGCCGAAGAATTAATTGCGCGAGTTGTTACTCTTCATCATGATAAAAATCGAAAAGATCAATTGATAAAAAATGCGACGCAAGTTCTTGAAATGAACAAAGGTGCTGTAGCACGATACGCTGAGAGAATAGAGAGTGCTCTTAACGCTATTCGCTGAGGTTTAGTCGCTATTCTCAAAGAGTGACAACTTCATTAAATAGCACGCGTGTTTACAACAAGGCTTACTACACGCTTGCTTACTATGCTTTACAATAACGCTTACCATGCTTTACAACAAAGCTTACTATGTCGCGCGGCTTGTCCGCGGGAACCAGCTTTATTGCAAATATATAGATCCCGCGGACAAGCCGCGGGACGTGGGATATCAAGCAGTAGGACGTGGGATATCAAGCAGTAGGACTTGGGATATCAGGTAGTAGGATATGGATACCAAGCCGGAGACATTGGTATGAACAAGATGCGAGGCTTATTAAGATAATCAAGAAAAACTAATGATTTGTCAGATCATTTGATCTGACAAATCAGCAAGACAAGACACTAATAGACCAATGAGAAATTAACTACCTTGGTTTTGGCGCTCTTTGATTTCAGACAAGGTCTTACAATCAATACACAAAGTTGCAGTCGGTCGAGCTTCCAGGCGTCTTAATCCAATTTCAATGCCACAGGCTTCGCAATAGCCAAAATCCTCATCACGTAGACGCTCTAACGCATCTTCGATTTTCTTAATGAGTTTACGCTCTCTATCACGAGTTCTGAGTTCAAGACTAAATTCTTCTTCTTGACTGGCTCTGTCAGAAGGATCAGGAAAATTAGCCGCTTCATCCTTCATGTGCGTTACTGTCCTGTCAACTTCCTCCATCAGTGATTGGCGCCATGCAAGCAAAATTTTCTCAATATGAGCAAGTTGCTTGTCATTCATGTACTCTTCGCCATCCGTTTCCTGGTATGGTGCTATTCCCATGTTGCTAACGGCGTCATTTTTCACGTTTCGTATACTCTCATTGGTTGAATCGATTATTTGTTCTGGCATCAATGCCTCCTGCTATTGCATCCTCTCGTCATGCCACTGTGGCACACGATCGAAAACCGCTAGGTATATCAAAAATCGTGCTGGTCATCAACAAATTATTCGTTTACCACCCGTCACACGGTCATTACCTTGCCAATCTTGCCAACATTGAATCTCTGTATACCCATACTCATTAAGCATAGACGTTACCGCAGATTTTTGATCAAAACCATGCTCTAATAATAACAGCCCGCCTGGCTTAAGCCTAGCAATACTATGTTTAATAATATGTTTTAATGCATATAGTCCATCTTCTCCACTCACTAGAGCCAACTGGGGTTCAAAGCGAACATCACCTTCAACAAGGTGGGGATCATTGGTAGCTATGTAGGGGGGATTGGCCACAATGGCATCGAAAAGTTGATGAGGTGTTATATTCTCAAACCAATCGGAGTGATAAAAATAAACGTTCGATAATGCTAATCTTGCCGCATTTTCTTCCGCAGTTTGCAAGGCACCTGGGCTGCAATCGCAAGCTGTAATTTTCCATTGTGGTTTTTCTGAGGCACAAGCCAAGGCAATAGCACCACTACCAGTTCCCAAATCAAGAATTTGTGCCTGTTTATTGTCGGCCAACAATGTTAGAGTAAGTTCAACTAAAAGTTCAGTTTCTGGTCGCGGTATTAAAGTGTCTTCACATACCTTTAAAGGTAAAGACCAGAATTCTCGTGTTCCCGTCAAGTAGGCAATAGGCACGCCCTCCAGTCGTCTGGCAATTAAACGTTGAAAGCTTTGCCACTGAACTTGCGTTAGTGTTGCTTCAGGGTATGCATAAAGATAGCTTCGATTTCTTATTAAAACATGAGCAAGCAGGATTTCGGCATCCAGACGGGCACTGCTACTGCATTGTGCTAATTGTATGGATGCTTGTTCCAAGGCTTGCTTAATCTCCATCATATTGTCCGAGTTCAGCAAGCAATTCGGCATGATGTTCGCGCTGTAAAGCATCAATGACGGGCGACAAATGACCTTCCATTACATCTGTAAGTTGGTATAACGTGAGATTAATTCGATGATCTGTAAGTCGTCCTTGAGGAAAATTATAAGTACGTATTCTCTCCGAACGATCCCCCGTCCCGACCAGCGATTTTCGCGTGTCAGCTTGTTGTTGGCGCTGTTTGCTTTGTTCAGCATCTAACAGTCTTGTTTTTAATAGGGCCATGGCTTTAGCGCGATTTTTGTGCTGGGAACGCTCATCCTGACATTCAACAACCACACCTGTTGGTATATGAGTAATACGAATAGCCGAGTCAGTTTTATTAACGTGCTGACCGCCAGCACCAGAGGAGCGATAAGTATCAACACGTATTTCGTCTGGGTTAATTTCGATATTATCGATTTCTTCCACTTCGGGTAAAATTGCAACGGTACAAGCAGAAGTATGAACACGACCCTGAGATTCCGTCTCAGGAACTCGTTGTACGCGATGTGCGCCTGATTCAAATTTTAATTGCGAATAAACGGATTGCCCCGTAATCCGCGCAATAATTTCTTTATAACCACCATGTTCTCCATGGCTGGCGCTAATAATTTCGACTTGCCATCCTTGAGTTTCAGCATAGCGATGATACATACGGAATAAATCACCGGCAAAAATTGCCGCTTCATCACCACCGGTTCCCGCACGAACTTCAAGGTAGACATTACAAGTATCATCTGGATCTTTAGGAATCAAATGCCACTGGAGTTCATCTTCCAATTTTTCGACATCTTCTCTCGCGTTAGCAATTTCCTCGTCTGCCATAGCGGCTAATTCTTTATCACCACCGGCCAGCATTTCTTGCAAGGAACTGACATTGTCACGTGCTTTGATGTAGGCATTATAGCAGTTGGCTATCGGCTCCAGCTGGGCATATTCTTTTGATAAATTCTTAAACTGATTTTGATCAGCAATAACAGAGGCTTCAGAAAGTAAACGACTCACTTCTTGAAACCGCTCAAGCATTTGCTCAAGTTTTAATTCAAGCGATTTTTTCATATGGAAACTGGATCACTAGATGGATTAAATAAGTATTGTGCTAAATCAAGTAATTCCTCACGGCCATCCCAGGCAGCTTGACGTAATCCAACAGTGGGATGATGTGTTAATTTATTGACTAAGCGCTCGCAAAATTCATGCAGTACCATAGTTTGATTATAGCCTGCTGAAAGTTTATCCTGGGCTCGCTGTAATTCTTTCTGCGCTAAGTCTTGCATGTAACTGCGGTAGTCACAGATCACATTCTTTGCTCGTAAAGAACGGTGCCAACGGATAAAATTGTCAAGTTCACTCTCAATTAGTTGCTCAGCCTGAAGGGCTGCCTCACGTCGTTCATCCATTCCTTTTTCAATAAGCAGTTGCAAATCATCGATATTATAAAGATGAACGGCATTTAATTCGGCCACATTCGCTTCGATATCACGAGGAACTGCCAAATCGAGGAAGAACATGGGCGCATGTGCTCGCTTGCTTAAGGCATGCTCAACAAGACTTTTATTGATAAAAGGAAGCGGACAGGCCGTTGCTGAGATAACGACATCGGCTTGAGATAGATGTTCAGGAATATCACCAATCGCCAAAGCCTGACCATCAAATATGGCGGCAAGCTGTTTTGCATTTTCAGTTGTACGGCTGGCGATTAAAAATTGTCTAACGCCTTGTTTATGCAAATATTTAGCAACCAAGGTGGATGTTTCACCTGAGCCTATAATGAATACTTTCAGGGCGCTGTAATCTGAAAATAATTTACCAATTAATTGCACTGCAGCATAAGCTATGGAAACAGGATTAGTACCAATGCCACTGCGGCTGCGAATTCGTTTACTCGCGCTGAAAATGTATTCAAAGACATGACGTAAATTTGTTTTCACTGCGCCTAACTTACAAGCCTGTTGATAAGCCTGCTTCATCTGACCAAGAATTTGTGGTTCACCAAGCATCATTGAATCAAGACCACTCGCTACCCTTAAAGTATGACGTATCCCTTGAGGGCCATGATGCATATAAAGGTAGGGAGAGAGTAGTTCGGGAGCAAGTTGATGTTGCTTCGCAAGCCATGGAGCTAAGCTTTCGGGGTCTTCTGTATCGCAATAAATCTCCGTGCGGTTACAAGTCGACAAAATAGCGGCTTCATTCACTGCAGGTAAATCAATGAGATTATGAAGCAAAGCCTCTTGCATAGACAAAGGCAGAGCGACTTTTTCACGCACGTCTAATGGAGCAGTTTTATGATTTAGGCCGCAGGCAACAAACACCATAGATTTTTTCAAAATGGCAGCAGAATAATCTTGGAATTGTAAACTATTAGCGTCGGAATTTACAGACTTTGTACCGATGAAAAAGAATACGAAAGTAAACTAATTGTTCTTAAAAAGCTCAAGTCCTTTTATTTTTAGCCGCTAACATGAATAGGGCACGTTGTTCAGGAACGCTCTCCTGATAAGGGAATGCAGATGGATATCATTTTCCAAGGCCAGCATAATAGTGAAGAGGCTGCTGAAAGTTTATTAACAGTCCTGAGATTATTTAAAGAACGTTATAATATTGGCCAATTTCGCGAAATGCATCTTACAGTAACATTGGTTGATGAGAGTGGTGATGAGGTGGAGCTTGTGGATAGCGAAACATCTCGAACTTATCGTACCTTTGAGGTTTATAGAAAAGGTTATGAACTTGGAGGACGACGAGGCGAGCCTTTGCTACATCTCGTTGTTGATAATACAAAAATAAAGAAGTGAGATAATGAATGTTATGGGCCATACTGGCAATACTTCTAACTCTTATTTTGGTTGTAGGTATTCATGAAGCAGGTCATGCGCTTGCTGCACGAATTTTTGGAGTAAAAATTCAGAAAATTTCTATTGGTTTTGGTAAACCGTTAGTCTCATGGAAAACCAAATCTAATCAAGAGTGGGTATGGGCTTTATGGCCCCTTGGAGGCTATGTTCAATTACTCAATTCCCGTATTCAGCCTGTTCCTCCAGAAGAGTTTCCAGTGTGCTTTGATAAAAAACCCATATGGAAACGATGTATTATTTTGCTTTCAGGTGCACTCGCTAATTTAATCACTGCTTGGTTGGCATTAACGCTACTGTTTTTAATCGGCTATCAACAAACCCCACCACTGGTGCAATCGGTAAAAGCAGATAGCATTGCAAGCAGTGCGGGTGTTAAACCGGGAGACCGTTTTATTAGTTTAGCTGAGCAAAATGTAAATTCCTGGCAAGAAACAGGGATGAGGCTTATCATGCTTCTTGGTAAAAAGAATGTCCCTGCAGTGATAATAAATAATCAAGGTCAGTTAAGGTCAGTGAATTTTGATTTCTCCCAGTGGCGATACCAAAGAGGGATGTCCTTGCTGCAGAGCTTGGGAATTGAGCCACAAACAGACCTCCCTAAAGAGCAAATAAACGGTGAGTCTATCATTAATGCGTTTTGTCACGCTGTAGTTAAGTCTATGCAATTACTTTCTTTTTTCCTGACCATGCTTAAACAGATAGTGACTGGAGTTTTGCCTTTTGCAGTTTTATTAGGCCCTATTGGATTATTTTCAGCATCGGTTACTTCTTTTTTCCAGGGTTTCACCGTATTTTTATATTTTATCGCGAATTTAAGTTTGGCGGTCGGTCTTGTGAATTTATTCCCCATTCCTGGGTTAGATGGTGGTTTAATTGTCTATGCATTACTCGAAAAAATTCGGGGGAAACCGATTTCAGTGCCCATGGAAATTCTATTCCATCGTCTGGTTACGATTATTTTTATTGTTTTGCTTGTTCAACTTATTTTAAACGATATAAAGCGTTATCTGCATTAAAAGCTAGCCCCAGTCATTATCAATGGGTCAAGCAATTGCCAAACATGTGATTCTAAAGGCAACTGCATCCACAATCAGGTATGCAACTAATTTTAAAAATGACCAGAATGCTGCTGCTAGTGCAGTAGTAGGTTGGGTCATTTGAATTAACCAGGTTCTCTTCTCATTTTGGCGAATTAAAATTGGTATGTATCGTTTGTTCATCCTGAGTATCTGCCAAGTTCAAAATAAAGTGGGTAGTCGTTGTTTTGTTTAATGCGTTATAAATTCCGACCGCTACTTTCCCAAAAAAACCATAAGCAATAGGCTGTCTTCGATGAGAACAACAAATCTCCCAATTGCTGATGCCATTGGTTGTGTAACTCTTCCATGATTCAATAATTTCACGAATTGGAGTTGTCGAATTTTTGAGCATTCTGGTCGTAAGATTATCACATATCAAGGTTTCAATAAAAAGTAATTGCATCATATAATTTAAAGCCCTAATAACACATTTAAAATTTTATATTTTTTGATAATACGGTATTAAAGCTATACTCGTAGTATTGGAGACTTGGGTCTTTTATATCTCAAAACAACAAACAATTTTGGTGTTTTTTGTTAATCCTTAATTAAAGGATGGAACCTGTGCTTGATTTTCTTCTTAAAAACAATTGGTTTTCTTTAATGCAAGATATTGGATGCGATAGAGAGATTGCTCAAAAATGGTGGGGAATTTTAAAGCATCAATATACTCAAAAAAATCGTTTCTATCACAACTTATCTCACATTGACTATCTAATCACCTTATACACCGATTATTATCGTTTTCTAAAGCTTCCTCATCTGGTTTTATTAAGCATCTGGTTTCATGATGCTATTTATCAAGCGACTGAGAAAAATAATGAAGAGAAAAGTAATGATTTCTTTTTAGATTTTGCAAAGGAAAGCCACTTAGATAACGAAGATACTCACCGAATTTCTAATTTTATCTTGGCTACCAAAACACATTTGGTTGATTCATCGTTGCAAGATGAGAATGATTTGTTATTTTTTCTTGACTTTGATTTGGCAATTCTTGGTGCGTCTGCAGAAGAATACAAGAACTATGTGCAGCAAATCCGTTTGGAATATAAGCATTTAACGCTAAAAAAATTTTGTTTGGAAAGAATAGAAGTTTTAAAGAGTTTATTAGCGATGCAGTTATACAAGACTGAAGTACTTCGTGAAAAATATTTAAAAAGTGCACGATATAATTTATTAAATGAGCTTAGAGAACTTAATAATCAAATTAACATGTTCTAGCACAACACCAAATGTCAACTCGCTCCACTCCTTGTCTTTTAAAAAGCTTTGCTAATTCATTTGCAGTACTGCCTGTAGTTAATAAATCATCTACTAAAGTAATGTGACGATAAGCGTTATTTTTTATTTCAAACGCATGACGCAAATTATTTCGACGTGCTTTTCCGTTGAGACTGACTTGTGCGGGAGTATGCAATATTTTTTTACACAAATTGAGTTCGCAAGGTATTTTTAATGTTTTTGCCAAATGTTTGGAGAATTCTGCAGCCTGATTAAATCCTCGTTCACGCAATCTTTGAGGATGCAAAGGGACAGGAATAAGACATTGAGTTTTGGTCTTTTCAGTGGGTAAGGCAGAGAGAATTAGCTGTACTAAAAACTTTCGTAAATAAAGTGCGCCATTGTATTTGTACTGGTGTAAAAGGGTGCGTAAGGGTTCTTCAAATTGATACATTACAAAGGCTTTATCAAATGCAGGTTTTACTTTAGCGCACTGACCGCACACTAAAAAATCTTTATCAGGTAGAGGGAATGCGCAGTATTGGCAAGCATGACCTAATGGCTGCAATAGAGTCATACAGTTTTTACAAACCGCACAGTTTTCACGATGATACTGAGAACAGATAACACAAGCAGATGGGAAACGTAACATGTGTGTTATACTGCTTATTTTGTAGCGCACGAAAGTTGGCTTCCTTGTAATTATTTCCTTTTCCATGATGAATTTGAATTTAGAAATTTGCAATACATTTAATAAGCATGCTACCGAATACCAACAAGCTGCCAAGATACAACATGAAATTGGCCAGCGATTATTCGAACGCCTTGATTATCTCAAAATTAATCCTCGTTATATTCTGGATTTAGGTTGTGGGCCTGGATTGTTCTCATTTCATCTTAAAAAGAAATATCCTCAAGCCGAAATTGTCGGTTTGGATTTAGCCAGAAATATGCTCTTGGAAGCGAAGAAAAAGCAAGGTTGGTGGCGTAATAAATGGCCATTGATTAATGGCGATATGACATCGCTCCCATTTGCAGCTGGAACCTTTGATTTAGTGTTTGCGAATCAAACGATTCACTGGGCTCAACCTTTATCTTCCGTAATACGAGAATTAAATCGAGTTATGAATGTTAATGGTTGTTTAATGTTCTCAACATTAGGGCCTGATACATTTAAGGAATTAAAACAAGCATGGCAAGTTGCTGATCAGTATGCGCATACGAACGAATTTGCCGATATGCATGACATTGGGGATTGTCTTTTAAAAGAGCGATTTCTAGATCCAGTGGTTGACATGGAATTACTAACTGTACATTATGGTAATTTAAAGAAGTTATTAATCAATTTAAAAGCACAGGGCGTACGTAATATTAACTCCAAACGCAATGAAGGCTTAACTGGGAAAGAAGCTTGGCAAGTTTTCGAGGAAGCTTATAAAGCATTGTGTACAGTCGAAGGCAAGTATCCGCTCACCTATGAAGTCGTTTATGGGCATGCATGGAAAGGGGAGCAGCGTGTTGTGGGTGATGGAACAGAAACATTAATTCCTATTTCTCAAATTCTACGACGTCCTGTTTCAAAATAATTAAAATTGTAACTTCTTAACTTGTCATTCCAGGCCGGTTTTAGAGGTGTTCAGAATGTCAGTTTGTTTTATACTGTCTATCTAAAAGCGCTATAATCTAAATGATCCGGGAATACTATTTTCTAGCATCTAGGAGTTCTTATGGAATTTGTCAGTCGTTATGTTTCTCATCAACCTGATGCCAAAGGTATGGTTAATTATAGCAGTGAGGAGCATCGCATTTGGCAATTACTTTATGAACGCCAAATGAAAATTATTCCTAACAGAGCGTGTAATGAATTTATTCAAGGCGTGGAAAGTCTTGGATTGTCTTCAGAGTGTATTCCTCAATTACCTGAGGTAAGTGGTCGACTTAAGTCACTAACAGGTTGGGAAGTTGCTCCTGTCGCTGCCTTAATTTCAGCGCGCGAATTTTTTCAATTATTAGCAGAAAGACGTTTTCCAGCCGCTACATTTATCCGTTGTGAAGAAGAAATTGATTATGTCCAGGAACCTGATATTTTTCATGAGATTTTCGGCCATTGCCCCATGTTAACTGATCCCGTGTATGCGGATTTTGTTTGCAATTATGCGCGCAAGGTTTTAAATCTAACGGAGGATAAATGGCCGCTTTTGCAGCGGCTTTTTTGGTTTACTGTGGAGTTTGGTTTAATCAAAACCTCTGAAGGATTGCGAGCTTATGGAGGTGGTATTTTATCCTCTATCAGTGAGACACCTTATAGTGTTGAAAGTGATATTCCCATGCGTGTGCTGTTTGACCCTGTTGTTGCCTTTCGCATGCCTTATCGTATTGACATGTTACAACCCGTCTATTTCGTTATTGATAATTACCAAATGCTTTATAATTTTGTCGAAGCAGATATTATGAAATTTCTTGAGCGGGCAAAAGAATTGGGCGAATACCCACCTTTTTTCGCGGTTGATGAAAATAATCCCAGTATCCATATTTTGGCGTGTTAGCGCGCCAAAATATGAGATTTCCATGCGCTGTTAAACTGTGAATTCTTATTAATCGACTATAATCAGGAATGGACATTATTACTCTTTTCTAATCATGCTAAAGAATCAATATGTTGAGAAGTGCTTAGCAAATTAACAGGGAATCACAGTTCCTGAATGATTAAAATCAGTACCAATTGTAATGCCTGATTAGTCTTGCTAATATCGATGCATGTTTTGTGTTCATTGGCTAAACGTCAAGGAGCCATCGTTTGATAAAAGTTCTAATTGTTGATGACCATGCCCTGGTAAGAATGGGGATTCGACGATTACTTGAGGATCTATCGGATGTTGAAGTAGTTGCTGATGCTGAAAGCGGTGAGCAAGCTTTGACATTGGTAAAATCTCATAAGCCTGATGTAGTCTTGCTTGATATGAAAATGCCTGGAATTGATGGCTGGGAAGTGACCAGACGGCTTAAAAAATCTAATCCTCTAGTGAAGGTGATTGCTGTGACTGCTGTCTGTGCAGAGCCGATGCCTACTCGCGTTCTTCAATTGGGGGCGATGGGCTATTTAACCAAAGAGTCTGGTGCTGAAGAAATGGCCGCGGCGATTCGTAAAGTGGCTAGAGGCGAGAAATATTTAAGTGCGGAGATCGCACAAAAAATGGCTATCAATAGCCTTGAAGCAACACAAGACTCTCCTTTTGATCTGCTTTCAGAACGTGAAATGCAAGTCATGCTAATGATTACCAGCGGTATGACTGTGCAAGATATTGCAGATCGATTATTTCTAAGCTCTAAAACAATTAATGGCTATCGCTATCGAATGTTTGAAAAATTAGGTATAAAAAACGACGTTGAGCTTACTTTCCTGGCAATGAAACACCGTGTCATTGAACAACCCAATGATGCATTACATGATGAATAATCATTCCTTGGAACAATAAATTTTTACATCAGTTTTATACAATTGGGGTCAGGATGACCCAACAAACATTAGCAAATCCGCATCGCTATTAAATTAACTTAGAATGAATATTAGAGATTAAAGGAATGGACTATAATAAGTTGTTAATGCCTTGTGATGTCCAATAGAAGTTGTTCGTGATAATTAATAATGAGTGTTAATAATTTAAGTGCAATTATAGCTAATCTCACTAGCGAACCTGGTGTTTATCGTATGATAGACAAAGAGGGTACTGTCTTATATGTGGGTAAAGCAAGAAATTTAAAAAAACGTGTCAGCAGCTATTTTAATAAACAAAATGCTGGTGCCAAAACGCGCTCGCTGGTTAATCAAATCGCTTTCATCGAAGTGAGTGTGACTCGCAGTGAAACAGAAGCACTATTACTTGAAAGTAATCTCATTAAAACGTTACGTCCTAAATATAATGTCTTACTGCGTGATGATAAGTCGTATCCCTATATTCATGTAAGCAATCATGCTTTTCCACGCATGGAGCTTTACAGGAGCAAAAAAAAGCCGCAAAAGGGTGAGTTTTATGGTCCATTTCCCAGTGTGGCAGCGGTGCGAGAGACGTTAAGTACTATTCAAAAGACATTTAAAATTAGAAACTGTCGCGATAGTTATTTCAATGCACGATCGCGTCCCTGCCTACAATATCAAATTAAACGTTGCACGGCGCCTTGTACGGGGTATATTTCCCAAGAAGCTTATAAACAATCGATTAATGATGCTACACGATTTTTACAAGGGAAATGTCAACTAATCCTTGATGATTTAGCCAAACGCATGGAGCGAGCCGTTTGTCGTTTAGATTTTGAAGAGGCGGCTGTCTTAAGAGATCAAATTAAAAGTTTGCGTTTAATTCAAGAGCAGCAAAGTGTAGTCCAATTACGAGGGGATGCTGATGTCATTGCTATTGAGACACAACCTGGTTTTGCTTGTATTCAGTGTGTGACTGTACGGGATGGTCATGTTATTGCAAGCCAAAGCTTCTTTCCGTCCGTACCGCAACGCCCATTTTTAGAAGAAGAGCAATCTGAAAATGATTTATGGCAGCAGGTTTTTGAAGCGTTTGTTGCTTTTTATTATATGGATACTCCAGAGCGGATTCCTGCGCTCATCGTAACTAACCAAAATTTTTCAGAGAAAGACCCCCTGGAAATGGTATTGAGTCAATTGCGAGGTAAAGGATGTCAAATTCAAACTAACCCTCGCGGTGTGAAAGCACGTTGGTTAGATTTTGCCACTAATAATTTACGTTTAGCGATAGCAGACTATGTGGCCTCTTCGGCAACCATGAAGAAACGATATGAAGCCTTAGCCGAGCTGCTACATTTCAACACAGTAATTACTCGTATGGAATGCTTTGATATTAGCCACACCCAAGGCGAGGAAACAGTGGCTTCGTGCGTGGTGTTTGATGCTGAAGGTCCACGCAAAAATGAATATCGCCGCTTTAATATTGAAGGTATTACTAAAGGTGATGATTATGCAGCTATGGAGCAAGCCATTACGCGTCGTTTCAAACGTTTATTACAAGAGCAACGTTTACCTGATGTGCTTATTATCGATGGAGGAAAAGGTCAGGTAGCTGTGGCAAAACGAGTGTTTGAGTCGCTTGCCATTGAGAGTGTAGTATTGTTGGGTATTGCTAAAGGACCAGATAGAAAAGCTGGATGGGAACGATTAATCTTGGTGACTGAGCAAAAAGAGGTCAGCTTACCTGCTGATTCACCTGCATTGCATTTATTGCAGCATATTCGAGATGAGGCTCACCGATTTGCAATTACAACCCACCGCAAAAAACGTCAACATGCTAGTTTTGAATCTTCACTTGAAACAATTGAGGGCGTCGGGCCCAAAAGGCGGCAAGCTTTGCTGCGCCGATTTGGTGGCCTACGTGAGCTTGCGCGCGCACCTGTGGATGAAATAGCTAAGGTAGGCGGTATTAATGAAGAACTTGCCAATCGAATTTATCAACATTTTCATTCCTGATGATTTTTCTTTGATTAATATAAAAAATATTAATTATCATATAGATATCCTCTTCTCTTTGTTTGTTTTTATTTGAATCATAGAGAGTAGCTTATTGCCTAAACTTTTTTAAAAAATGACCGAAATAGCATTTAGATGTAAAGAATTGTAATTTATGCATACTTCTTGCATTACAAAAATTACTTTAAAGATTAGGGGAATCACGATGAAGAAATTATTAGAAGTGATTGCACTCATGGTACCTGCATTTCTGGTTAATGCCACGAGTTATTATGGTACTGCTTTGTGCGCATACCCACAGTATGAATGCATTAAAGTCTCCAGCGGGCAAACATGGGAAAAGCTTTTCCCCGATGAGCAGCAGCGTGACATTGTGCAACGCCTTAATCGATCTTATAACTACCTTTGGGCTGGTAAAGAAATTGTTGTACCGCGCAATTTAGCGCAAAAAACAATTTTCGATTTTTCTCCTTTCCCCTTAAAAATAGATGCGGATGGTGAAAAACAAGTTATTGTTGATCAGGATAAGCTTGCCTGGGCGGCTTATGATCGAGACGGCCGTTTGGTGAAATGGGGGCCTATCTCTTCTGGTAGCGATAAATGTTCTGACAATAGTGCTCGCACTTGCAGAACCATTACAGGTATCTTCCATTTCTTTAGCAAAGAAAACGAAAAATGTCGTTCCGGGGTTTTCCCCATCGGTCGCGGTGGTGCCAAAATGCCCTACTGTATGTATTTCCATAAAGGTTTTGCCTTACACGGTGCCCAAGATATTCCTGGTTATCGTGCAAGTCATGGTTGTGTGCGGATGTTTACGCAAGATGCGGAATGGATGAATCATAACTTTGTTGAATTATCCAACGAGAAAAATCATTTTATGGGAACTAAAGTGATTGTTCGTCCCATTATGGCCACAGCAAGTGAGAAGAAATAATGAAAACAAACACTAAAACCACTTTAAATAGTATTTTTTTAGTATCTTTCTTGTGTACAGGGGCTGGTAATGTTTTGGCTGCCAAAGAAGCTAAAGAAGTTGAGGACAACAGAAATCCACTCGGTTGCTATGATACTGGTTATCAATTTGACCTGAAAACTCTCCATCTGTTTCCTGGAAAAGCAGGCGAAATACAATCGATGTATTTCTTGTTTAACTCTTTAAATCAAAAGGTTAATCTGTACCAGATGCGAGATGAAGAAAGTTCTCGAACAATGTATATGAATCATACAATTCAACCTGGTCAATGGGCAGTATTATCGACTAGCGAGAAAAAAGTGAAATTTATTTGTGCTGTTCCAGACGGAAAAGAAGAGTATGGAAAAATTGTAGATTGTGCTGATAGCGTTCGTGTATGTGAATATACCAATGTTCGTTACGGATTAAACAATCGGGGCAATTACTGGATAGTAAACAGTAATACTAGAAGTGGCGCACTCAGGGAAGTCGTTCATTACGGAATTATTCCAGCGCAATAAGCCGCTCGCAGCGGTAACAAAATATAGAGGGGAATTAGCCATGAAATCATACGTACCATGGTTTTATCTGGTGGCAGCTACCGGCAGCCAATTGGCTTATGCAGTAGATGGCTTGGAAGCTTATCGTCAAGGTAGTTATTCAGTGGCTGCCCAGACACTCGTCAATCAATCAGATAAGGATCCCGTTGCGAATTATTATCTTGGTCGGATGCGCCTGTATGGCTATGGTGAATTAAAAAACGATATTTTGGCATTGCGCTACTTTGAACAAGCTGCAGAAAAAGGTGTGTTATCAGCACAACTGTTACTTGCACGGTATAATTTAATTCAAGTCAAAGATCCTGAAAAAGCATTATTTTGGTTTAAAAAGGCCGCTGCAGCGGGTGATTTGAGTGCACAGCTTTATTGTGCTGCTGCTTATATTAATGGTTATGGTTCTAAAGAAAGTCCAGACATGGGCAGACGCTATTTCATTGATGCTGCCAAACGTGGCGATGCGATTGCGCAAGCTACTTTAGGTGAGTATTTCCTTGAAAGTCGCGATTCAAGAAATAAGAAATTAGGGTTAATTTGGTTAAATAAGTCAGTTGAACAAGGTAATCCCCGGGCTCAATTAAGACTAGCAGAGCTTTATTTGAGTGGAGGTGTTGTCGCTCGTGATGATAATAAAGCCTATGAACTACTTAACAAAGCAGTGGCACAAAATTATATCCCTGCCATGATAAAATATGGAGCAATAGCGGCTCAACAGAATGATTTTGAGAAAGCAAGGGCTTGGTACACTAAAGCTGCAACAGCAAATGATACTCAAGCTGAAATGGCTCTGGCTAATCTCTATCTTGATGACAAAAGCAGCCTCTACAATCCAAAAACTGGGTTTATGTGGATGTTGCAAGCAGCCCAAAGTGGTTCTTCCCTAGCACAAGAAGCATTGTCTAAAATGTATCAGGATGGAACCGGTGTGGCTGCTGATCAACAACTGGCGAATCTTTGGCAACAAAAAGCAAAAGAAACAGCAGCCCACGAAGCCAAGATTAATCCAGGCATTGAAGTTTCAAAATGGTTGAGTAATGGTCAATCCAGTAATTTCGAGATGCAGGGTTATCGATTAGGTGGAATTTTTAATGCCTGGCAAAATCCACGGGCTTTAAAAGAAAACAATTACAACCCAGCGCCTCAAATGGAAGAAGTTACACGAGCTGAATTGTATAGGCCCAATTTTGAAATGATGCAACCTAAAGAAATTGCTATTAGCGATTATTTTGATGTCATTGCGCCAGCATTAAACCCTGATGATCAATCCGGCGCTTTTGCTTTCCCTCGCTATCCTTTAGATCCTCAAATTGAAGCTTTGTTAAAAAATGAATCATTGGCATTAACGCATTCCCCAAGAGTGTCTATGGTGGATGAAGGATTACCGTATCCAACCTCATCTGATCCATCACAGCCTTTTGACTATATAAACCAAATGATGAATGGTTGGCAACAACAGGCGAATTATCAAGCTGTGCTAAGTCAAATGTATGGTAAGGCTATTTTAGGAGAGTCTGCTGCCCAATTTGAATTAGGACAACTGTATCATTATGGGGTTATCGTAGCTAAAAATATTCCTCAGGCAATCACCTATTATAAATTGGCCGCTCAGCAGCAAGATGTTAGAGCTGAATATAATCTTGGAATTTTGTATTTAGGTGGATTAACGGATCCTGTTGATTATCAGCAAGGTATTAACTGGTTAATGGATGCTGCATTTAAAGGGAATGTTAATGCACAGTATGTATTGGCGCATATTTATGAAAAAGGGTTCAAAGATGCCGCCGGTAATCTGGTCCTGCAACCAAATCCACAGCAAGCAATGTCAATGTATTATCTTGCCTCTTCTAACCATTATGGTCCAGCTCAATATCGACTGGCTGAATATTTAGTCAAACAACAGCAAGGTGGATTAAGTGTTGCTGCTAAAAATAATCGTACCAAGTTAATTAAACGCTTGTATGAAGGTGCAGTGAAAGAAGGGGTCGCTGAAGCGAATTTACCTTTGGCGTTTTACTATGCAATGGATGAAGACAAGAAAAAACAAGCGCAAGCTTTGGAAGTCGCCAAGAAGGAAGCAAAAACCGGCAACAGTTATGCAGCCCTTCTTTTAGGGATTATGTTTGAAAGAGGTATTGCCGTACCTGCGAATAATGTTGAGTCCATGTATTGGTATCAACAAGCCGGCTCAAATTCTGTCAATAACTTTATCTTGGGAACTTATTACACAGAAGGGAATGGGGTTAGCAAAGACCTTCAAAAAGGAAAAGCATTGTTGCAGCAATCAGCTGATGCTGGTTTCTCTTATGCAAATTTAAATCTCGCAGTTTTAAAACACGATATGGGTGAAAATTTCCTTTCAGAATTGGATAAAGCACGCCAATCAGGAAATAGCACTGCAGGGTTATTATTAGCGGATTATTACCTATCTCAAGCCGCAGATCCGGAGAAGTTACAGCAAGCTAGAGATATTTATCAATACTTTGCTGAAAAAGGTGATAAAGATGCACAATTAAAATTGGCCTTCCTTTATGAAAAAGGATTAGGCGGGCAGCCTGACACCCAGCTGGCAACACAGTGGTATACGGCTTCAGCTGACCAGGGCCAACCCGTTTCACAATTTTTACTGGGTCGCATGTATCAGTTAGGTAAAATTGGTAATGCACCGGATTATGAGCAAGCGAAAAAATGGTATTCCGCTTCACAATCCAGTTATTCTCGTTCTTCTGTAGCACTCGGATTTATTTATGATACGGTTGATGATGACTACTCACTCGCGTTTAAAAATTATGAGTTAGCTGCGCAGAAAAACGATAAGATAGGTCAATATAATTTAGCTTTAATTTACGAAGATGGTAAAGGCATGCCAGTGGATTACGCCAAAGCTAGAGCTCTTTTCGGGAAAGCTGCGGAGTTGGGGCACAAACAATCCATGACGCAGCTTGCAGAATTATACTTTAATGGTTTAGGTGGTTCTCGAGATGAGCAACAAGCCTTGCATTGGTATAAAAAAGCTGCAGCATTAGGGGAAAGTGATGCTTTGTATCAGCTGGGCTTGCTCTCTGAAACAGGCGTTGCAACAAAACTTGATTTTTCCAACGCAGTTAATTACTACCAGGAATCTGCTAATAAAGGGAATGACAAGGCAAAATTGGCTCTTGCAAGAATGTATCAATATGGCCTGGGTGTGGTGAAAGACAGCCAGAAAGCCGTTGAATTATACATTGAGCTCGCTGCAAACAATAATGCCTATGCACAATACCAGCTAGCTTTATTGTACTTGGATGGAGCTCAGAAACCTGAAGAGGGTAAAAAATTGCTTCTCCAGGCGAGTGCAAATGGAAGTCAACAGGCACGCAAAACGTTGCAATGGCTGGATGCTCAACAACAGGATAGATTAAGCTTTATTGAGCCTGTTATGATGAATCAAATGCCAATCCTGGCCGGACAATCCGCTAATCTGATGTATTTTGATGCATTAAATGAGTGGAATCGTGGTGATGAGACATTATCGCGCATGATATTAAATAGAATAATGACTCAGTTCCCCCAATACATTCCTGCCAAACGTGCCTTTGAGCAATTAAACCAAGATATTAATTCCCCAGCGCCGCTGAATGTAAGTATTGCGCACTAGGATTGGAGACTTTTTTGCAGCTAAAATACCGCTTTGTTTGCGGTATTTTAGCTTTCTGTTAAATGTATTTTTAAATAAGATAGTGCTGTGAGATAGAAAAATATTTGACTCTTTCAGTGCCATCAATATTATCTAACCAAGTAAAACTAGAGCGTGAAAAGGTTGAACAGATGACTAAAAAATTATTATTTCTATTGCTTGTCGTTAGCACAAGCTTATTAACTGCCTGTTGGACTGTTAAATCGGGACAAAAATCAGGGATCATTGTTAAAGTTGCTAAAGAAGGTCGCTATTGGGGAACCTATGAAGCAGAGTTAATACGTGGTGGACTGGAAGATGCTACAGGAGCAACCGGTCGAGAGTTTCATTTCACCATAGGTCAATTTAAATCGGATTTAGTCGAGCGAGCTGAATTAGCGATGCAAAATAATAGTCATGTTATTGTTTATTATCATTGCGAAGAATTTGTTGCACCATGGCGAGGAGAAACCAAGTGCTTTGCAGATGATATCAGGATTTTAGAAACCACCAAGAAAAAGAGTGCGCCAAGTGGCAATAGCCAACAATGAAGGTTTACAATCAAGTTGGGTTTAGTGTAATTGTTTACTACAAGCAGTTTAATGCTCTCGCTCACTACAAGTAGTGAGTGGCTACTACGTCCCGCGGCTTGTCCGCGGGACGTAGTAATAAGGGAATAACCAAAAACTGACGATCCTTTTCAGGTCGTCTGGCCCAATTTATTCAAAAAAATCAAGAAGACGAGGATTACGCGCTAATCCGCAAACAAAAACCTCAGGAAGACATTCCATAATCAACAAAGTCTTATAGAGCATGGTTGAATTTAAAGGAACCCGAACCGAATAAACCAGTTCGGGTGTTTACGGACTAGAGCGACGGAAAAAGCAGGAATTAAGCAGCCATCCCTTTAACTCGGGCAATTAGGCGGCTTTTAATACGAGCAGCTTTATTTTTGTGAATTAAACCTTTATTAGCAGCTTTATCAATAACAGGTTGTGCTTTAGCGTAGGCAGCGCGAGCGGCTTCTTGATCGCCAGCTTCAACAGCTTTTACAACGTTTTTAACGTAAGTGCGATACATAGAACGTGCACTGGCATTATGCTGACGCAGTTTTACGTTTTGACGAGCACGCTTGATCGCTGATTTAATATTTGCCACTTAAAAATCTCCACTCATTTCAGATGTCACAAAAGACGGTGATCATGCACAATGTATCAGAATTTGTCAATATAGACAGGGACTAATAACAACATCCAACTCACTGCCTCAAATTTTTAAATTATAGCCTGAGTAAAAAGAAATTGCATGAGAAAATTTGCTATCCAGCAATATTTTCTAATAGCAGAATACATAAAAAGCCAATAAAAAAGCAGGCTGTGATGAAAGGAGTTTCAATATCATGCTCATGCGCTTCGGTTAGCAGTTCTTCTGTGACCAAATAAAGTAGGGCTGCGACACCAAATGAAAGGATACCTTCGGTGATAACAGGAGCCAGGCGAGACAATAAAAAGGCACCAAGTACAGCACCAACAGGGATTAATAGAGCAAGGAGCAGGGTTAATACTAATCTAACTTTTTTTGTGACGTTACGCTTTCCAAGTGTTGCAGTAGTAGATACACCTAAAAAAAGAATTTCTATGGCAAGAGCAATAGCAATTAATAATCCCCCACGTGCTCCTGCTAAAAACGCAATACCAATTAAAATGCCATCAATAAATAAATCGATGGCTACAGCACTGACTAAGCCTAATGAAACACCGGATTCATTGACCTCATCTTCCGATAGCTGATTTGCCAGCATTTTAAGAAACAGCATGCATAGAACGCCAAGAGAAAAACCGATAATTAGAGCGAGAGTAGACTGATTAATACCTAGTTGGGGGAGAAGCTCTTTGGCTACCGCAGCAAAGACAACGCCAGCAGCAAAATGTTGGGTAGCGCTTGTTACTTTGTTACCAGGTTGGTAAAAACTGGCAATTGCTCCACCAAGAATCATGCTAAAAGCAGCAACAAGAGAATAGAGTGCAATAGAAATGATGGATGGGGTCATAAAAAAAATCCTTTTCAACTGGTTATTTAGCCAAAGCTATCTTCCCATGCTGTTGCGAATTTATATCACCTCATTATAAAAATCCAGCGACTAGGGTATCATAGGGAGCATTGCCAGTTTTTTTATTTATATCATGTCTGCGATTGAAACAATGATACCTAAACGACAAAGTCTTTTACGCTCTACAACACTTGTGTCAGCAATGACTTTAATATCTCGGCTAGTAGGTTTTGTTCGCGATATGGTGATTGCTCAATTATTTGGGGCACAAGCAGGGATGGACGCGTTTTACGTAGCCTTCAGAATCCCTAATTTTATGAGACGTTTATTTGCAGAAGGGGCTTTCTCGCAAGCATTTGTTCCCGTTTTGGCAGAATACCAACAACAACGTTCTTTTCCTGAGGTGCGGGAGTTTATCGGGCGTGTTTCTGGTCAATTAGGTGCAGTCTTATCCTTGGTGACGGTGATTGGGGTTTTAGCAGCTCCCGTCATTATTTGGCTTTTTGCGCCAGGATTTGGTGAGAGTAGCATGCGCTCGGTACTTGCCACAGAAATGCTACGCCTGACCTTTCCTTTTTTAATGCTGGTTTCCTTAACAGCAATGGCAGGTGCTGTTCTTAATACCTATGGCTATTTTGGTGTACCGGCATTCACTCCTGTCTTATTGAATATCAGTATGATTCTTGCAGCCCTCTATTTGTGCCCGAATCTTGAGCAGCCTGTTGTTGGTTTGGCATGGGGGGTGCTAATTGCAGGAATTGCCCAATTGTTATTCCAAATACCCTTTTTGTATCGCCATAAATTACTCGTCACCCCTAAAGTGGGTTGGCATGATCCAGGTGTTAAGCGTGTTTTAAAGTTAATGGTTCCGGCATTGTTTGGTGTTTCAATCGCCCAACTTAATTTAATGGTGGATTCTATCTTTGCCTCGTTCTTGAAAGTCGGTAGTGTGACTTGGTTATATTACACCGATCGATTGACCGATTTTCCTTTAGGCGTATTTGGTGTTGCAATTGCCACGGTTATTTTGCCTCATTTATCAAGGCGTCATGCTGAGCAAAGCACTGAAAAATATTCACGTGCACTCGATTGGGGGCTGCGGTTAATCTTGTTAATTGGTATTCCAGCAGGTCTGGGATTATCGATGTTTGCGATGCCTTTAATTGCTGGTTGTTTTGCCTATGGAGAATTCTCAGCCTATGATTTGATTCAGACGCAAAAAAGTCTTATTGCGCTTGGTTCTGGAGTTCCTGCGTTCATGATGGTGAAGGTACTTGCCTCCGGGTTTTATGCACGCCAAGACATTAAAACACCGGTTAAAATCGGGGCATTGGCCATGTTCGTAAACAGTTTGTTATGTTTATTATTCATTTGGTCCCTGGCTCATGCCGGACTTGCATTAGCCTCGGCACTGGCAGGCTATGTGAATTGTGGTATTTTGCTAATTTTATTAATCCGCCGAAAAATTTATCTACCTTCCCCAGGTTGGCTCAAATTTACGTTGCAATTACTACTAGCGAATGCGGTAGTTGCAGCGTATTTATTTGTAATGGTTGGAGATATAGAGGATTGGTTAGCCAAGTCGGCTTTGTTACGTTTATCGACGCTGCTTGGTCATGTAGCCGTCGTTGTCATTCTTTACTTTGTGAGTCTGCGATTACTAGGGGTGCGTCCGGCGCAGTTTCGCGGTCAAATGAAGGAGTAGTTATGCACGCCAATTTATTTTATGAAACCAGCACTGATAAAGCATTGCCACTTGTTTTAATTAGCCAAAAGCAATGGGAGCAAGGAGTAGAGAGTTTAACTCCAGCTGAACGCAATTTTTTCTCACTGCAGCAATTCAAAGCAAAGGCAGGGGAAATTTGTTTAATCATGAACAGTGACGGTGAGCTAGTTAAAGCTTACCTTGGAACTGGGAATCAAGAAGATGCTCTTGCACTTGCGTGTGCTGCTTCCCGATTGCCAATATCACGTTATCAGCTTAAAGAAACTGTACCGCAGCATGCGCTTGCCGCATGGGCTTTGGCACAGTATCGCTTTACCGCCTATAAAAAGCAGGAAATTACTCCCAATATCCTGGTTGTTGATGAAGCAAATCTACCCAATATATTGTCAGACGTGGAAGCTATTTTTCTTGTACGTGATTTAATTAATACACCTACGAATGATTTAGGACCAGAAGAACTTGCAGCGATTGTTGCTGATTTGGCAAAAAAGAATAATGCGACTTTTCGACAATGGGTCGGCACTGAACTGATTAAAGACAATTTCCCTGCTATTCATGCAGTAGGACGTGCTTCCGCAAAAGCGCCTAGACTTATTTCTTTAACCTGGGGGGATGAAAAACATCCCAAGGTTACTTTAGTGGGTAAGGGCGTTTGTTTTGACAGTGGGGGGTTAGACATTAAACCTTCAACAGCTATGCGTTTAATGAAAAAAGACATGGGGGGTGCCGCTCATGTGATGGGTATAGCGCAATGGGTTATGCAGCAACAGTTGCCTATTCGTCTACAGATTCTTATTCCAGCGGTTGAAAATGCGATTGGACCTGATGCCTTTAGACCGGGAGACATCTTAACGATGCGTAATGGTTTAACCGTCGAAGTGGATAACACGGATGCAGAGGGACGCTTAATTCTTGCCGATGCTATTGTCAAAGCGTGTGAAGAGCAGCCTGAGTTATTAATCGATTTTTCGACCTTAACGGGCGCGGCACGAGTTGCTGTGGGAACCGAAATTGCGGCACTGTTTAGTAATGATGACAAACTTGCTCAATCCCTAGGGGAGGCTTCTCAGAGTACTAATGATCCTGTATGGCGTTTACCCTTGTTTGCAGCGTATAACAGTATGCTTGATTCGACACTTGCAGATATAGCCAATGCCAGTGCCTCGCCTTATGCAGGAGCTATCACTGCAGCCTTATTCCTACAACGTTTTATTCCTGCCTCTGTCTCATGGGCACACTTTGATATCATGGCTTGGAATGTCTCTTCAAAACCTGGTCGGCCTGAAGGTGGAGAAGCAATGGGACTTCGTGCGGTTACCGGCTATTTGACAAAAAAATACGGCAGGAAAGACTATGTTTAATAGTGATAACTTACTTTTTAAAAATTCATATATTAAGCTAATGTGCTAGATTCCAAGATTGTATTGGGCAGATTTTTGTCTTTACTAATACATATCATGAATTTGTAGCAAGTAAATTTAACAATCTGATTTCGCTATTTAGAAAGCGAGCAAGATAAAGGTTTTTAGGTAAACTTTATCTTGCTTTTAGTGATTAAGATTGAGAACTAATAACAAGACCAGTAGCAAGACAAACTACTCCAGTCACCGCAATTCCGATCTCTTGCTTATGATTCCATAACTTAGTAAAAAATGAAGGTTGATATTTTGGCTCATTACTGCTTTTTTCTTCCTGAATAGGAACTGCAGATGCAGCGGTTTTGTGAGGTATCTCTGAGTCAGTGGCAGCTGAGGTTTTTTGAGTGTTCATAATTGCCTTCGGTGCAAAGAAGGGGCATTTACTAATAGCTTGAGTTGATATTCTGTCTTTTGCTTTTTCTTTATTAACAGGCTTTACTTCAGCCCTTACAATAGTGTCCATCGGAATTCGCAACGACTTTGCCAATTGGGGATTCAGGTGCGCAATTAAGGATTGAAGTCCAGCATTGATTCCTCTTGACCCTGCTGATTGAGCACTAGTTAAGGGGTATTCTTGTAATTTTAAACCTATTTCATACAAAATTTTTAACCCATGCGTTAATTGCTCAACTTCCTTGGGAGTAAAATGAGACAATGCCTCTTCGGTGCTAACTCCAGGTTTTGCAAGACGACAAATTAACTCAGGTAATTTATTCAAACCTAGATTTTTACGTAAAATCTGTAAAACAGGTTCGCAATAATCAAACTGAGTACCAGCAATGATTTTACCCTCTTCTTTGGGAAAACTTCCTGTAACAACAGTTAACTCGTTAATTATTCGTTGAGCGGCTTCCTTATCTAAAAGATCAGATAAAAGATTGAAAAAATCACTCTTATCTTTTGAACGAATTGCTTCTGGTAATAATTGCTCCAGTATCATTTCTTCAGCGACTAACAAGGCAGTAGCTAATATGGCTGCGACATGGCTGCTGGTATTAAAAGAAGGACTAACCAAATAGCCATTAACTTTAGCGTCAATAAAATCACTATGGCTATTAATAATTTCACCATCATCAAAAGGTCGAAAAATAGGTTGGTTTTGGCTGTCTTTCATATCAAAAGCATAAGCAATCGCCTTTAAGTTGTTATAAATTACCTCAAAATTATTTGTAAACCTTATGGGTAATACTGTTCGTTTACTTCGCGGCTGACTCACACGTAAAGGTTGCACCATTTCATCTTGCAAAGCCCCCACCAGAAAATCATCCACACAGGAAGGATCTTCTTTTATGGCTTTTTGCATACGATTGATAAGGAGGTGCTTAGCAATGGTCGTGGGTCAAAATTGTATTTTTGTAAGTAATCAAAAATGACATACATCGCATTAAAGGCTTGGTTTTGAATAAACAAACCTAAACCACTGCTATTAACAAGGTTACCTGCTTGTAAGATTTTTTGTTGTGCAGGGCGTTTTTCATAAAACCCACCTTCTGAAATTGCTGTCACGCGAATGATGTCTTCCGTTATTTCTTGTGGCAACAACTCTCCTGTTTGATCATGAACAATCCAACCTAAAGGTGCAAATTTTTCATGTTCAGGTGTAGAAATAGCAAGTCCGTTAGACTCATTGGTGTATTCTTGCATGTCATCCATATAAAATCCAAGCTTGCTGATTTGGGAAATTTCCAATTTCAAACCAAATTTAGAAAATACTGAGTCAACAGGTTTTCCAGATTCTCGTAACTCTTTGTCGATACCTCTTCGAACAGTAGGGCTAACGGTAGAAGGACAAGCTATATAAATGAATCCTTGTTTGGTTAGTTCATAACGCATATTTCGGCCGACATTCCATACTGGGGCGTGAATAATATCCCATAGGGCTTGTTCGCCATAAGTCGTTTGTTTATTCACATGCACCAAAGGCTGCGCTCTTTCGTTTAATAATTTTGAACGACCTAAGGGTAGATGGCTTGCAAATTCTAAAGATTGACCAACCGCTTTTGAGCTCGAGACGTCAGAGCCATCAAAGAACATATCAACCTCATCATTTCCATGTGCAGGTCGTTCTACAGGGTTGTTAGAGTAATCAAATTTTGCGACTTGTTGTAATAATCCAGCACGTTGCCCCTGCCCTAAATGAAACCGGATTACTAAAGCTCCAATGTTCTTGAAGCGTTCAGCGAAAGCCTCGAGTGGGCTTAAGTCTGAATTAAAATCAAGATATCCGTTTTTATCAAAGTGTGCTTCTCCATAGCGAGCCCCTTGATAAGACAAAGTAATCCCTTGATAAGATTTTTTGTCTTGCTGAATTTGTTCATAAATGCTTGATAGAGATTTCATAATAATCACTTAATGCAAAAAATAACCATATTACATCATGATCATTAAGGATAAATTAACAGCCAACATTGCTTCATAGAGCCATAATGCTCTTGAGTTGTGAATGTAAAATAGGCTGTAGATTCGTTTGTATTTGCATTCCCAGGGGGAGAAGTATTTAATTTCAGACGCATTAAAACTCAAATGCTATTGGACAATAGAAACAGTACTAGTCGATGTTGTGTGTGTACAACTCGCATTGATAAGCGCGGTATTCCTTGTAATTTCTTCGGCTTAATTCCTTGGCAGTTTCGTCATTAACTACAATTTCCATCACTCGTTTAAAACGCTTGTAAAACTCCGGAATGTTGGAATTTAAATTCAACAAGATGTCAGAATAGCCTCGGGGTTCGGCTTGATAGCCAATTTGTATGGGCGGCGGAGGTTCAGGGCCTTCACCCTGTAAGTTATGGGGAATGAAGCTATTATCTTTAAATGTCCAAAGCAATTCATCCAGCTGATGAGCGTCTTTTTGTGACTCGCAATAGACAAAGACTCGATGACCACGTAAATAGGCCTTTTCAAGAAGACGGCACGCTAAAAGCCAGCGTGCAGAATCCTCTTGACCACTTAATAAATAAAAATCAACGCGAATTGCTGGCATGTCGTAACAACTGAACAAGTAAAGGAACAGGGCGACCAGTAGCATTGCGTTTTTTGCCAGAAACCCAGGCAGTTCCAGCAATGTCTAAATGTGCCCAGCGATATTTTTTTGTAAAACGTGACAAGAAACAGGCGGCAGTAATTGCACCGGCAGCTCTATCAAATGAAGCATTAATCATATCAGCCATAGGACTTTCCAGAGCTTCTTGATAATCTTCATACAAAGGAAAACGCCATGTTTTATCGCCACTTTCTTTCGCGGCCTCTAAAATTTGCATAGCTAATGGTTCATCGTCAGTCATAAAGCCTGTAGTTACATAGCCCAAGGCGATAACCATTGCTCCCGTCAAGGTCGCAATATCAATCACAAAGGCGGGATTAAGCCGTTCTGCATAAGTTAATGCATCTGCTAAAACAAGTCTTCCTTCCGCATCTGTATTTAAGATTTCGATAGTTTGCCCTGACATAGAGGTAACAATATCACCAGGTTTTACAGCGGAACCGCTGGGCATATTCTCAGCACTGGCAATTAGACCGATAACATTGACAGGTAATTTCAATAAAGCGCAAGCCTTTATTACACCAAAAACACTGGCAGCACCTGACATGTCATATTTCATTTCATCCATGGCATTGGCAGGTTTTATAGAAAGACCACCTGAATCAAAGGTAATTCCTTTCCCTACCAGAACAATAGGAGAGGTATCACCGCCACCACAATAGTTAATCTCGATAAGTCGTGGCTCTTGAATACTACCTTGTGAAACAGCTAGTAATGCCCCCATGCCCATCTGACGCATTTCTTCCTGGCATAAAATCGTCGCCGTCAAATGCTCATGTTGTCTTGATAACTCCATAGCTTGCTCGCCAAGATAAGATGGAGTACATATGTTCGCTGGCATATCTGCCAGAGTTCGGGTGTATTTTACGCCTTCAGCAATAGCTTTAGCTACATTTATGGCGGTGGCTGTAGCCCCGGCCAAATGGAATTGAATCGTTTCAAGACGATAAACTTTATTATTAGTGGTTTTAAATGCTAAAGATTGATAAAGGAGTGCATCAATTTGTAATAGCATTTGCTCAATCTGCCAGTCAGGCTCATGATGGGGGAGTTTTGGCATACAAATAGTTACAGTCGCAAGGCGTTGCTTGATAAGTACGGGAACTATCTCATTTAAATATTTTTTTAAGTCTTTGCTATTAAACTCGGATTTTTTACCGCAGTTAATTAACAGCATACTATGCTTATCAATATCGGCTTGCCAGGTCCAATCCCCTTTTTCAGACAATTTGGAAAATAACCGACTGATGAGACCTTGATGTTGCTTATCTAAAGTTTTAGAAAAATCACTAAAATCTTCGTCTGCAAAAAGTCCTAAAACCAAGCAGTCACTGGCTTTTAGAGTAGGCGTTTCAATAAGGCCATAGTTCATTTTTACTTCCTATCTTGAGTAAAAACTGTTAGTTTACCTAGGGTCATCCTGCTATTCTACCTGCAAATATAATTTAAGAGTAGGATTATAGCGTTAACAAATAGAGAACCTCGTGTTGATTTTTCGTTATTTAGCCAAAGAAGTTTTTATCACGTTAACTGCTTTAACGGCAATATTACTACTGATTTTTATGAGTAATCAGTTTGTTCAATATTTAAATCGTGCTGCTGCGGGTAATATTCCTGGCATGATTATCATGAAATTAATGATGCTGGAGTTGCCTAATTTGATGGGGTTATTGCTCCCATTGGGTTTTTATATCTCGATTTTGATTGCCTATGGCCGTTTGTATGCCGAAAGTGAAATGACCGTATTACAGGCTTGTGGCTATGGACCCTATCAGTTGATTAAACACACTTTCATCATGGCAACTGTGGTAGCCATTATTGTTACGGTAATTGTGCTTTGGGCAAGCCCCTTGATTGCGACTGAACGGGCCAAACTGATGAAAACTACTGGCGTACAAACATTAATTCAAACAATTGTTCCAGGTCGATTTCGTCAGGTATCCGAGGGTAAGCAAGTATTTTACGTGGAGTCTATGAGTCGTGACCATACCAAAGCCCAACATATATTTCTTGCCCGGCAGGTTATTAAAGAACAAAAGCCACAGTGGGATATTTTATGGGCAGAGCGAGCTTTTGCAGAAACTGATCCCAAAACTTTTGAGGATTACATCGTATTGCAGCAAGGCAGTGAATATGAGGGATTACCGGGGAACGCGGACTTCCAGGTCGCTCAATTTGAGCAGTATAAAGTCCGCTTACCACACCCAACAATCACCATTCAAAATGATACTCGGTCAGCATCTACGGCGAGTTTATTACCGTTTACAAATTCAGATTTGCGAAAAGCGGCCGAATTACAGTGGCGTTTATCAATCCCATTGATGGTTTTTTCATTAACTTTAGTTGCAGTCCCTTTGAGCCGAGTCAATCCACGTTCAGGAAAATATGCAAAATTATTACCGGCCATTGTCCTTTTTATTGTCTATGCCAATCTTATGTTTGTCTCCAGAGATTGGATTATAGCGGCTAAAGTTCCTTTATGGGTTGGCATGTGGTGGCTTCATCTCACTGTGGCATTGCTTGGTATATTTTTAATGTGGCGTAACCAGGTGAAGCTCGCATGAAACTTCTCGATCGTTACATCGCTAAAACCGTACTGTCAGCAATTGCATTAGTGACATTAATGCTAGCTGGTTTACAAATTTTTATTCTTTTTGTGAATCAATTGGATGATATTGGTAAGGCTGATTTTGGAATTTGGCAAACAGCCCTTTATGTACTATTGCTAATGCCTTATCAAGTCTATTTATTTTTTCCATTAGCCAGTTTGCTAGGTTGTTTAATTGGCTTAGGTGTTATGGCTAACAATAGAGAGTTAGTCGTGATGCGTGCCGCTGGCATGTCTATTGGTCAAGTCACTGTTGCGGTGCTAAAAGCAGCATTTATTGTGATTCTTTTTGTAACTATCACTGGAGAAACAGTGGTACCCCGATTAGCTCATTGGGCAAATGATCAAAAACTTCAGGCGCTAAGTGGAGGACAGACCTTAAGAACTGCTCATGGTGTTTGGGTGCGTAACGGCAATGATTTCATAGCAATTGGTACTATTCTTCAAAACAATACACTGGAAAATGTATTTCAATTTCGCTTTGATGCAGAGCATCATATGCGTCTTGCACGTAAAATTGAGAAGATAGTTCATACGAACAATCAATGGCAGGCTTATAACATCAGCGAAACAATGATTAATAATAATCAAACGGTAGCTCGGAAATTTCCAACCATGGTTTGGGATGTATCTGTCAAACCAAGTATTTTACGAGTAAGTAGTAACGAGCCTGATGAAATGACCTTGCATGAACTGCGGCAATTTTTGCGTGCCCAGAAACAAAATCATCAGAGTGCTTTAAATTATCAATTGGCGTATTGGCAACGTTTAATGCAACCTTTAACAACAGTTGTCATGATGATGTTAGCTATTCCATTTATTTTTGGCCCTTTGCGTTCATCAACAATGGGTTCAAAAATTGTAGCAGGAGCTACGGTTGGTTTTGGCTTTCATATTATTAACCGTTTTTTTGGTCCTGTAAGCCAAGTTTTCCAATGGCCCGCGGAAATTGCTGCTATTGGCCCCACTCTACTCTTTGCTTTATTAGGACTTTATTTAATGCGTCGGGTTAAGTAATGGTTATTATTCGTCATTTATTGGAAATGTTATTAAATCCTTACCTGATTTGTTTAGTGTTATTGGCTGTATTCTTAGTGATCTTATGGTTACGGAGGGCTAATCGCTTAGTCTGTTGGGGATTAACGCTGGTATTGGTGTTGTTCATTATTTTTAGTACAGGATGGCTTCCGCAGACTCTGACGCGCTCATTAGAAGATAGGTATCCGGTGATTACCAAAGTTGATCCAACTATTCATTGGGTAGTAGTTCTCAGTGGAGGGCAATCGGAAATTAACGATAAACCTATTAATGCCCAGTTAAATTCAGCGAGCATTAAACGTCTCTTGGAAGGTGTCCGGTTGTTGCGCCAATTACCTAAAGCGCAATTATTATTGTCAGGAGGAGGCTATGGGTTTGAGAGGCCTGAAGCTTTTCGTCTTGCAGAACTGGCGTCTTGGTTTTCCATTCCTCAATCTAAAATGGTACTGGAAATAACGTCTATCAATACCGCTGACCAAGCTAAAGCGATTAAATCCTTTGTAAAAGAAGAGCCGTTTTATTTAGTAACCTCGGCAATTCATATGCGTCGCTCGATGGCATTGTGTCTTGCGCAAGGATTGCGTCCCATAGCAGCACCTACAGATTTCACCTATTTCTGGAATGATGAACGCCTTGGAAAAATTTATCTGCCAAATCCTTATAATCTTTTTTATTTGAGCATTGCTTTACATGAGGTATTAGGAGGATGGTGGGCAATTTTGCATCATAATTATAGACATTAAATGAATGCAGTGGTTATTGAATTTCAATAACCACTTAAGAGATTAACCATATTTACATTCATTATCAGCGTCAGATTGAGTACATGCTTTATTTGCAGCAGTTTTCTTCTCATTACTAACAAAAAATCCATTATCTTTGTAGCCTTGAGTACAGGCTAAGGTCCATTGTTTATCTTCTTCAGGACTAACAAGCGGTGTTAAATGCGGATCAGCTACAAATGTATCCACCATCTTTATTAATTCAGGAAGTATCTCATAGACTAACTTGATGAACATAGGAGCAGTTAATCGTTGTCTTAGATCCGGCGTAGGAATAACTTGAGTAGAGTTATATCTCTCATTATCATAGAGTGGATCACCATGCTCCAAGTAATTTCTAAATGCTCTAAGGTCCTCATAGTTATCAATAATTTGATTGCATATTGCCGCTTCCGGATATTCTTTAATGGTGTTCAAATGTTGCAAAAATTGTGCTGCGTTGTATTCAATGGCATCATTTAATTCGTAATTTGCTTCAAGTAGCTTAGCAAGTGTTAACCCAGAATCTTTCTCATGATGTGCATCCCATTCTGAAAGAGTGGTGTAAGGTAAATCGTCAAATAAATAGTGTTCTTCCATTAAAAATGTTTTGACATTTAATAGCGCCTCAAACGCTGCCATTACTCGTTTTTTGCGATTTAACAGATGTGTTGGGTCTGCTTGGTGTAATTTTTCTGCCAAACCGCGGATATGTTCAAGGCCTTTTAATCGTTGCCTTTTCTCTAATTCTCGTCTTTCTCTTGCAGCCTGGTCCTGAGCACGTTTTTCATTTCTCGCGGATTCAGTAGTAGAAGGCTTACTGGTGGCTTTTGTCATAATTGCGACAAGTTTTTTATTTCGCTCTTTATCCTCTGCTCGAGTTGGAAGACAACGTATTATCTCGCCAATCTGCATTTTAGGAGGTATCTTACCAGTTCCATCAAAAATTGCTTTGCAGGTGTCAATCACTGACGCAGCAGCATTTTTTTCTCGCAGCGCCTCGATGAATGTTTGCTCGTCTTCAAGAGTGGCTCGTCGTTCAATTTGCACAACCGGTACGGGAATTTGTTCTTCCTCAGCCGATTTGTTTTCTGCGTCAAGTTTTAGAATTCTTGACCAATAGAGAGTGGGTTCGTTCCTATAGACGCCTAACTTTTGTTCACGTAAGACAAGAAGATTAACTAATCGGCTCCAAAATTCACTTAGGTCTTCACCAAATATTTTTTCTAATAAGGGAATATTCTCTAATAACTGGTCTATTTGATATTTGTTATCACCTTCATCTTGATGAACAATCCCATCCCTTACCAGGATAAATGCACGCCAATCAATAGAGTTATCGAGTCTGCATAAAAATTGAGAGAAATTTTTACCGGTAATTAATTCACCAATCATCTCTAGCAAGCGAAGTGCCGCATGCTGCCCTCTTTTTGTAGTGAGGTTAAAACGAGTTTTATATTGTTCGGTCCGATCACGAACCGCTGTCATTAATACATTACCAAAGCTAAAAACGGGTCGTTTAGGCTCGAGTTTGCCTGTGAAATTTACTAAATTGAGTAGCTTAATTAAATTTTCTAAATCAGATACATAAGTAGTAATTGCTTTGACACAAGGTAAAGTGACAGGTTTGATAGGATTCTCGGCAGGGTGAGTAATTCTTACAGCGACTTCCTGGAAAAAGGCTTTTAAAGAATCTGAATCTTTGTTAATGAAATCTTTTAGAGCTGCTTCAACAATCTCCTGATGATCGGCCAGCTCATTTAACATATTGACAGCACTCGTCATAGGAGAAATATTTGGCGTCAGATCATGAGCGTCTTTGACCTGTATATCAACGATTGGAATAACTCTGATTTGGTTTAAAGGGGGCTCTTTCGCTAAACCGCCAAATTGATCAAATGTAATCCATGTAAAAGGAGTAGGAGCAAAACTTGAGCTTAGTTCTGAACGCAATTCATAGGATAGATTTTGTATACATACACATATTTGCTCAATTAAAATGCGACATTTTTCTACCAGCTCGATTTCGGCCATACTAAGATCAGAAGATTTTAAACCTCTGGGAAGAGGATTAAATCGAGCTGTGAGATCTTGATATTTTTTAATAAAATCAAGTGCTTGAATGATAAATTGAATGCGATTTAAATCAAAGGTAGCGTTTTCAGTTTCCGAGACGACTTCTTTTCTTTTTGGCAATAGATTAGAGTCATTAAAACAAGCATTTAATTGTTGATATTCCTCTTGGAATTGCTTCTTATAGAAGGGAGCTATTGTTTCTTTAGCTTTTTTAATATTGTCGTTAAAAAGTTCACCCACAATTCTAGAACTTGAATAAGGATGGAACATATTAGCGCCTGCAAGCATCAATTCTTGAAATACGTCAACATTGGTGTTTAATGCAGCATAGGTTATTGGGGTGACTCCGTCTTCACTGTAATCAATATTAATCGAGAGTTTATCTTTATAACGACAGATCAATTTAATGAGTATGAGCATGTCGCTGTCACCTGCTTTACAATTTTTGCAAGCAAGCAAAAGTGCTTTTCCATATTGTCCTTTTTCAATTTTGGCTAGAATTTGATCGGCCTTTCTGACCTTCTTTTCTTTAATCAATGCTTTTACTGAAGCAATTAACTCTTTTTTAGACATGCGCTCAATTCCTACATGATGATGAGGTTAAAATCAAATGAGATAATTCTCATACATTATCCATGTAAAAAGCAATACTTTCTGTGAAAAAAATAATCAAAGTGTAAATAAGTCGATATAAAGGGAGAACACAACCTAAACATTGAAATTTAGATTATGTCGAAATTAAGCTTGATTACAAATGAAATCATTCGGAAATACGACAGAAATATTGTCATTGGAATAATTAAAAGCAATGTTTCCTGCTTTTAAGCTGCATTCCCCGATAGGGGACATGAGTCGACTTGAAGGCGTGGGGTATATAGTAGCGCTAATTGTGTAGGCATAGTAACACGCTACATCCAAAAGTTGTGGAGCGCTGCCTCCTTTAAGTGTCATTGACTTATTAGGTCCTGTGCCATCAACAGAGTTAATGTTAAAGGCTACATTATCGGTAAGTAGTACTGGAGGCGTGGATACAGCAACTTGTACTTTACAAGAGAAATCATTTTCTGCATAAACAGTCGATGTAGCAAGACAAAGAATACCAAACGATGCTGCACTAAATTTATTGAGCATAGAAATCCTCTTTGGTTGTGCAAGAAAAATCAAACAAATTTATCAATAGTGATGCACTTGATAGTACTGAGATAGCCTCTATTTTTCAAGATAAAAATTCTCCTTGCTGATTTTTTATAATGTCTAATTTGCCCAATCTAAAAAGATTCATTAAATCATCAATAAGAATAGGTATAATCTTTAGGCAAAACTCGGTAAAATAGGTCACTTTACCTTTTTTTTTGTATTTTCTATGCCAAAACGAACTGATATAAAATCTATTCTTATCCTGGGTGCCGGACCTATTGTCATTGGTCAGGCTTGTGAGTTTGATTATTCGGGAACCCAGGCAGTTCGCGCTCTTAAAGAAGAGGGCTATCGAGTTATTTTAGTAAACTCAAATCCTGCAACCATTATGACGGATCCGGAACTGGCCGATGCAACTTACATTGAGCCGATTCAATGGAAAGAAGTTGAACGCATTATTGAAAAAGAACGTCCAGATGCCTTATTGCCCACGATGGGCGGACAAACAGCATTGAACTGTGCGTTGGATTTAGTGCGAGAAGGTGTGTTAGCAAAATATTCGGTTGAAATGATCGGGGCTACTCGCGAAGCAATTGATAAAGCGGAAGATAGGGAAAAATTTCGTCAGTTAATGAAAAAAATTGGTTTGGAAATGCCGCGTTCAGCGATTGCCCACAGCCTTGAAGAAGCTTTTCAGGTGCAAGCACAGTTAGGTTACCCGGCAATTATTCGTCCTTCGTTTACCATGGGAGGAAGTGGTGGAGGTATTGCCTATAACCGTGAAGAATTTGAAGAAATCTGTACACGTGGTTTGCAATTATCGCCTACTCATGAATTATTGATTGATGAATCAGTACTTGGTTGGAAAGAATATGAGATGGAAGTGGTGCGCGATAAGAAGGACAATTGCATTATTGTATGTACTATTGAAAATTTCGATCCCATGGGTGTTCACACGGGTGATTCTATTACCGTGGCACCAGCACAAACACTCACTGACAAAGAATATCAGCGTATGCGTGATGCAGCGATTAAAGTTCTAAGAGCCGTGGGTGTCGATACTGGGGGTTCGAACGTACAGTTTGCTATCAACCCTGAGGATGGACGCATGCTTGTTGTTGAAATGAATCCTCGCGTTTCACGAAGTTCCGCATTGGCGTCAAAAGCCACCGGTTTCCCTATTGCTAAAATAGCTGCCAAACTGGCCGTGGGTTACACCTTAGATGAGCTTGCTAACGAAATCACTGGCGGTAAAATGCCGGCCTCCTTTGAGCCGACCATCGACTATGTAGTCACCAAGATTCCTCGTTTTAACTTTGATAAATTTCCTCAGACGTCCAAAACACTGACCACACAAATGAAATCTGTTGGCGAGGTTATGGCAATCGGTTCAAATTTCCAGGAATCTTTGCAAAAAGCAATTCGTGGTTTGGAAATTGGGCGCTCAGGTCTGGAACCTTTGTTTAAAAAAGGAGACATGGCAAGGTTGCGCGGTCATCTTCGTGAACCGACACCAGACAGACTTTGGTATGTGGCTGATGCATTTCGTCACGATTTAACATTCGAAGAGATTCATCAGGAAAGCAAAATTGATCCTTGGTTTCTCGCTCAAATTCAGGAATTGATTTTATTGGAAAAAACGCTTCATGGTCAGTCTATCAAGATGATTGATAAAATGACCATGCGTCAATTCAAACGACGAGGTTTTTCCGATGCCTATCTTGCTGATCTCGTGTTTAGCAGTGAAGAGCAAGTTAGGGCACACCGTTTAGAATTAGGAGTAACCCCAGTCTATAAACGCATCGATTCGTGTGCTGGTGAATTCCCAAGTGATACGGCCTATCTTTATTCTTGTTATGAAACTGTCTGTGAAGCCAAACCTGAAGCTGATAAGAAAAAAGTGATGATTTTAGGTGGTGGTCCTAATCGCATTGGACAAGGAATTGAGTTTGATTATTGTTGTGTACACGCAGCCATGGCATTAAGAGAAGCTGGCTATCAAACAATAATGGTCAATTGCAACCCTGAAACGGTATCAACTGATTTTGATACCTCCGATCGGCTATACTTTGAGCCCGTTACACTTGAGGATGTATTATCAATCGTTGCCGTTGAAAAACCAGAAGGCGTTATTGTTCACTATGGTGGGCAAACACCACTGAAACTTGCACGGGAACTGGAGCTCAATGGAGTTACTATTATTGGTACTTCCCCGGATGCAATTGACCAGGCAGAAGATAGAGAACGCTTTCAACAACTAGTATCCGAGCTTAACTTGCACCAACCTGCTAACGGAACTGTTCGCAGTGAAGCAGAAGCTATCGAACTGGCAAAACGAATTGGTTATCCTCTCGTCGTTAGACCCTCGTACGTACTCGGGGGAAGAGCCATGGAAGTCGTGCACCAGGAAGAAGATTTACGTCAATATTTAACACAAGCAGTCGCTGTTTCGAATCATTCCCCAGTATTATTGGATAAGTTTTTAAATGATGCGATTGAAGTTGATATTGATGCTGTTTGTGATGGAGAAGAGGTCCTCATAGGCGGAATCATGGAACATATTGAGCAGGCTGGCGTTCACTCCGGAGATTCTGCTTGCACACTACCACCGTTTAGTTTGAGTGTTGTAGTGCAGCAAGATTTGATGGAGCAAATTCGTCAACTGGCTTTGAAGTTGGGTGTGGTTGGTTTAATCAATGCGCAATTTGCAATACAAGCGGATGATATCTATGTCCTTGAAGTAAATCCTCGTGCTTCAAGAACTGTCCCTTTTGTTTCAAAAGCAACCGGATTACCTTTGGCTAAAATTGCTGCCCGTTGTAAAGTGGGGCAAAGTTTAAAAGAACAAGGCTTAGGTATGAACTATCCAATGCCAGCATTTTATTCCATTAAGCTTCCTGTATTTCCGTTTATTAAATTTTCCGGGGTTGATTCCATTTTAGGACCTGAAATGAAATCGACAGGTGAAGTGATGGGTATTGCTAGACGCTTCGGCCAGGCTTATGCTAAAGCACAACTAGCAGCGGGTTGTAATATTGTAAAACGTCGACGAGCATTTGTATCTGTGCGTGATGCTGATAAAGCTCGCGTGGGTGAGATTGTAAAACGTCTTATCCAACTTGGGTTTGAAATTATTGCAACAAGAGGGACCGCACTAGTGTTACAAGCAGCGGGTATCGATTGCCGACGCGTTTTTAAAGTGGCCGAAGGAAGGCCGCATGTGGTAGATTTTATTAAAAATAATGAAATTGATTTCATTGTAAATACTACAGAAGGCAAGCAAGCAATCGCTGATTCTTTTGCCATAAGGCGCAATGCATTACAGCATAAGATTAGCTATACTACCACTCTATCTGGAGCAGAAGCTGCGTGTTTAGCAATGAAATATGAGGATCGAGACACAGTAACTCGATTACAGGATTTACACTAGAGGTGGATATGCAAAAGCATCCAATGACAATGGAAGGCGCAGAAGCGCTAAAAAATGAACTTCATCGATTAAAGTCGATTGAGAGGCCACGAATTATCGAGGCGATAGCGACAGCACGTGCACATGGTGACTTAAAAGAAAATGCTGAGTACCATGCAGCTCGTGAACAACAAAGTTTTAACGAAGGACGCATTAAAGAGCTTGAAGCTAAACTTTCCAATGCTCAAGTGATTGATCTTAGTAAAGTACCAAACAATGGGAAGGTTGTTTTTGGTGCCATGGTGCATGTCTATCATATTCAATCCGACGCTAAAATTAGCTACCGCATAGTTGGTGAGGATGAGGCAGATATTAAAATCAATAAAATCTCTTATAGCTCTCCTATTGGTCGAGCCTTAATTGGTAAACAGGTTGACGATACGGTTACTGTACAAACACCAGGTGGGATGGTTGAGTACGAGATTGTTGGTGTAGACTACAAATAAGAAAGCCATTTACCAACAGTGCACCTGTTGACTATAGCTCCCGCGGACAAGCCGCGGGACGTAGAGATGAAGAATAAAAACTGGTTAGGGCAAATGGTAAAAAGGATTAGGAAGTTTAAATCCTTTTTGCATATAGCCACCCTCAATGTCGCTGTACTGATCACCAATAGAGGCTACTATGGTATAGCCTTGGCTGGTAATTGATGCTCTCGCTTGGGTTTTAAAGGGTGCAATTGAAGGTTGGTTGTAACTGTCAGGACGCATGTAAAGGCCGGCCCAGTTTTTAAATCCTGCATTTAGTAAGTTTTTCCTTGTCGCATTCAGTTCAGACATGACACGTCCAGTGACAAAGAATACTTGAACTCCATTTTTTATGGCATCGTTGTAAAGTTTTAGCATGGGCTCAATAGCGGGGGAGTTTGCAGCCAGAATTTCCTGATGAATGAGGGTCTTATCGCCGATAAACTCTCGCTTAGCCATTTTGTTGTAATTACTTAAGCTTGTTTCATCAATGTCTAGAACGATCGCTAATTTCTTTGTATGGCCATGGCGCGCATTAATCTTTGCTTGTTGAATAATATAATTCTCCGCTTGATTTATAACATGCGCGAGCTCTTTTTCGTATAAGCCAGAATCATGATAGGTTTGTATTTCTTTCTTGAGCAGGCTTAAATTATTAGGTTCTGCATATGAAGAAAAGGAAAAAACGGAGAGAAAACTTGCGATAATTAGCGGTTTGGCAATTGCTTTAATGGATCCTTTCATTATTAACCCAACAAATTTAAAAATGGGTTAAAATTATACCTGTTAAAAGATGCATGTCAATTGTTCAATTTGTTTATGTATTGCAATCGTACTAGAAAACTGATATTTAGTAAGAACTTAGCGCGGCAATGATAGCTACGTTTTAAAAAATAGAATTTGAAAACAATCAGGGACGATTCAATTTCTTTATAGGAATACCATGTCGCAACCTTTAATTAACATCACACGTAAGCAAGCCTTATTTTTTGCTGGCTTTTTAGTGCTATATGAGTTCCTTACCTATATCGCCAATGACATGATTATGCCAGGGATGGTACAAGTCGTTAGTTCGTTTCATGGTCCAGAATCAGCGATTGCCACCTCATTAACTGCCTATATTCTAGGGGGCGCAAGTTTGCAATTGCTCTTAGGGCCTATTTCGGACTGCTATGGTCGCCGTCCTGTTATGCTTTTTGGTGCTACCTTTTTCTTTGTATGCACGGTGTTAATTGCTTGTTCAAATTCTATCGATCAATTTTTGGTTGCACGTTTCTTTCAGGGCATGGGACTTTGTTTTATTTCTGTAATTGGTTATGCCACGCTGCAGGAAATTTTTGCTGAGATGGATGCAGTTAGATTAATTGCTATTATGGCAAATGCGGCTATTTTAGCCCCTCTGATTGGTCCGCTTTTAGGTGCTGTATTCGTTAAATATTTTAATTGGCGCTATATTTTTGTCCTCATTGGTGGTTTTGCTTTATTAGCTTTATGGGGGTTGTGGCGATTTATGCCAGAACCTATTGGGCAAACCAAACGGGATGGTGAACAAATTAAAGCGGTTCCTTTGTCACCTAAAGTCGTTTTAAAAAACTACAAAGATTTATTCATCAATTTACCTGTGACGTTCGGTTCTGTGGCATTAGGTCTTTTGGGATTGCCTTGCATTGTTTGGATAGCGTTAGCTCCTGTTATTCTAATTAAGGATGCTAATTTATCCGTCATTGAATACGGTTTGTGGCAAATGCCTTTATTTGGAGCATGCATAGGCGGGAATTGGTTTTTACAAAAATTAACCCATAAAGGCTCACTGAAACGAATTTTATGGCTAGGCTCGATAATTGTTGTAGTCAGTTTACTTGCAGTGATTATATTGCCTCTATTCATGGGCAATTATTTTTTCTGGTTAATGCCAGGGTTAATTGTCTATTTCTTTGGCTTAGGCGTGGCAACTGCTCCTTTAAGTCGTCTAATTCTTTTCTCAACGCCTATAGGCAAAGGCACAACATCAGCTTTCATGAGCATGCTTGCAATGTGTATTCAGGCGGTTGGAATCGAAATAGCAAATTATTTATATCAAACCCATTCGAATATATTGTTTGGATGGTACTGTGCGGTTTCAGGGATTGTTTATTTTCTATTTTTGGCAGGTACATTTGCTTATGCCAAAAATGAGAAAAAGCTTGCTGTTGAGGCCTGATAAAACCTCAACAGGGTTAGCACAGAGCAAGGATTTTTTATTTTCATATTGGTCTGTTTTATTGGAGAATCTGGCAAAATATCAATTAATAAAAACGGGGTATTTGCGATGAAACGCAGTAAATTTAGAGAGGAACATATTATTTGGCTAAAGCAAGTAGAGCTAGGCACAAGCGTATCGGAGGTGTTTGGGAAGCTTGGCATCAGCGAAGCGACGTTTTGTATATGGAAGAAGAAATATGGTGGTCTTGGTGCCTCCGAGCTTAGAAAACTGCTACAGTTGGAAGATGAAAATAAGTGCCTGAAACAGCGGGTAGCTGATTTAAGCTTGGATAAGCAGATGTTGCACGATGTTCTGAAAAAAAAGCTTTAAAGCCAGGTAAGAAGCGGGAACTGACTGTTTCTCTTCAGGATGGCTATCCGATAAGTGTTCGTAGGAGCTGTGAAGTTTTAATCACAGGCCGTAGCGTATTCCAATACAGCTCATCCCGTGGTGAAGATACTTTTATAAGACACCGTATCAGGGAAATAGCCGAAACAAGAGTTCGTTATCGCTATCAGTGTATTCATGTACTGCTTCAATGAGAAAGCTCGGTCATCAATCATAAGAAAGTTCATCGCATTTATTGCGAAGAAGGTCTTAATCTTCAAATGAAGCGACCTCGACGACAGTTAGCTGGTAGTCACATAGAGGAGCGGTCGCTACCCTCTACTTTAAACGAATGCTGGAGTATGGACTTTGTTTCCGATAACCATGTTTAATGGCAAGAAAATACGGGCATTCACTATAGTGGATAATTTTAGTCGCGAATGCCTGGCTATTTATGTAGGACAAAGCTATCCGAGGTGAAGAAGTCATGGGCGTTCTTGAAGGACATAGAGTACTGGAAAACAAACTGTTGTGAAAATGGTCTTGAGTTTATTTCAAAAATATCGGATAAGTGGGCTTATCTGAATCACGTAACTCTGCATTTCTCAAGGCCTGGAAAACCAACAGACAATGCCTTTATTGAGTCATTTAATGGAAGTTTTCGGGATGAGCGCTTGAATAGCCACTGGTTTCTTTCTCTTGACGATGCTAAAAACAAAATTGAAGAATGGCGACTGGATTATAATGATTTTCGACCTCATTCTTTACTTAACAATTTGACTCCAAATCAGTTCAAACAGAAGGTGTTAGGTGCCGGTTTTCTAATTAATGCTGGATTAATTTTAGGGAGAGGATCAATTTCTGTGGTGGGTGAGAATAGGAGCCCGCTGGTTATACAGGACTTGCTTTTATGGTTTTTGGACTCATGCTGGGCTGAGCATGTGGCGCCTTACGGCGCCGAACCTCTCCATCGACATGATATCAATTCGGACAAATCTGAGACACCTGGTGATGATTATCTAACGTCATTTGGTCTTTAAGCTGTGAGTTGAGATCGAGAAAATCCTTTGTTCTCACCTTACATAAGGCTATCATGGCATTCAAATCGAAGTCCAAGCGAACCCCGGGCAATCTCGGGCTGAGTAAGGCACGTGCTTTAGCCACCGAGCCTTTATATACTGCAAAATCAACGGACAACCTGGAATCAACGCCAAACCAATTTTCATTGCTATCAGTAACCCAATCATAGATTTGTTTCGATGATTTTGGTTGTGAGGTAAAGTCCGGCACAGGGAAAAAAGGTTCATCAGAGCAGTACTCATAAACAACGTGCATAGGCAGTAGCTTTTGTACACCACCCACACCTACTCGCCACTCAATACCAATGACATTCCCATTCTTAACCCCTTGCGCGTTTACCAAATCTACCAGCGTTTCAATGATGATATTTTTGAAATCAAAATGCTGTTCAGTGACTGTTGCTCCATTCAGCTTATAAGTAACACCAATTGTGTTCACCTTGTTGTACTGAGCAATCAATTGTTTAAATACCTTTCTGCCTTCTTGATTCTGAGGAATGCACGCAATCATTGTTGCCCACATGTGTTTATCCAGGGCCCATAGCGCATATTCAAAAGGGCTGATGTTCTCAAATTCTCGCCCAGAACAATCCGTAACGAGGCCCTTTTTAAAAATTAAACTCATGTCCTTCTTTAACATCGCTTTAACCGCATCGTGTTCCCCGCGTGTCACATGATGCAATAATTTACGAACATCAATCAGAGGTTGAAACAAGTTGAAATGATATTTTGATGTCATGGAAAGATTAACTAACTCACGATTCGATAAGTTTTGAGCGGTTTCAATTTTAAGTTCTTCTAGTAAGTTATTAAAAATTTCGGATTTGGATTGCATATATAAGTCCAATCTATATTCATTCAGATTAAATTTGGCTCCTACTATACACGAACAGATTGAAAAGTAAAGAGACATTATGGATTGGTTTTGTGCAAGAACCCCCTGGTCGAGATCCTGGTAAAAATGGGTAGTTCAAATTTCAATGAACCCGGCAATAAATACTATCAGTGTGGTGTTAAGGCACAGGAAATTTTCTAAATTATTTTCCATTTTTCACCCTCCCTAAAAATATCGTTATTTTTAGGGAGGAATTGTAACCCTCACCTAAAATAGGTGCATTTCTGATTAGAGTTCTCGAAGTTAAACTATGTTTGAGGAGAACAAAAATGAAAAAATCACGTTATACAGAAACACAAATTGTAAAAATTCTAAGAGAAGTCGAAGCAGGTCGGCTGGTAAAAAGAAATTTGTCGTGAAATTGAAGCCCTAACAAAGTGGGTATCAGATATTCCTAAGCGTCGAAAGTAATAATTTACTCCTTTATAGCGCGTTTCTATGGAAAAGCGAAGGCATTAACGGGTTAATTTTGTGATAGTTTAATTCTTAAGAAATTTCCAAGAATTTATTACAATATGGGACTGTATTGGGCTTGAAGATTATTGTTGAAGCCTGTTCTTGAAGGGCTAGCCATCGGGGCAACCATTACTATCAGCCGCATGACATTTTGTACCTGAATCAGGAGTTTAAAGCCATAAAACTATTTTATCCTGACGCCTCTATTTACATTCGGTGTATCGAATCCATTTATTTGAGAATTTATGACATACATCCTATTAAGTTGATTTCATAACTGAGGAAACAAATTCGATGAATACTTGATACGCCTAGTCAGGGTAGGAAATAGGCGACCAACATAAAATAAGTTCTTTAGGATTTGTAGTGATAGATACTAATGAGATGTAGAAATGAAACTTACTGCTACCTGGTTTATATTGCTTCGCGCAAATAATACTTACGTGGCCGCGGGCAGTATAGTTTAATCTGAAGTCCTCAAAGGAGTTTTAATATCAAGGACAACACCGTGTTGATTAGCGATTTCTTTCAGTAAACGGACAGCTCTTTCGAATGTTAAGGTATCAGGAGCATAGGATTCGGGAAAATACTGCCCCAATATGTGCCTGGTCTGAGGGGTTTCCAGAATATATCCCATATTCCAATGTTTAAAATGAATGTGATCAATCGGTTCGGAGCCTAAAATTTTGAATTCGCTGTGTCGTTTATCTTTTTTAATTTTTTGTAGAATTTTTTTTATGTCCTTTTTTTCACCTTCCAGGACCTGAATAAATTGATTTTTTTTGTACAGCAGCAATCCGTGTATCTGCAGCTCTGAGTTGTTTTTTACCGAGATACGCCATATATGATCAATATCTGACATCGATAGGTGTCCTGCGGTTTTGCTAACATAGATTGTTCTGATTAGGTTCATATTTTAAATTTAGTAGATCAATTTTTTTTTGCAATAATTGGCTGGAATTTACGAGGTCAGCCAGATAAGACTCTCTATTTTGTTGGGTGATTCTAGCGGTATTGAAAGATTTACATTTTTGGAAAAATTCATCAATCAGTTCCTCTAGTTCCATTTTCACGGTATTCGAGTGTGGCGAAAAGCTGCTATTTACATAGTGGGCTAAGGAGTTCAGGCTAGACTCTAAGCTTACCATTTCCCTGTGGGAAATTTTTTTAGCTTGAGATAGTGTATTGACTGCCCATACAATGAATGATTGGGCGTAAATTAAATCGAGATTTTCCTGGTACACCGACTGCTGTTGCTGCCACTCTGGAGGTGCTTTCCATGATTCCATCCAGCTCTGAAACTCAGAGACAGGCATAGGCTTTCCTATAAAATATCCCTGCCCTTCGACACATCCAAGCTTCAGGAGCAAGATACCTTTTTCTAGAGAGTCTACTCCCTCTGCAATAACGCTCTGGTTAAACCGCTTTGCCATGTGAAGAATAGAATCGATAATAGCAATTACTTTGGGGCTGCTGGAAATCTCATTGATAAACGACTGATCAATTTTTATTGCATCTACTTGCAGTGCTCGAAGATAACTGAGTGACGAGTATCCAGTACCAAAGTCGTCAAGAGATATTCGCAAATCAATTTCATGAAATTGAGATATAATTTTTCTGACTGATTTAATATCACGAACAGCTGCCGATTCTAGTAACTCAAGCTCAATATTCCTATTTAATCTATTGCCATATTGTTCCATCTTTGTTTTGATCTCGTTAAAAAAATTCTCTTGTTGAAGCTCATGAGCAGATACGTTGATGCTTATCCTTAAATCAATACCTTGTTTTAACCACTCTTCCAGCTGATTAAAAACCTCATCAAAAATAAGCGATGATAGACGATTCATTACCTCATTATTCTCAACATAGGGTAAAAAATATTCTGGATAACACAAGCCTTTTTGTGGGTGATGCCAACGTATCAGAGCCTCGGCCCCTAAGATTTCTCCAGTCTTCATGTTTACCTTGGGTTGGTAGAATACAGCGAACTCATTGGCGTTAATTCCATGAGTGACCTCACTTATGATATGGTATCGGTATTTTTGCTCTATGACTTCATCAATGTTATATTCTGTGGCTTGACTGCCTCCTTTTATTTTGGATTCAATCATGGCAGCTTCTGCCTGGCGAAGAACTTGACCTGAGGAGGTGTTCTCTTCTAATGGGTATATGACATATCCTAGACTGCAGGAAATATAGATATCATTTTTTTTGATTCTGATCTTTTTGTTGATGGTTTTCATCAGTTTTTCAAAAAAAATATGAGCCGATTTTTCGGCATGATATTGGTTAACCAATATTACAAAGGTATTGCCTGAGACACGAGCAACCAACCCTTGCTCACCAATAAAACGCTTCATGTTTTTCCCGAATTTTTTAAGAACTATATCCCCAATGTGGGTGTCAAACTGCTTGTTTATATCTTGAAATCGGTCAATGTCAACGTATGCAAGAGAAAAGGGGGTTCCGGATGTTTTGTAGTGTTTAATGGATATTTCCAGCTCTGCGGTGATGTAATTTATATTATAAAGATTGGTAAGGGGGTCAAAATGTGCCAAATATCTCAATTCTTGCTCTTGTTTCTTGATAATCGATATATCATGCAACAAACCGACATAAAACACTGTCTCATTATTGACATTTTTTATGGAGCTAATCGTTAGGACTATTGGAACCAGTTTGCCGTCCTTTCTTTTGTCCCAAAGTTCACCCTGCCAACTACCGTTTTTCTTGAGACAACTGAACATATGCTGATAAAACTCTGGCGGCTGCATGCCTGATTTTATCAAACTGACGTTTTTGCCGATGGCTTCTTCTTTTTTATAGCCAAAAGTGTGTTCAAAACCCGTATTTACATCAATCATTCGACCATCAATGTCGGTAATGATGATGCCTTCACAGGAGGAGCTGAATACTCTTGCTGCAACTTCGAGTTCTGATTCCTTGTGTTTTCTCTCAGTAATGTCCTGCAGGGTAATAATCCAGGATTTTCTATCGAGCCAGAACCCTTGATTTATATGTATTTCAGCAATGGTGACGCTCTGGTCTGGATGGATGATTTCAATTTCGGTATCTTCATTCTTGCTTAGTGTAAACCCAAAGGGACTACCTATGAGTTCCTGGCAGTTTCGCTGGAAGATTTCGGCAGCTCTGACGTTAATATAACGTATCACACTCTCATTGTCGGTTATGATGACACCAACTTGCAGTGCGTTGACCAGTGCCGCCCAGCCTTTAAGTGTCTTTTCCTCGTTGAGATTCATGCTATTCACCAGTTATAGACAGTTCCCTGTAAATGCTCGCTAAATCGGACAAGTTGCCAATGATCCTTTTTTCGATATTGTTTGTTTCAATAATAAGCGCAGGTGTTGCCAAAATTTTGTTTTTTTCAGCCAACTCAATTTTCTTGTCTATTTCAATTACTGCCAGTCGATATTTTGCTTTAAATGATTTTTCCCTAGAAATTTTTCTCACGACTTTAACTGCACCAATTGAGAGAGGCGACTTGCTGTGGATATAAAGTGTAACTTGACGTTTCTCCTGTACCAGTGTCATAAAGTGCCTCATTCCCTCGATTTCTGATAAGCATTTTTTTGGCTTACTTGTAATTTGATCTCTTCTTGCAATATTTGTCTTTTCATCTGAAGGGCTTTGATATCCTCAGCAATTTTTCTCTCCTCGACACGCATCTCGGTCTCGATCATTTTGTCCTTCATTTCGAGAATGGCTTTTTTGGAGCCAAACACTATTTTATTTTCGCTTACGTACGGATCGAGTAGTTCGATGCCGGTAGCACTTAATTTCATCTCTTTTACTTCATGAGATTGCGGCAAACCACGAGCCTTAATTACATGGAGAGCCCTGTAAAACTCTCCGTCCTCCTCAACTAGACGAAGACGAATCCATACATCGGTCAAGCTTGAAATACTGAGATAACTTTTATCATCAGAATAATCGGGTATAAGTTCTGTAAACAAAGCCATCATGCGGCGTTCTTTAACGTAGCTGGTGAATCGTAACAGCAGTTTTTTAACGAATCGGCTATCACCAATGTCCATCAATGCGGTTATGGGATCAATGACAATCATATCAATTTTGTTTTCTTCGATAAAATCGATAGTGGTTAAAATATGCTCCTCCAGGCCTTGCTCAACAGAGCGATGGGATCGCAGGAACAGCTTTTGGCATTCTACATGCTTTGTCAGATTGATACCGCAACTCGCTGTATGTCGAATGAGATCTCCTGGTGACTCTTCAAACGACATGAAACATACGTTTAGACCATTTTCACAGGCCGATTCGGCAATCTTCGCCGCTAAGGACGTTTTTGCAGTGCCTGCTCGGCCACTGATAATTATGGTGGCCTCGAGAGGAAGGCCGCGTCCTCCCAAGAGCTGATCCAGCTTTTTGACCCCGCTAGACATGTAACTAACCGTAGAATCATATTTTAAATTAGAACTGGTTATAGGTAACAACGATATCCCTTTGTTGTTGATACTAAAGGGGTATACATCAGTTCCATGTTGCGATCCTCTATATTTTAAAACCCTTAAAAAGCGGGTCATTATGGTCTCTTTTACGACTTGCTTTAATTCAATGACGCAATCAACATAGAATCGGGCAACCAATTCATCCTTGTCTAACAAGCCTTCACCTAATGTTGCCACAAGAGTGAGATCATTTGTTCTGGCATACTCGAAAAGCTGGAGAATCTCATGGCTTGGATTGTAATTCGTTGTACCCAATTGAATAGACTGTATCGAGTCCACAACTATACTTTTGATTTTATGCTTTTTTATCAAGTTTGATGCGCGCTCTATCAGAAGCATCATATCAAAATTACCTGATACTTCCTGATCAACCTGGCTTCCTGCATCGATAAAAAATAATTGATCCAATGAGGGTGTTTCCGTCTTGTTATACAACGAATTCATATTGGCAATTAAGTCGCTGGGTTTTTCATCCATGCAGATATAGAGTAGGGGTTCCGACTGTAATAGTAGGTTTCGGGCGTACAAAAGGGTCATTATTGTTTTTCCCGTACCAGAATCACCCGTAATAAGCGTAGGTCTTCCTGCTGGATAGCCACCATAAAGAACGTCATCTAATCCTTTGATTCCGGTTGATTCCTTGACCATAGTAAGTCACCAAATTTGCACCATACTATATAGTCTAGCCCGAATAATGAGTTTTGTTGGCAACGTCAAGTTAATTAAATGACGTTAAGCTATAGAACTTGCCTTGTGATGCAAAAAATTGATGACACTTTATTCATCCTTACTCAGGTCATACTAAAAGAGATTCTCTTGAAATATACTCCAGGTTAAGCTTAGATGATGCACAAGATAAATCCAAGGCAGTGATTGTAGGTATGCAAATGGGCTACTTCTCTTTTAAATCAACCTGTAACCCATGCCACATTGACGCTAAAGCGGTTTTTCATAGAAATAATTAGTCGATTAAAATATAACCAATTATGTAACAGATTCTGATACTCGTCTGTGACCTTTTTAAGAAGCATAAACTTCGTTTTACATTCAACGATTGAAACAACAGCATGTCTACGATTTTTACCAATAATTGTATCTATCTCCCAGTCACCAATTCGAGTTTTTTTATCAATGATTTTAGGTCGCTCATCAATGAAACGTCTAATTCTAATAGGTCCTTGTCGCTTTGGACTACCGTAGCGTTTATGATATTTCTTCTGCTGATGCCTTAAATGTTTAAATAGAGTTTCGCCTTGATTTTTATCATTTAGAATGAACTGATAAATCCATTCAGAACTTAAATTAAATAATCGCTTTTTCTTCGCATAACCACTAATCTGCTCTGGGCTCCAATCCTGCTTTAGTTTCTCTGAAATAAACGTTTTAATCTGTTCATTAGCTTTTACATACCTAGGCTTATCTCTTTGGCGATCATCGGCATACTTTTGTGTGTAATTCGCTTTATAAGTCGAGTAACCTAAGATAGTCCAAACGCGTATAACTTATTAAACAACTACTGTATTTAAAGACTGGGAAGTTTACTAACTTCTTCTGTCTTTATTATATACAAAAGTTGCACTAATCAGTTGAATCTAAGCTGACATCTCAATGATTTTTCGTTGAAATGTCTACATATTGAGCATGAATGATTTTCTAACTAATTAAGTACTTATATTTTTAAGTAATTCGAAATAATAGATAGCTTGTTATTTCCGTTTACAATTAGAGATTTCCAAAAGTAAATTAAGAATCAATTGGTATCTGAAACTGAAGATAGGTCTGGAGTTTCGAATGTGCAACTCCCGACGTAAACTGAATTAAACATCTAGCATTCATATCCTGGGGGCGCTTGTAGTGAAGTATCTTTTGCATCCTCGGGTTTGAAAAACTTCAGTTGCTGCTTAGAGTCCAAATGTTTTCCTATAAAAGTTACATAACAGTCTGTTTTATATATAAAACTGCAATTTTTCATCGTTTCGTCCAGTTGTTGCAACTGCTTGGTGTTTGTAAATAATCTGGCGAGTAGTTTACAGGGCTCGTCATAAAGAACTAAATAGTGGGCTGAAATACATTTTGTGGCTACAAATTTAGAAAATTGCTCCTGGCTTTTAAAAAGTTTCGCAATAATGATACAGTTTGGTTTGGGTATAGTGAGATACTGTGCTGTTAAAGGGCACAATTCGGATAGCTCGATAAATTTTTCTGCACGAGGGAATAGTTTTGCGATTGTTTCTGTAGAGCGTGCGTTTCCCACCAGTCTTGCAGAAGCGGAGCGTAAAGGTTCAGATCGTCTGGCTAAATCCAAAAACTCATCTACGTGAGTATATAAACCAGCGACTATCTCACAGACAGAGTCATGAGATAAAAATGCTTCAACAGTACCACCATTGGGGGCAAGTTCATTAAACTCTGAGGACTTTTTAAACAGTTGAATCACCTTAGAGGCATTGGGTTCATCAAACAGCATCCATTGAGAAGCACTACTGGATCCTTTGGCAAGCTCAATAAATTGTTGGGATGATTTAAAAAGGTCTATTATTTTTTTACAGGCATCATTATGTTTTACCAGACATGTTGCTGCTTCATACGACATTTTATTTAACTCAACAAACTGGCTTGCATCAGTAAATAAGGTAGCAATTGCTGAATGTTGATCCATAGATTGAGAGTCGTTATTTTCTCTTTTTAATACATACCCCACTAATTGCGGATAATTTCCTAGAGGAAGTATTGGTAAAGATAATAGAATTCTTACATGAATTTTTTTATTGAAATAAGCAGCTATTTCAATAGGCGTTAGTTTTATTTCTGAAGGGGTAGTTAATCCAGCATACGAATGGGCCAGCAATTTACTTTGCTGTAAAATCTCTTCTTCCTGGTCGGTTTTTAAGAAGCTGTTGAGTTCTGGATATTGTTTTAATTTATAATCGGAAATGATCAACGTAGATCCCTCTCATTGCCTTTTGAAGCAAGCATTTTATTTTATTCCTTATTGAATGGATAGATAATCAGTTGTGTGTTGTTATTGAGCGTATTAAAAAATATTCAACGATTATTCAAAGAATTACCTTTGTCTGAAAGGTATTTATAGATAAACTTAACTCGAAAAACATATGGTCAGTGTATTATTAAATAGATCAATAAAGGCAAGTTTTGATGAAATTAAGATCCTATAATCTTTTAACCTGGATTCCCCATCTTTTTCTTTTCTATAAAGAAAAAGTTTTCCGCAAACTTTTACCCATAATGGCAATTATTATTATTTATGCAGTTTTAATTGCTTATTTTTTTGAAAATAAGAATAAATACAATTTAGGACAATTTCATCTGATTTTTAGTTTTATTTTAACGGTGATAATAAGTTTTAGAGTAAACAGTAGTTTCTCGCGCTGGTGGGAAGGGCGTATTTTGTGGGGAGGAATTGTCAATAATTGTCGTAACCTGGGTCAAAAATTTGATATTTTTGTTGGATTAAAACAAAACCCTGAATTTTATGATCTTTTAGTTAAGTTGCCCGTGATTATTACTGCGCATTTGCGAAAGAACACGAAAGAATTGGAGACAGAGCTACTTTCCTTATGTATCCATGAACTTAACTCCCAAAATCCCGTGTTACTCGTAACAAAGCGTATGTATTTCATCATTAATGAACTACGCCAAAAAAATGTCTTACAATTTGAGCAATATTTAGCACTCGATACACACATAGTGAACTTAATTGATATGGTTGGAGGATGTGAAAGAATTGCGAACACTACTATCCCTCCTGCATTTTCTTATTTCGTTAAGCAAGCGTTATTATTTTATATCGTTATGTTCCCTTTTGGCTGGGCTGATACTTTCGGTTATTTAGTGATCGTGGTTATGGTAATGATTGTTTATATTTGGTTAGGTTTGGAGATTTTAGCAGAAGAATTAGAGGAGCCTTTTGGCGAAGGTGAAAATAATTTACCTTTGAACCTTCTTACAAAAAATATTGTACGAAATATTGAACAGATTTCAAAACCTCTCTAGATGCCCCGGACAAGCCGAGGCAGGTAGGCGACAGATGTCTTGTTGACTTGAGGGTTAGATTTTTAATGAGGCAGTCACGTAGGGTCCATCCACAGAGAAACTATCGGTTGTCTTGACTAAACTTTGCAAAAACATCGCGCCACTCACTATTCCTAAAGACCCGGGAACATAGGTTGATGGAACGTAGTTTTGTATCGCATTCACATAAATTGAAGCCATATAGCCTCCTTCGATTGCAAATAATTTATCATTTGCAAATTGTCGTGAGTATTTAAGGCCTAATTTTGCATCTAGGGCTGGAACAACTTGCACAAAGCTTTTATGCGAGATGGACTGATAATTTACAGGAATTCCTGCAGCGGCCAAAACACTTCCTGAACCAGTAGAGTTCGTAGAGGGTTGTTGGCTCCCAATGAATAAATTGCCAGCTAATAACCCCACCACATTGATATTATGCCATCCATCATATTCTCCCTCCATTCCCAAACGCATACCTGCAGCGTTATAAGTAGATTTGGTGCTTATACCAAAACGAAAAGGACCAAGAATAGGATCTGTACCTCCAAAGTTGGCAATTATTTCTTGTTCTAGCCAAAGACCACTTACCCCAGCAAAAAAACGACTTTTAAGGTTTGGACCAAAATTTAAATGCTTACCTACCTCAGCATTAAGCACATCGTATTTATTTTTTAATTGGCCGGCGGCTGAACTGACAGGTCCTGCATCTGGACCAACATTCCAGAATGGTCCTGTCATTTGTTGCTCAGGTGGGGGATTTCTATTCACGGGGAATGTTGAATCATCAGAAGTATGTAAATGCGTCCAGTAGAGATTAAAATCAGTCCCTGAATTTGCAAAAACATAGCGATAATTTAGTGTAAATCCTGGGCTAAAATCAGCATCAATTCCTTTAGGCTCCCAATCTGGGGAAAGAATAGGCGTTGTTACATCTGGGGTGAAGGGGCTAACTAAAACCGCATAATCATTACTTCCGCCTGGACGTAGAAAAACAGCCCCAGCAGTAAATTCACTTGATGCGGGCAAATTGGGAACATACACAGCAAAGTTATTGTTAACATCCCCCATTGCACCAGCATGGCTAATGGAAGTTATTAATAAATTGCAAATTGCAAAGGAAACTACTTTTTTCTTCAGCATATACACTCCATATAAACGCTAAATCTAAATTCCAAATCAATGATTTGAGACACAACACTCTAACATGAAAACGTTACAAATCAATTGTGATTATTGGCTATTCGTATGGGGTTTAAAGAAAAATGCCGCTATCAATACTTAGCTCCTAGGGCTGTTAAAGCTTTGTACTGTTTGTATCCTGTAATTTTTCTATGAACTGATCCAGCGGTGTTAACGATAATACCAAGGATAGCAATGCAGCTCCTAACCTGTCACTAATGCTTCTGGTAGCATTGCATGATTAAAATAATCAGAAATGGGCAGTGCCGACAGGGGCAACAAAAGCTATACCCCAACGAGAGGTTTGAAATTTAACCAAATGTCCAAAGGATGCAAGCAGACTAATTATACCCACCCCAAAGCCGGTCACCAAGGCAATTTCCCAGTGATATAAAGTTAAGGAACCTAAATTACCCTGGGGGCTAAGGAGAATTTTCTTTATGATCATGATACTGTAAGAATTCTGTGACTGCATCGCAGAGTGAATTTTCAGCAGCTTCTACAGTATGTTTCCTTCTTTCTTAAGAATGGTAACCTATGAAAAACCAGATTATTTGTGATTTTATTCATTTTGATGAGCATGTGGCGGCTTACGCGGCCAGGCTGCGACTTTGATAAGTCGTAATTCTAAAAAGGACAAACAAATAATTAATGAATACCCGATTGAGTTTATAAAGCGATATAGAAAATCTCTAAATGGTTTTTTTATTTTTTCCAGATTGCAGTTTATTGTTTCGTATATACAATTCCCCCATTGTTCGTCACCTTGAATTAAAATAGTGTTTGACTCATGCAAAGGAAAAAATTTGAAAATATTATTTTTAATTTGCAAAGATATTAATTTTCTATCTTTCCCGTCTGCCGTAATATAGATTTGATCAACATCATGAGGTATTTCATCAAAGCTAACATCTTTACCAGTATACTCAATATTTTTCTTCTTAGAAAAAAGTAAGGTTTTATCTTTTCTTCTATAAAGGTGTAGCCTTGTTTCAGGATTGTCTGACCATTCTTGAATTTGATTTTCTGAAAGATTGAACTCTAAAGCGAGTTGGTTTAATGCCTCAATATATTCACTTTCTGCTAATTCTTTTGAGATTCCATAAATTTCACTGACGATTATTGAAAATACTTGATATGTCAGTAAAGAGGAGGGGCACTTAGAATTCTTTCACATTTTTCCATTCACACGACTCGCTATAAAGATAAAACCTGTCTTAATCCATCGTCTAGCTTATCTAAATCTGATGCTGATAGATTACCAGCAGATTTCATTAGTCTAGATTTGTCAATAGTTCTGATTTGATCGCACACAGCTACTACCTGTTTCCCTAAACACGTAACTGCCACTGTTATAGGTGGTATAGCTTTCGCCGAGGTAGAAAGAGGGACGACCACAACAGTGCGTCGTGCTTTATTAATAGGGGTGGCACTGACTAATACACATGGCCTTTCTTTATTGATTTCTGAACCAGTTGTTGGATTTAAATTTACCCAATAAACGTCACCACGAATCATTATTTAGACCATCTCCTATGGTTATATCCCAATCTTTCATTTCCTTCTCTAAAACAGAATCTTTCTCAACTGCTAGGGCACATTCAAAGAGAGCTTTTTCGCGTTTCTCTATTTCTTTTTCAATTAATTTAGCAATAGTTTTACTGCGTTGCCGCGCAGGAATAGTGGACCTCATTCTAGATGCCAATTGATCTGACATTGATATTAGAATCTTTTCCATTCTACACCTCCAAATAATATATATTATATACAATATATAAAAAATTATACAATAATATTTTTCTTATTCCATGAAATAGTTCAATTAATATAGGGACTCCGACATTGAATGTTTATACATTTCATACTTGATTAAAATCCTCGGTTTCAATAAATACTTAATACAGTCATCTAAAGTTGCGGATGTAAGATGGGGTGATGATGGTATCAATCTTAGGTCTGATAAATTCTAAACCAGATTTGATAAGTGAAGACAGGTAATGGCTTAAAAGTGAAATTAATAGGGTTAATCCCATATACTGAAAGGTTCAATATGAAGCTTATAGACATGGGAATAAACGTTTTTAAAGACCCTGAATTTTATTAAATTTCCAATGTTAATATCGACCAAATTTTTATCTTATGCGCAATACACATAATATCTTTTTTCCGGACGACTCATAGGATGACATTCACATAATGGTAGTGCTTGCTGTGAATTTCCATCTTCTACCCAGCCCCATCCCGATGGCGCATCTTGTTTATGCAAACAGTAAAAGTGAGCTGAATTTCCGCGGACTTTGATAGTCATTCGTTTGCAAGCATTATTGCAAGAGGATGACTCTGTGTCTGATGCGTGAAGAGTAAAGTTAATAAAAAAAACAAAAATTAGTATAATTATCTTGATCATAGCAATATTGATACGAAGTAGGCTATATAGGATAAATAATGATCAATTAATAATCAAATTATCCTACTCCTTTAAACTCAGACTTTGTAGATAAAACAAAAATTTTCATATAACAATTAGTTATGCACGCAAAGCCGTAAGAATAAGATTTATCAGGCATTTCGTGAATTAGGCCGGGTAATTCAGACGGTATTTTTGCTCAATTATATCGATGATATTGAACTGAGGCGGGTTATTCATGCAGCCACTTGTGAAAGTGAAGAGTTTAATAACTTCATTGATTGGGTAGCGTTCGGACATGAGGGGACTATTGAAGATTACCTACAAGGGATCCAAAAGAAAATTATTAATTTTGGTCGCTTGGCTGCTAATGCCGTTATTCTACATGTCGTGGCCAATATGACTAATGTTATCAATGAGATGAAAACTAAAGGCTATGAAATTCGCCCCGCTCAATGGTTTATCGCCGTATCACACAGGTCATCTTAATCGATTTGGATTATTTCCTCTAACAGGAGATAGGGAAAAACTGAGTTGAATTTAAATTGAGTTAAAAATAACAAGAAACGGTCCTTTTCGTTGGGATCCCGGCCGAACCTCAAATTGTCATATAGGGAAGGTTAAAATTCACTCATTAAGTCTTATATGGACTCGACCATATTGTCAAAGAATAAACTTCATTTTGTTTAAAAGGTTAAGATTTCAGTCTTATATCCGACATCTGGAAAGACAGTGAATGCATATTAGAATCAATTTATTGCCTCCGGTACCCTAATGAACTTTGCACGCTTGCTCCTTATCTGATTACCGGCCTTGGTGGGCCCCAGACTTAATCAGGTTTTTCAAGCGTTGGTCTTACCTGTTTAACATTATGATGAATGCTCTTCGCAATTCAGTTTTGTGTATACTTATTAATTGCTTTTTTATGACATTAGGCTGATTTTTTATAGGGCTCACCTGATAACAATATTGCCATAGCAATACGTGCATTCTTATTGGCAACAGCTACAGCCGCTTTATTGAAACCACCTTGTTCTTAATTCGATTGAACCAACAGCTTCTATTATCATTTTTTTTACTACAAGTACGAGCAACAGCTCGACCACCATGAATAAGTAACTGACGCACATAAGTATCGCCGCGCTTACTAATACCTAACAAAAGCTTCTATAGCCTTGTTTAACGAAAACGCCATATTCTTTCATTAACCCTCTTATTTGATTACTCACAGCTGTACGCATTTCTAAATAGTTAGTGCGTATACGAAGCAAGCTTTGGATATCTTGTTGAACTATCGTTTTAGGTGTCACATAGGGTGTACCTGGCCAGAAAGACGCTTCCATTATCCCTTTAGAATCTCGAAAGTCATTTTTATTCCGCTGAATATAGGGCTTAACGTATTGTGGGGAAATTAGTTTGACGACATGACCAAACTCGATAAATTTTCTTGCCCAATAATTAGCACTACCGCATGCTTCCATCACAATCTCACAGCTTGCGCCGAGCTTGATAACACATCGAGTAAACTTCTCCCGACTAGTAAGACGCTTATCTAATACCTTTTGGCCTTGTTCATCAACACCATATAATTGAAAGACATCTTTTGCCAAATCAACAGCTAATCGTTTAATATTCACCTTGGACTCCTCCATTTTTCAGCACTTTCTTGGGCGCCGTACTAGAGTGGGCGAGTCCATTTCATTTGATTAATTCTAAAACTTGGCTCTAATATAAAAAATCGATTTTTCCTTATACTAAATTTAAATATTGAAAGTGGGAGCTATACTGAAAGGCGAAAACTGTAAAACTGAAAGAAATCCTAAAGTTTTAAGAAATTTATATTAGGAGTGTTTCTTCAACAGATTGCTTCGCTTACGAACGCTGCTCCACCTTTTATTACAGATGATCCCATGCCTGTTGAATAGAAGCACTGGCAATTCTATTTATTCTCTACAATGGATAAATCTGAAATTTATCGCCAAGCAAATATTCCTTCATTAACAATTAATTACGGTGCGATTTCTAATCTTGAAGTGAGCTTAACAACCGGTTTACTTTATCAAAAACAATTTATTCATGCAGAGGATACAGAAGAACCTTCTTTGCTAAGAGGATACGGTTTTACTGATATAAATTTAACTCTTAAATAAGCCCTGGTTAAAGAAACAAATAAATTTCCCCAGATTGCTTTTGCGCCAATTGTGAGTTTTCCAACAGGGAATCCTAAAAAAGGATTGGGTAATGGTAGAAGTATTAATACTTATCCAATCTGGATTCAAAAGTCTTTTGGTGATTGGACCACGTATGGTGGTGGTGGCTATGTTCAAAATCTAGCTCCAAATACAAAGAATTTTTACTTTGAGGGTTGGGTGCTGAAATTTTTAATCAAACAGGTAATCTTGTTACTGGTAAACAAACCACATTAACTACCCTGGGTGGAAGTTATAATTTTAAATCTAATTTAAGTTTCCTATTCAGTTTAGGCCATCAAATAGCAGGCGAAAGACATCTTATGAGTTATCTTGTTTATATTATGAAATTTAAAAATCTCTGGAATATTGCAACTCTCAATAAATTAGTTAACTATTATATTTAATGCCAACATCCAATGAGAAGGGTTAATTTCATCTGAAGCAGAGATAAATCCATGTTTACCTAATGAACAAAATTCTAATCTCGGTCATCAATTACATTAATGCTTCTTCATAAATAGAAGTAACTTAAGGATTCAAGTTAGAATTAACGATTGGGAAAACACGGTATCTACTTTAAAAGAGTTAGAAGATTTAGTTTGGGGATTTTAATTTATTTATGGATGCGTCAACGTTTTAACCAGTTGTTGATGAATCTTGTCAGGTACGAACAAGATTCATCTAACATTCAATTTGATCTAATAATTCAATCTGCTCATTTAAATTAATAACCTGATTCTGCCAATAAACTGGTGTATTAAACCATGGAAAGCTCAAAGTAAATGCTGGATCAGCCCAGCGTTTTGCGAGCCATCCTTGATAATGCAGCATGCGTAGCGTGCGTAAAACTTCAATTAAATGGCGTTCGCGTGGGTTAAAATCATGAAATTCACAGTAACCCTGTAGAATCTTCGTCAATTGTATATCCATTTGCTTGGGTTCACCTGAAAGCAACATCCAAAGATCCTGTATCGCAGGGCCCATAAGACAATCGTCTAGGTCCACAATATGAGGTCCTGAAGAGCTCCATAGCACATTTCCTGCATGACAATCGCCATGTAAGCGTATTTGCTTAATGGGGCCTATACATTCGAATATCTGATTGATTTTTTGTAAGGCTGTTTCGACAGTGTTACAAAAATTAGGTTTTAAATATTCTGGAATAAAATTTTGTTCAATCAGGAATTGATAGGGTTCATGGCCATAGCTTTGAGTATTTAATTGAATGCGATGTTGAAATTTTTTGCACGAGCTGACTCCATGTAGGCGCCCTATAAAACGCCCCATCCATGTCAATTGTTCGTCATTGTCCAATTCTAGTGCGCGGCCGCCGCGTTTCGGAAAGAGGGCAAAACTGAAATCACTATAATGATGTAAGGTTTTATTGTCTATTATTAAAGGCGCAATAATGGGTATTTCTTCCTCTACTAATTCAAATGAGAATTGATGTTCTTCTAAAATAGCTGCTGAGCTCCAGCGATGAGGTCTATAAAATTTAGCGATGAGAGGCTCAGCATCTTCAATCCCTATTTGATAAACACGATTTTCATAACTATTAAGTCCGAGCAGACTGCCAGTACAAAGAAAACCCAGGCTTTCAATAGCATCTAAAATGACGTTAGGGTCAAGTAGTTCATAGGGGGTTTGATATTGGTGATTCAAATGTGGGATCCTTGATGACAAGTAGGGGGATTCATTATACAGCCAGTATATCGTGTAATTTAAAATTTAGTATAAATTCAATTTCCTCTGGTTAACCCTTCAATCATATAGATGCCTTAATTCAAGGATGTGAAATCAATTTAAATAGAACGGAAAAATATAAAAATGTTCCATTTTATAACCAATAGAGTAGTACATTTTATTTATAATCTGACTCCCTACATACAATAATTGCACTAATAAGTTGGAATCCACCGATGGGGTTTTCATTTTTCCTTAAGGTTTAAGTAATCTTCTTCGTGATAAAATCGCTCTCTATTTGTTAACTAATGAGTCAATATTTGTTATGAAGCCACAATTTAAAGCTATCCAATCTAAAAAAACATTGGACACAGAGAACCCAGAGAACAAAAAAAACAAAGACTATTGGGAAGAATACAATGATGAAAACCCGGTAGGTAATTACGAGAACGGAAAAGTTATTCGTTCTAGCAGTTATTCGCAAATATTCTTTAAACAATTTATGTTAGATGTTTATTTAAAGAAGGACTCTAAAATTTTACAGTTTGGTGCCTCTACAGGTTGTTTCTTGGAGGAGTACAGAACGAAATATCCAGTTATGGGGTATGATTATAGTGACCAGGCTATTAAAATGTTAAAAAGTAAACAGTTACCTTGCCGGCAAGTAAATTTAAATGATGTAGCTAATGTTAATAAGTGCATGGATCTGGATGTTGATGGCAATTTACCCACTAATTTCATAGCCATAAGAATATTCCAGTACTTGGATGATAAGGCATTAGGCGCACTTATATTTACACTTCTAAAACGTGCCGCTCCTGATTCACGGTTTATTCTTGTTAACTCAATAGGTAACTCTCCTGCAGATGGGCATGGATTAACAAAGAACTATATCGCGTCATTTTTTGGGGCAAGAACAGATACGAAAATTATGTTAATGAGTGAAACACCAAAGAAAACAGTTACCACAACTGATATGCATAACGATGATGAGGTCTTAGTCGTGCAAAAACTATAAATTTAAGCATTGGCAAGTTAATTTTTTGTAGTTTAGAGCAAAATTATTCGCTTGAATAGAAGACAAAATGTACTTAATCTGTCTGGATAACAGAAGGTCATGATGTTTAAGGTACTAAAATTCTGTCTATCAAAAACTAAAATCTAATAAATCAAGGGGGTGACAATCATTGGAACAAAGGTATTCTCTAAGGATTAAGTTTCTTGTTTTACAGTTTTAGCTGCCCACTTTCTCGGATAGGTTTCATTATTTCATCCATTTTAGGATTGGCGGTTAAGGCCTCGCGAATTTTGCGAAAATCGCAACAGCTTGGTTTGGCAAAGGCCTTGAGAATGTCATCGGCATTCTCATTGTAATTGTTGTCTTTGTTTTCAGCTATTTTTCTTTTGATTTCAATAATAGCGTTACTTATATTGTCTTCTTTTGAGGGGTCGATATTCGCCACTATGTCTCGTATGGTCTTTATAATGGCTGGAACGGTTCCATTAGGATGTCTCAACAAATCATCATTCTTTAATACCGCATAGACCGCGAAAATATTTTCTTCTCTTTCATTCAGAGGTATCTTCATGATGCTAATAGTGACTTTATTTTTATTGGGTATTGAGGGACTTTCTTGTTTATTATCAGTACCATTCTTAATAAAGCTATTGTCAAACTTGGAGAGGACTATTCTGTCTGGTTCCCCCATTTCATTTTTTGCAATTTCTTTTGCAGCATGTTCCCAATGTTCAATTCTTTTTTCGTCCATATTTTCGGGATTTTCAAGTGCCTTGGTCTTGATGAAGTCTAACGCATTATTAATAACTTGTTCCCTATCCATCGTGTGAGTACAACCAATAAAATTATCCAGACAAATTTGTTTTGCTATATCAAATTGTAAATGTTTATTTTTAGAAAACTGTAATATAGCTAAAACAAGAAGCGTTTTTTGCTCAGGACTCTCCGCTTTATTAAAGAGAGAAAAATAATAATTTGATGTTTTGGCTAATAAATTTTTTGCTTTATTCAAAAAAGCAAATGTTGGTGGTTTATTTTTTGTCACATGACTTTTTAGAACAGCATTGATTGAAATTTCATCGAGCTCATAACGACTAGTAATTGGTTGTTGTTGGAATTGAGTGAGTAGAAGGTGCATTTGTTGGGAGATAGAGAATTTTTCCATGTTAGGAATATTAGTAAGTGATCTTAAGTGTTTAGGAATGGTTGATGGTTCAAAAAAATAGGGGAAGATGTTTTTATAGGTCTCTAAAGGAAATGTAATATTTAATACGTCAAGTTGTGGAAAATCAATTTTGAGAATTGGCGGGTTTAAACCATGATGGACATGCATTAATGCGACTACCGTTTCAGCAAAGCTACCCGTGCCACGTTGTAGAGGTTGGGTATTCCCAATCAACCACGATAATTCGGCCAGTCTCTTATAAAAGCCTGTAAGCTTCTCTTGATAGCTAGAATAGTCTCCTGCAGGAGATAAATCCATAGACCAGATTTCTGCAAATAAATTTTCAATATTAGGCCAGGTATCATTTAATGATGCCATTCCATGTCGCCATTGCAAGTTGGGTTTTGCTTGAAAATCCTCAGGAGTTCCACTAAAAATAGATTTAGTCTCCTCAATGTTATTAACTTGAAGATCATCATAAAATAGCCCATAACTGACCGAGTAATCATTTTTATTTACTCTTACGTTATTTGAGGAATAAAACACATTTCGAATAAGAGGTAATGCAAATGAATACTGCGCTCGAACAGGTGTTCCATAATCATTAGAGTCTCGTAACTGACCTACCTCCTTCTCTCGTCCCGTCTGTAAAAGCAGATCAGATACTTTTTCAAGAGCCACAGCAGCTAATTGTGATTTACCGCTAGAGGGTAAAAGGGTGTTAAAAGGTGGTCTGCTTGGTGTAACCTGTGTTGAATTAGATAATAAGTTATTGAGCTTATAAACTAATTCCATGCGTTTAGCACCAAATTGGATATCATCATAAATGCTTCCTGCTGTTTTTCCATAAATCTGTTTAAGTTTATCAGTATGTTGCGGTTTAACATAACGTGAAAAACAGGGTGCAGCGCCACAATATTTAGTTTTAACCTCCGCATAAACTTCTTTAATGGTTTGTAGATGGGGATGATCTTTAGGAATAGAGGTAACTAATTTATCAATTTTGTCGAAAGATGTTGATGAAAATAAAAATAAAAATTGATATTTCATGGTATCTTTTACTTTTTGGGTATCATAGGATTTTATTTCAGATAAATTAAAACTTTCGATTGCTGCAAGTTGATAATTATTTTTAAATAGAGCAAGCAAAATTTCACCATTCTCTTTCAGTTTTAATTTTGTAAAATTACCTGTCTTTAGCGCATTTATTTTATCCTTAGAACTTATTGTTCTTAAATCCTGAATGCGTTTTATTACTTCGTCATTGAGCTCTAAATTTTCCATAACAACTGAAATACATTTATAGGCTTGATTGGAATAAAGCGTATTAATTGTAGAGAAAATTTGATCCAGGCTCATATTTTCCATGTTCTTTAGCCAAATTTTGCTGAATATCCTAGGACTGTCTTCTGAGATAGCCAATGTTTCCCAATCATCCATTGATTGAGCGAATATTGGAAATTCTCGGAGTGATTGGAAGGATATGACACTATCATTTTGTACTAGAGTTGCCATTAAATGCCAAAAAGAGGATTTATAACTTTGCAAAAATGCAAATTCGGGTGCTTTCGTATAATCGACTTGATTTTCATTTAAAAAGTTTAAAATAAGATCTAAACATTTTTTAAAAGCAGGACCATTTTTATCAGGGAAACCTAATACAGAATAGCTATACAGCATCGCATCAAGATTTTTTTGCAGAAACTCACTATAAACCGAGAATGACTCTGGATTGATTTTTTTTTGAAAATCGTTAATAACCTTAAAAACTGTATCAGGATATTCCATCAATAAACGATGGAATATCTCCTCAGGTAACTTGTAAACATCAAGAGACAAACCTTGATTCGAAAGGTTATCTAAAATCTGAACTGCCTTACCAAAGGAATGACGATTTTCATTAATTTTAGGGGCAGCGAGAAGACTCGTAATCACTTCGGAAAATTCATTGATATCGCTAATTTTGTTATCATTTAAAAGACCGTTACACTGTTCAACATCAAGATTCATAATGGCGGTGTAAAGCAAGGGATTCGATGCTGAAGGGTTATGCATTATTTTTTCCTGAGAACCTATTCATATCTTAGTATAGTTGCTTAGTGTGAGCATTGAATGCAAACAACAAGACCTTTAAAAGCATCCGAGGGTAAGACGAGTTTTCATGTCAAAAAGGGGCTAATTCCTCTTTGCCAACTTCGCTATAGTTTTCATTCAATTGATTTATACAACTTATAAGAAAGTTACAAGCAGAGTCTGCTGTGCCAGGTTTATCTTCAACAGCTAAACTATTTGAATGGAAAAGATCGAGGGCAAAAAATTCGATTATCTCTTTACTCATCGTATTGTTAAATTGCGAGAAGCATTTTTGGGCGTTTTCCATACAATATTGAATTTCTTCAGGACAAATTCTTCTTACCTGATTTAATTGAGACGTTTGAAAGAAGATAAAATCTTTAGCAATTTTGTTGGGAATGGCAGATTCTTTGGAAGTATCAATTTTAGAGGAAAAGGAGTCAAACGATTCCATTTTATCTTTAAGACTTTGAGCAAAAAAGCTAAATAGAAATGCTGAAAATAAATTTGCTTCGTTGGGAAAACGGGTTTGAAAGGATTCAATATCTTTTTTAGCAATAGCCAATCTATGAAGCAAATTTGGAATGTCAATATCGTCCGCTTCGTCTAAATTTTTATTAAACAAATAATGTAATTGACATCTAAAGTTATAAAAGCTTGTTCCCTGATGCAATAGATTGAGATATTTTTTCTTTGCAAGACATAGCACTTCCAGAGCTTTTTGTGAGGCGTCTTTTGCCTTAGTATCATTTGGGTTATCGAAAGATTGTCCGAGTGCTTCTCGTGCAGCATCATGGGCTTTTTTTAATTCAGTATCTTTAAAATCTTGGGCTTCTAAAAATAAAATCTGACCCTGTAGAAGATCAAAAGAAGAAATATCTTGTTTAGGTTTAACTAAAATCAGATTATTTTCTTTACAAAATAACTTAAATTGTTCCTCAAAATTTTCAGTAGATTTACTCTTATATTTCGCTATAAAAAGTTTAATTTGTTCTATAAGCTTTTCATTCATAAACAGAATTTATTAAAGATCCTTCTACCTGTTCACTATACTTTACGAATTAAAGTAAGTAAATGCTCCCCAGTCGAACTTTGGTTTTTCATTCTAAAAAAGGGCTTATTCGAATAAATAAGCCCTTTTTTATTGGTTAGATCACATCGGAACAATTTGGTAGTGATTATCCAAGCCCATTTGCTCTTCCAGTTGTGATTTGAGATTAATAAGATCTAGGGTTCTTACTTCCCATAATGCCTTCATGGCAACTAAATCCGCGCTCACGTGCCTCAACAGGACGTCCCGCTGCACGGGCCACGGCCCGGTGAGCCACTCAGCCGGTCGGGCACGCACCGGCCCGAAGCACGTGCCTTTATATATAGCAAACTCAGAACCTAACTTGGAATCACCGCTAAACCAATATTCGTCTCTATCAGTAGTCCAAATGTAGAATTTTCTCGTTGATATTGGCTGTGAGATAAAATCAGGAACAGGATCGAATGGCTCCTTAGAGCAGTATTCATCAACAATATGCATAGGTAGTCGTTTTTGTGCGCTACCAACACCTTCTCGCAACTGATTATCAATGGCATCCCAATTCTTAACCCCTGGCTCGTTCATCGAATTTACTTGCGTTTGCAGCTCTTTAATGAGGGTATTTTCGAAATCAAAATGCTTTTCAGTGATTATTTTTCCATTAAGCTTATAAGTAACTCCGTCGGTGTTGACTTTGTTGTATTGAGCAATCAATATTTGGAATGTCTTTTTACCTTCTTCATTCTTAGGTACGCGCCTAATCATTCTTCCCCACATGTGTTTATCCAGGGCCCAAAGTGCATATTCAAAGGCACTTATGTTCTCAAATTCTCGCCCAGAACAATCCGTTACTTTGCCTCTTTTAAACATTAAACTTATATCCTCTGTTAATATTGAGTGAACTGCATAATGCTCACCACGCACCACGTGATTAAGTAGCTTACGAACATTAATCATGGGTTTAAACAAAGCTAAATGATATTTTGATGTCTGAGCCAAGTTCACTAAATCACTGGTTGATAAATTTTGTGCGGTTTCGAGTTTAAGCGCTTCTGGTAATTCATTAAACGTCTCGAATTTGGGTTGCATGTTTATGGCAACCTCTTGGCTTCGCTCCTCTTTCGTTTTTCTGACCCTATCTCCTGCTTTGAAGAGTCGTAGCTTTGTCTTGGAGGGTAAGGCGCTATCATCAAAAGAGGGTTTATTATTCCTATTAGCTTTAAGCCAACTGTTTGCATACTCCATTTTAATTAAACAGTTAGCCATCATTATTGTTGAGTCATCATGATAAAGCTCCAGGGTTAAAGTGTTCTCCCTAAAATTTGCTAGTGTCAGCCGCTCTATAGGGAAATTTGCCATCTCTTCTGGAGTGTAAGAGGAGTTTTCTTTATTATCATTGTATTGTAGAAATTCTGTAGCTGCATCGCAGAGAGAATTTACAGCAGCTTTTACAGTATGTTTCCTTCTTTTGCTCCCTGTCTCCTTGATCCCTTTTTGATAAGGGTATCGTTTGGCATCCATTTCTGTGGCTTTTTCATAACCAAAACCGTATTGTTTTTGGTGCTCTTTAATTTCTAGATTAATATGGTTAAGAAATTTTTTACTTAAGGCAGAGACGACACTATTGTCTTTTGGATTTAAGCCTAGCTGCTCACTTGTTCTTTCAATTTTATCCTCTAGATCGTTTATGAGATCTGCCTGAAGCTCATCAATCTCTTGTTGAGATTCAGTTTTGGTATTTCTTAAAAGGCGCAAACTAAAACTTGTATCGAGAAGGAAATTCATGAAGCTATCTTTAAGGTCTTTATTTTCCACTAGAGATAGCTTTTCTATAAAGGCCTTATCGAAGGGAGCAAGAGGAATCTGGTTTTTCTCCATTGATGAAGCCAGGACCTTGCTATAGATTATAGAATCTTCATCCAACTTTTTGTAAAAATTCAATGTTTTTTGGATTGCCACACGTAATATTGGATGTCTAGGTATTATTCCAAACGCATCATTATTCCCGTAAATTTCATACTTCTCTTCATAAGGCAATCCAAAGTTTTTTTTAAATTTTTCTGTCTCTGCCAAACCGATATAAAAATTCCCGATGATTCCAAACTCCGGTTTATCTGCAGTCAAAAGTTGAGAGCTAATTTTAGCTCTCAACTCAGTGTCCAGGTAATAACCGCCAAAATAATACAAACCGCAATAACGGATTAAATCACTAACGGATGCTAGATTTCTATGTCCAATTGCCTCACGAAAGACATTAATAATAAATTGATTCGTTTCATCATCAGGGAAGATAGGATCAGTTTTTAGCAGTTCCAGTAATTCATAAATCGATTTTACTTCAACATTAAAATTTTTAGCATTGATGTCAATCCCTAAAGTTGCTGCTGAATTATTTTTTGCTGTGTCTTGACTTCTAAGTCTTGAGGCAGCTGAAAACTTTTTTTCTTTATATATCGAGGTTGCTAAATTAATCTGTTCAAGTGTTTTTTGAATATATTTTTCATCATCTGTCCATAGAATCGTTTTGAAGCCAGAGTTACGGCTGGTGGTTGATAACTCGCAAATTTGAGTTAAGTCATCTGCAGGGATTGGCCCACCTGCCCAGATATATTGAAAAAGTGATGGTATAGGCTGTATGGTTTCTGAACGTGCTTTCAAGGGTATTCTCCAATCATGAATATGATTAAATATTAAACAAATCGATTAATTATTTAAAAAGAAACTTTTAGATGGGTGGAATTCCTATCGGGAATAGCAGGTAAACAATTCCTCAATGAGGCTTTGGTTAATCTACAATGAACGTGGTTTGAGTTTTCTACTCAGTTAGTTAGATAATACCGGCTAAGGAGCAAGATTTTGGGTCTGATATATTAAAAGGAATGTTATGCAACTGAATGGGAAACCAGACAAAGATTCTGACATAGGTCATAACGAATCTTGGCATACTCTTGAAATTACAGCGGTAGCCCAATATCTTAACGTTAATCTGTCTAATGGGCTTACACAGCGAGAAGCAGCGAGAAGATTAGCATTAATTGGATTTAATCGACTGAAAGGGAAATCGTCACGAGCACCAGTCTTGCTTTTTCTGAACCAGTTTAAAAGCGCTTTAATTCTCATTCTTTTTGGAGCAGCAGCATTAGCTGCATTAGTAGGAAACTTCAAGGATGCTGGCGTAATCCTTGTGATAGTCATTATAAATGCCTTCGTTGGTTTCTATCAGGAATACCGAGCAGAACAAAGTCTAGCTGCTTTACGAAAGATGCTTCCATCGCGAACCAATGTTCGGCGTGATTGTAAGAAATATACTATTGATGCAGAAGAAGTGGTACCTGGTGACATAGTATTATTGGAAGCTGGTGACAAACTTCCGGCTGATGGCAGACTGGTGCTTGCTGCTAATTTCGATGTGGATGAGTCAAGCTTAACTGGTGAATCCCAACCAGTTAGCAAACAGGTAAACCCCATGTGCGCAACTGATCTTCCAGTAGCCGATCGCTTGAATATGGCTTTCATGAATACGATAGTCACTCGCGGGAGGGCTGAACTTCTCGTTACGGCAACTGGAATGCGAACCGAGATGGGCAAATTATCGCAGCAATTAGCATCGACACTAGAAAGTCTAAGTCCGCTACAAATTCAGTTAGAGAAGCTCGGTAAGCGTTTAGGGGGGATTGCTTTACTGCTGATTAGTCTCCTATTTATATTTCAATTATTTCAAGGTGTGAGCCTCACACATGCTATTATCGATGCCATTGCGCTTGCCGTCGCCGCAATGCCAGAAGGTCTACCTGTGGTGGTGACGGTAACCCTGGCTTTGGGTATGTATCAGATGGCAAAACAACGTGCGATCGTCAAGCGTCTGGCTAGTGTTGAGAGTCTGGGCTGCACAACAGTTATCTGCTCTGATAAGACTGGAACCCTTACCCTTAACCAAATGACTGTTCGTGAGTTATTCTACCTGGGTCGGCTGTTTAAAGTTACTGGCGAAGGCTATAGTACTGCAGGTGCTGTCTTTCAAGAAAAAAATAATCACTTGATGCCAGATATGCGGCCAATTTTGGTGCCCCTGGTTTCTTGTAATGATAGTCATGTAGAGAATGGCACAGTCATCGGCGACCCGACTGAAGCTGCTTTGCTAATATTTGCGGCAAAAGCGGGGCTTCCACGTGAACCTATACTGGCTGAGTACCCTCGCATTGCGGAGATACCTTTCGATTCAACCTATAAATTCATGGCCACGTTTCATCGTCTTGGAGAAAATATTCGGATCTTTGTGAAAGGAGCACCTGATGTTCTTCTCACTCGCTGTAAACATTTTATAAATAAGGATGAGCAACATGATTTATTAGAAAGTAGGCACAAAGAAGAAATAGAAGATCAATACCGCATTATGGCATCCCGTGGGCTTCGATGTTTACTCATAGCATCGCATACCCTCGATGCCAAAAAATTTGAAGTATCAGATAATTTATTGATTTGGATAAATGATCTCACTTTTTTAGGTCTGATTGGACTTCAGGATCCTCCTCGTCCAGAGGCAAAGCAAGCTATCTCGCAATGTAAAGCAGCCGGAATCGCTGTTAAAATGATTACAGGAGATCATCAGGATACGGGGGTAGCTATCGCACGTGAACTTGGTTTACAAGGTGAGGCTATCTCTGGCGTAGAGTTCGATCGACTTGATGAGGAACAGCTTGCTAAAATCATCAATGGTGTTGCCGTATTTGCGCGAGTTTCACCCGCTCATAAAGTGAAAATTGTTCAAGCGCTGCAGAGTCAGGGGCATGTAGTTGCGATGACAGGTGATGGTGTTAATGATGCACCTGCTTTGAAAATTGCAGATATTGGCGTGGCGATGGGTGTTACTGGTACTGCGGTGGCTAAAGAAGCTTCAGCTATGGTTCTCACAGACGATAACTTCTCTACAATTGTTGTTGCAGTCAAACAGGGAAGAGTGCTTTACGACAATATTCTCAAATTTATCCGTTTTCAACTCTCCACCACCATGGGAGCTATTCTAACTGTATTTTGTGCGCCTTTCCTGGGGCTACCGGAACCGTTCAATCCTATCCAGATTTTGTGGGTTGCGCTCATCATGGATGGACCACCAGCAGTCTCTCTGGCACTGGATGCGCCTCGGGCAGGAATTATGAGAGATTCTCCACGTCATCGTTCGGAGCCTATATTGCCATGGTCGCGGATAATTCGTATCTTTTCTTTCGGTTTAACAATGATGATTGGTACGCTTGGAGTGCTGTTCTATGCAGTGAGCAATTACAGCGAGCGGAGTGCCTTGACATTAACATTTACTACCTTTGTATTGTTCCAGTTTTTTAATATTTTTAATGCTCGTGTTGAAAAGGGCTCGGCCTTTGTTAAAGGCTTTTTCAAAAATCGAATGTTATGGTTATCACTCACCGCTGTTGTCATTCTACAGATTTTGGTAGTGCATTGGACACTGGCCCAATCTATTTTTGGGACAACTCATTTGACTCTTGCCCAGTGGGCGATGGCGATTGGCGTCGCTTCAACGATATTGATTTTTGATGAAAGTCGTAAAGGCGTAGTCCGGTGGTTTGTTAAAAGTGGTCAATAGGAAATAATTTCGTCTAGTAATTAGGTTTATCGAATGAGAACTACATGGTATTGGGTTTTTTGCTAAGAGTTTAGATTTAAAAATTACCCATATGAAATATTTATTACCGTTAAACTATTGGTTGTATTACCGACCCTCAGGAATACTCTGTCTCCTACTCGTGCTTTCAATAATTTTTTTGCCAACGGAGAGATCCAACTTATTTTTCCTGCTTTAATATCTGCTTCATCCAAGCCTACGATTTTGACGGACTGATGCTCACCATTTTCATTGAGATACTGAACGGTAGCTCCAAAAAATACCTGAGTAAGACCAACTTGAAGTTTAGGATCGACGACTTCAGCGGTTTCCAATCGTTTCATTAAATAGCGAATACGTCTGTCAATTTCACGCAAACGTTTTTTTCCATAAATATAATCCCCATTTTCCGAGCGATCTCCATTACTCGCTGCCCAGTTGACTACCTTTACAACTTCAGGTCGTTCATTACTGACTAAATCACGCAATTCTGTTTGCAGCATCGCAAACCCCGTAGGAGTCATATAATTTTTTATATCGGGTAACTCTAAGTCTGGACGCTCTGGCTCAATATAGTCATCCTCTTCCTTCGTAAAAGCCTTACTCACCACAAACTCCTAAAGACTATTTGTAACAGGTTATTTAAATTATACCACACCTTATAAAGCGCAGATTTCATGTCATTAACTTACACTTGCTAGAGTTGAAGTTATCCTAATGGAATTGCGGAAAGCTGCTCGGCCAATAAGGATGATACTGAACTATGAAATAGGTGGAGCGTTGAACATGAAAAGAGATCGTCAGTAATTACGCAATGCTTAATAGATTCATTGAAATTTGCAGAAACAAAAGGCTACACAATTGAATTCTGTGTTGGTAGTCTCCAATATAATCAAAATGAGCATCTAACATTAGATGGTATGCTTGCTTTTACTAATTCCCAAATGTATGGTAATAAAATCATTACGTCGAATTTTATGCGGGTGTAGTTCAATGGTAGAACTTCAGCTTCCCAAGCTGATAGCGTGGGTTCGATTCCCATCACCCGCTCAAACTACCTCGGCGAAATTCAAAGCTATTTTTGTGCTTATTGTGACGCTTAGAGGTTCCCGAATTTGTTAATTTTATTAGCCAAGTTATTAAAAATAGAGTATTATTCTTCGTTTACTTCAAATGGAACCATTTTAGTACTATATTAATAGTGATTAAATAAGACTTATTTAGTACTAGATTATTTGATGTGGGGGTGTTATGCTGCGCATCAGCAAATTGGCTGATTATGGAACAGTTGTAATGGTGTATCTCGCCAAGCATGCACAGACGTTGTGTAATGCGCGCGATATAGCGCTACATACCCACCTTAGGGTGCCAACAGTCAGCAAAATATTAAAATGTTTAACCGCGGCTAGATTACTTACGTCAGTTCGTGGAGTGACTGGGGGCTATCGTTTACAACGACCTGCGGCTGAGATTTCTGTCGCTCAGATTATTTATGCCCTGGATGAACAGCGAGGATTAACTGAGTGTAGTTTGCAACCAAACGAATGCTCTTTACAAGGAGTTTGTCATATTCAAGGAAATTGGCGGCTAATAAGTCAGGCTATTGAAACTGCACTCGATAGTGTGAGTTTGGAAATGCTGGCTAAACCAACACTCCCAGCGGTTGAAATAGATCGAATCAAGCAGTTGGCAAGTGGAGTTACGCATGGCTAAAAGCAGTGAACAAATTAATTCCCTATTGGAAAGGGAGTATCAACACGGATTTGTAACCGATATTGAAGTTGATACCTTTGAGCCTGGTTTAAATGAGGACATCATCCGCCGTTTGTCAGCGATAAAGGGTGAGCCTGAGTTTTTATTAGAATGGCGCTTAAAAGCGTTTGAATATTGGAAAACCATGCCTCATCCAGAGTGGTCAAGTGTTCATTATCCACCAATCGATTATCAAGCGATTTCCTATTATTCAGCGCCAAAAAGTAAAAAGGATGCACCAAAGAGTCTTGATGAGGTTGATCCTGAATTATTAAAAACTTATGAAAAATTGGGAATTCCTTTAAAAGAACAAGAAATGTTGGCCGGTGTGGCTGTCGATGCTGTGTTTGATAGTGTGTCTGTAGCGACGACATTCAAGGCTAAATTGGCTGAAGTGGGGGTTATTTTCTGTCCTTTCTCTGAAGCAGTTCACAAATATCCGGATTTGCTTCGTCAATACTTAGGGTCAGTTGTGCCTTATCGCGATAATTTTTATGCGGCACTTAATTCAGCAGTATTTAGTGACGGCTCTTTCGTCTACATACCGAAAGGTGTCCGTTGTCCGATGGAATTATCGACTTATTTTCGGATTAATGCAGCATCCACTGGACAATTTGAGCGTACACTTATCGTTGCAGACAGTGACAGCTATGTTTCCTATCTTGAGGGTTGTACTGCACCCATGCGTGATGAAAATCAGTTGCATGCGGCTGTTGTTGAGCTAGTCGCTTTGGATGGTGCGCAAATTAAATATTCAACAGTGCAAAATTGGTACCCTGGGGATAAAGAGGGCAAAGGGGGTATTTATAATTTTGTCACGAAACGCGGTGCCTGTCGCGGTAAGCGTTCCAAGATTTCCTGGACTCAAATAGAAACAGGCTCGGCTATTACCTGGAAATACCCAAGTGTCATCCTGCAAGGAGATGATTCTGTGGGTGAGTTTTACTCTGTGGCGTTGACGAATAATCTTCAACAAGCGGATACAGGAACAAAGATGATCCATCTGGGCAAAAATACACGTTCAACGATTATCTCTAAGGGGATTAGTGCTGGTCGTGCCCATAATGCTTATCGTGGGTTAGTTCGTATTGCACCGACAGCAACCAATGCGCGTAATTATACACAATGTGATTCGATGCTGATGGGAAGTGAATGCTCAGCGCATACTTTTCCCTATATTGAAGTGAAGAACCCAACAGCACAAGTAGAGCATGAAGCAACAACCTCAAAAATCAGTGAAGAACAGCTATTCTATTGTCAGCAACGCGGAATAGAAATGGAGGATGCTGTATCAATGATTGTCAATGGTTTTTGTAAACAAGTTTTAAAAGAGTTACCTATGGAATTCGCGGTGGAAGCCACCAAATTACTAGGTATCAGTTTGGAAGGGGCAGTAGGTTAATGTTAACAATTGAACAATTAAATGTCGCAATTAATGCGCAACCCATTTTAAAGGGTATTAATCTCAACGTGAAACCAGGTGAAGTTCACGCCATCATGGGGCCTAATGGTTCTGGCAAAAGTACTTTATCAAAAGTGTTGGCCGGTCATCCCTCCTATGAAGTAACCAGTGGAAAAATAGACTACCTTAATCAGGATTTATTGCCTTTGGCACCGGAAGAGCGTGCTCAAGCAGGTATTTTTATGTCATTCCAATATCCTGTTGAAATTCCAGGGGTGACCAATATTAATTTTCTTAAAGCATCGGTCAATGCAGTACGTAAAGGCCAAGGGAAAAAGCCGTTGGATGCTATTGAATTTTTAAGTTTTATCCGTGAGAAATGTCAACTATTAGACATGGATGAAAGTTTCTTATATCGCAGCATTAATGAAGGTTTTTCTGGGGGTGAGAAAAAACGTAATGAAATTTTGCAGATGCTCGCTTTAGAGCCTAAATTGGCTATTCTTGATGAGACTGATTCGGGTTTGGATATTGATGCCCTACGCATCATTTCCCAAGGTGTGAATGCAATGCGTTCCCCTGAGCGGGCGATCATTTTGGTAACCCATTATCAACGGCTTTTAAATTATATTGAACCTGATTTTATCCACGTATTAGCAAACGGTCGTATTATCAAATCAGGTGACAAGTCATTGGCCCTTGAGCTTGAAGAAAGAGGGTATAGTTGGCTTGAGGAGATGGAACAAGCATGAGCGAAGTTCTTGATTTTTATCAAAAGCAGGCCAAAGAAGGATTGTCTTCAATTCCCTGGGTAGCTGAGCTACAGGAAAAAGGCTTGCGAGAATTGACTTACTACGGTTTTCCAACTCGACACAATGAAGATTGGAAATATACAGTGGTAGATGCTTTGTTGCAGCAACAATTTTTAAGCCCGCAAGCGACTCAAACTGAAGCAAGTATAATTTCAGATATCCCTGGTAAACATCAGATTCTCATTCAAAACGGACAAATTTCAGGAATCAATGAACTGGGTAAACAGCTTCCTTCTACAGTTTTGATACAGCCCTTATTTCAAGCATTAGCGCAACATGAAGATAAAATTAAGCCCTATTTCAATCAACTGCTAAAGCAAGAGCATGGTTTTCATGCATTAAACACCGCAATGTTGCATACGGGTGTTGTGATTTATGTTCCAGCGGGTCTTATAATTGAAGAGCCCATTGTGCTTTCGCACTGGCAGGATAAAGAACAAGCTGTCCATAGTCGTCATTTGATTATTGTGGGGGAAGGCAGTGACGTAACTGTAGTTGAAAATTACCATGGAGCTGAACAATCCAGTTATTTTACCAATACAATTACAGAAATATGGACTGCCAAAGATGCTAAATTAACGCACTATAAAATTCAGCGTGAGAGTAAAGCGGCTTATCATATAGGACACATTTTTGTGCAACAGGAAGAAAATAGCCAATTTAATAGTCACTCTTTAAGTTTGGGGGGGAAATTGGTTCGTAGTGACATCTCCCTCTATTTAAATAAAGAGAGAGCACAATGTTTAATGAATGGTATTTATGCGCCAACAGAGGGTCAACATATTGATCATCATACGACGGTGCATCATTTAGTGCCCAATTGCCATAGTGAGCAAGATTATAAAGGAATTTTAGCCGGACGTTCTCGAGCAGTGTTTAATGGCAAAGTTGTTGTGGCAAAAAATGCCCAGCATACAGAAGCAAAGCAACAGAATAAAAATTTGCTGTTATCGGCACAAGCTGAAATAGATACCAAGCCCCAGTTAGAAATTTTTGCTGATGATGTAATTTGTACCCATGGTGCAACAGTAGGGCAGCTCGACGAAGACGCTTTATTTTATTTAGCAACTCGAGGAATTAATAAGCACGAAGCGAGTAGTTATTTAATCCATGCTTTTGCTGCAGATAATTTACGTTTAGTGCCTCATCGTGAGCTTGCCGAATGGATGGGAACATTATTAACGCAGCAGTTAGGTGATAGCTATGAGTAGCGCGACAGCATTAATTGAAACATTGGATATTGACGCAATTCGAAAAAATTTTCCTGTCCTGAATCAGACAGTGAATGAATATCCATTAACCTATTTAGACAATGCAGCAACAACGCAAAAGCCGCAGGCGGTAATTGATGCGATTGCTCATTACTATGCGCATGATAATGCGAATGTGCATCGTGGCGTTCATGCATTAAGTGTTCGAGCAACGCAACAATTTGAGGCCGTTCGGAATAAAGTTCAGCGATTTATTAATGCCAAATCAGCGCGTGAATGTATCTTTGTTCGTGGCACAACAGAAGGGATTAATCTGGTTGCCCAAAGCCTTGTTGCTCCACGTATATTGCCCGGTGAAGAAATTTTAATTACGCATATGGAACATCATTCCAACATTGTTCCCTGGCAAATGGTGTGTAAGAAAACTGGAGCACGTCTTGAAGTAGCCCCAATTTCATTTGATGGGGATATTTTGCTAGATGAGTTTGAGCGAAAATTAAGCGAGAACACCAAATTTGTGGCCATTAATTATGTTTCCAATGCGCTTGGAACGATTAATCCTGTTAAAAAAATGATTGAAATGGCGCATGCTTATGGAGCGCTTGTTCTACTCGATGGTGCCCAGGCAACAGCACATTTGCCTGTCGATGTACAGGATTTGGACTGTGATTTTTATGCTTTTTCTGGGCATAAAATGTATGGTCCTACGGGTATTGGCGTCCTATGGGGAAAAGAAAAAATCTTAGATGACATGGTACCCTATCAAGGTGGTGGGGAAATGATTAACTATGTCACTTTAGAGGCCACAGACTATGCTCAATTGCCTCATAAGTTCGAAGCAGGTACTCCCAATATTGCGGGCACAATTGGTTTAGGAGCCGCAATAGATTATCTGTGGTCTTTAGATATGGAGGCTATCGCTGCTTATGAAGCGCATTTATTGGACTATGCCACACTGGCAGTTCAGTCTGTAAAAGGGTTTAACATTGTAGGCACAGCAAAACATAAAGTGCCTATTATTTCTTTTGTTCATGGCAAAATTCATGCGCATGATATTGGTACAATCTTAGATTCGTTAGGCATTGCGACTCGCAGTGGGCATCACTGTACAATGCCATTAATGGATTTTCTAGGTCTTGCAGCAACAAGCCGCATTTCTTTATCGTTCTATAATACGAAGGAAGAAATTGATCGCTGTGTAAAAGCGCTGCATAAAGTGAAAGAGGTATTTGCATGACAATGGAACTGCGAGAGCTTTATCAAGAAATTATTATTGATCATAATCGCAATCCGCGTAATCACCATGTGATGCAGAATGCGAGTGCTCAGGCACAAGGTTTCAATCCTTTATGTGGTGATAAGCTCACAGTCTATTTGAAGTTAGAAAAAAATGTCATTATTGATGTCAGTTTTGTCGGTTCGGGATGTGCTATTTCACAAGCTTCTGCCTCTTTAATGACCGAAGCGCTACTCGGAAAAACAATGACCGAAGCGCATGAGTTGTTTCAGCGTTTTCATTCAATGATTACATCAAATGATGAGCAGACGGTTTCATTGGATAAATTGACAGTACTTGCTGGCGTTAAAGCGTATCCAGCTCGTGTTAAATGCGCCACACTCGCCTGGCATACCCTGGAAGCCGCACTCAATAAAAGTAAGGACCCTGTCAGTACGGAGTGAGGTCATGTTTGGATTTAGAAAAAAACAGGATAATGAAGCATTGAAAGAAGCAGTTATCGTTGCCCTAAAAACCGTTTTTGATCCTGAAATACCAGTCAATATTTACGACTTGGGATTAATTTACGATGTTGCCATTAATGACGAGCAGCATGTGCATATTCAAATGACCTTGACTACTCCAGGTTGCCCTGTGGCTCAAACGTTTCCAGGTACTGTCGAGCAAGCAGTGAATCAAGTAGAGGGTGTTAATGATTGTACGGTAGAGTTGGTTTGGGATCCGCCCTGGACTCAGGAGCGTATGACTGAAGCTGCTCGATTGGAGCTTGGAATTTTTTATTAGTCATGAAAGAAAATCGTTGGCAACCTTCTGCATCCTTTGATGTTTTACGTTTACGTGCTCAATTACTTTCGCAAATTCGCAGATTTTTTCTTGAGCGTAATTATCTCGAAGTCGAAACCCCTATAATGGCACGTTTTGGTGTTACAGACGTATACTTGTCGAATATCCGAGCAACTTTTCGGGGTGAATCCTATTGCTTACAAACTTCGCCCGAGTATCACATGAAAAGGTTACTTGCGGCTGGTAGTGGACCCATTTTTCAGCTCGCACGTGTTTTTCGCGATGATGAATTAGGACGTTGGCATAATCCTGAATTCACTATGTTAGAATGGTATCAATTAAATATTAATCATCATCAGTTAATGGATGAGGTTGATGCCTTGTTGCAGTTAATTTTGCAATCCCGACCAATGATAAGAAAAACATATCAACAAAGTTTTCTCGAAATTTGTGGGTTTGATCCTTTCGAAATTACTATTCCAAAGCTCAAAATTTTTTTAAAGCAACACGCACTCGATAATGTACTACCAGCTGATGAAGATGATCTTGATCAATATTTATTTCTAATTATGAGTCACATTGTTGAACCTGCTCTTGGAGAGGAAGAAGTTCCTGTAGCAATCTATAATTTCCCTTCCTCCCAAGCTGCCTTAGCGAAAGTGCATGAGGGTACTGCAGAGCGATTTGAAGTCTATTTTAAAGGGGTAGAGCTTGCGAATGGGTTTCATGAATTAACAGATGCTTTAGCACAAGCCAACCGCTTTGATCAGGATTTAACTGTACGCCAACGGATGGGATTGATGCTTCCAAAGCCCGATGAATATTTATTACAAGCGTTATCTCATGGACTACCATCCTGTAGCGGAGTGGCTCTTGGGGTTGATAGACTGTTGGCTTTGGCACTTTCTCAAACAACGATCGCAAATGTTTTAACCTTCGATTTTTCAAGAGCTTAAGCTCCTGTCACCTCAATATATTTGTTTAAAAATATATCTATTAATATTTTCTTAATAATAAATGTATAAAATAATTACAAAATTCTTAATTGCATGTATTAACAAACGTATAGGTGATTTAATGAAGTTTTCAGGAAAATTTGAAAATCAGTATAATGAATTCTGGAATAATGTGGTTGTCTTGGCTTATAAACAGATCAAAGCTTATGCGAAAATATCAGCAAAACCAAGTTTCTTTAGTGGTCATAATTACACAGTTGATCTTAACCATTGGGTTAATAAATATTGCGATGGTGCATTGTCATTGTTGAACAATCTGTCTCGACAACTCCCCTTATTTGATGATAAAGACAATGCCGCTTTGTATCTTGAGCAAACAAAAGCTGCTGTTGTTGGTGATTTAACCAAATTTAAAACCTTTTTACACAAGCAATCTATTGCAGTTGCAAGAATAGAGCAAACCCTATCTATAGTTAATCCTGTTGTGGTATCCGATACTGAAATGAATGAAGTCGGTGCTGAATTCACTGAAGAGGTGACGCCCCAGGAGACTATACCTTCAACATTCGTAACTATTGAGAAAGACTGGAACGAATTCATGAAGGGAGTAGAAGAAAAGTATCCTTCTTTACTGGATATGCTTATGACTCCTCCCACCAACACTTCAAGCTCTCAAACTAGTTTTGATGATTCAATGACATTCGGTTTCAATTAAGATAAAAATGCATGAAGACAATTGCTCTTCATGCATTACTTTTTGAGTTCTTTTTCCAAAGCCAATCGAAGCTCAGGAAAGCGAAATTGATAGCCTTCAGCTAACAAATTTTTAGGTAAAACGCGCTGCCCGTGTAGAAGGAGGCTGTCTCCCATCTCTCCAAATAGAATGTGAATAACAAAAGCAGGTGTTCTAAACAATAAGGGACGATGCATAACGTTTGCTAATGTTTTTGCAAACTCCGCCTGGCTGACCGGGTTAGGGGAGGTAATATTAAACGAACCAGTAAGCTCTGGGTGCTCTAATAGAAACTTAAAAGCCCCGATAACATCTTCGACATGGACCCAGGAAATAATTTGTTGACCATTACCAATGATGCTGCCCAGACCTAACTTAAAACTGGGGATTAACCGCTTTAACATGCCTTCTTCTTTTTTTAACACTACTCCAAAACGAGTAGTGGTTACTTTCATACCGTGATCAAGTGCTGGTTGTAAAGCTTGCTGCCATTTAATACCAATTTCCTGCAGAAAATCGGCGGGTTTTGAAAAATCAATGGTAGTGTTTTCGTCAAATGCTCTAAGATCACCATTTTGTTGTAAACCATACAGACCTACTGCATTAGCACAATAAAAATGGGGTTTAATGTTGTGAGATACGGCCCAATTAATAAGTATGGCAGTGGTATCCACCCGAGAGCTTATCAATAACTGCTTCACTTTATCAGTCCAACGCGAGGCTGCAATGTTATGACCACTTAAATTGATGATGGCGTTGTAATTAGTCGCGTCCAATGTTGGCAGCATATCCCAGGTTGTCTGAGTGACATTCGCACCAAAATGCTGTTCCATTTTGCGTTTCGAGCGTCCTAAAACAGTAATCTCATGATGGGGGAGTAGAGCATTAACCAGTTCTGTACCTATAAATCCTGAAGCGCCTGCAATCAAAATTTTCATGAGAGTAGTCCTTGCGATTTTAGACTTAATTTCACAGCGTCAGCCAATGGCGTTAAATGAAGTGAAGATTGAAGCTTAGTTTTTAAAGACTGAATTGACAAGCGTTTTGAAGCACTAAGAAACTCTTTTTTCATGGGACTTGCCCTTTCCCAAGCTTGCTCGAAGGTTTCAAGAGAAGGGGGCGCAAGCTCTAATAGTTGCGCCACTAACTGTTGTAATACTCCAAAAGTAGTGGGATTGCCATCAGCAATATTATAAATACCAGACGATTTTATTTGGGTAAGTGCGACACTAATTTCTGCTAAATTCTCAACATAAATGTGATTGGTGTAAGGGGATACTTGAGGATTGATGATAGGTATTTGCTCTCTGGCTGCTTGTAGTGGTAATCGATGTGGCCCGTAAATTCCAGCGATACGTAATAAAGTTAAAGGAATATGGTGCTTTTGGCAGAAAGTTACCCACTGATTTTCAGCATCTAATCGACGCTGTTGTCGTTTACTGGTTATATGGCACACTGATAATTCATCCACCCAGGCTCCCTGGTGATCGCCATAGACACCACTTGAACCAAAATAAATGACTTGTGAGGCTTGCAAATGACTGTGCGTTAAAAATTTCTGCAAACCTAAATCGTGGTCATTATCCCCAGCTGGTGGAATTAAATAATAAATTATTGTATCGGCATCTTCCCATATGAACGGCGTTGCAATATCGTGGCTTATATGCGCTAATCCTTCTAATGCATACGCACTATCTAAATGACGAGAAATAGCGGTGACCGATTGTTGTTGATTTAATAGATGTCGAGCTAAATAGTAACCACAATAGCCATAACCAAGAATCAAATGTTTCATACTTAACTTACCTTAAATCGACACAGGTTTTGATAATCACATTGTTGACAAATACTCGGACTGCTTGGCTGAGGCTTGCAGTGCCCTTGAATAAATTCATGCGCTAACTCATTTAACTGATCATGCCAATACTGGCGAAGCTCAGTCCAAGTTTGTCCTTTTTTTAATGAACTTATACCAGGAGTTGTCAGGTCCTCTTCACTCAATCCTTTAGGGGTTAAATGACCCGCTTTTAACTGGGTAAAAAGTAAAGTATTAATGGCATCATCTAACAATGCATAAAGCAGTAATTGAGGCTCTTTAGGGCGTTCTTCGTTCCAGGGTAAACTTTGAGGCAAGCTTGTTTTATAGTCTATCACCCATTTTTGACCATTTTCGGTGATATCCAATCTATCAACGCGAACTCTAAATGTCATATCTGCTAAATTAATTTTAAATTCTTGTTCAAGCGCTTCGATTTCAAACGCGGGACGTTGACGCTCCCAATCCAAACTGGCTTGCACTAATTGTTTAAGTCGCTCTAATTCTACTTCCTGGATGATAGGTGAAAATGAATACTTCCGCTGCTGAATAATTGGTTCTAGAGCGGTATTTATCGCTGATTCAATGTATTGATTTAATGCATTTTCTTCCAGTTGTAAAAGATTCTTCTGACTTTTTAAGGTTGCCCATAACAACTCCAGAACTTTGTGAATCAATTGTCCTCTCTCTTTGGCATCGGGACCATCGGAGGTTTCTAATCCATTTCGCACATGCAAACGATGGGCAGCAAAAGCGCGAAAAGGACATTTGGCCTGATTGGCTAAAATGGCGGTGCCTCCTGAAATTTTCTCTGGACCAATAAAGGGCAGCGAATACTCTTCAACAACCGTTTCAAGTGCTGAAGTTAAGGAAACGACGTCCAATCTGATTGGTTGATAGTCAGTCAAATCACTAACTAAAGGGCTGACCATATTGGGTTTATCCTCAACTAATCGAGGGTAACTAAAAACGCTAAATGAGCTTGCATTTTTTAAGCGGCTTATTGTCTTTTCAGCCAAATAGAGTTCGCGAGCCGGATCTGCGTGGGGCATCAGGCCATCCCGTTGTAAGCTTAGTGGTATGAAAGCAGAGAGTTTAACGGATTGTGGTAAACATTGATCAGTTAAACCTGTAACCCACAAACTATCAAAAGCACAGCCAGATGCTTCTAGCAACCCAAGAATTTGTACCGGAGTAGCCATTTTTTGTGGTTGAAAAATGGTGGAGTCAGCCAATTGTTTGAAAGCAGCCAATGCATCCCCTCTATTAAGACTAGGGGTAATCAATGCTAATTGTTTGTATTCATCAAATAATAGCAGTAAGCGCTGATAGCATTGATAGTTCGCGGAATTTAGAGTTGCTTCACCAGGAAAACCAAGATTTTTAAGTCGTTGATGAAATAATGTAATCCAGGTTTGAACACTAGCTTCCTCTGGGTAGCTAACAATGCTTTGGAGGAGTTTGGCCAGCTTTGGTGCTTTGGTTGTTAATTCACCGACAAATGCGGCCTGCGAAAAGTTTAGCTCACGTAAACAGAAACTATTTTCCATCACGTATGCTCGAGCAAGTAATTCACTCTGGGAAGATGCCAGATAGGGCGAACTTAATAGCAAACGGGCCTGATGAATATTGAGGGTTTGACCGTCTAAGCTAAGCCAAGATAAGGCATGTGCAACCATAGGAAGGTCGGCCAGAGGTTTACCTAGAGAGATATTAAATTCTTCTGAAGAAAGATGATGCTGTAATTTTCGCTGTAAGAAGGACGATTTTTTTTCCAAATCGGGTATCACAACCCCAATACGTGTATTCCCCTGTGCAAGACGTTCTTTTATCCAGTGAAAAAGTTGCGTGTACTCGTCCTCTTCATTTTGAGCCCCGTATTGATAGATATTGGCAGTTTTTTCCTCTAAATCAAAATAGTCTGACTGAGCATTTTGGGCAGCCAGGTAGTGCTGCAATTGTTTCTGCTGAGGAGTGAAGTCATCAAAACAGGCCCATATTATTTGCGTTGCATTAAAATTAGCGTTCTGTGAGGTTAAATAGACAGCAAGCTGAGATTCTGTTATCGCATGACGATGTTGTAATTCATGAGTGAATTGGAGCGCCCAATGCTGAAATTGGCGAGTTTGATGGGTATACCCAAATGCAGGATGATGAATATCTTGTAACCAGAGGTTACAACGTACCCAAGCTTCTTCTACCGCATTCATTAAACCTCGACTAACCGTGGCCTCAGTGGTTGATAATACCTGGTGCCACAGATGACGTGTTTGATGTGGTGTTAATAAAAGGGGATGGGTGGCTTGTGACTGTTCATGACACAATTGCTGAAATGCATTTATTAAAAAAGCACCATAGGGAAGACAGTGTGGTTTTTTATGAATTTGCTGAGGGAATGCTTTTGCAAAATCAGTCAATAGTTCACTACTTAAGCGATTATTCGGTGTAATAACATAGGCGCCCTGCTTCATTGACGCCAAAAGTTGTTCTTTTCTATTCATGAGGAAGGTCATTATCTTTTTTCAGCGGCTTTTTACTGGCAGTTAAGAGTCCTGGCCAAAATCGTTTATTAAAATACAGTGAAATAAGCCCTGTTAAAGGAATAAACCATATACCCAATGTGAGGAAAAGAGTCGCAAGAATCACGCCGTAAAATACCAGGTGATCTTGCCAGTACTGCAAGCGATCGAGTAGCGGTGAACCTGTGTAATAAAAATGAATAAAGATAGCTAAGCTTAAACAAAAAAGAATGAAGCTAGCGGCTAAAATACCAATTAAAAAACTTCGTAACCAGCTCCCATCACGCGCTAAACTTTTACCAAATAAACTACCGGTTAAAATCCCAATTACGATTGCCAAAATGACCGATGGCCACGTAGGGATGAGAGCACTATCTTTTAGAGGAACTAAAGTATATTTGGTGAACAAGACTATTAATAGGGAATAAATTGCAAAAAAAATAGCTCCAGTGAACCTGGGATTCAAGGACACATCATTTTTTTCAAGGGCCATAATGTCTATCACTCAATATTGACGTTGTCGTCTTAAATATTTTGAGTGTAGTATGTCGTAAACTAAATGCCCACGCAAATACATTGCTGCAAATCCTGCCGCGATTGCTAACCAAAGGCCTGCAATTATAAAGCTGTAAAAAAGGGTAAATAGATAACTAAGCAACTGTTGCGATAAGGTATCTGTTAAAGCCCAACGAGCATATTCTTCTGACAAAAATAGAAAGCCTAAAACATAGAACGGGAGTGCTGCAAGTACCATTAAAAAACCAAATAGGAATGCTTTGCGTCGATAAGGTTTCTTACTATGGATAATACGTTTTCCAAAAAGAGCTCCAAAACAACCTGCCACGACTACTGCCAAGAGAACAGCTTTAAAAAGTGGTAAGAATTGTTCAACGCCCATAAAATAAAGAAAACTATCGATAATACAAGTAGCTATAACAGCTAATAAAGCAAAATATACTGCGGCAAGCAACCGTGGATTGGAAATGCTAAGGGCCGTGTCTTCATGACTCATCATAGTGGCCTCCAAAACCTGGTATTGATTGGGATATTACGCAAATGCGAAATAAGTTCTCTTAATAATATTAGCTCATTTTAGGTTCTTTTTGATTGATATTTATGCTAAAGTAAATCCCCTTTGAGTTTTATTCTTCGACTCGATTTATTACAATAACGAACACTAAGTCCCTTTTTTTGAAATAATGGCTGATTTTTATAATGAAAATGACATAATTTGCGGTCCTCCTAGCCGCTCGGGCCATATTGTTTTTAAAAAAGCCAAGGTTAAGTCCAGCAGCAAAAAAATTGTTTACAAATTAAACAAACATGATCTTCCCATCCTATCGCTATACGAGGTGGCTCTAACTAGTTTAATCAGCCTTTTTTTACGATCTAATCTGACCCCCAGACAAAAAATAGTGAAGAACGAAGCCGGTAAAGTTGTTGGTTTGGCTTCTGAGCATTTTTGTTATGCAATAGAAAGACGCGAAACTTTGACACCTAGGTTTTACTCCCTTGCCCGAAGGAAAGACCACTATATAATTGACCCTCAAAAGCGAGAAAAGGCAGAAGATATCCCTCTTTATTTTCTAAATGAATTTCCGAGTGGTTTTTTTGCTGACTTATACAAAGCATCTTTAGCTGGCGAACTAAACTTTGATATGGCCTCCTTGGCCAGCGTTTTATGCAGTGCCTATACGCTGGAAGAAGATGATTTACATAAGGGCAATTTTGGATTTTACATTGTTGAGCAGGGAGAGAAGCCGAAGGTAGTTTTCTTTAAGATTGATAATGATCTGCTGCTGTCTGATAGTTTAATGTCTCATCATGAGGCTCGAATTGTGCATTGGAGACATGGAGAAAATGCTTTTAAAATTACCGCCAGGGATTTACGTGAATTTCCGAAGCTGATGGACTCTAAAAATCATTATTGGCCAACGAGTTTGCGTTATTTTGTAAATCATAGTGATCCAAAGGTTTATAATAATTATTCTGAAATAGAGGCATTTATTGCCCTTGGAAAATCGCCTGAGTTTCAACAAGCTAAATGGCGTGAGTGGTATAAGCACATTCTTTTACATTCAGCAATGATTAAGGTGTATTTATCAAATTCTTTGGACATAACTGATCCCCATGAGCGAGCGCAACTTTCTTTAATTAATCAGGCAACCATAGCACGTTTGTCGCAATTAAAAGCCGTTCTTTTTTCCTTACCTGAATTTCGTAATTATGTTGCTAAAGTGAATAATGAAGAATTAAGTGCTGAGATCTTTCGCGAGGTGACTGAGTTAAATGATGAAAGTTATAGAATACAATTGAATGAGCAATTGGAACATTTAAAAGAAATGTGCACTTTGGAGAATGGATTTAAAAAAGGAGATACCCCTCTACATGTTGCTATTCGTCTTGGAGATTATCGCTATCATGAGACTTGGGGTTATTTTAAAGAGTTTGCAAACCAGGCTAATGATGCTAAGGAAAAACCTCTGGATGTAGCTGTAAAATTAGCGCAAGAAAAACTAGCAGAAGATCCTGATAAAACGATTGAAGATCCCAGAAAAAACCCCTTATTTATCATGAAGCATCTCGTCAGTGAAGGGGTTAATAAGACACGCAGTTTTAACCTGTTTCATACTGAGCATAGAGATTTAAAAGTAATCTCCTATAGTCTTCAATCACCTTATTTGGATAAGGCAAGAGACGCAAAAAACGCAGACGGCTTAATCGCCATACTGCGTGATTTAGGTGAGGATATACGTTTTAGTTTAAAAATGAAAAAGGAAATTTCAGTGTATTGCTTAAAATTCTTTCTAAAAAATAAAGAACCTAATCAGGAGTTGGTGCGTACATTGAATAAACTGCAGCAAGCTCTAAATGGCGGTAATGGCAGGGAGCCACGTCCAGAATTGCAATTTATTAGACAATTACGAAGTTCTCTTTGGATAGTACGGGTTATTCGTGGTTTGTTAGGTGGGACAAGCACTCAGGTCGAATTAAATAGTGTAATTGACAATGCCAGAAAGAAACTTCCTTCATCGAGCTTTGCTTCTTATTTCCCATGTTTTTTTGTGCGACAAGAACCAAATCCTTCTGTAAACGTCAGTAATACCCTTGTTTTACATTGAGTATTATTGCGGCAACCTCTTTGATCTTTTGGTCTTTAAAGATATATTGCAGACATGAGTTTGCTTCTTTGGACATAAAGTGAGAACTTTTTTAAATCTGATTGAACGCTTACGCTTCCTATTTCTCTTTTTTGTTTTGATATTTTTTTGTATTACCAAAGCGTTGGATGCACAGTATGATATATGGCGATTAGGGGATGTCATTCTTTCCGTCCTTATTATCTACAGCTTGGTTATTATTGGTGATAGAGCAAGAGCACTATTGCGAATTTTAATCATACTTGCTGTTTGTGAAGCTGTGTTTTTGTCACTAAGTCTATTGTTTGCTTATCCTTTAATAGGAGTAATAAAAGCGTTTTTTACAATGCTTTATTTTGCGCTGATGGCAGCCGTCTGTTTACGGTATACCTTTGCTGATAAAACGATTGACGTCACAACTTTGTTTGGCTCTCTTTCGGCCTATTTATTTATAGGACTTGCTTATGCCTATCTTTATTTGTGCATTGGGCTTACAGATTACAATGCATTCTCAGGCTTAAGCTCCAGTTTTTATGATACTGATCTGATTTATTTTTCATTTATCACATTAACTACCGTTGGTTATGGTGATGTAGTCCCTAAAACCCCTATTACACAAACACTTTCCTGGATGGAATCATTTGCAGGGCAAGCCTATCTCACGATTATCATGGCGCAATTGGTTGGGCGTTATATGACAGAAAAATTGCGAATAAAGGATACAGACGAATGAGCGTTAATCAGTCCAAAAGAGAAAAGTGTATTATTGATGCAATTGTTAATAAACAAGAAAAGGCATCTATTGTTTTTGAGGATGAATATTTTATTGCTTTTTTAGATCATCGACCCTTATTTCCTGGGCATACTTTATTAGCGCCCAAGGAACATATTCAAACGTTTTATGATTTGCCCCCGTCATTGACAACGAAATTTTCTCAGTTAATCCAGGTGATAGGTAAAGCAGTTGAGCACGGAATGGAAGCAGAAGGAAGTTTCATTGCCATGAACAATAAGATTAGTCAGAGTATTCCTCATTTACACGCGCATATTGTTCCCAGGAACAAAGGAGATGGTTTAAAAGGATTTTTTTGGCCTCGGATGAAATATCAAAATGAACAACATTTGATAGAGACACAGGAAAAAATAAAACAACATTTAAACGCGCAGATTTAAAGATTAAGATTAGTTTAGATAGCCTCTCATTAAATTTTAAGGAAGAATAAAAATGACAACTTTAGTCGCTGGTGAATTTTGTTGGAACGAATTAGCAACACCTAATGTTAAACAAGCCGAGGATTTTTACGGTAAAGTATTTGGCTGGCAGTTTGTGGATCAAGAAATGGAGGATATGACTTATACCCTGGTTCGTACCCACGATAAAAATATTGCAGGCATATGGGCTATTCCTGCTGAACAACAAAAGGAAATCCCACCCCATTGGATGTCCTATATTTTAGTGTCTGATATCAAAGCCTGTTTAGAGAAAGCTAAAGATCATGGCGCAATAGTAATTAAAGGGGTTACTCAAGCGGGAGAAATGGGTCATTTGGCAATTATTACTGACCCAACAGGTGCGCATGTTGCTCTGTGGGAACCATCCAATTAGCTAGCAAAAAGGTATAAATACTAAGTCCCCGCTGCAGGGGCTGTGGGGGTTTTAATTGGATTATGTATATCGATATAACTCTTATCTTTTCCTCCACTAATTTTTCTTAAATTTCTAGGGGAAATTTTTTGCTTTCCTTTAGAAATCTCTGGCGTAGGTGCTTTTCTTTTTGTCATAATGTTCTCCGCTAAACTTAATCCCTTTAAGTATAGAAGCAACTCAATGAATTTCATTATTTAGCCACTATGTCATGGCTAATATGCCATCTACGAGTCCTTTTTACTCATCCACGTGTCTATGCTACTTATCCATGTGTCCTGGGCTACTTGCATACGTGCCCCGGCTTGACCGAGGCATCCGGGAAAGTACATTGGAACCAATCCAATCAACTAATTCTTTTTAGCAGAGCAGAGCGGTCTAGTGCCGATGTCCCTTACTGTAATCGCCTATCGAGTATTTTTTAATAGGGCCCTTGTTACTGGGTGATATCACGGATACTATTAACCAGGAGCATGCTATAAGCATTTTGCCCAGGGTATCTCTTAATTCGAATTGAGGTAGTAAATATAGGGAAATATTTGCGCATATGTTAAAAGTTTCTACAGTAATAGCTTGCTTATTTCTTACTTCCTGTATGGTTGGTCCGGATTATAAAGAGCCGCCAAAGCCTATTGCTGATCAATGGTTGCAGAAAAGCCCGGCAGTAAAACCTATTCCTCTTCGAGATGCTAATTGGTGGAAGGCATTTAATGACCCCACGCTCACTTGTTTAATAGAATTAGGCTATCATAATAATCTAACTGTCCAGAGTGCCGGAGTGCGGGTATTACAAGCCAGAGCACAGCTTGCGCAATCGGTTGGTGAGCTTTACCCCCAACAACAAGCTATGGCAGGTAACTATACGTATAACCGGATTGGTGGTAGTTCGCTACAAACTCTTTTACCCTCAAGTTTTGAAACTGCCACAGTTGGTGGTACAGCTAGCTGGGAGCTGGATTTTTGGGGAAAATATCGAAGAGCTATTCGATCTGATGATGCGACATTCTTAGCCTCAGTGGCAGCTTATGATAATGCTTTGGTCATACTCAGTTCCGAGATTGCGAGTGCCTATGTGGGTATTCGTACCAATGAAAAATTAATACAAATTACTAAAGCAAATATACAACTACAAGCGATGAGTCTTAAGATTGCTAAGTCTCGATATCGAGGGGGCCAAACAAGTTTGTTGGATGTGGAACAGGCCCAAACAGAACTGGCTGAAACAGAAGCTACCTTACCTACTTTAATTAGCGATTTACAAAAACAAAAAGATAAATTAGCCGTTTTGTTGGGCATACTGCCTAATCAGGTCGATCCTCTCATCAATAAAAGTAAAGGTATTCCAAGAACTCCTCCTACAGTGGCAGTAGGTATTCCACGAGAGGCGTTAGATCAAAGACCTGATATTCATCAAGCACGCTTAGAAGCGATTGCTCAATCCGAAGCAATTGGAGCAACCAAGGCAAATCTATTTCCGTCCTTTTCACTGGCAGGTACGTTTTCTTTTGCGGCCAATACTATTGGTAGTAACTCAATCAGTGATCTTTTTAACTGGTCTAATCGACAGATAACCGCAGGACCTTCTTTTACTTGGCCTATATTGAACTACGGACAGATCACCAACGCAGTGCGTGTGCAAGATGCGGCATTTCAACAAGCAATATTAAAATATATCAATTTAGTGTTACAAGCTCAGCAAGAAGTTCAGGATAATATTACCCGCTATATTGAAACGAAACGATCAGAAAATTATCTTATCCAGGCAAATCGATCATCGACTGTTTCTACCAAATTAGCCTTAACACGTTATAAAGAAGGCGAAGCAAATTATACGACTGTATTGGATGTCGAAAGACAGCAATTGCGTGTACAGACCTCATTAACGAATACGCAAGGAGAGGTTGATCAGGCCTTAATAGCGCTTTATCGTGCACTTGGGGGTGGTTGGCAAATTCGCTGTTGCAATGATGTTGTTCCCAATCATATTAAACAAGAAATGGCCGCGCGAACAAATTGGGGTAATTTATTAAAGCCAGAAAATCATCTACCCCCCATGACTAAAAAACAGCGCTTGAAGCAACTTTATCTACCAAGTTGGTGATGATATGAATACAGAAAGACATTCAAAAATAGTAAAAATTTCAGTGGTTGGATTTGTTATATTTCTTATTCTTTATTTATTTTTGCATCATAAAACGTCAAATAATGCAGACACTCTGCCCTTGCCAGTTGTGTTTGTTAAACAACCGGAATTACTTGAGATGACAGAATATGTCACTCAAACCGGTAACACTGTTGCTTTTAATTCGGTTGATCTGGTGGCGCGTATTGAAGGTTATCTAGATTCAGTGAAATTTGTCGATGGTTCTTATGTAAAAGAAGGCCAGGAATTATTTATCATTGAACCGCAACCTTATTTGGAAAAATTGTTAGAAGCCGAGGCGCAAGTTGCCATTGCGAAAGCCGCTCATACTTATGATCAAGCCGAATATGAACGTCAAAAACAAATGTATAAAGAGAACGCTACCTCTTTAAAGAATGTGGAAAAATGGCGTGCTCAGGCTGATGAGAGCAAAGCAGCAATTGCAAAGAACGTAGCGAATTCCAAGGTGGCAGCCATTAATTACAGCTATACCCATGTGCGAGCGCCCTTTGATGGACGTATTGGTCGTCATCTGGTTGATCCAGGAAACTTAGTCGGTAATGGCAAAGCAACTAATCTTGCTACTCTCGAACAAATAGACCCAATTTATGTCTACTTTAATTTAAATGAACTGGACTTAATTAAATTGCGTGAAGCGGCAAAAGCCCGGGGTTTCAAGCCGACAGACATTAACAAAATTCCTGTATTTGTTGGAATGCAAAATGAAACCAATTTTCCACATGAAGGGAAACTTGATTTCGTCAATACAGGTCTTAATGCATCCACAGGGACCATGGAGTTTCGTGCTCTTCTATCGAATAAAAATCATGGGTTATTACCTGGATTATATGTTCAGGTTCGAATTCCAGTAACTCATCCGCACCCACAATTAACGGTGCCTGATACCGCTATACAATATGACCAAATAGGTCCGTATTTATTAACGGTTGATAAAAATAACTATGTAGTAACAAAGCGAGTGACTCTTGGTAGTCTGAATCAAGGAAGACGCGCAATTCTTAAAGGACTTGAAAAAGACGATAACGTTATTGTTGATGGCTTACAGAATGCAACCCCTGGTGCGCAGGTAAACTCAAAGCCGCAAGAAAGTTCAAATTCTTAAAGTATAAAGAAAAAATTTAAGCCGTTATTGTGAACTGTAAAATAAAGATCCTCTATCCAAAGTGAGAAGAAAAGGGAATGATTTCTAAATTTTTTATTGAACGGCCTGTATTAGCCAATGTAATTGCACTTTTATTAGTGTTTCTTGGCATAATTGCCATCGCTGTTTTACCCGTCTCGCAATATCCAGCGATTGTTCCGCCAACAATTCAAGTGACAACGAATTATCCTGGTGCGGATGCAAAAACATTGATTAAAACGGTTGCTCTCCCTATTGAACAGCAAGTCAATGGGGTTGAAGATATGCTTTATATGCAATCTACCAGTACCAATAGTGGTAACTATACATTGATTGTAACGTTTGCTATTGGAACCGACCTTAACTATGCCCAGGTACTGGTGCAAAACCGTGTGCAAGCGGCAATGGCTCAGTTGCCGCAAGCCGTTCAACAACAGGGTGTTGTGGTCCAACAGAAATCCACAGCGATTCTGCAGTTTATTACTTTAACGTCTGAACACGGTGAATATGATGGCCTATTTCTTGACAGTTATGCAGCCATTAACATGCAGGATGAATTGGCAAGATTACCCGGTGTAGGTAACGTAATCATCTTCGGATCCGGCACTTACGCAATGCGTGTCTGGCTTGATCCGAAAAAAATGTTAGCATTTTCGTTGACACCGCGTGATGTGCTTAATGCGATTAGCAATCAAAACAAAGAGGTTTCCGCAGGACAGATTGCCTCTCCTCCAGTTGTCGGTAAACAGTCCTATCAATTTACTGTAAACGTACCGGGACAGCTTGCTAATCCAGATGAGTTTGGCGAAATCATTATTAAAAGCGTGGCATCCCAAGCCGATGAAGACGCTGATGCCAGCAGCAGTGCTCAAGTGGTTCGAATTCGGGATGTAGGTCGGGTTGAACTCGGTTCTTCAAGCTACAGTCAGCTTGCTAAACTTAATGGGAAACCCACTGCTGCTATTGGAATATTTCAGCTTCCTGGGGCTAATGCCCTGCAGGTTGCAGAGGAAGTGCGTAAAACTGTTGCCAAAATGGCAAAGAAATTTCCACCAGGAATGAAGTATTCTATTCCTTTTGACACGACTATCTTCGTAAAAGCATCGGTTAGTGAAGTTTATAAAACACTTTTTGAGGCGGGAATTCTAGTCTTATTGGTAATAGTCGTATTTTTGCAAAATTTCCGAGCCACCTTAGTACCTGCCACCACCGTACCCGTTACCATTATTGGTACTTTTTTCGCAATGTTTTTAATGGGATATTCAATTAACCTGCTGACGTTATTTGCCTTAGTGCTAGCAATCGGTATTGTGGTGGATGACGCGATTGTTATTGTCGAGGGCGTGACCCAGCATATTGAACGAGGTATGGCCCCTAAAGAAGCATCCATTGAAACAATGCGGGAGTTATTTGGTCCTATTATCGGTATCACTCTTGTGCTGATGGCTGTGTTTGTGCCGGCAGGATTTATGCCGGGACTGACTGGATCCATGTATGCGCAGTTTGCTTTGGTTATTGCCGCCACTGCACTTATTAGTGCAATTAATGCGATGACGTTAAAACCAACACAATGTGCTTTGTGGCTTAAACCCATCGATCCTAATAAGCCCAAAAATATTTTTTTCCGAACTTTTGATAGATTTTATAATCCAATAGAAGAGCGTTATGTGCGGTTTATTGGGCGTCTTGTAAATCGCAGTGCAAGTGCTTGTTTGGTAGGTATTATTTTAGTGGCTGTAGCTATCTTTGGTATAACGCGTATTCCTACAGGATTTATTCCTCTTGAAGATCAAGGATATCTTATTCTAAGTGTTCTGCTTCCAGATGGCGCAACACTGGATAGAACTGACAACATTCTTAATCGATTAACCAAGGAAGTTTCTAAAGTAGGTGGTGTTGAAAATGTGATCGCCATCGATGGTATTTCACTATTGGATAATAATTCCAGCCTCGCTAATTCTGGCGTTATTTATATTATTTTTAAAGATTGGAGCGTTCGGGGGAAAGGGGAAGATTTAAGAACACTCTATACCAAGTTCAGTAACATTGCTGCAAATACTACGGATGCTAAAGTGTTAGTAGTCGTTCCACCTCCTATCCAAGGTTTAGGTTTATCCGGTGGTTTCCAAATGCAAATAGAGTTGCAGGATGGTTCTTTTGACTATATTAAATTGCAAAAAGCAACCGATCAGGTAGTGAAATACGGTATGCTGCAACCTCCACTACAAAAATTGATGACGTCATTTCGAGCTGCAGTGCCGCAAGTGTTAGCACCAATCAATCGAGTGAAGGCTGAATCACTTGGGGTAGCGGTAGGTGATGCATTCGATACACTGCAAACCTATTTAGGCTCGTCCTATGTGAACTTATTCACTAAGTTTGGACAGGTCTTCCAGGTCTACGTACAAGCTGATGCGTCTTCACGTATGAGCGTTGAGGATGTACGCAATTATTATGTAAAAAATGCTGCGGGAGACATGGTTCCTTTGGGGACGCTGACTGATATTAATAATACAATTGGTCCTGCTCTTATCTCCCTTTATAATCTATATCCTTCAAGCAGTATTAATGGAATTGCTGCGACAGGCTTCAGTTCAGGACAAGCAATTCAATCTATGGAAGATTTGGCTCATAAACTCTTACCAGCAGGTTTATCGTTTGAATGGACAAGTACTGCTTATCAGGAAAAAGTAGCGGGGAATTTAAGTTATTTTATTTTTGCTCTTTCCCTTGTGTTAGTGTATATGATTTTGGCTGGGCAATATGAAAACTGGTTTACACCCGCAGCAGTTATTCTATGCGTGCCATTAACCTTAATCGGTACGGTATTGGCATTATCCAGCCTGGGTCTCGATAACAATATGTATACACAAATAGGTTTATTGCTATTGATTGCCCTGGCTGCCAAAAACGCTATCTTGATTGTTGAGGTTGCTCGTGAGCAACGGCTACTTCATAATAAATCCGCGATTGAAGCTGCAGTACTCGGTGCAAAAACACGTTTTCGTCCTATTCTTATGACATCCTTTGCCTTTATCATGGGAGTTCTCCCTCTGGTATTTGCGACCGGAGCTGGGGCTAATGCCAGACGCTCCATTGGTATTGCTGTATGCAGCGGTATGCTTGCTTCCACGTGCCTTGCAGTTGTTTTTGTGCCTGCATTTTATGTATTTATCCAAAGCTGGCAGGATAGGAAGCAAAGTAAAAAAGCAAATGCATTAGTAAATAAGAAAGGTAATCAAGACAATACTACATCCGATATATGATACATGGGTCTATGTAACAACTTTCCCACCTCCCCTGCGGGAAGTAGATGTAAGTTTGGAGTTTCGGATTAAACCCACGTCCCGCGGCTTGTACGCGCCGTGATCCAGAAAGTTTGCAATAGAGCTAGATCCCGCCGCCAAGCCGCGGGACGTAGTGAGTAAGCTTGGAATTTTTGGATTAAAACCGAGGCTCTTCAGCTTATAGTCTAGGAGCAAAATAAAAGACAAATACTGCTAGTAAGTGAGAATACTACATCCTAGGATGATGCATCGATCTAGGTAATAAAGTGTTTCGCTACGTCCCGCGGCTTGTCCGCGGGATCCAAAAAGTTTGCAATAAGCCTAGATTCCCCCGGATAAGCGGGGAGGTGGTAATAGGTTCGGAATTTCTAATTAACACTGACAGTAGTCTAGTTGTCAGAATTAATTAGGTGAAGATTGATGAGTACTTTCGGGCTCCTTAGCTGATAATTTACCTGATTCATCGAGCTTAAAGCCTTTTGGATCTTTGAGGTAAGCAGTAACATCAGCCATGGTTCCATGCACAAAGGTACCTTTACCATCTGAATAGACACGATGATCTTCTTTGGCACAGTAGGCATCAAATGCACGATTTTGTTTGGCTTGGCCTTTAAAGAATTTTACAGCTTCTTCTTGATTAGCAAAGGCAAGTGCTACGCCCTCGTCAGTTTCCACCGGTTTTTTTCCGGTTGCTTTTTCATAATCTTTCAAAATCTCTGCAGCAAACCCTTTTTTGGTGGTTTTTATCTGATACTCTTGTGGATTTTGTTTGTCTTCCGGTTTTAGCAAATTAGGATTTTTAACAATTTGATCTTTATAGGCATCATAAAGACGCTGATATTCTTCTTGTATTTTTTGATCCCGCTCTTTTAGTGAGTGCAACTCACGTAGCCGGTTCAAATCTTGTTTGACTTTATCTTCTGGTGTGCTCATTTTAAGCTCCGAATTCTTAAGCTAATGCTTACTCCCTAAAAAGGGCAGTTAAACTAATTATAATTTACCTTACATTTGAAGTGTACCAAAAAATATTCTTTATTCTTTGCGATTTGTTTACATTTTGAGAGTTCCCCTCAATGAATAAGCTATAAAAAAGCTTTAATAATTTCTTAATAAATTGCTCTTATAATATTCATTTTCATAAAAATAATTCCATTATGAGTATTAATCGACTTACCTTGCAACTATTAGAGATATTTGAAGAAGAATTACAAAAGCGCGAAAAAATTACTTATGTCTTGGCAGATAATATTAATGTCCAAGAACATGTCCGTTTACATCTGGATGAAAATACAGCCTATTATGCAAGAAAAATTTCAAGTTTACTGATTAAGCGACCTCGTCGTGAAAATTACGCTCAATTGGCAAATTGGCAGTTACTAGAAACTTATCGGTTATTAAATACAGCTCATTGCTCTGTGCTTGTAAAAGACTCTACTAAAGAGAAACTTTCGAAGTTTAGAACAATCCTTGAGGAAATAGAGCCATTAAAGGGGCTATTGGCCGCTATTGATAAGGGAATTGTAGTATCACCGCTGGTTTGTTCTGGTCACGGTAGCTGGGAGCTTGAGGACAAATTTATTGATATGAGTAAATTCGATTCAACTGTTGTACTGATTTCAGGGTTGGGAGGTACTCTTAGCAATGAATTGGCTAGGGATGTAGAAAATGACCTCTATAAAGTCGAAAATGTCGTGGTAGTAAAAAAAGATGAAGAAACTGTTCCTGTGAAATCTATAAATCCTTCCCCTACTTTTTTTAGTCGACACACTACGGTAAAAAAATTACCCGATCTTTGCCTTGTTGATGGTGAAAAAAGCTTCCCTAAACCCCGTGTAATAGAACCACTTACGGCTAGAGTACTGTTTGATTTGAGTATACTCAAATCAAATAAAAATTATTTTTCCCTGTCTACTGTGTTAGAAAAATTGAATGGTAAGAATCGCACAATAGGCTGGAGTGCTTGTACAGTTGGCTTTAATGAAAAAGGAAATAGAGTAGGTGATTTTGTGGGGTACAAATGGACTAATCAATCAAACTTCATGTCCAAAAAAAGAAGATTGGAAGAAGAGAGAAAGCTTGATATTGAAATGAATAAAAAGACTAAAACGAAGGAGAAGGACGAAGAAATAGTGGCTACTATTCCTCCATCTTTTATTTAATTGGCTGAGTTTTGTTCTTTATCCTTATCGCTAAGTCTAAGCTCAAGCCACATTGCATTTAAAACTGCAAAGGTACAGGCTAAGCCTGTACCTAAGATCCATGAAAAATACCACATTTTTAAAACCTCCTAATAAGCTGTATGCTCATTACTTTGAATAGACTCAGGGGTAACTTTGCCGCGTAATACACGGTATACCCAAGCGGTGTAAATTAAAATACAAGGAAAAAAAACAGCCGTCGCAATTAACATGATGAATAATGTCAATTCACTGGATGAACTGTCCCAAACTATCAAACTTTGGTTGGGATAAGTTGACGACGGCAGAATAAAAGGAAACATACTAAGTCCTACCGTGGCAATAATACCTGTTACAGACAATGCACTACAGATAAATGCCAGGAAAGGTCTTTGTGTTAGAACTATCGCCAAAAATGCTGCGACGATGGCTCCTATAGGAGCAAACACAGTAAGAGGCCAGGTTTGATAATTCATAAACCAGGTTACATTTTGATGGACAACTGTTTTAAAAAGAGGGTTTGAAGGGCCATCATGAACAACTGGAGCAGCAAGACCATAACCTTCAATTCCAAAATACAGCCACAATCCACTCAAAATAAAAAGAAGAACCAAGAGAATTGCACTGATTTTGGCTGCACTTATTGCACGCTGTTGCAGGTAACCCTGTGTTTTTATATTTAGAAAAAATGCCCCGTGCATGGCTAACATGATGACTGAAACTAAGCCGCATAATAGAGCGAAAGGGTTTAATAGTTGCAGAAATGTTCCCGTATAAAAAACGCGAAGACTTTCATCAAAAAAGAAGGGGACTCCTTGAATGACATTTCCAACGGCAACACCAAAAATTAAAGCAGGAACAAAACCACCAAGAAATAATGCCTTGTCCCAGAAACTGCGCCATTGAGGATTGGTTAATTTAGAGCGATATTTGAATCCAACTGGACGCAAAATGAGAGCAAGTAGCACCACTAGCATTGCGAGATAAAAACCTGAAAAAGAAAGCGCATACAATGCTGGCCAGGCAGCAAAAATTGCTCCACCACCCAAAATAAACCAGACTTGATTGCCTTCCCATGTTGGCGCGATGCTATTGATTAAGACGCGTCTGTCAATGTCTGTCTTAGCGAGCCACGGCAACCAAATTGCTACTCCTAAGTCAAAGCCATCCATCACAGCAAACCCTATAAGCAAAACGCCAAGGAGTGCCCACCAAATGATACGTAAAGCTTCATAATCTAAAGGCATAATTACTTTCTCCTTAGTGAGCTAAGCCATCAGGGCCTAGACGGATGTATTTAACCATTAAATAAATTTCAACAATGGCAAGTATTGTGTAAAAAATAATGAAGCCTGATAGTGACGTCATAACTTGTGCTGCACTTACAGAAGAGGAGCCTAATGCTGTAGGTAAAACTCCCTGTACAACCCATGGTTGACGACCATATTCGGCAATGATCCACCCAAGCTCAGCTGCTACCCATGGCAAAGGCAGTGACCAGAACGCAACATGTAAATACCAGCGTGTCGTGTGAAGTTTACGTCTGACTGATAAATAAAAACCCATTGCAAATAGAAAAATGAAGAAGAAACCACAAGCAACCATAATGCGAAATGAAAAGAACAGAGGTACGACATGAGGTGTTAAATCGTTGGCCGCTTTACTGATTTGCTCTTCACTCGCATCAACCACCTTTTCGGTGTATTTTTTAAGAAGCAGGCCATATCCTAGCGACGATTCATAGGTGGCAAAATCTTTTTTCGCTTGTTCGTCCTGTGGATTTTTCTGCAAACGACTTAATGCATCATAGGCTAGTATGCCTTCGCGAATTTTTAGTTTACCTTGCTCAACGAGCTCAACAATACCTTCGAGTTGTTCGTTAAAGGAACGTGTGGCAATGATACCTAACACGTAAGGTATTTCAATTGCAAAATCTGTATGCATTGTTTTTTGATTTGGAATTCCAATCAAAGTCAAACCCGCGGGTGCTTTTTCTGTGTGCCACATCGCTTCAATAGCCGCCAACTTCATTTTTTGGTTGATGTTAGACACATAACCGCTCTCATCTCCAAGAACAACAACGGATAAGGCTGAGGCTAAACCAAACGATACAGCGACAGTCATCGAACGCTTGGCAAAGTCTTTATTGCGACCGCGTAGTAGAAAGTAAGCACTAATTGCGAGAACAAAAATTGCTCCAGTAACATAACCTGCACTGATAGTATGAACAAATTTAGCTTGAGCTACGGGGTTAAACATGACATCTGCAAAATCGGTGACTTCCATTCGCATAGTTTGATAGTCAAATTTTGCACCCACGGGATTTTGCATCCAACCGTTTGCTATGAGAATCCATAGTGCTGAGAGGTTCGTTCCTAAAGCAAGAAACCAAGTGCAGGCCATATGCTGCAATTTAGTTAACTTATCCCAACCGAAGAAAAACAGGCCGACAAACGTCGCTTCTAAAAAGAAAGCCATTAGACCTTCAATTGCAAGTGGGGCGCCAAAAACATCACCCACATAGTGGGAGTAGTATGACCAGTTGGTACCAAATTGAAACTCCATCGTAAGCCCAGTGGCAACGCCTAAGACGAAGTTAATACCAAATAATATTCCCCAATATTTGACCATTTGGCGCCAGATTTCGCGACCCGTCATCACATAAAGGGTTTCCATGATAGCGAGCAAAAGCGATAAACCCAACGTCAACGGGACAAATAGAAAGTGATAAAGTGCAGTTAAAGCGAATTGTAAGCGTGAAAGATCGACGACTTCGCTACCAGGTATCATGAAAACCTCCCATGGCTGGAGTTAGAATGCAAACTAGATCAAGGTTTAGTTCGAGTCACTGTCGTATCAGATTGCAAACTAGATCCCAACAGCCATTGCCGCATATCTTTTGCAGGTTTTTCAACATCCTTGAAACAAACAAACCATAGAAGAAAAAATAAAGCGAATTTGACTGATAGTGTGAGGAGAATGTCTCGAGTCAGGGGTTTCATAGATTGCTGTCCGGTAAAACATGCCCAAATATTGTATCGCAAGCAGCAATTTTAAACTAGCGAATTACCCCAAATAAGCCTCTAAATTTTCATTGAAAATATCAGTATGTCCCTGATAATACAAATGATTCTTATTTACTTTTTTAAGAGGATGTCATTGTAAATATAGAACTAAATTAGCGAAGATAGTGAAGCAATCTTAACAGTAAGTTGAAAGTTAGATTGCTTCGTGCTCCTCGCAAAGACGAGTCAATAACTAGACTGCTTCCATAATCGCTGCTACTCCCATTCCGCCTGCTGTGCAGATAGAAATCAAACCTCGTCCTTTTCCATGTTGATATAAAATCTTAGCGAGATTACTCACGATTCGGGTTCCTGTTGCAGCAAAAGGATGGCCTAAGGCGAGACTTCCTCCTTTGATGTTCATTTTCTCTCTATCAATAGAACCTAATGATCGTTCTCGATGCAAAACACGTTTACAATAATCTTCAGATTCCCATGCTTTTAATGTACACAAAACTTGACCTGCAAAAGCTTCGTGGATTTCATAAAAATCAAAATCTTGTAGCGCTAATTTATTCCGTTTTAATAACTCACTCACAGCAATGGTGGGTGCCATTAGTAAACCTTCTCCATTGACAAAATCAGTCGCTGCAACCTGTGCATCCACAAAACGTGCAAGCATGGGATAGTTATACGTCTTGGCAGTGGATTCGCTCACCAAATAAATTGCTGAGGAGCCATCTGTTAAGGGGGTACTGTTTCCAGCAGTTAAGCTGCCTTTGTCACTTCGATCAAATGCGGGCTTTAGTGTGGCTAATTTTTCTAGAGTGGTATCTGCCCGTGTGATACCATCACGTTTTAAACCTAAATATTCACAAATCAAATCATCATAGAATCCTTCCTTATAAGCCTTGGCAGCATTTTGGTGACTTCTCAGTGCTAACTCATCTTGCTCCTGGCGTGATATCCCCCATTCCTTAACCATTTTTTCAGTGTGTTGTCCCATTGACAAACCCGTACGTGGTTCAATTACAGCAGGAAATTCTGGTTTCAAATCACCGGGACGAAAGGACGCAAAGGTTTTCAATTTCTCTGGAAAATTTTTTGATTGATTGACATGAAGTAATTTGCGCCCAAAACTTCTGCGAAACATAATGGGAATATCACTATTAGTATCGACACCCCCAGCAATGCCATCCTCAATTTGGTAATTAGCAATTTTAAGGGCAATTTGTAATGTTGTTTCTAAACTTGTACCGCAAGCTCGTTGTAAGGTATAGGCTGGCGTGTGGGGGTCAAGAGCAGTGCCAAGAATACTTTCACGAGCAAGATTCCAGTTTGAAGAACTGTTAATCACAGCACCTAAGCCAACATCACCAATCAGTCTGCCTTCAAGTTTCATTTTTTCTACAAGGGCTTTTAAGGAAGCAATCATTAAATCTTGGGTAGAGATATCTTTGTAGGATGTCATCGACTTAACAAAGGGAGTGCGCATGCCTCCTGCAACATAGACTGATCTGGTTTCCATGAATGACATCCTTATCAATTATTAATTACTCAATTACAAATCATTTCATCACCACCAGAAATTTACAACAGTGTTGAGATAATTCTTTAATTAGAGTTCGGATTTTTAATGAACACCCAACTGGATGCCTCGGACAAGCCGAGGCAGGTAGGATGGACGGACTAGTGCAAATCCTACTCCTACCTGCCTCGGCTTGTCCGTGGCAGGTAGGAGTGTTAGAGACCGTGTTGAATCCTATGCCTACTTGCCTTGGCTTGTCCGAGGCAGGTAGGAGTGTTAGAGACCGTGTTGAATCCTATGCCTACTTGCCTTGGCTTGTCTGAGGCAGATAGGAGTGTTAGAGACCGTGTTGAATCCTATGCCTACTTGCCTTGGCTTGTCCGAGGCAGGTAGGAGTGAGAGAGACCGTGTTGAATTCTATGCCTACTTGCCTTGGCTTGTCCGAGCAGATAGGAGTGTTAGAGGCCGTGTTGAATCCTATGCCTACTTGCCTTGGCTTGTCCGAGGCAGATAGGAGTGTTAGAGGCCGTGTTGAATCCTATGCCTACTTGCCTTGGCTTGTCCGAGGCAGATAGGAGTGTTAGAGGCCGTGTTGAATCCTATGCCTACTTGCCTTGGCTTGTCCGAGGCAGATAGGAGTGTTAGAGACCGTGTTGAATTCTATGCCTACTTGCCTTGGCTTGTCCGAGCAGATAGGAGTGTTAGAGACCGTGTTGAATCATATGCCTACTTGCCTTGGCTTGTCCGAGGCAGATAGGAGTGTTAGAGGCCGTGTTGAATCCTATGCCTACTTGCCTTGGCTTGTCCGAGGCAGATAGGAGTGTTAGAGGCCGTGTTGAATCCTATGCCTACTTGCCTCGGCTTGTCCGAGGCATCCAGTAAGATGCTGGTTGTCATCAAATTCGCTCAAATAGGAGGGTAGTGGGAATCCTACATAGATTTTACGGGTGTATTAAGTGCACAAGGAATTTCTTGAAGAATATGCTCAATATCGCATACTGAATATCGACGCTGAGGATTTTTTTTATCAAAGACTCCATTTCCAAAAAAAACTTGATGATATTTAGGATTATCGGGATTGCCGTAATCAAACACGATATCTTGCAACCCATAGGCGACTTGTAATAATGAAGCAATATACGCTTCTAAAATCTGTGTTTTTTCGCAATCTAAATCAGTGCGATCAAAACGTCCAGAGACCAAATAGACCTGTAGAAATCCCTTTCGTTGGCATAGGTAGCCCGCATAAAATGCAGAACCATCATAATCACCTTCGGGTAGAGTTAGAGAGGGATGGCCGTATCTATCATTCCAGTTTAAGAAGGAATGGAGCGAATCACTAAAACTTTCTGCCAAACCATGATAGTCATATTCTTTTTGATAGGCGTTTTTTACTCCCAAAGCCAATATAAAATCCGTTCGCAACACCCAGATACGCTTTTCCCAGAGTTGTAAAGGATAGTTAACCTGTTCGATGTTTTGGAAGGCGGGATTAATATTTCCCTCATTGTCGTATTGATATTTAGGCTTGACTGGAGCAATTGAGTTTTGGATATAGGATTGGGCGATAGGGTAATTTAATAGCTGTCGTGCCAATTCAACCGCTTTAAGAATGTTTTCCGTTGTGTAAATTCGAGGACATTTAGTTTTTGGAAAGGGTAGATCTGAGAAGAAAAGGGCGGAATCCTCATCATCTTGCTGACCTGGCTGTGTATCATAAAAATAGAGGGATTGACTCCCGTAAACCCGGGTAAATTTAAGCGTGAGGTAACTTTCAAGAATAGTTCTTTGTTCACTAGTTAGTGGCTGAATCTCTTCCTTGGTTCTATCAAAGCGATTAAATCGTCCTGATGACAAAAAAATTTCTAAATGAGTAGCACGTTGGCAAATAAAGCCTGCATAGAATACTCGTCCATCGTATTGATTATCGCTAAATGCCAATGAAGGGTGACCATATCGATCCTCCCAATTGATAAGATGATGATTCTTAGACTCAATTGCTGTACTTAATCCTGAATAACCATATTCTTGATAGGCATTTTTAATCCCCGTCGCAAGTACCAGGTCACTTCTTAAGGCAAATAGTCGTTTTTCATTAAGAGCCAGTGGGAACTCGATGTCTTCAATTCTTTGAAAAGCAGGATTAATGCTGGTTTCATTGGGGTAGGAATATTTGGCGGATACAGGGGAGATTTTTAGGCGAATATATGCTCTTAAGAAAAACTCAAGGGAAATGTGGTCTAGTTGTTCCACTGTTAATGTTTTCATGTTTTAGCTTCCACTCACTTAGCAAAAAACTGCCAAGTAATTCCCAAAATATGGGAATACATTAAGCGCTTGACGACACAAATGAGGTAGAAAACCTGGACACCGGTGTTGTAGCTGAAAATAGATGGCGCTATTCGACTATTTTTTCTGCACAACCTGGATAACAGTGTCCAGGCAACGCATCATTGAGTGAATAAAAGCTATGCGGCTCATAATTGATATGCTTCGTTACAAAAGTGATTTTTTAGAATTAATAATGAACAGTATGTGACTTTGATGGCTAAGTCAAGATACAATTTGAACATATTTCAATTTATCAATCGTTCTGAATAATTTTTGCTTCAACATCTTTTTTCATCACGATAATACTTATGCGACGATTCCCGGGATTTAATGGATTGGCTTTATCAAGCAACACTGTTGAAGCATAACCAATCACTTCCATTACTTTATCTTCTGGCATGCCTGCTTTGATTAATGCGCGACGAGCTGTATTCGCCCTCTGAGTAGAAAGTTCCCAATTGCTTTGATTCAGATCTTCAGGGTTGTGATAGGGGTGTGCGTCTGTATGACCTTGAATGCTAATTTTATTAGGCACGTTATTTAAAATTTTTGCTATTTTATCAAGTACCTGCAACATTTCCGGATCAATTTCATCACTTCCAATGCCAAACATGGGTTTGTTTTTATTATCAATGAGCTGGATTCTCAAACCTTCTGATACGACATCCATTAGCAAACGATTTTTTAAATCAGCAAGTGCGGGATCTTTTGTAATTGTGTTAAGTACTTGGTCTTTTAATTGTTCCAATTTTTTAATTTCTTGACTTTTTTCAAGGGCCTGATCTCCTGCTTTTACTTGGCCATCTTTTTGTTTAATGTCCGTTCCGCCACCGTTAATGGTTTTCTTCCGTGCCCCCATACTGTCTCCACCAATCAATGCGATACGTAAAGGCTGCTTGAAGTATTCGGCCAAACCAGCTTTTTGTGCTTTATTTAACGAAGCAAGTAACCACATTAATAAGAAAAATGCCATCATCGCTGTTACGAAATCGGCATAGGCTATTTTCCAGGAACCACCATGAGGGTGGTTTCGATGTTTGTTAGCCTTTTTTAAAATAACTATATTTTTTTCATCATTTCCAGACATGCTAATTCTCTAGGCTGCTTCGGGTTCTTCTTGTTTTACAGGCTTAATCTCGTCATTCAGCTCACTGAAGGATGGCCTTGCCGTTGAAAATAATACTTTGCGACCAAATTCAGTAGCAATAATGGGAGGGTAATTATGGGCACTTGCTAACAAGGTCACTTTAATACAATTGAGCATAAGAATAGCGTCATTAGCCCGTTGTTCTAAGGCGGTAGCAAGTGGACCAATAAATCCGTAACCTAATAAAATCCCCAAAAAGGTTCCTACTAGGGCTTGCGCTACTAGTACACCAAGTTCCGCCGGTGGCAAATTGATTGACTCCATAGAGTGCACTACGCCTAAAACTGCTGCAACAATACCAAAAGCCGGCATGCCATCTGCCAATTTTGATATTGCATTTGCCGGAATGGATTCCTCTTGATGATAAGTTTCAATTTCACTTTCCATCAACGATTCCAACTGATAGGGTTGCATATTTGAAGTAATCATTAAACGAAGATAATCGCAAAGAAACTCAATAATATGAGGTTTAGCCATAATGCGTGGGTAATTGCTAAAAATAGGGCTATTGGTTGGATCATCGATATCAGCCTCTAAAGACATGAAACCCTCTTGTCTACCCTTATTCAATAGGGCATACAGCAAGCCTAAGATATCTTTATACAAGATTTTTGCTGATTTTGGGCTGGTGAACAAAACAGGCAATGCCTTGCCGATAGATTTTAAAACACTCACACTATTGCCGACGACTAGGGATCCTATGGCCGCACCCGCAATAATTAATAATTCAACCGGTTGGAATACCGCGGCTAAATGTCCTCCAGCTAATGCAAATCCACCAAAAACTGAAAGCAGAATTATAGAGTAACCAAGCAAAATGAGCATCGTATTTCCTCTACTGAGCTAAGGTTTAAAGAGGGATTAACAGGTTAATCCCTTAAATTATTTCAAATAGTCATGAACAACACGACCATAAGGTAGTGTTAAATCAGAAACAAAATGCATGCCACTAATTACTCTTTTTACGGGTAATTTAGCAACTGGGGCCAGTGCATGATGGAATAGTTCCAGTTCTGCAGGTCCTGTCCATGCTCCTTTGATTGTGATGTCTTGAAGATGGTATTCGACTAACTCACAAATGCGTGTACTCCCATCAACATGGGGGATAATTTTTAGTAGGTAGGAAGGGGTCCCCATGGCATTAGCCACTTTTTTAATATCCAGTGTTTCATACTTATAACCCATTGTCGCAGTAGCAATGCGGTTACGCCCGTAATCCAGCGTGCCTACAATGGTTTCTTTTTCAACCGCTAAATTGGGTTGTGCAAGCTTTTTAGGGAATCCCCAAATTTCTCGACCGCCTGCAATAGGAGGGTGATCATCTAAATACATGGCATGTGTATAGCCACCTTCTTTTCCTTGAAAACGAACAGGAATAACCTGTCCAGATTCGGTGTAATCACCAAATCCAGTCGAATCAGGCATGCGAATAACTTCAAATTTTACCAATGGCTCAGTGACTTCCAATGGGGCAGGTACAATTTCACGCAATAGGTCAATGTCTGTTTCGTAAGTAATAATCATATACTCACGATTAATAAATCGATAAGGGCCTCTAGGATAGGAGGGGCATGAAAAGGGCATGGCAAATGCATCTTCTTTTATTTGTGACTCATTCATCACTAAAACTCCTGTATTGTTTAACAAGTGCCTTGTTTATCTATGTTTATTCCATAAACCAGCCATGACTGACAACTAATGATTGTCCTGTTAGGGCATTTGATGCAAATGAGGCAAAAAATAATGCAGTTTGTGCCACGTCATCAGTGGTGGTAAATTCGCCATCCACGGTTTCTTTAAGCATAACCTTTTTAATAACATCTTCTTCACTGATATGTAATTCTTTTGCCTGTTCAGGAATCTGTTTATCGACTAATGGAGTACGAACAAAACCTGGGCAAATAACATTGGCACGCACACCGTGAGCGGCTCCTTCTTTGGCCACGACTTTACATAAACCAAGTAAGCCGTGTTTTGCAGTGACATAAGGAGCTTTCAATAATGAAGCTTCTTTGGAGTGAACTGAGCCCATGTAGATAATACTGCCGCCTTTTTTGGCAGAGTACATGTGTTTTAAGCAGGCTTTGGTGGTTAGGAAGGCTCCATCTAAATGGATGGCAAGCATTTTTTTCCAATCAGAAAACGATAATTTGTCAACAGATTCAATGATTTGAATCCCGGCATTGCTCACCAGAATATCGACCCCCCCGAAATTGCTGGCAACGGAATCTACACCTGCATTAACTTGTCCCTCATCGGTAACATTCATAGCCACTGCCATCGCTTGTCCACCCATGGACTGTATTTCCTTGGCAGCTTCTTGAGCCTGGTTGAGATTGAGATCCGCAATAGCTACTTTTGCACCTTCTTTCGCGTAGACAATGGCAATTTCTTTTCCAATTCCACTGGCAGCGCCGGTAACTATAGCTACTTTATTTTTTAATCGCATGATTACATTCCTTGTAATATAAGTTGGTGATGACAGTATAACAGTGAGTTTTCCATTTTGCCTTAATAACTTCATAGTTTAGCAGGACCTATAATCAAGACAAAATGGAATCTGAGAATCTAGAAATTATTACTCTGATAATTAGTAATAATAATAGTAGCCATTTCTATAGTACCAATTTCTCCTGTCTTGTTCCTGACCAATTTGATTACCGATTAAAGCGCCTGCACCTGCACCGATTGCAGTACCCCAGCCGCTTCCACCACTAACCGCATAGCCTATACCTGCACCTGCAGCAGCTCCGGTTGCAGTACCGACTTGAGTGGCAGTACAAGAAACTAATCCCGTAGTCGATAACCCCAAGAAAAACATAACATAAATTACTCGCTTCATGGTTAAGCTCCTCTTGAACGTTGTTCCTTCACTAGAGATATTAGTACAAAAAAAGATCATTTGCTCAAAAGATAACCATTCCAAATAAAAGAGAAAAATCTTTTGTTGTTTAAAAATTATCTAATTAGTAAATCTTTTAATCTATACTTTAAAAGTAGGGACAAGAAAGGAAAAACAGATCAGTGAGAAGATTATGAAAGGGACTTATCATGGAATAGAATTTGAGTATTCATCTCAAAAATGTAATGGCAAGTATGCAGGGAAATATCTCCTGATTTTTCATCATGAACAGTACACATACATTATCAAAAAATCAGTAGGAAAAACGTTCCCAACGCCAAATGAAGCAGAGACAAAAGCCTTGGAATTTGCAAAAAATCAAATCGAAAAGGGACTATTCTGATCGATAATTGTCGTGACTGGATGCCTAAATGAATAGTTAAGGATACAGGTAAGTTTCTCTTTTACGCTTGAGAAATTATCGATCCCCCAGTAGTATTGGCAAAATCGATTTTAATAAAAAGAGAGTGCTATGTTTCGTGGTAGTATCGTGGCATTAGCCACACCTATTCAGGATGACGCAGTTGATCTTAAATGCCTACGCGAACTAGTTGAATTTCATATTGCGGCAGGTACCCATGCTATTGTTGCTGCAGGGACGACTGGGGAAGCAGGGACCCTCTCTCATGAAGAAAAACTTCTAGTCATTAGAACAGTTATTGATCAAGCTCGCGAACGAATTCCTGTTATTGCGGGGACCGCGGCAAATGCAACTAAAGAGTGTATAACGTTGACACAGGAAGCAATGGAATGTGGTGCTCATGCGGCGCTTATCATGACGCCTGCGTATATTAAACCCACTCAAGAAGGGCTTTATCAACATTATAGTGCTATTGCCAAAGCAGTTGCGATTCCAATCATTTTGTACAATGTGCCCGGCCGAACAGCTTGCGATTTACTACCTGAAACAGTAGCAAGACTTGCAAAAATTTCAAACATTATTGGCATTAAAGAAGCTACAGGGCAAATGACGCGTTTGCAGCAAATTTTGCGTTTGTGTGAGGGTATTGATGTTTATAGTGGGGATGATCCAACGGCTGCTCAATGGATTTTAGCAGGTGCAAGAGGAGTTATATCTGTAACTGCCAATGTGGCTGCAAGACAAATGGCCAAATTAGCGGATGCAGCATTTGATAATGATCCTGCCGGATGCTTAAAAATTAATGAACAACTGATGCCACTGCATCAGTCACTCTTCGTAGAGGCTAATCCTATCCCTGTAAAATGGGCATTAAGTAAAATGGGGTTGATGAAGAATGAGTTACGATTGCCGTTAACATCTTTGTCTGAAGACCATCATCAGGGATTGGAACAGATTCTGCGAAATTTGCAGCTTATCTAAATGGGGAAAAATTGTTGTGAAAAAATTTGGTTTTATGGTTCTTTCGGTGTTAGTTTTACCTGCCTGTTCAAATTATTCTAGTAATGGTGAGGCACTATATTTACGTAGTAATAATGGACAGGCACTAGTAGTTCCTCGACCGTTAACTGATAATAATATTAGTCGCTTTTATGATTTACCGGCACAAAATAAAAATGCAATGGTAAGTATTGCACCTCCTTTAGATCCTGCGATCTCAGAAGAGGCATCATAATTCAAGTCAAAGGTTTACTATGGCAGTGGAATCAGAAGAATTACGTGTTATCCAGGAACTATCCGGTCGTCTCGTTGAGGCGCAGCGAACCATCCGTATTTTGGATAGTATTAAGTGGGATGATACAATTAAACAGGATTTTTTTGCCAAAAAAGGACAATCCCTGCCAAAGATTGATAGAGATTATTATCTTGGTAAACCTTTGCCATTTAATGCTACTGAAAAGCAAGAAGAGTTTCGTTTACTTATTCGGGATGCACAAAACCAACTTGGACAATATTCACCGGTTACCCGGTTAATCAAACGTCAGTGTGAAGAGTATTCCCGCGCGGTTCAAATGTTGGATGTTCGAGGCACTCCGGCATTTTGTGAACTGGCAATGGAGCTTTACGGTAGTCCGAATGATGCATTCTATTCTGGTGGGCCACGATTATCGGAGTTAGGTACATCCTTGTTTGATGTGTTAACAGCGCTCGAAGTTCAACTTAAATCCGAAGCTGATTTAAAGAGACATACGCCACAACAAGCACAAGAGCTGTTACAGGAACGTTTGAGTCAATTTTTTGATCAACATCCAGGTAAAGTGACGGTAATGGTAAGTGATGATATGGTCGCGGATGCTTCTGCGGGAGCAGATACCATCAAATTGAGTCAGCAGGCGATGTTTAGCGATCGTGATTTGAAGTACCTTGAAGTTCATGAGGGGTGGGTTCACGTTGGTACTACTTTAAATGGTGGCAGCCAACCTTATTGCTTTTTTCTTGGTAAAGGCTCTCCCTCAAGTAGTGTTATCCAGGAAGGTTTGGCAGTTATTACTGAAATTGTCACTTTTTCGTCTTACCCTGCACGTGTACGAAAAATTACTAATCGGGTTATCGCATTGGATAAGGTCAGACAAGGGGCGAATTTTATTGATATCTACCGCTACTTTATCGAATGTGGCTTAACCGAAGAGGATAGCTACAACCATACTGTGCGCGTATTTCGCGGAAGTACTCCGGAAGGTGGCCCATTTACCAAAGATTTATCCTATGCAAAAGGATTTCTTTTAATCTACAATTATATGCGCTTCGCCATAAGTCAGCGTCGAATCGATTCTATTCCCTTACTTTTTACCGGTAAACTCATTCTTGATGATTTACCCTTACTTTTAGAGTTGAAAGAGCGCGGTTTATTAATTCCTCCTGTGTACTTACCTCCACCGTTTAAAGATTTAGCCGCCTTAAGTGCGTGGATGAGCTTTTCACTTTTTTTGAATAAATTTAGTCTAAATGAAATCCAAAAGAACTTTCGCTTCTTATTAATATAGCGACTACCATTTAGAAAGATGCATTCGAGCTTAGGGAGAAGAATAATGGGACTATTAATTGATGGTCATTGGCATGATCAATGGTATGACACCTCTAAAACGGGAGGGACTTTTAAACGAGAACCTACGCATTTTAGAAACACCATCAAAAATGAAACAAATGCACCGTTTCTTCCTGAAAAAGATCGATATCACTTATACGTATCCCTGGCTTGCCCATGGGCACATCGCACATTAATCTTTAGAAAGCTTAAAAAACTGGAGCACTATATCGAGATCTCTATTGTGCATCCCCATATGCTTGAAAATGGTTGGGAGTTCAAAGTAGAGATGGGGGCAACAGGCGATAATCTGTATGGTTTGAATTATTTGTATGAAATTTATACCAAGGCGGATGAGCAATATACAGGACGAGTCACGGTTCCTGTTTTATGGGATAAAAAAGAGAAAACAATTGTCAACAACGAATCTGCAGAAATTATCCGTCAATTTAATCATGCATTTAATGATCTAACTGGTGACAAACAAGATTTTTACCCTGAATTTTTGCATTCGGAGATTGATGCGATTAACGATAAAATTTACAACACAGTGAATAACGGGGTGTATAAATGTGGTTTTGCGACCACACAAGAAGCCTATGAAAAGGCTTATAACGAATTATTTGCAACACTCGATGAATTAGAAATTCATTTAAGTAAGCATGAATATTTGGTAGGCGATGTACTTACAGAGGCAGATTGGCGATTATTTACGACGTTAATTCGTTTTGATGCAGTTTACTACAGTCATTTTAAAACAAACCGGCAACGCATTAGTGATTATCCAGCGTTACAGGCCTTTTTAAAAAAGTTATATTATTATCCAGGTATTCGGGAAACAGTGAACTTTCTACATATTAAGCAGCATTATTATTTCAGTCATAAAACAATTAATCCTACCCAAATTGTTCCTCTAGGGCCTAGACTGGTTTTCGATTAAAGTTATGAGCAATGTTCAGTTCATAAAATTCAGACTTACCCTAGCCGATTATGGGGTATTTATGATTTAATAAGCTCATTATTTAATTACGTAAAGAAGGGGTAACATGACTTTTGTTGTTACTGAACAATGCATTAAATGCAAATATACAGATTGCGTTGAAGTATGTCCTGTTGACTGTTTTTATGAAGGACCTAATTTTTTAGTTATTCATCCCGATGAATGTATTGATTGCGCGCTTTGTGAACCAGAATGTCCGGTCGAGGCGATTGTTTCTGAGGATGACCTCACTGAAGAGCAAAAGCAATTCCAGGCTTTAAATGCTGAGTTAGCCAAAACATGGCCAAATATCACGGCTAAAAAAGAAGCTCCTGAGGATGCAAAGTCCTGGGAAGGCGTTGAAGATAAAATTCAATATCTCGAAAAAGAGTGGAAGAAATAATGTCGCTCGCTGACGATGCAGTTATGCATTGTCAGCGTGTATTAGGAGAGAAAGGTCGGCTTTCAACTGCCATTCCTGGTTTTGTTGCACGCGCACCGCAAATCACATTAGCTACCGCTATTGCAAAAGCCATTACAGAAAAAACGATCTTGGTTGCTGAAGCAGGTACAGGAACAGGAAAAACGTTTGCCTATCTTATACCGGCTCTTTTAAGTAAAAAGAAAACACTCATTTCAACTGCAACAAAAACGTTGCAAGATCAATTGTTTCAAAAAGATCTCCCCATGCTTATTCGAGCACTTGGTCTTTCAGTGCGCTTGCAAAATCTCAAAGGGCGAGCGAATTATCTGTGTCGTTATCGCATCGAGTTACATGCTCAGGAAGGTCGGTTTGTAAATCCTCAAGCCATGCATGAATTATTACATATCCGCGAAAGGCTAGCGCAACTCACTGAGGGAGAGCGCTCTGAGTTGCCTGAAATTCAAGAAGATTCATCCGCATGGCCTTATGTAACCTCAACTACTGACAATTGCCTAGGTAGTGATTGTGAATACCATGAAACGTGCTTTTTAATGAAAGCACGCAAACGAGCGCTTGATGCTGATATTGTCGTTATTAATCACCATTTATTTTTTGCTGACTCCCGTTTAAAAGAGGATGGTTTCGGTGAGCTATTACCGGATATTGACTCCGTTATCTTTGACGAAGCTCACCAATTGGCTGAAATTGCTGCTAATTTTCATGGGGAGCGGGTAGGTACACGTCAAATTCGTGAGTTACTTGATGACTTAATACGTGAGTGGCCTGTGCTTGATTTAGTCAACCAACCTTTGAAAGAATTAAGCTTAAAAGCAGATCAGATTGTTGATCAACTGTGTTTGGCGTTACCTACTCATGAAGAGCGTATAGCCTGGGATATATTAGAGCGAAACAAAGCCTTTATCCATGCATGGGAAGCATTATTGGCGTTGGTAGATAGTGTCCTAAATTGTATAAACGATGCTGATTTTGAAAAGACACCTGGATTTACGCGTTGTTTTAAGCGATTGGAAGATTTAAAACGAGGTCTATTATATTTTACAAAAACTGACACCGTACAAATTCGATGGCTGGAGCGTTTTAAACATAGTCTTGTTTTTCAAGCTACACCTTTTGATATCGCAGACTCGTTTAATACCATGCTAATGAGAGAGTCACGGGCTTATATTTTTACGTCTGCAACGTTAACAATGGCGTCTTCCTTTGATTGTTTTTTAAAACCCCTTGGAATAAAAAATGCTCATACTTTAATGTTGACAAGCCCTTTTAATTATCAGGAACAAGCGTTACTTTACTTGCCACGTGAGTTACCTGATCCTAAAGATGCACGCTATTATGACGTCTTATTGGATAAAGCATTACCTGTAATTAATGCGTGTGGAGGGCGTTGTTTCTTTTTGTTTACAAGCCATAAGGCCTTGAAACTGGTTGCTCAAAGGCTGGTCAATACATTAAAATACCCGCTTTTAATCCAAGGCGAAGAAGCTAAACCCATATTATTGGCACGTTTTCGGCAATTGGGAAATGCGGTACTTTTAGGCACTGCAACCTTTTGGGAAGGTGTTGACGTGAAAGGGGAGGCTTTATCTTGTGTTATTATTGATAAATTACCCTTTGCCAGTCCGGTTGATCCTCTCGTTCGTGGAAAAATGGCTTATTTTAAATCGCAAGGGCTGTCGGGTTTTGATGAATTGGCCCTCCCCAACGCCGTATTGGCTTTAAAACAAGGGGTCGGACGTCTGATTCGGGATGTTACCGATCGAGGCGTATTAATGATTGCTGACCCTCGATTAACAGGAAGAGATTATGGTCGTCTGATTTTTGCGAGTTTACCTACATTACGTAAAACTCGTGAAGAACTGACGGTACTCACTTTTATAAATGAATTGGCTTTAAAAAATGAACCTGCTAGCCATTGATACATCAACAAGCTGTGCCTCTGTTGCATTATGCATAAATGGGAATGTAAGAAGTAAAGAACAAGGTGCCCAGCGCCAACATGCTCAATTACTCCTTCCCATGATTGACCAACTATTGGTAGACGCTGGATATCAGTTAAATCAGCTTGATGGTATTGTGTATGGCAGGGGGCCTGGAAGTTTTACAGGTCTTCGTATTGCATGCAGCATAGCCAAAGGCTTAGCCTATGCGCATGATCTTCCTTTGTTTCCAGTGAGTAGTCTTGCGGCCATTGCTGATGAAGCCTGTCATCAACATCAGATGGCTGAAAAAGTTGAAGTCCTGGCGATGATTGATGCCCGCATGAATCAAGTCTATTGGGCTTGTTATGCAAATAAACAATGGGATGCAGAGGAATTCGTTTCAGATATGTCTGCATTGAACTTGTCATCAAGCTCGTCTTTAATGATAGCGGGTATAGGATACGAACCTTACCTTAAAGACCTTCCTCAGAGTATTCAATCACGAGTTATTCAACAAGTTGTTGTTTATCCCCATGCTCAAACGATGCTTCGTCTAGCGTTAAATGGTACTATAAAAGCCATTACAGCTGCCGAGGCAGTTCCTGTTTATGTGCGCAATCAAATAACACAAGGAGATACTCGTGGATAAGCGCTTGCTCGAAATTCTGGTTTGTCCGCTTTGCAAAGGTAAATTAATTTTTAAAGAAAATGAGCTAATCTGTAGATTTGATCGGCTGGCTTACCCCATTCGCGACGGTATACCAGTGATGCTTGAACAAGAAGCTCGTTTAATTCCTTTAGAGGAAAAAGAACAATTATGACGCATGCATTCCATGTAATTATTCCAGCTCGATACCAATCAACGCGTTTGCCTGGCAAGTTAATGATGGAGATAGATGGACTTACCGTGATTCAGCGTGTGTATCAACAAGCGCTTAAAGCAAACCCCACCTCGATTATTATTGCTACTGACAATTTAATTATTGCCGAACATGCTGAAAGTTTTGGGGCTACGGTTCAAATGACGGCGGTGCACCATCAAACCGGAACGGATAGAATTGCAGAAGTAGTGGCCTCAGTTCCATTTGCTTCAGACGATATTATTGTAAATGTGCAAGGAGATGAGCCATTTATTGCGCCTCAACTTATATCACAAGTTGCAGAAAGCCTCTCTATCTCACAAACGCCTATGGCCACTTTATGTTGGCCTCTGGAAAGCTATCAACAACTTAACAATCCTAATATTGTTAAGGTAGTTCGTGATTGCTGGAATAACGCGCTTTATTTTTCAAGAAGTGCAATTCCTGCTAATCGTGATGAGCCTGAGAATATCAAACAGGTTTTTCGTCATATTGGTTTGTATGCTTATCGCGCATCATTCTTACTGGATTTTGTAAAATGGCCCGTCTGTGCCCTTGAGGCATCGGAAGCATTAGAGCAATTAAGAGTATTGTGGGCTGGACACAAAATCAGAGTAGAGCAAGCTTGCACACAACCGTTACAGGATATAAATACCCAGGAAGATCTGCTTTTAGCGCGCCAACTTCTCTCTTCTGTCTAAGCAGTTACAGGTGTTAAAGATTTTAATACTTCGTATACTTCATTACCTGCTTTTACTAATGTATGTTCAGTTTGGCAAGCACCTAAAGTCACGAAGAAGCGATGCCGTGTAGTTTCACTGGGTTTAAGATAGTTGATGACTCGATGGCTAATTGCTTGTAGTGAACGCAAAATATGAGTTCGAATCCACTGAATAAGCGCTGACCGTTTTGCATTAGAAAGAGTTTCCATGTGGCTATTATCGAGATGCATTTCCACCTTCTTAGTAAGTTCATCTAGATAGGTAGCATCAGAGCAAAATAAGTTTTTATTGATATATTGATTATTAAGTTGTTCGAATTCGCGGTGCATAGAAAGGAGAACAAACAATCGAGAATCAATTTTATCTAAAGTGCCTTTTTGCCAGTCGTTATGAATATCAAAATTATCATGAGTAATCGACGCATAAACCTGTTGTAGTTCTGGATTATCAGGATGTTGAGTGAGTGCGGCCGGAGTATATTCTTTGAGGATACGTAAAAATTCTTCACTTAACGTCTCAAGTGCTGTTATTGAGGTTTGATAAGCGGGTGATTGTAAGCGCCGCTCTATTTCCAGGGCTTTATCACGAGTTTGATTGCGTTGTTTAATCTGTTCTTGTACCACATTAAATATGTCTTCTAACCTTTTTACCCAATCTTTCAAATCTTTACCACGAGTGGCATCCAAGGCATGGTAAAGAGCAGTTAATTTTTGAAAAGCGTCAGAAGCATCTTTCTCCTTTTCTTGAACACTTGCCTTAAAAGGGTTATTGTCAGTAAGGGGAGTAGACAAAGGACTATGAAACTCTTGTGTAATAGTAGTTAAATGTTTAGAAAGTTTCTCTTTAAAAACAATCTTTGAGCGAGTGATAATATCACTTAACTGTAGTAGAAAATTGTTTTTACTAAGTAATAAACTCTCGAGAGGTAAGCTCGATTGTTGAAGACTCAAGAGAAATGCCTGAGGCGAATTTAATTGATCAGCTATTTTCGTGTTAATAGCATCCTGGTCAAATTCCTCATATTCATATTGAATTTCTAATGCTGTCTGGGTATCAATGAGTGCTTCTTTGAGCTCAAGGCCTATTGTTTCTTTTTGAGCATTGTAGGCTTCATTTAGAGAGCGAATATCTTTTAGGGTAGAGTTTTTTAGGTCTTTAAAACGTGTTGCTAACTGATCAAATTTTTCGAAATCATTTTTCACACCTGCATTAATTTCATGCAATAAACCCACTATCTGTTGCAAACTATCCCAATCCAATTTTTCATTCTTGGGGATAGAGAGAAATTTTTCTTTGAGGGAATTCATCATCGCAAGCTGATGTGTTTCCTTTTCATCAAATTGCTTTAAAAATTTTGTAAGCTCTTTCTCTAACGATTGTAAATTTTTTCTTGTTTCTTTGGCTTTTTTATCTACTGCCGATGGCGAAAATAAAAAAAACAGGTCTAAACTCCTTTGTAATTTAGGCAATAAATCTAACGTGATTTCTTCCAAAATACGTCTTTGATTATCGTGAATAGTTGTGCTTTGCTTTTCTATAGAATCAGTTAAAGAAACATAATCTTTAATGATATGAATAGGAAAGGTCTCTATTTTACTGATGAAATGTTGCATAACAGCAAATTGATTTTCTAAGGTTGCTCTGTCTTTGCTGAATTGACCTGTAAATAAATCTTTTAACAGACGTTGAATAACATCTTCTTCCAATGGTTTAGTAGTGACAATGAAGTTGAAAAAACCAGTTTTTTCACCTAAATGCTGCAAGCATTTTATTCTGAATTCTTCGACAGCATCTTGATTAATTGGTAAATTTTTTGATTTTAATTCGCGGTAGATTGCTTCAATAAACATCACTAAATTTACTTTACAGTATTGCCATTCGGTATTCGTTCTATTTGTTGCTGAAATGGCTGAAAGGCTTTTTAGAAAAGTTTCTATCGTGTTAAGAAGTGTTAACTGCGCATTCACGAGATTTTCAGTTAATTCTGTAGTATCCATTGTTGTGAATGTGAGTTTTGTATATCGAGCCCATATGTTGGCATGAAGATTAGTTAATTCTTGATAGTTTGTTTCTAAGTTATGCGTGGCATTTTTAAGTTCTTTAACTAAAATTTCATGGTAGCCTACTTCATGAATGCAATTCCTTACTCTCTTTTGTGTTTCTGAAAGTACTCGTTGTGAAAAGTCAGTCTTCTCTTTAAATAAGCCAAGTAATGGATGCAACACATAATCTTGTTGATGGGTATTATCCATCAGAGGAAGAGTGAACGTCTTTTCAAATCTCTTTAAGCCCACTAAATAATCATTAATTTTTTCTTGAAGTGATGCGGGTGGAGGCGGAAATGAATCGTCGATGATTATTGGATGTTTATTTTTTCTCTTGGTTTTCGACGGATTATTTGATGCGGATGTTGTTTGCTGCATATTAGTTGAAGATGTTTCTTTAGTGGTTAGCGCTTTAAATTGACGCACATATTGGGTTAAGTCTGATAAAGGCTGAGCATTATTTTCCAATACTGATAATTTTAGCTTCAAGTCTTCAGCTATCGACTGTTGACTGACTGCTTCGCGTAATATTTTGATAGTCTCTTTGAAAAGCAGAAGTTCGAGATTAGTGAGTTCTTCAGGGGTTGTTTGCAAAAACTCAGGACTTAAGGCGGATAGTTTAGCAGTGAAAGAGGAAATTCTAGATTGTAAATCCTCAACTAGCAGAGAAAAAACAGGCATTGTTTGCAACTCATGAACTAGGTTCTGGATTTGCTCTAGTCGAAATTGAATAATCTCGTGGTCTCGCCCCATTTCAACTACCTCTACACAGGCCGTTTAAAATGTGACTACCTTAGCACCACAAGCTTAAGAAAATCTTAAAGAAATGTTTCAAAAGAGAAAATTTTTTAAAGTTGACATTGATTTATTGAGCCAGTAAAAAGAGACGAAGTTATAAACTCAAGGTTAACCCATTGCTTGAGGATATGAGCCTAACAAAGTCATCATTATTGAACTACTTAACAGTTCATTTAACGCTGCCTGAATAGGAGATTCCGATTGATGGCCTTCAAAATCAATAAAAAAGAGATAACTCCAATTTCTATGGCGGTAGGGGCGCGAAGCAATGGAGGTCATATTAATATTATATTTTTCAAAGGGCCTTAGTAATTGAATTAAACTGCCAGGTTCATGGGGTGTAGAGATAACTAATGAGGTTTTATCAAAGCCACTAGCTGCAGGAAGCTGCTTACCTAGAATAATAAAACGAGTTGTATTATTTGGATAATCTTCAATATGTTGATGGGATTTTTGAAGTTTATAGATTTCAACAGCTTTATCACCGCATATCGCTGCTGATTTAGGTTCGTTCGATGCCAATTGGGCAGCAATACCATTACTCGCCACTTCTTTTAATGTCGCCTGAGGGTAATGAACAGCAAGCCAATGTTGACACTGCGCTAGTGCTTGTTGGTGGGCATAAATAATTTCTAATGGTTCTTTAGGTGCAACACGCGCCAGATGATGACGGATGCGTAATGAAATTTCGCCACAAATTTGTAACTCACTGTTAATCAAATTATCGAGTGTGACATTAACCATCCCTGCCGTACTATTTTCAATAGGTACAACGCCGTAATGAACATTGCCGCTTTCTACTTGTTTAAATACTTCAGGGATAGAAAGTTCCGGAACCATTGTGACACTTTCACCAAAATGTTTTTCCACGGCCTGTTGAGTGAAGGTGCCCTCAGGGCCTAGGTAGGCTATAGTGAGTGGTTGTTGCAAGGCAAGACAGGCTGTCATGATATCTCGAAAAATTCGTGCTACTTCACCGTCAGGGAGGAGACTGTCATTATTCTTTGTAATGGAGCGCAGAATCTGTGCTTCACGCTCAGGGCGATAATAAATCGGAGAATGCTGTTCTTGTTTAATTTTAGCGACTGCTGAAGCAAGAGTAGCTCGCTCACGCAATAAATCAAAAAATTTTTTATCTATCTTGTCAATTTGATTACGAATCGTTGCAAGCTTATCATTGTCATTCATGCAGCACTCTTATCCTATCACCCTTTTCGGTCGATTCTTTTTTTCCGTAGATATAATAATAAAGCAGGAAAAACCATAATCAAAATACCGCAGGCAAAAACCAGACGAAAATGACTGGCTCCACCCATATCCATACTGCTTTCAGGAGGAATAAAGCCAACGACCAAGGTGATAAAACAACCCGCCAGGCCTAAAATACACGTTAAATAATAACCGACATTGCCACCTGGGATTTTAAATGCGCGAGCAAGATGAGCAAATTTGTTTTTTGAACGCCAGGCTGCAATAAACATCAAAACATACATCATGATGTACAGCTCGGTACTCAAATCAGTGAATAACCAATAAATGGCATTAACACTGGGGAATAATAAAAAACCACTGCATAGGAGGGTTACCAGGACAGCTTGTAAAATTAAAATACGCGACGCAATTCCATGTTGGTTTAAACGGTAGAGCCAATGAGGCAAGAAACCGTTATCTGCTGCCAGTAATAAACCTTTAGCAGGAGAAATAATCCAATTTACCATGCCTCCCAGACTACCTAACAATAACAATATCACAATAAGCGGCATGAGTGCAGTGAGGTGATATGCCTGAAAGAAGTTGGTAAACGCTTGCATAACACCATCTACCAAGCTAATTTTTTCTTGTGGCAATACAAAGGCAATTGCAAGCGAGCCCAGTATCATTGTTGTTAGAATTAGAATTACAGAAAAAAACATGGCTCTTGGGAAATTACGTTGTGGATCCCTAACATTACGAACATGCACAGCCGCAAGCTCCATTCCCAGAAAGGAGGTCATAATTGCGGTGAGCGACACCCAGGATTGGGTATCTTTCCAATGTGGGAGCAAGGTGTGTAAACCTAAATCAATGGCCAGTGGATTTCCTTTAATAAGCCAAATGACGGCAAGGAGGATAATAAATCCCATGGGTAGAATCATACCAAAAATTGCGCAAAAACTGGCAAAGGCGGCTGAGGCACGTAAGCCTGCAAGACCGAGAAACGTAAGTGACCAGAAAACAATAAGAATTACACTAATCAAATAATATTTATTTTGTGCTAAAGCAGGATTAATCAAATAGGCGAGTGTACCTGCAATAAAGGACAAAATAGTAGGGTACCAAACCATTGTATTAATCCACTGTAGCCATATAGTGATAAAAGCTACACCTTCCCCAAATGCATGTTTAACCCAACTGTAAACGCCACCTTCTTCTTCAGGCCAAAGGGAAGCAAGCTCAGCGGAAACCAATGCAACAGGGATAAGAAAAACTACTGCTGAAAACGCAAAAAAGAAAATTAATGATGATCCAAATAGCGCTGTGGCAGGTAAATTACGGATACTATCAATGGCTCCGGTGATCAATAACACTAATGCAAATACAGGGATTTTTTCCGAAGACCATGCTTTCATAAAACAGTTCCGATGAGATAGTTTGGCAAAAAGATAAGCATTATAAGGGATGAAGAAGGGTATGAAAACTAATTCTTTGCTATTTCGATGTTCAGCAAAACAAATAAGATAGCATGATATTTTTTTAAGATTAAGTGAAACTACAATAGAAAAAATAATTTGCCGTCAAGACTATTTATTTTATTTTTTTTTCTATAAAATGGTTTCCCCACAATTCTAAATTTTAATCTACTTATCTGTGGATAATTTTTCTTGCTCTACAGCTCTTTTTCCTTAATAAACTGTGCTCTATTCTTATAACCCTTTTAAAATAAGCCCAATTTCGAAATTTAATACATGAACTTATCCCCAAAATTTGTGGATAACTCTGTGTGTAGTTAGTTAAAATCTCAATAATGGTCTTTTTGAATCACTCAGGCTCATAGGATTTTGACTAGATTACCAGAAGTCTAAACTTGATATCGTTGATTAAATTTTAAATATTTAGCTTGTATCTTGAATAACATTTTGTTAAATAGCAGGGCGTTATTTTAATTTAATAAGGAAATATAATGTTTAGACTATTTAAGGCTTCTCTTAATACTAAAAGTATTCCTCATGCAGCTTTGCAGGTTGTTAATCTCGCTGCATTTGGTGCTGCTACTTATGCGTTATTAACTGATCCCAATGCAACTATTGCAGAGTTTGGGTTGGATGCTGCTGTGCATTTAATCAGTTATTTTGGATTAAGCGATCCAGCATCACTTGCTTGTGAAGTAAGTGCTTCTTCCGCTAATTTAATCAGACTAGGAGCTATCTATGCGGGAGTTACTTCCGGTAGTACGTCGGCCCCTGATGTAGCCAATATGATTGATACCTTAGTTCATGGCGGCAATGCAATAGCCTCATTTATAAAAGCTGATTCCGAGCCGCAGGCAGTTGAAGTTGCTAAAAAAATGAGTTAAATCCCGTGCGCGGTGATAATAATTCGCCGTGCAGGTGCCGCATTTCGATGTTCACACAAATAAATCCCTTGCCATTGTCCAAGTGCTAGTTTTCCTTGCATTATTGGAATCATCAAACTGGCGCCCAACACCACATTTTTGATGTGTGCGGGCATGTCGTCTTCACCTTCCAAGGTATGTCGATAAAGAGTATTATCATCAGGAATTGTTTTATTAAAATAAGATTCCAAATCCAGACGTACGTCAGTGCAAGTATTTTCACTGAGCGTTAATGAGGCGGACGTATGCTGAAGGAAAAGGTGGACGAAACCAATATTTATCTCTGGTAGTGAAGTCAGCAGGGGGGCAAGCTCAGAGGTAATAAGATGAAAACCACGCGGTTTCGCGGCTAAGATACACTCTGTTTGCCAATAAAAAGGTTGCTTTTTATCCATGACGATAACCATCCCTGCAGGCAGGTGACGCTTGAGTTGTTTGATTCCGTTTATCCCATTCATCATTGGTATATAGATGTAGACTTAAAGCATGTAACCCCGTTTTTAATTCATCCGCTAATAATGCATTAATTTCGCGGTGTCGATTAATCATCGATTTACCCTTAAAGGCTTCAGAAACCATGAGTATTTTAAAATGAGTTTCAGAGCCTTCAGGTACGTGGTGTTTATGCGATTCATTGTCAACCTGTAAATAAGTACTGGTAAAATTATCTGTAATTAACTGGATGATTCGTTTTTCTCTCGACATACACTGCCTCAAATTTTTGCAAGATAACTAAATTATACCGAATAAAATTGGGTTTGGTTAAAATTGTTTATCAAGCAAGTATAGATAATGCAGCCTAAAAATATTTGAAATCATCTAATCAATGAATTCCTCCAATAGCTGTGATATCTTTTTTTAAATTTTAAAGATGCTTAGGGAGCAATGATGAAAGAAAAAGGGTTTACACTTATTGAGTTAATGATTGTGGTGGCAATTTTAGGTATTCTTATCTCTCTTGCTGTACCAGCTTACAGACAACACATCGTACGAGCAAAAGTGATAGAAGGATTAAATTTGGCGTCTACCGCAAAAATTGCTGTGTCAGAAGCTGCGATAGCGAATCATGTGTTACCTTCTTCCCAGGAAGCCACAACTTATTCGAGTCCAACACCAACCGCTAATGTGAAATCAATTACGATTGGCGACAAAGGCGTTATTACAATTACTTATACCCCTGAAGCTGGCGATGGAACATTATTGCTGACGCCGACAATGAAAGCAGATGGTGATTTAACCTGGGCTTGTTCGGGTGGAACCCTGGAAGAAAAATATCGTCCTTATGGGTGTAAATAATTTACCGAGTGTCATTTACAAACAGAATATACAAACGATGCGTAAACATGTCGCGGTAATCGCGACATGTTTAATCACTCCGTTACATCAAAGTTTCTGCGGAACAAGTTTATTTTGTAGACGAATATACACAGGTAAGCCATCGTGATAGGGAGGGTACGCTTCTCCTTGAATCAGAGGTGCCAAATAACGGCGACAATGATCGGTGATCCCCATACCGTCTTCACTTATAAAATTAGCCGGCATTTTCTTTTCCTGATTGGCTACATCGGCTAAAGGAACATGGCTGATAGACCAACGATACGGTGAATCTTGCTCGCGTTTAATGATAGGCATGATCGCATTGTGTCCCTGCAATGCTAAGTCAACGGCTGCTTTACCCAGTGCATAGGCCTGATCCAAATCAACTTGGGAGGCGATATGTCTTGCTGCACGCTGTAAGTAGTCTGCTACAGCCCAATGATACTTATAACCTAATTCCGTCTTAACTAATTGAGCAATAACGGGTGCAACGCCACCTAACTGTGCATGGCCAAAGGCATCTCTTAACCCGGCATCACTTAAAAATTGCCCTGCTTCATTGCGAATACCTTCAGAAACGACCACCACACAATATCCATATTTTTTAACGCACTCATCAACCTTGCCTAAGAAATGTTGTTGTTTAAAAGGTACTTCAGGAAACAAAATAATGTGAGGAGGTTCTTCTGCCTTTTCACCTGCTAGACCACTGGCTGCAGCAATCCAGCCAGCATGGCGTCCCATTACTTCAAGAATAAAGACTTTGGTTGAAGATGCTGCCATGGATGCAACATCAAATCCTGCTTCCATTGTTGAAATAGCCACATACTTGGCAACAGAACCAAAACCAGGACAAGCGTCTGTAAAGGGTAAATCATTATCAACGGTTTTGGGAATGCCAATACAGGTAATCGGATAACCCATTTCACTGCTTAATTTGGAGACTTTGTAGGCGGTATCTTGAGAGTCGCCACCACCATTATAGAAAAAATATCCAATATTATGTGCTTTAAAGACTTCAATTAAGCGCTCATACTCAGGTCCACTCTCTTTTAATTTGTAACGGCAAGAACCGAAGGCACCCGATGGAGTATGCAAAAGCTTGGCAATATCGGCATCTGTTTCTAAAGAAGTATCAATCAATAACTCATTTAAAGCGCCGATAATTCCATTTTGTGCGGCGTAGACTTTTCCGATTTGTTCCGGATGTTTACGAGCCGTTTGAATCACCCCACACGCCGATGCGTTAATAACTGCGGTAACTCCACCGGACTGGGCGTAGATTGCGTTTTTAATGGACATAATTTCTCCGAGGTATAAATTCAATCAGAAGGGCTGGTTTGGTATAGATTGTCAAATTCATCAATCACTTCGTCAATACTTTGAATAAGTTCTGCAAAGGTATTTTTTAGCTCATCGACTTGTTTTGCGGTTTTTGCCTGTTTTTCAAGACGTATGACTTGCGTTTGCAAATGGGGAACTCCACAAAAACAGCAGGCACCGTGAAGCTTGTGCGCGGCACTTTCCAAACCTTTAATGTCTTTATCGTGTAAAAGCTGAATAAACTCTTCGCGATTTTTTCGTAATTCTTCTACGAATCGACTCAAAAACTCCTCAGCCAATGCCTGGTTGCCTGAGACCTTTTGTACACAAAGCTGCCAATCGATAGCTGCAGATTTGGCTTTTTTAACAATACGTAGTAAATAAGTGAGTAATTGCTTTTCATCAATTGGCTTTTGTAAACAGAAATCGACCCCTGCTTTTTTTTAACTTCTCTTTACTGAGATTACTACTGTCTGCACTAATCACAATAATGGGTGTTTGTTTATTCAGCATAGATTCATGTCGAATAAGACGAGCTGCATCCAAACCGTTAAGTTTAGGCATTTGCAGGTCAAGTAATATGGCATTGTAGCGTTTACTTTGGCAAATTTTAACGGCCTCTTCGCCATCATCGACTGTTTCGATCGTTGAATTTTCCTGGAGTAAAGAGGTTAATAACATGCGATTTACAGGGTTGTCTTCAGCAATTAAAACGTCAGGATGGGAAACGCGCAGTTGGGCGCGTAGATTATCCAATTCTTGATCAGTATTCGTGGCTTGGGACGCCTCGTTCAATACAGATTCAATAATTTCATGCAATTTTTGAATGCTAATTGGTTTGAAGAGAAACGCTTTTGCACCTAGCGCTTGATGATTATGGATGACCCATTTGGAGACTAAAATAGCGGGTATTGTTTGCTTACGTAAAATTTGAGCGACCTGTTTTTCACAACCTTCATTAACATTAATAAATGCCAAAGAACAATCACTATGTTCACTAAAGGCTTTTTCAAGTTGATTGAATGCGGGAATGCGGATACATTCGATGCCCCAATAGCCTAAGCCATTACACATTGCTTCCAAATAGAGAGGATTATCATCAAAGCACAGTACTTTTAGACTATCGAAACGATGACTTTGTTCCTTTTCAACTTCATAGGCTGCTAATTTTTCGAGTTTGATACGCACTGAAAAAGTGGAACCTTTATTCACTTCACTGGTAAATGAAATACGTCCCTGCATTTGCTCGGTCAGTTTTTTACAAATGACCAAGCCTAATCCTGAGCCACCAAAACGACGGGTAATCGTCGTATCGGCTTGATTGAATGCATTGAATAATTTGGGCTGATCTTCTGGTGAGATACCAATACCAGTATCGATAACAGATAAACAGACTGTGTAATCTTTCTCAGTTTCTTGTTCAATTGACGTGCGAATTAAAACATAGCCATGATCGGTGAATTTAATGGCATTACTAACCAGATTAGTAATAATTTGCTTAATACGGATAGGATCACCAAGTACTTTTCTAGGAACATTCACCTCTGTTGCCGGGATAAGATCAAGTCCTTTCTTATGAGCATTCGGGGCGGCTAACGCTAATACTTCGTCAATACAAGAGCGAATATCTAAAGGGATGCAGTCTAGATGCAATTTACCTGCGTCCATTTTAGAGTAATCAAGAATGTCGTTAATAATAGTTAACAAATCCTGCGCTGAGGATTTAATGGTTTTCACATAATCCAACTGCAAACTATCCAGTTTGGATTCCAGCAACACATTAGTAAATCCAATCACACCATTCATCGGATTACGAATTTCATGACTCATATTGGCAATGAACTCGGATTTTTGTCTGCTCTTTTCTTCACATTTTTTCTTCTCTAACGACAGCTGAATATTTTTTTCTTCAAGTAATTCCAGACCTTGCTGCAAATCTTCAGTCGCTACCTCAATATGATGATTTAAATCTTTGATGGTATTCAAATAGGCTTTCTGCAAATGTGAACAGCCTTTTTCAATCATCCCTAACTCACCTGTACTGGTTGTGCTAATGTGCGTCTCAAACTCATTGCTAAGAATTTGTTTCATGCTTCGTCTTAAGCGTGCAATGGGAAGATAAATGCGTCTGGATAAAAAGAAATGAATCGTTAAACTAATTAATAAACCTAAAAGCGTAATGAAAATGGTCACAATATACATCTGGTAGCGCTTGATAAGCATGGACTGGGTATCAATATCCAGTGACAACCAACCAAGAATATCATCAGCTTGTAGGGTGCGATTCGTCGATTTTTTTAACGAGTTTGTTGAATAAAGATTAAATTTTGGAATAGTAATTGGGGCTGTAAAATTAATTGTATAAGGTTCTATTTGCTTGCTTTCTATGTAGTCGCCTGTGAATTCAGGAGGGGTAAAAGGCTTGTGGATAGAATGTTTACCACCACGATAAGCCAATAATTGTCCTTGTGCATTATAGAAAGCTAGGGATTTAATTTCCGGATTAATAGTCGAGGCATTGATTAATCCCTGTAAGGTTTTACTATCATTGCGCATCATGGCAAATTGCGCAGCGGGTAAAAGTTGACGAATATAGGCTTCGCCAAGCCGAGACATATGTTGATTTAAGTCTTTATTAAATTGACCATTATAAAAAACAGCAAATAAAAGGGCGACCAGGAATACTGGGATTAAAGTGGTAATGCGGAGCTGATACTTAATGCCAAGTCGTTTCATCATTGGCGTCTCCTGCATGTCATGGCAACTAGTATCGGCACGTGATTCCCTATGAGATAATTCTGATGTTCACTTATACTCTAGCCTTGATTATTCCAAATAACAGATAAAAACCTTGGCTCACAATCTTTTAAATGCATCTGCTTAAGCTTAGCAAATTCATAGCAATGATTTGTGAAAATGCTATAGAAAGCGGGCCTTATGGGTTTTTGTTGTTGCTAAACTGAGCTATTATAGCTTGATTATTTCCTCGCTTACAACGGAGCTTTTTAATGGTTGTTAGAACTCGTTTTGCCCCTAGTCCCACTGGTTTTTTACATGTGGGCGGTGTACGTACGGCATTGTTTTCCTGGCTTTATGCAAGACACCACCAAGGTGAATTTGTATTGCGCATTGAAGATACTGATCAAGAACGTTCGACTCAAGAATCCGTGCAAGCTATTCTCGATGGAATGGAGTGGTTGGGACTCCATTGGGATGAAGGGCCTATTTACCAAACTAAGCGTTATGATCGTTACCAGGAAATTGCTCAAATGCTTTTGAATGAAGGCAAGGCTTACCGTTGCGAATGCAGTAAAGAACGTTTGGAGGCACTACGTGAAGCTCAATTAGCCGCTAAGGAAAAACCTCGTTATGACGGATGCTGTCGCAATAAAAATTTGCCTGAAAGTGATAATCCCTATGTGATACGCTTCAAAAATCCGCATAGTGGTGTAGTCTCGTTTGCTGATGAAGTGTACGGTGATATTCATATCGACAATTGCGAACTTGATGATCTGATTCTAGTTCGCTCTGATGGCAATCCTACCTATAATTTTGCAGTGGTTATTGATGATTGGGACATGAATATTACTCATGTTATTCGAGGAGACGATCACATCAATAATACGCCAAGACAAATCAATTTATTCAAGGCACTTAATGCGCCTATACCTGTTTTCGCTCATTTACCGATGATTCTTGGCGATGATGGTAAGCGTCTTTCCAAACGCCATGGTGCAGTGAGTGTGCTGCAATTTAAAGAGTTAGGATTTTTACCTCATGCACTACTGAATTATTTAGTACGTCTTGGTTGGTCTTGTGGCGATCAAGAAATTTTTAGTGTTGAAGAAATGATTAACTTGTTTGACTTAAAAAATGTAAGTCGTGGGGTATCGAGTTTCAATTATGAAAAACTACATTGGTTAAATCAGCACTATCAAAAAAGCGATGCGCCTAAAGAAGTTGCCAAAGCGTTACAATGGCATTTTGAGCAGCGTGGTATCGATTTAACTCAGGGGCCTAAATTAGAGGATTTAGTGCAAATTCAAGCAGAGCGATGTAAAACACTCGTCGAAATTTGTGAGAAGAGCCTTTATTTCTATCAAGATGCAATTGAATATGATGAAGAAGCCGTGAAGAAGCATTTAAGGCCTGTCATTTTGTCTCCTCTTGAAACACTTTTGCAAAAATTTCAAGGGATATCTCTTTGGGAGAAAGATGCGCTTCAGGAATGTATCAATGATGTCAGTGCAGAATTTGACATGAATATGGGCAAAATAGCACAACCATTGCGTGTAGCCGTAACAGGTAGCAGTATGTCACCTGCTATTGATATGACGTTAACATTGCTTGGCAAAGAACGCACCCTGGCGCGTTTGGAGCAAGGATTAGAACGTATTCGTTTGCGCGCCGCGAGTGCTCAGTAAATTATTTTTAAGCTTGTGAGAATGGGATTAAAAATTTGCGGTTATCTACTATCTTTCTGGATGCCTCGGACAAGCCGAGGCAAGTAGGAAGTAAATGGGCCCTCGGACAAGCCGAGAGAGGTAAGGGGTAATGGGCCCTCGGACAAGCCGAGAGAGGTAAGGGGTAATGGGCCTTCGGACAAGCCGAGAGATGTAGGGGGGGTAATGGGCCTCGGATAAGCTGAGACAGGTAGGGGGGAATGTGTCTTGAAAAGCATTAAGGAATTTCCTTATATGCACCCGTCATTACGAGCGTAGCGAAGCAATCTCAATCAATATTTTTCAATGCTTATCGTTGATGAAGTCAACTAATAAAGGAAAATGATCTGAATCACCATCATAAATTACCTGGCTATTAACAGGTTTTAATGAGGGGGATGAAAACATACGATCCAGGCGCTCATGAAATGATAAAAGTGCTTTGCGCCAACGCCAGGTATACCCCCGAAATTGGGTAGCATTTAATGCATCAATATAATTTTGATCACGTAGATAGCTTGCAACATTGCCATTGTCTCCCTCGTTAAAATCCCCTGCAATAATCGTGGGTATTTGAGGATGTAAATGTTCTTTGACATGATAAATTTCTTGCAAACGAATTGGTGGGGAAGTGAACAGAGCATGGAACATAAAACCCATACTAGCTTCATTAACGAGTGGCGGTGTCAGGTGTAAATTGGCAAATTGTATCGGGCCTAAAGGTGTTTTGGATTCAAAAATCCAAATTGGATGCCAACCAATTTGGGGATGATCATATTCAATGGTATGGCAAGGATATTTACCCATTACCGCTAATCCCCCTGCATTCTTGTAATGTCGAAAATAACGATGAGGGTAACGTTTAGCAAAATTCTTCTCTAGCATCTCCTGCCAGAAAGGAGTGGTTTCTTGCAAAAGAATAATGTCTGCATCGGTCTTTCTTAATGCATCCATGCTGGTCGTCGGGGAGGTAAGTCTCCAAGGACCTTTTCCCCAATTAATATTGTATGTAGCTATTCGTAAAGTATCTGGCATTTTAGAAATAGGTTAATTTATTAAATTATTATTAGTGATGAAGGATTGAACTACCCTTAACCTCATCCTAACTCCCACTTTAAATATAGCCAAAATTCAAAATTTTAGGCAATGTGAAGCAATCCATTGTTCTCGACATTTGAAATGGATACCGCGCATAAAGCGCGGTACGTGGAAAGTAAATTCCTATCTGACGTACAGCGCGGTAAGTGGACAGTAAATCCCTATCTAACGTACAGCGCGGTACGTCGACAGTAAATCCCTATCCAACGTACCGCGTTGTACGTTGACAGTAAATCCCTTATCCTACGTACCGCGTGGTATGTTGAGAGTAAATCCTTCCTACGTACCGCGTGGTATGTTGAGAGTAAATCCTTATCCTACGTACCGCGTGGTATGTTGAGAGTAAATCCTTATCCTACGTACCGCGTGGTATGTTGAGAGTAAATCCTTCCTACGTACCGCGTGGTATGTTGAGAGTAAATCCTTCCTACGTACCGCGTGGTACGTTGAGAGTAAATCCTTATCCTACGTACCGCGTGGTATGTTGAGAGTAAATCCTTATCCTACGTACCGCGTGGTATGTTGAGAGTAAATCCTTATCCTACGTACCGCGTGGTATATTGAGAGTAAATCCTTCCTACGTACCGCGTGGTACGTTGAGAGTAAATCCTTATCCTACGTACCGCGTGGTACGTTGAGAGTAAATCCCTTATCCTACGTACCGCGCTTTATGCGCGGTATCCATTATCAAGAAAGTTTCGTGGCAAATTAAGAAAAGCAGTCGATGTATCTGTGCATGAAATTGAGTAGATTCGGCAGTACTATTTTGAATGGACTGAAGCAATTCCATTATTTTATGGAGACCGCGGTAGTTGATAGTAAATCCCTATCCTACCTACCGCGCTTTATGCGCGGTATCCATTATCAAGAAAGTTTCGTGGCAAATTAAGAAAAGCAGTCGATGTATCTGTGCATGAAATTGAGTAGATTCGGCAGTACTATTTTGAATGGACTGAAGCAATTCCATTATTTTATGGAGACCGCGGTAGTTGATAGTAAATCCCTATCCTACCTACCGCGCTTTATGCGCGGTATCCATCATCAGAAAGTTTTGTAGCAAATTAAGAGAAAGCAGTCGATATATCTGCTGTATGAAATTCAGTAGATTCGTCAGTACTCTGCGATGCTTTTTGAACGTTTTCAATGTTTTCTTGAGTCTGCGTTTTACTAAAGAAGAAGTAACTCCCCGTTTCTCTTTTGTGCCGTGCTGCTGCAGCGGCGTAGCCAACTGCAAAGCCTAAGATAAAAAGAGCAATATTGGCAATAATTTTCTTAAGCCCATAAAAACGAGGCTCATTAAAAACTTCATCATGCTTGTGCAAAAGTTTTAAAAACTCCGTTTGAAATGCTCCATTATGCTTGGTTGTATATCGAATCTTATCCTTGAGCTCCTTAGCCAAGGCTATTGCCAACTTTCCTTTTTCTCTACCTGCTTCAAAATTCGATGTAGACAAGATAGTTCCATAGGCGCTAAGTTCATCGAGATAATGGTGAACCTGTTTTGTTTTTGTAGCAGTCCATGAGGGAATTAAAGTCTTGGGTAGTTGAGCGTCAGTATACTCTTTGCAATTGTCGAGGAATTCTTGTGTTAACCCTTTTGCAGAAACTAAATTGGCTTTGGTTAATATAACAGATGCCAGTTTTGATTGAATTTTATGTTGAAATTGCTCGAAATTAACATGACTTAAATCCAGTCCTGTAAAATCCAGCAGAGCTAATTGGCATTCTTCAGAAGCATTTTCGAGTAATTTTAAAAAATCTTCAAAATGGTTGTTCACCAATTCTTCTAGAAGCGGAGCAACTCGATGTGTTTCATAAGTCTCTGTGTCGCGTTGGCCTTTACCATAATCAGGGTTTGGAAAATAAACAAGCCGTTCTCCTATTCGGAGGTAATTACCTGGACTTTTAGGAAATGAATTATAAATGACTATATTTTCAGTACCTAAAACTTAAGGATAAATGAATTCAGATGCCAGGGCTGTTTTAAGTGCGTGAGCATCCCCACTATCTATAAGCTTTGATAAATTGGCATGAAGTGATTGATAATTAGATGCATCGACTGGAGTTTGTTCAATAGTTTCGCGGTCTTCGTTTCCATAATTGGCCAAATACTCCGAACGAGTTTTGAATTTTTTAGTAACACCCATACTGCACCCAAAAAAGTCAAATTTGAACCAATATAACTCACTTTGGGCTGTAAATGCAACAATAATGCATTTTTAATGAACTTATATTCTAAATTTTATTCAAAAACTACTATTAATATTCAATGAGTTATTGACAAAAATCCTAATAAAAGATTTGTTTCAAGATGTCAGAAACAAATAATTCATGAAAGTTCCATTTATTCCTTAGACTAAACTATACCATCCAAAGATTGCGATTTAATTTATCCTTAATAATTCTTTCCTACAATAAATACAAAGACTGTTTGGGAAGAAATCATGCATCTAGTAATCTATTTTTGTGGCACCGGTAATCCAGGAGACACCTTTGGTGATCATTATGATTATGTGAACAGAAGCAAAGTTTGCACCGTCTTTGTGAAAGGATGTGATGAACCTGAGGTCTGCAATAGTGGTCTTTTTCCTAATCTTAAAGCATTTGCTAACCGTTTTGTCGGCAAATTGTTTAAAGCTGAAGATACGAAAGTAAAATTAGCAGCCTTAAAAAGCTTCTCGCCTGCCGAACATTCGCAGGAGGCTGTGGATAATAAACTTCTGGAAAGTATCGGTGTAAGACTTGATCGTACGACTATTGAGGGTCGTGTAGCCAAGGAAGAAATTGAAAGTATTACCTTATGTGGTTATAGCCGTGGTGCTGTAACCTGTTTTGAAGTGGCAAGAGCATTACATAGAATGGCACCTCAAATTCCCGTAGATATTGTTGCTGATCAGCCTGTTCCTGGTAATAGCTATCAGGGGCCATTGACTAATGCTGGCAGTATTGCAGATTGCAGTGACCTCACCAATCTTCGTAATGTCTCGGTAATTCTTGGCTCTTATACAGGTTCTATGGCTAATGTAGATTTGCATGTAAAAAAGGAAATACCTGAGGACTTAACGCCCTATAAAAATAGCTATCTATTTGTAGGAGAGGCACCCTTTTATGAAGTTATTGATGCTGTAAAGGACAAAGTAACAGGAGATGAGATAGAGTCTGCAAAATATAAAACAAATGTAAAGCCTTATTACGTTAACTCTCAAGGGGAGTTGCAGGAGTTAGGATATAGATTTGGGGATTATACCGCCGCAGTGTTTAAAGAATTAAAAATCGATGCCAATAAAGAAAGAAAATATTCAATGACACCCCAGGAATTTTCCTATTTAGTGGATACTTACAAAGCAGAATCATTACATGAAACTGAGCGTGTGATTCATCGTGGTTTTTTCTCTCAAATTCTGCCCAAATTACCAAGAAAAGCACATCGTGATTTGATTATTATCCCTCGTGAAAGTCACCATCAAGATAGACCTAACGCACCTACTGGTGAAGAACATATGCACATGCAGATGGCAAAATATCTTGATGCTAAAACAGGTCCTGATCCCCGCGAGCCTAGTAAAAAAGTGAAGTTAGGGTTGGTTAAAGAGGGTGCTGTTGAAAGAAAAACTGCAGTTGCCAAGGCAACCTATAGCAAATATGAAAGTGAAGAGCCTACTCTTTTTCCGGTAGCAAGCAAGATGCAGGGCTTTTTTGGTTTAGGTAATCAGGCTTATCGCTATATCGATAAATTGCATCCAAAAGGACATGTTCGTAAAGGGATGCAATGGAATGATAAGAAAGAAACATTATTAGACTGGTGGCAAAGCCATGAAAATACGTCTCGATCAACACAGCTCACCAAAGAGCTTGTTAAGTCCCTTAAGACAATAGATTTAAATAATAAAGATGAATTGATAAAGCTTTTCAAACAAACTGATCGGTGGTTAATGCTTAAAGAAAATAGCTCTACATCACGTTACTATCAGGTAGAATGCTTGCGTGGCCATATTAAGCATTACTTAGAAGAAAACCATGGGGTTTTGCAACAACAGATTGCACATTGGAATCGTGAAGAGTTGAAACACACAGATTACTTCTTGAAACACTGGACGGAGGGGAGTAAAGCTGCCTCTTGGTTTAAAACCAAGGAAACTGAAGTGCTTGATCAAGCATTTCTTACCCATTCTAGCTTGGAACCTTCAGAAAAAAATGACAGGGCATTGTTGAAAGCAATGGATACATGGCTTACTGCGAAAGAGGGGTCTTCGAGTAGTCGATACGATTTGGTTCTTGAAATGTATGAGCATCTCTCAGGAGTAATTCAGAATAATTACGGAATTGATTTAGACCAAGAAGCACAGATTAGTTTGAGATAGTTATACTTTTTTCAATCTTGGTATAATGAGCATTTTCAGGGTGATAAGTGTCTCGTATGGTGAATTGCTTATCATCCAAAATGCGCACAGTGTGAATATCATCAAGTTTTAAGTTTCGCCATTGCGGAATACCTCCGGACTCACTTTCTCCGGCATATTGAAAACAATGTAACTGCTCTTCATTCCCTAAAATGCCATAGTGATAGGGTTCAATAAGTCGCTTTTTTTTATGATAACTGCACTCCACAGGATTTCGTGCAGATATTGCTAGAGCTAGTTTATCTTTAACATTCATCGTAGGAATTCGTTTATCACTTTACTATAGTTTAGTTTAGTGACAGTTATTTAGGGAAAGCATTAGTTTTAATGAGATTTAAGGTATTATTCATTCTATTGAGATTTAGGAAATTAGATAATGGTACAAGATTTAAATGAAGAGACTTCAAATTTTAATCAGGATTCGTTAACAAGAGAGTTGACTGCTGCATTAGTTATGGAACATCAATTACGAGCCATTATGGATGATTGGATTAGTAAAACGTCTTCTGAGCAAGCGAAACAGCTACAAAAGAAAATTTTAATTGCCGCTCAGGAGTCGATAAAAGGAATGCTGCAAGCGACTTCAAAAGAAGTGTTTATGCTGCAGCAACAACGGTTTAATCAATTAATCGTGGGCGTTAAAAATCAGCTTAATTTAGAAGAGGATTTGGAAGGTCCATTAGAAGATTATCGATTTTATAGAGAGCTTCTACAGGTATTGCGCAGTGCAACAGCAGAAAATTTTAAGACCTTGCATGAAAAATTACCTACGTGGTTTAAAGAACATGAGCAGTATACCCATTGGAAGATAGAATTGGATTTCTTGAAAGGCGAATCTGATGCACGTATTTTTGAAACGCACAAAAATCTGTTGATAGAAGGTCTATTAGCGAATGAATCTCATCAGCAATTGGCAAATCTCATGTCCATAGCTCTTATAGAGCAGAACAATCATATGTTGGCTGATACTCGCTTATCTTATCTGAAGGAAACAAATAATCGTAAAAAATTAATCGCAGACATCAGTTGGATAGGACTGGGTGCTTTGCTTGTAGCTGCAGCTGCCGTATTAAGTATTGCGTTCCCGCCATTGATTATTCCAGGATTAGTCATTGGGGGCGCTGTTTTAGCCTATGGAGCTATTGATTTTATAAGAAATAGTGCCGAACTTTATAATGAACTACAATTAACGCCTCTTGGGGAAAGAAAAATTTCATCAAGGACTCGTGATGAAATTGCCCAATTGGAAGACCAATTAAATAAAGGTGAAAATACTTTTATTGAACGCCAACAACTCGAGAAAAAGCATTGGTCAAATGAGGAAAAACTAGTTAAAGGATTAGGTTATACCTCTTCTTTTCTTGGTTTTGCCTTAGCCATTGCTGCTTTGTCATTGATAATTCCTGGGGTGGGTGCTCCAATTGCCGCAGTAATTACTATCGCTGCCTTGTCTGTAGCAATCAGTGTCGTTGCGGTGAGTGTTTTAGGAACTAAACTCGTTCGAGAACATCAACATCAGCAAAAGGTCCAGGAGAAAACTGAAGAAAAAATGGCGGCTGATAAACAAGTAGTAACTAAGATTAGCAAACTCACGCACCAACCGACGACTAACAAAGATTTATCTCACGAAGAGAGTAAGCAAAAAAAGCCTGTTTCTCCCAGTAAGCCATTAACTGAAAAGGCAGAAGAAGGCGATGAGGAAGACGAAAGTGAAGGGGAAAGTTTTAAACGGTGAATGTTAAATCTTCGGTTGCAAGCGAACAGATTATCGATATAAAAAAAGACATTTTGCTCTGACATCTGTTTTTCAAGATTTCACTCATCTGAATTAATAATGTACAATAAGGCTTTTTATACCGAGAAGGCCAATGAGTTTTGAGCAACTACTTGAATTGATACAATGGTTTTCAGCAATCAGCAATAGTAAATTCCCCCTATCAACGAATATCCCAGTTTCCACTAAAGATTGGGAGTTGCTAAAAAAAACTGCGCAAGAGCATCTCAATCTATTGCAGCAAGCAGAGACTCAATCCTCCGACACAGAAAAGAACATTAACGCTATAGAGCGCGCGATGAGTTTTATTGCATTTTGCTCAAATCAGGACGACGAATTAACTAACATTAGCCAAGCTAGTCTACTGTGGCTCACAAACCAGTATAAAATTTTCAAAGAAGATGCAAAAAGACTATTTGTCTGTAGACTAAAACTAGGCAGTGTTTTCACGAATTACCTTGATAATCATAGCGACGCTATTGCATTTTACGAACAACACGAAGAATTACAGCATGCCTACCCAGCGGGGGCACAATTTATTAAAGAAAAGAAAGAGCAGGGTGCTGTCGAGACAAAGACATTTGATGAATTAATTAAGGATATTCACTTTCAGCTAAAAGAAGTGAACCAGCCTTTTACAGTTATTCCATTATTGGACGAATATTTTGATGAACCTACTCGTCTGGCTGCATTTATCGTATGGTTATGCCAGCAAGAAGAAGTCTCAGAAAACCAGGAGGGTAGTGTTGAAGAACGAATTCTTAACTCTGGCTTACTACAGGCTATTTTTAGATTTCATATCCAAAATCTGAGTCAAGAAGATAATCCATTATCCAGGCTCTATAAGCTCTTATCAGAAAACAATGCCACCAAAGAATTAGCCTATCTGGCTACCAAGCATACAGTAGAAGAATCGGCGTGGCGCTCTTACAATTTAGCTGGCCAATTGTGTCTCCATGCAACTCTTAACGTAGCAGAAGAAAATAAAATCGAATTTTCAGGAGTATCTTCGCAAACTGCTTTTAATAATCTGTGTAGCTTATTCAAAGACACGTTTTTTTATCATGCGTTTAATTGGCTTTACCATGATCAAAAGAAAGAAGAAAATTTTTCACTCTGGCGGAAAGCATTAAATGAAAATGGTGTTGCATTTAATGCTCTACCTGATTTAATTAATCAATTAATTACCAATTATGAAGAGAAGCCACTCTATTTAAGACTAGAGCTTTTGGCTAAATTGGTTTCAAAAGATACCTTAACTTATCATCTTATCACTCAGCAACAAGTCAATATCATTTATTTACTTTTTTACCATAAGTCGACTATCTATGATTTTTTCAAAGGCGAGGAACTTATTGGATATTTAAATAATTTCCTGGCAGATACCAAAGTTGGGGCCGAGAAAAAATTTGATCTTATTTACCTTTTGCATAAATGGCTAAGGAGGAACGGGAGTACTCATTTGGCGCATCTGATCTATCAAATGCTTGTTAATTTTCTGTTACAGCCTCCTTATGTTTTATTGGATGATAGTCGAGTTGAGATGATGAGAGATGAGTATCAAAAACTTATCTTTTCAGATCAGTATTATAGTGAAGAAGATAGTAGTAGTGATGATGAGTTAGTCCCTGAGCCCTCAAGTGATGAAGAGGATAGTGAAGAGAGTGTTAGTGAAGATGGGTATGTTAGTGAGGAGGAGAATGCCGCTTCTGATGAGGAAATTGAGCACACTAATCTTCAGTATGTAATGGCGAAATTTTTAAAAAAACTCGATGACTATTGTGATGATGAGTGGGTTGCTTTCTGTGATCTTAGATTGGGCAAGGACACTTTTGACAATAAAGATTACGAAGCATTGTTTGAACGGTGGTCTATTTATATGCGTAAAAGCCACTTCTTTCGACGCACTCGTTACCCAGATAAAGAGATTCCGACTTTCAGAGAGACGAAGTTTAAAGAAACACTCATCAAATATCGTTTTTCTTTATTGCAAGACAAGTTCGTATTGGAAGATATGCTGGCTGTCTTATTTAATTTATCGGAAGAAAAGGAGATATTTTCCTGTCAACAAGCGTTAGTCAATGTGCTTATTGAAAGTGATGGTGCGCTTGGTAAACAAATTATTAAATTATTAACGCAATATAACCGTTATTGGTTTTTCATAGTTTGGGATGAAGAAAGACCATTCCTATTAAAAGAAGCAGTTCGAAACCGCAATTTGGTACTTACGACTTATCTCCTGACGCAACGATGTAAACTTTTTGATAGTGTCCAGATTTCTAAGGGTTTTATTAAGGCAATTAAATTAAGCGATCTAACTTTTGTTAAGTTATTTTTGATTCCTGAAGTCATTCAGGTGCTTACTGGGGAACAAATAGAGTCGATATATAGGGCTGCATTGGATGCAAACAATCGAGAAATATTCAAATTTTTGCTTGATAATCGTCAATTATTATCACTACCAAAAACGTTATATCTAACACTGCTCGACAGTGCTGTTCTTTCTAACTCTACAGAAGAGCTCGTTTTATTATGTAAACTTGACTATGAGCTATCCGGTGATGAACTCCAGTCATTATTTTTGAATGCCCTTAGTCATGAACATTGGCATGGAGTCATTAGTATTCTTGATAAGAAAGCCAAGGGTCATTTTAAACCGGAGACTTTCCATGTCGCATGGGATTATGTATCCGAAAATTGGCCATTGACTCACCAAAGACAGTTTATTAGAACTTGTGGGACCCGTTTCAGTGCAGATCTAATAGAGCGTGCTACCTATTACTATTTTGGGGAAGGTAAGGTAGAAGGTGTCAGCGATTTAATTAAATTAAGAGGGGAGAATGAACTATCAAAAGCCAAACTTGAAAAAATATTTCAATATTCCCTGGAAAATGCAGAGAAGTGGTTTGAAGTTGCTTATCAGATCACTTTGGAACAGAGTGAGAGGGCTTTAACTCAAAAGGATGTTTCAACGGCAATTCTCGATATTGTGATACCTACAGAGGATAGCAAACTCTTAAACAAAATATATGAACGATTTGATTCAAGTTTACATCCTGACAAGAATACAGTGCAGCAAGCGTTTCGGCATGCTTTTAACGGGTTTGATTTTTCCACTATTCTGATTTTAGTTGACAAAGCACTGGGCTATCTTGATGCAAAATTATTACTAATCCATTTAGGTAGAGCATACCAAGATGGTTGGAAACCAATGATTAGGACATTAGAAAGCGCATGTAAAGCCAAAAATATTAGTTCTAAAGATGTAAGTACACTGATAAAGAAGTTGCCAGAAAAGGATGCACGGAACCTATGCTCTCTACAAGGGGACTTTGAACCTGATATTGAAGTTCTTTACGAAGCCGTGAGAAAGGGTAATTATTCGTTAGTATCAGTATTTTTTCAAGAAAATAACACTCTTAAAAAAAATCCCGATCTAATAAGGGGTATATTCACGGAAGCAAAAAAACAACCTCATTTATTACCTCTGTTTTGTCAACTACCCCATTCCCGATTTTTATCTTTTCAGGAAAAAACCGAACTGCTTCGTGATTTAGTAGAGATGGATGAATATCAAACAATCAAATCGTTTTGGGAGGGGGAGATTAGTTATCCAAGGACATTATGGATGGCAGCACTGGATCTGGCAATTGAGAAACAAAAACCGGATTTGATTTCTTTTCTTGATAAATTGACCTCTTATTACCAAATTGCATGGGATACAAAATTATTAGAAGGCGTTCGACTTGGTAGTTTAGACGTAGTAAAAACACTGACCAGAATACTGATATCCAAAAAAATACCCATAGATATTAACGGATTACGTAACGAGTCAAGTAGTAAAAATCACGTTCAATTGACAGCATGGCTTGACCAAATGCGTGCATTGCATGCTTATCAACGCGTTAGTGAATCTAAAGAAACGGTGTTACTGGAAGCACTGGCAGTGCTAAGGGATTACACTAAATCAGGTTCTACTCTTACACGTTTTTTTACAGGCCACTGGCATCGAAACCATATTACTGAAGTAACTGACATCCTTAACACATCTATAGTCTCCATAAGTGATTTGGTAGAAAAACTTAATGCTGTTCCTTTGGTCAATAAACACGGCTCTTTAGCAAGACGCATCACCTATATTGTGGATGTTTTGTTACCGCTTCATAATGCAGAGAACGATTCTGATGAAGACTCTAGTTACGACTCAAGCTATGAAGATACGGACTCCCAAACTGAGGAGAACGTATTTGAGGAAGAAGTGTTTCAAGCGCCTTTAAGTATATAAATTTTATGATCATATTATATATCCCCTTTACAAGAGAGCAAGCTGGTGATTTATTGTCTGCAACTGAACAATGGGTAATCAATCATCAGCGAAATTTTTCTGAAGAAATACAACTTATTTGCCATCAGGATAACTATAAGCAAAGTAGTATCTGTAGCAGTTCCTCTGTTTACATTCTGGCACATGGCTATGCAGGGATATTTGATAAGGTGGCGAATCACTCTGATGGACGGTTAGCAACATTTATTTCCATAAGCACTGTTGCTGACCGGTTTACGATAGATATGATGCCTATCTCTTATCGGATTGATGACATTCATTTTTATTCCTGCGGTTCAGAAAAAGAAAATCACCACAGGGCGTCCCGTTTTCAAGCTGAATGGCTACGCTCAAGTAATATGAGTATTTTTTACTATGCTGGGAAAATAAGTATTCCTAATGAAAAGGGCGAACGTTTAACTGAAGTTGAAGATAAGTTCTTTCCTATAAACCGGTACATGTTTAAATTATTTAACCAACAATTTTTAGAGCAAGAGTTTAGGGAAATACCGATTCAAAGACAGGGAGTACTTAGGATGATTACTGAGAATCCTATAAAAAGGCGAGAAAATTTTTTCTCAAACAGCAAAGAAAAAAGACTACTAATGCTTATTCAGCGTAGAAAAACTAAGGAAGAGCACGAAGAGACTGCTTCAATGACAGCAAGCTCTGGTATGTCTTGATTTCATTTTTCTTGGAGATAGCGAAGTAACTGCTTGAAATATCAATCAAAACCGCGCTATGCTAAGCAATGTGGGCCGTTAGCTCAGCTGGTAGAGCAGGAGGCTCTTAACCTCTGTGTCATAGGTTCGATCCCTATACGGCCCACCATTGATCTCTCAGTTTACTCAAAGAATCCAACCAGTTTTTAAATTGAACGACTTGCAGTAAAATTAGAAGCGCAATTTCCTTTTGTTATCGTATACAATTTCGAGCAATTAATTATGAATACTATAGATACCACTGTTGAGTACAGAAAAAGAATAAAAATTCCCCAACTTATTAGTCAGATAATCTTTTTCGGACGTTGGTTACAAGCTCCTTTATATTTAGGACTACTTCTAATTCTGACCGCCTATGCTTATCGATTTATAACAGAATTGTTTCATTTAATGCAGCACATTAATACGGCAGATAATACGCAAATTATGTTAGGAGTTTTGGATTTAATTGACGTAGTGATGATTGCAAATTTACTCATTATGGTCATTATGGGAGGATATGAGACCTTTGTGTCACGATTGAATTTACACAATCATCCTGATCAACCAGAGTGGTTAGATCATCTTGATGCTGGGGCAATGAAAATCAAACTCGCACTTGCTTTAATCGGCATTTCGTCTATTCATCTTTTAAGAACATTTATTGATCCTGGTAAACAAACTTTTGATAATGTCATGTGGCAAGTTGTGATTCATATAACACTACTGGTTTCTGCATTAGCAATTGCTTACACCAATAAATTATTGTCTCAGACTAATTAGCCTACTGTGTCTTTGCGAACGCAGGAAGCAATCCACTCTCAGTGGTTAATCAAGAATTAGCTTGATTCTTTCCCGTTTACTCGCAGACGTTTTATTTTGAACAACAGTTTTTGAATTTCTTTTGGCTTCCACAGGGGCAGGGTGCATTACGCGGAGTTTTAGTTAGGGACTTAGAGGATATTTTTTCTGGCTCATGCCCTGCTGTATAAAACCATGAGCCATTTTCATAATCAAATTCACTTAATTCATGAATAGTTCCAGGCTGATTGTTTTCTTTGAAACGCGCTATAAATTCAACGTAGCCTTTATTCGGATTTGTTTGACTAAGGTAAGCTTGCACCACCTTTAATCCTAACCAGGTCACGCGTTTTGCCCATATTTCTGCATCTGATGCATCAAAATGGATTAGAGGACTTCCGCGCATAGTTTGTTTAATATAATCGATATTAGCTTGAACATACGCTGTATAGCGCGAGCGCATTAATGCTTCTGGAGTTGCAGGGATAGACGCGCCGTTTATATAGGAACCACAACATAGGGCATAATTCAGTGAGGAACCGCAAGGGCATTTAGTCATGATTTAACTCCTTCAATCGCATTCTTGACTTTACAGAAAAGAGTACGGGGATATAATCGCGCACTCTGGCATATAATACCAACTTTTCTGCACAATAAAGACAATAAGTGATTGTTGAATCCAGTTTGAATTAAGAGCAAATAAAGCGCGTAAGGACTAACAAAAATATGATTACATTGTATCAATTTCCAAGTATTTGGGGATTACCAAATGCTAGCCCTTTTTGTTTGAAGGTGGAGACTTATTTACGCTTGGCAGAAATGCCTTATGAAATTAGGTTTGTGAGGAATCCTGCAAAAGCCCCTAAAGGAAAATTGCCTTTTATTAAAATTGATGAAAAGACTATTCCTGATAGTGAATTAATTATAGATTATTTGATTAATAAATTTGGTGACCCACTTGATAGAAATTTATCGAAAGAACAAAAAGCCTTCTCTATCCTTCTTGATAATACTTTTTCTGAACGTTTGTATTGGATTATGGTTTATTGGCGTTGGCAGGATGAAAAAGGTTGGGCTCATGTAAAAGATGCTTATTTTGCCAAATTGCCGGGCCTTGCAAGATTATTCATTCCTAATGCAGTACGAAAGGCAATGAGAAAAGCCTTATACCTGCAGGGGATAGGTCGTCATACCGCCGAAGAAGTTGCACAAATGGGATATAAAACTCTGGATGCTATTGCAGCGATGCTTGGTGAAAAAAAATATTTTCATGGTAATGACCTCACTAGCATTGATGCAACAGCCTTTGCTTTTTTAGCGAATATTGCGTGGCTACCTTTTGAAGATCCATTAAAAAATTGCCTGCAAAATCACACGAATTTGCTAGGTTTTTGCGAGAGAATCTGGAGTAATTTTTATCCTGAAATTCCTAAACCATTTAATATTCTATGATTTTACCGCAAAAATCAGGATGGAATTCGTAAACGAATTGTCATTAATGCCAGAAATTTATACTGGCTTTGCAATCATAGTTTTATTTGTTAAGATTTAAGGCGTTTAAATAACATTTGAGGTTAAGTATGCCAATTATTAACAGTACTCGTGTACAAAAAAAAGAAAAAATCAAGGCTGAAATCAGCAGCGAAACCTTTGAGATGATCACTGCGTATTGCGCTTGGGCGAATATTGATGATATTGGATTTTTTATTGAAGAAGCTGCAAGTTTTGTTTTTGCTAAAGATCGTGATTGGAAACAACATAAAAAAGCAGCAAAAAAACGCGTTGAGTCTACAAACGCCTAAGAATTCATAAAGGCGCCTATATTCTTAGCCGCCTTTATTTCCCGCTTAATATCCCCACTACAAAACCTGCATTTGCCAAGCATTCAAAATTAAATACGGTATAGCCATTAAATTGCCATCGCTCTATTCAGGCCTGAATTGGCTTGCGACCTAAGGATGTAAGTGGGGCTAGGATTAAGAAAACCAGAAAGAAGATACTTAACAAACCATAAATAAAATGTGAATTTATTGGCAAAGAGGGAGGGGGAACTAAACTGACTATTAATCCAATACTAATGCCTGAAAGCCCGAGAAATGCTGATAGTAAAATTATCCATGAATAAGATTTTCTATTAAAAATCAATTTAATGGCGCTAAGACATAGCATAAAATACATCAATAAATACACTTGAGTTGCTGAATTAAGCATGACCCAATAAGAGGTATTAATTGCAGGGAAAACCAAGAATAGAAGGCTAATTATAGAAACAAATCCTGCCTGTAAAATAAGTAATCTGGCAGGTACTTGTCGAGCATTCTTTTCAATGAGTTTTGTATACCTCACGCCTTCATTAATTGCAAAACTCAAACCTTTAATAGGTGCTATTATCCAGTTATTAGCAGTACCAATACAGCCTATGGCAATCAAGGCATTCATGAGAAAAGCCAACGGTCCACAATGTAATTCATTAAAAAATATTTCAATTAATCGGGGAATGCTACTAACAAAATTTAGTTGCTGTGCGGGTATAATCATGGCCAAAGTTATTGAGCCGAAAAGCATAGTAAAAAAAACTACAATGACTGCAATAAAAATTGCTTTTGTAATAGCTCCTGGCTTGCTTTCTTTGGCGTGAACCGCAGCAATCTCAATACCACAAAACGACAGCATAATGGCAGTTAAAGCTGTCCATGAATAAGGCGTGGCGGGAGGTAAAATAGGCTTAATAAGATCTCTGTGTGAAAAATACCAAAAAAGTCCCATAGTGAGTATGGTGAGAAAAGGCATTAAAAGACCAGCCAGGGTACAAAAACTATTAAAACGGCTCGACGTTTGAATCCCTTTTAAGTTGATCCAGGTTAAACACCAAATAAGCACAATGATTGTAAAAAAAATTAAATAATTATTTTCAGCAAGTTGAGGGGAAAAGCTATAGAGCAAAGTCCCTGCAATAAAACTTAAGAAAGTAGGGTAAATGAGAAGATTTTGTATGCATTGAAACCAAATAGCCATGAACCCTAATCGTTGTCCTAAGCCTTGTTTAACCCAGCCATAGATTCCTTGTTGAGATTGCTTTGAAAACCATGATGCAAGGATAGCAATAGGAAGTAAAAACAGGACAAGGGCGAGTATAAAATAATTAAATAATTGGCTGCCTGCGATCGCTGCAACGGGTAAATTGCGGATGCTGTCAACTGAACAAACAGTAATTAAGCTAAGACTGGCTATTGAAAGAGGCTTATTCATTTAAAATCTCAAGGATAAGCAACTTAATCCCCCATCTATTTTTCTAAATTCACTGACATCGAGGGTTGTTACAGGAAAGCCAATGTCTAGAATTGCTTGTTGCGTTTTTGAGAATCCGTGGGGCATTAAGACCGTGCCATTTACCGTAATGCAATTGGCTGCATAGGCTTCCTCATTTTCTATAGGGATTTGAACGAATTGCTTAAAGTCTGGGTGATTGATTAGTTCACCGCTGACGATAACATAGTTTTTTCCTAGGTAACTAATACCTGTTTTAAGATGAAGAAACTCTTTAAGCTCTACACAAGAGGCTGTATAACCTTGTGTTGTTAAAATTTGTATAAGTTGTTGAGCGCCATCTTTATTTGTCCTTGCTGAGAGACCAATATAAAAGTGGTTATCAATTCGAAGCACATCACCTGCTTCCAATGTACCTGGAGCAACAATGTAAGACCGTTTATTCTGATAGAATGCCTGAATTGTTGCTTCTATTTCCTTGACTTCACCTCGTCTTGAGGGAGCCCCGGGTCGAGTAAGAAGTGCAAGCTTTTCCGTGAGTAAAGCAACATCTTCTACAAAACAAGCATCGGGATAAGCATTTATTGGAGGTAAAATAGTCACTTCAACACCACAACCAATCAGTGCCTTGATATAGGCTTGGTGCTGTTCGAGCGCGAGCTCATAATCGGGGTTACCAAGATAAGAAGAAGACGTTAAGCCATTAATTAATGATTGGCTGGGTGTTCTAACAATAGCATTTTTAAAGTACATACTTATCCTAAGTGATATTCAATCCATAGTAACGTCTGTATTGACGAATGCTAAGCAGTTTCCCTTTTGACTTACATGAAGTCAATAGAAATAATAACTGTCTGGGATTTTAGTTCCAGACCCGCTGCCCATTAATAAAACCTATCTAATAAACGCATATCAGTCTGGTTGATTGCTCCAACTGGATGCCTCGGACAAGCCGAGGCACGTAGAAAAAATGGTAGGAGAAAAGCTGTTAACTACTCTACATGCGACTTGTCTGAGACAATCTAACAGCCCCTACGTGCCTTCGCTTGTCCAAGGCATCCATCAGAGGAAAGGCTGTTAACTACTCTACGTGCGGCTTGTGTCTGAGCAATCTAACAGCCCCTACGTGCCTTGGCTTGTCTAAGGCATCCAGCAGAGGAAAGGCTGTTAAGTACTCTACGTGTGGGGTGTCTGAAACAATCTAACAGCCCCTACGTGCCTTGGCTTGTCCAAGGCATCCAGCAGAGGAAAGGCTGTTAAGTACTCTACGTGTGGGGTGTCTGAAACAATCTAACAGCCCCTACGTGCCTTCGCTTGTCCAAGGCATCCAGCAGAGGAAAGGCTGTTAAGTACTCTACGTGTGGGTTGTCTGAAACAATCTAACAGCCCCTACGTGCCTTCGCTTGTCCAAGGGCATCCAGCAGAGGAAAGGCTGTTAACTACTCTACATGCGGCTTGTCTGAGACAATCTAACCGCCCCTACGTGCCTTGGCTTGTCCGAGGCATCCAGCAGAGGAAAGGCTTTTAACTACTTCTACATGTGGCTTGTCTAAGAAAATCTAACCCCCTGCGTGCCTTGGCTTGTCCAAGGCATACAGCAGAGGAAAGGCTGTTAAGTACTCTACGTGCGACTTGTCTGAGACTATGTAACCACCCCCTACGTGCCTCGGCTTGTCCGAGGCATCCAGCAAGATGCAGAGTCTAGCACATAGGTTGGTTATTGTTTATCCAACAAAACGACTTAAGATAAAATCATATTTGAAGATAATTCGGTAGTGGCTTGATTGAAAGCATTAAATACGACTTCTTTAACAAGATTATAGTCTTGTGCAGAGCAGCTTTTCTCTAAAGCAAGAAAGACTAATTTAACTATTTCTTCCACCGGAGTATGGGATGTCTTAATAAGCGCGGGGGTCTTGCCTAGAACTCTGTGAAGATGCTGCAGATAGTCTTCATCTGATAATACTCTTCCAGGGGTGTGTTGTATGAAGTTAATCAAGATAGAGCTATATCGTACAGATAAATCAGTTAAATCTTCGGAAAATTGTCTATCATTAACCGAGGCTAATTCGGTGGAACGGTAAAGAAGTTGCACTGCCAACTGAAGAGCAGGGTTACTATGTTTCTGCCCATAGATATTGCTTTCTTGCTGCAATTGTTGAGCTGCTAATAATAATCCCTGAGCCAGTTTTTCAAGTACTCGTGCGTCTTGGCCTCCTTGTGAGGGACATATTCTCTGTTTAGGGAAATAAGCCTTAATCCAATTCTTCATCAATCCCAAACATCGCTTACTATCCTGATTGGGATCAAGATGCGCCCAAAAGGAGCTATAGGACAAAGTTGCATAAGCAGGTTTTGGCGATTGTACAGGGGGGATAGGAGTATCTTCCGAAGCAGCCTTCATAAGGGCCTCTAGAGAGGACCAGTCCTCACTTGTGCATGTGGTGGAGGTAATTGCAATTGTTGGTGCAATTACCTGATTGGGAGGAGGAACAAAGGAGGAGGGCGAAGGATCGACTTCATTTTGAGAAACTTTTGGCTCTTCTGTAGGTGCATGTTTAGCTTTTTTTCTTTGAGATGTTTTTTTGTGAGCAGAAGATTTGTCAGAGGACAAGGTTTCACTTCGACGTTTTTCCTTTTTATAGTCATTAGCTTTGGATAAAAGGCTTTGTGCTTCTTCGCGAGTCTGCTTAATAGAATTAAAAAGTGCCTCATTAATGCCAAAATCTTCTTTGTAGGAGACATAACGATAATTGCGATCAATTTCTGCTTTAAAAGTGTCGCAGGCTTCAAGAACCGCCTTAAGTGCTGAGCTAACTTCAGCCGCATCATAAGTACTTTGCATTTTTATGTTAATAGAAAACAAATCTAACTTTGCCCTTAAGAATTTAATTTTATGCGTGTAATAGATAGCTTCAGTATTTTGTGGGCCAATAGCACCTAAATTATAAGGTGGTATTTTTCTTGCTGCGTTAATCACATATTCATAACATCTTTGGGCGTGATTTAGGCAAATGTCAAGTTTGGATGAAGGGAGTTTCTCTTTTTTTAAAAAAGCATATTCAATGTAGCTTTGAGCGACCAAAATAAGTGTTTTATTGCACTCTTCTAATTCTGAGATGTGGGCTTCTTTAAGCTCTTTCGCAATGTCCTTTTGAGATATTTTTTGAAATGCTTTGATATTTTCTAATAGATGTTTAGAGTCATTGGTTTCCGTAAAACGCATATAATTTGTATAAACAGTGTTAAGCAAAGCAACTAAATTAGACATAACAATCCTATTTTTTACATGAATAAAGAATGTGCATTATAAAAGAAGTATTCTTAATAAAATATTAACTTCATGTCTAAAATTTAATCTCCCCTTAAGTTTTGTCTCATTTTTTTTGAAGGAAAGCCAAGAAAAAGGACAAAACAGAGGCAGAAAGAATATTTTATTAAAATTTTCTTGACAGCTTTGAGGTGTCTCATTAAACTGCGATTCTTAATTTCGGGGCTATAGCTCAGCTGGGAGAGCGCTTGCATGGCATGCAAGAGGTCGGCGGTTCGATCCCGCCTAGCTCCACCATCATCAACTTCGGTTGTTGATGGGAAAATGTTTTAGGGTCCCCATCGTCTAGAGGCCCAGGACACTGCCCTTTCACGGCGGTAACAGGGGTTCGAATCCCCTTGGGGACGCCATTTTTGGCGTAATGTAAAAAATAGTTTGATTAAGTTCCAGGTCCCCATCGTCTAGAGGCCTAGGACACTGCCCTTTCACGGCGGTAACAGGGGTTCGAATCCCCTTGGGGACGCCATCTTTAAGATGGATCAGTTAGCCTAACAACCACTCATTAATCGCATTTTTTGTTTGTCTTAATACTGCATGTAGTTGTTGGTAGAGTTCCTCTTGGTATTGAGAATGTCCAGCTTTTAAATAGCGTTCAAGGTACTGACAGGCATATTGTAATTTTACTGTGCCACAATACAGAGCACCACTTTTCAATTTATGAGCAATTTTTTCAATGCTAACCCAATTGTCTTCTTTGTATGCCTGGTTTAATTGATATTCTTCTTGAGGTAAATCAACATGAACCATCAAGTTGAGTAATTCTTTAACCGTTTTTTGATCACCTAAATTCGTTAAAGCATTTTGAATATCAAGAAGAGGGAAATTATCCAGCTGAAATAACTCGTCTTCCTTTTTGGGCAAATCAGCACCTAATCCTTCGGATTCATGACTTTCTGGCTTTGCTGCTTTTAAAAATCCGGCTAAGGTTTCATGCAGGAGTTTAAACGAAAGGGGTTTGGTGAGAACTTTATTCATCCCAGCGCGAAGACAGCTTTCCTCCACTTTATCTGCTGCGTGTGCGGTTAATCCAATAATAGGAAGATTTGGCTTCTGATTATTTTTTTCAATCATCCGAATTGCTTCAGTCAATTCTTGACCAGAAATCCCTGGCAAACCAATATCCGTTAATATTAAATCAAACGATTCGTTTTCAATCAAAGGTAGCGCGTCTTCTCCTTGTGAGACAGACATATATCTGCAGCCTGCCTTTTTCAATAATGACTCAACAATTCTAAGCGCGATAGGATTATCTTCAACCACCAAAACTGTAGGAGCATGTCCAATATCATGAAGGAGATTGAGTGTAGAATCTTCCTTTTTAGGACTGGTGGCAAATGTGGCAGTTTGCTTGCCTCGTTTTACCTGTAAGTTAAATATGACTTTGGTGCCGACTTGTAACTCACTCTCAAGCTTTATTTCACTGTTTAAAACAGTTAAATAATTTTGCACAATATGTAAACCAACGCCATGTCCCTCGTATTTTCCTTTATAGGAGGGATTAATCCGATAAAATCTGTCGAATACCTTTTGTTGCAACTCCGGTGGGATACCGATTCCTGAATCTATGATAGTAAATTCAAGCACTTGATAATCCATCTTTTCTTTGAGCTTTCTTACTTTGATAGTAATTGCACCCTGATCAGTAAACTTAATCGCATTGCCCACTAAATTTAATAAAATACGTACGAGCTTTGTTCTGTCAGTAATAATGGTTTGCGTTATAGTTTTATCATAATCAAGATTTAGCTCGAGTTGTTTAAGCTTTATTGTCGGTAATTCCAGATTAATTAAATTTCTTAGGGTTTGATATAAATCAAATTCCTCTTCGATTAAATGATTTTCTACACTTGTTGTGGTCGAAATGATATCTAGAACGCTATTTAACAGACTTAAGAGTTGTTGACCGCTTTCATTTATCCAGTGGGCATATTGCTGGTCTTCAGATTGATGAAGACGTTCCTCCAACAGTTTAGAGATGCCTATAATACCGCTAACAGGTGTTCGAATGTCGTGACTCATATTAGCAATAAACTCTGTTTTTGCACGGTTGGAAATCTCAGCTTGCTCTTTAGCTTTGGCCAAAGTTCTTTCCATTTTAATGCGATCCGTAATGTCAATATAAATACCAAGGACGCCAAAGGCTTCGCCTTTTTCATCAAGAAGAGGGACTTTGCTTGTACTTAAAATGCGTTCTGTTCCATCCGCCAGAGTCTGACATTCTTCTATATTCAATCTTGGTTTTTTGGATTGAATGATTTTGCGATCATCGGCGCGGAAGGCTGCGCTGTTCTCTTCAGAAACAGGTAAATCAAAATCTGACTTGCCAATAATGTCTGTCTTTGATGCTAACCCCAATGACTTCACAAAAGCCATATTACAGCCTAAATAAAACAAGTCTTTATCTTTCCAAAAAATTTGGGCAGGAAGATAATCGATAATGGCGTTAGTTAACTGTTCTTCTGCGATAGAGGTTTTTCTTTTCTGAGATCCCATAATTCCTTCGAGTCCTTTTATTGGCAACACGCTAGACTTGTATTAAGTTCACCTTGTGAATCACTGGGTAAATTAACTGGCGGAAAAAATGAGTAGCTTGAATGAAAATTTGAATTCAAATTGGGTGTCAGGCTCTCCACTGACCCAGTTGGCAATGGTTGGGGTTCTAATGAACTATTCCCAGTATTTGGTTCTGCTGGTTGGGTGGGTAGAGCAAATGACGTTTTAGTGAGCTCAGCAAAAGTATCCAAAGTACAGGTATTCGGCTCACCGGGTTCTGGTTTGGTCTTAATTTCGGTTCTCGCGAGATCAAGAACACCGTCTTTCATAAAACGTATTCCATTCTCACTCAAGCATTGTTCTCCTTTAATCAACGCCTCTACTTCAGGACCAACCGACATCACGTTACTTATTTTACCTGGAATAATCTGAATAATTCTCCCGGATTCAAAGGTAACAGCACTTCGAAACTCAGTTTTGGTTTTAATTTTAGCAAGAACCGCTTTTGTTACACCAATAAATTCAAAACGCTTAATAAACTCAGGCCAAAATCGTTCAATCTCGTTTTCTGATCGTTTCTTTACTTCATCATAAATATAGGCGTCAGTAATCTTATTCAGAACCTCATAAGCTTCACCAGGCGTATTGGAGGATGCTTGAATAGTGAAGGCGCCGTGCGTCAAAATGTATTCGTGTTTAAAAGGATTATCCTCAATACAAGGCATAACACAGGGAAACCATCCATCCATGACAATGAAAGAAAAAGGCTTGTCTCCAGGAGTTCTATCTCGATATTTTAAACCCAAACAGGGTTGGTAAACTACGTCCATGTCAACTGGAAAGTTCTCTTTTATATTCTTTGGGATGAACTGTTGATAACTGGTTGCATTGATAGTGTAATCAAACTCGGAGCTGTTGCCTTGTCTATCGATAAGAATGGTACCCTCAGGAAGTGATTTTATGTCTTCAATAGAACTTTTACAGAGAACAGTTACACCTGCCTCTTTGAGTCTTTTTGAAAATAATTCTCTTAAACGATCACCAATGACGATACTGGGTTCATCAAGATCCATCACTGAATCTACACCCTTGTAAGGAGTATTCTCTATATTTAACGATTGACAGCTAAGGGTTTCTTTACATACTGCTTCAAATTTTTCTTTAGAGGCCTTGGACGGATTTCCACTTGAGTCAATAAGTCCATGCGCATAGATAGAATGGGTAAGTTGTTCAATAAACTCAGGGTACATTTTACAAAATGCATCAAAATCTTTCTGACAACATAGTCGAGTGAGCAGGGAGCTGAGATAGTGAGGTCCCCTATGCAAACGTATACCAAAAGTCCCAGAAATACCGCTTAGAATTTGGTCGTTTTTTTCAAAAAGGGTGACGTCATAGCCTGCTTTTTTTAAAATTAGGGCTAAGTGACAACCATACCAGCCAGCACCTATAATTGCGATCTTCATAGAAGTTGTATTTTTACAAATAAATATTAATTTTTCAAAATGTAAATATATTATACAGTAATTCGTCCGGATTGTATGCAATAAAACCCTTAAGATTCAAAATTTAAAAAAAAAGTGGCAGAACATACGTTTAAAAAGCGAAGGGAAACAAACTGCAACAGATCACGATTGCTAAAGTCGTTCAAAAATAGTCCGTGTATTAAAGCCGAACAAACGCTCATGCATACGGTAAGCATATTCGTCAGTCATGTTCGCAATATAGTCACAGACCACTCTAAAAGCTGAGAGCTCATTGTTAGCCTGGTGAAACCGGTCACGGTTTTTAGTATCAAGTAAACTACCTGGATTTGAACTTATCGCTTCAAAAAGACGCAGTACTACTGTTTGTCCTCCATATTCAAAGGTACGTGCCTCTTGAGAATCGATAACATATTGATAAATGCGATTTTTAAAATAGTCAAGCAAGGCAGCAGCTTCTGGCAGAAGAACGATATTATGTTTAAGTAATTGATTTTCAAAATTTTCATGGGTCACAGCAATTTCTGTCGCTGTAACAAAATAATTAACAATTTCACCGATACTTTGTTTACGCTGACAAAGTTCTTGACTGAATAATCCATTGATTAACTGCTCTTTATTGCTGGCAAGAGGGGTTTCAGCGAGTAATGAGCAAAAAAGTTCATTATCAAGTTGTTCGCGGTTAATAAGACGTAAATGAATGGCATCTTCCAAATCATGTACCCCATAAGCAATGTCATCCGCTACATTCATAATTGAGCAATCAAAACTATGGAAGGCTGATTTACCATGTTGTTTTGCTTGAGGCTGTTTAGCTAACGATTGAAAAAGAAAGTGATCGTTCTCACTAAAAGGAGACAGGAGCCATTCGACTTCAGCCTGTTCACTTTCAAAATAGGCTTTAGGAGGTAACCAATCATTAACCCGAATAGTTTTATGTTGAGACTCGCTTGCATCAGGTAATGAGGTAGCAACGACCTGTGCTCGATTAACCGGATATTTAAGAATTCCCAAGAGTGAGCGTCTTGTTAAATCCAAACCAAAACTGCCATAGCTATCTTCAATTTTGGTTAGCAAACGCAATGTTTGGCCATTGCCCTCAAACCCTCCATGATTGCGCATCATATAATTTAGGGCAACTTCACCGCCATGACCAAAAGGAGGATGGCCAATGTCGTGAAGCAAGCAGATGACAGAGATTAAATCATCACTTGGCAATAGACTGGGAAGAATACTTTGTTGCTGGTTAATAGCAAGATTACGAACAATACTTCGACCTATAGAAGCAACTTCGAGGGAATGGGTTAAACGAGTGCGATGGAAATCACCTTCATCAGTGCCTAAGATTTGTGTTTTTCGTTGTAATCGACGAAAAGCTGGACAATGAATAACCCTTGTTCGGTCTCTTTCATAAGGATCACGATGATCTTGAGTGCCTCGTTGATGGGTTTGTCCAGAGCGTCTATGAGTCCACATTTTAGTTTAACAATGCAAAATTTTATACTTTATGCGATTGTATGAAGAGAAACAATACAAATTGCTAAAGTTTTTTAAGATTTTAAAGATAACAAGTAGGAGAAAGTATAAGACAGCAACGGATGAGCATCCATCCCGTATAAGAATAAGGCTTACCCGTCCGCATATTTTGGAGGTGACAAGCTCAAAAAAGGGGAGAGGTTATGAAAAAAATAAAAATTCTAACAGTATGCTTATGTGTCGGTAGTCTCTCTGCTTGCACAACCCCTGAAAAGACAAATTATATGTCTTATCCGGGTTACCAGCCTTATGCCTATGAGCAAACTTATTACTATCAAACCTATGATGGAGGAGTTGATTACCGCTATTCGTCCGGGAATGTGAACGTCCCTAACTCCTACCATGTAGGCCTTGATCATTCGCCCACCTCACATAAAGCCGTGGATAGTAATTGGGTTCATAGCCAGAATCCTCAAGGATATACCATTGAAATAACCGAAGGAGATAAAGCGTCTCAGGTTGCAGCAAAACTGTATAAGGTTCCTAAAACAGACAGAACTGCGCAAATAAAATCTTATCGTGGTAATGGAAAAGCCTATTACAAAGGAGTTTATGGTACTTATAACAGTTATGAAGATGCTCAAAAAGCATTAAATAATCTTCCTCCAAACGTTAAACAAGGAGCAAATATTAAAAACTGGAGTAACATTCAAGAGAATACAGCAGAGTAAAAACCCTAAAAGCTTATTTTATTGCAATGATAATAGTGAGTTTTACCACGCCGGGTGTATCAGTACGCTCGGCGCTAAATTGTTTAAGAATGAGTGCATAATCATTGGATAGTTTCCATAGCCAGGCTAAAAACTGTGTAAATGGAACTTGTTCAAAAGAAAGTTGAATTTCACCTTGTCCTGTCTGCTGCAATTGATAAGTGAAGGGGCGTAATGAACCAGTATTCAGTTGACTTCCGATAAGCGCAAGTAATTTGGAACTGGTTATGGGTTGAGGTATTTTTTGATTTTTGGGTTTTTTGCGTACTTGCTCCATCCAGGCTAGAGTTTCCTTTTTTTCCTGCAATTGTGTTGATTTGGTATCGACTGCTGTTACCAGAGGAGAGTAGATTAGAAGATAAAATAAATAAAAAATAATGCAAGCTGCGGCGATACCAACCATCCAACGCTCACGTTCATTGAGATTATTCCAGTAGTTCATCACAAGCTTAACTCCAAAGTACCTACAACCTTGTTATTTTCTGTCGACGCTTGGGTTTGTCTAACTTGAATGTTTGTCTTCTGTAATTGAGTTTGTAAATTCTCTAACTCTTCAAAATTTTTAGTCGTTAATGTAACCAGAAGTGTTTGATTTTGATAGCGAATCTGCGAAAAATCCAGGACTTTGTTTTTCGATACTTTGGCTAAGGTGTTAAGTAGTAGCCAAAAGTTGCTGTCTGTATTGTTTTGATTCGATTTAAGTAATTGCGTGATACGAAATTTAGGGCTAATAACTTGTTGTGCCTGAGGAAAAAACTGATGATAGATAATCGCAATTTGTGTATCTACAGCCGAGGTATCTCGGTTTAACTGATATAGTTTAATCGCGTTACTACCAAGCAACGTCACAATCCAAAGAATGCTCATCAATAAGGCTGCTTGATACCAGCGTTTAGCAATAGTCGTAGTACCCCCACGTGACAATTCACCTTGGCAAAGGTTCATAACTTTCTGAGTTCGCAAGCGTTGAGCAATCCAGGTGTAGTCATTGTCTTGTAATGTTGTTATCGAGGTGTTGTTAAGAATGGACAGTAATAGCTGGTTGCTATTAGTAAAAGTATAAATTGAATAATTCTCCGTACTTGAACTTAATTTTTGTAAGTAAAAATTGGCCAAATCAGGACTAAGAGCGCCCTGAAATCCTTCTTCGTTAATGAGTAAGCAGGAACTGAGAACTGCAATTTCTTGTGTATTAAGTGCAAACCAATCCAGAGTAATACTGTCAAATTCAATGTTCAGGTCGTCAAATTTGTTGATGAGTTCAGTAAGATAATGTTTGTCCCCAACGACTATTAGATACTGTCCGTTTTGATAATAGTGGCGATCAAAAGCAAAATGTAATGAGCTCACATTTTGTGCAAGCTTATCTTCTAATGCAAAGGGAATTGCTGCGCGGGCTTTTTTTTCAGCGAGCCACGGTAATGTCAGGCTATGAAGACTGAACAGTTGTGCTGATAGGACAAGAACCGTGCGACAATTTTTTTGTAGCAGTTTAATTTCATCGAAATTACGTTTTTCCAGAGGAGCAACAACCTGCCCCTGTTGATCAAGACTCAAACTTAGGCAGCCGTCTTCATTGAAATGATGGATAAATAGAAAGCATGTAACCACGCGGCGTCCTTTGTATTGATTACCTTCTGCTTTGTAATTGCTCTGGAGATACCAGAGCAATTAAGCGAAATTGTTATAGGTGAAGCTTACACGTATGCGTATTTCTTGCCAATATTCGCAGAGGATGCCCATTGCATTTTTAATTGCTGAGCGAGTAGATAAACAACCATGGCATACTGTGGACTAGAGTTGTAGCGAGTGATTACATAAAAATTAGGATAGGCCAGCCAGTACTCAGCGCCAGTTTGGGTTGTTAATTCAATCAAACCAACTTTTGAAGGACTGTGCAAGGAGGCTGTTAATGGCTTAACTCCTGCTGCAGCTAACTGTTGCCAGCGATAGGCGGCACTTTTGTAGCCCGTATTGATTTTTTTATAAGAACTTCCTAGTATTTTGGCGGGCTGAGCAACACCTTGGTTCATTTGCCAACCATGTTTATGAAAATAATTTGCAACACTGGCAATAACTGCTTCATCATCATTAACTAAATCTTTCTTGGCATTGCCAGAAAAATCAACCGCATAATAACGATAGCTGCTCGGCATGAATTGTGGTTTACCTATTGCACCTGCATAAGATCCCATATATTCAGTAGGAGAGACGCGGTGCTCTCTGCAAAGTAGCAAGTATTCTCTAAGTTCTTTAGTAAAAAAAGCAGAGCGTTTTGGATAATTAAACGCAAGAGTGGATAACGCATCAATGACACGATAATTCCCTTGATTTTTACCATAGAGTGTTTCAACACCTAAAATAGCCACAATGATGTTCGCGGGTACACCGTATTTTTTTTCTGCTTTTTCAAGCGCTTCCCGGTTAGCTGTCCAAAATGCAATACCACCTTGTACACGCTCAGGAGTTAAAAACAACTGCTTATAAACATCCCAGCTCTTCTTTTCATAAGGTTTTTCCATGGACTCAATAATCTGGGGCTGTAGTTTGACATCATCCATGATTTGCGTCAGTTCTTTTTTATTAAAACCGTGTTCTTGCACCATGTTATTTATAAAACGCTGTACATCTTTACGTTGAGTGAACGCTGTATCAGCTTGAAGAACGTCACAAATTGAAAATGTAACTAAGGCCAAACAGAGCGTGATTAATCGTCGCATTGGTCATCCTTTATTAATCTTAAATTATCGAGTTTAGTATAAAAAAAAATCAACAGCAAATTGCATCTTAATGAAAATGCCACGATCATCCGTATTTTTAACCCAATTTGCAAATGTAATTTTGTGAAAATTTCTGCGAGGTTTAATTTATCAATTGCCTAACAAGAATCTTCTATGTATGTTTATCGATTGAACTTGGAAACAAAGGGAGTTGGAATGAAGTTGGGAAAGACAATTATAGCTGTCTATGCGGGTTTATTTACAATTCCCCAGGGCTATGCAGCGACAATGGAAACAGTGTGGGGAAATATCGCTTCTCAAACTGAATTACTTAGTGCCTTTTCTCTTGTGCAAAAATCAACAATACCGACAGGTTTAACATTACCTGAAGCAAGTACTACAAAAAGCGAGAATACACTGCAGTTTGTCAAAGGACATCGTGATAGTTTCGATGTAAGTCATGCTCGCTATAATCAATATTATCAAGACATCCCTGTATGGGCCGCACAAGTTATTTATCACACTCCAAAACAAGGTTTAAATAACACGGTTACCGGACAACTCGTTAAAGATATTGCTCAAGATATTCCACAACTGGACGCAAAACTCTCAGTAGATAATGCGAAAGATATCGCTCAGAGGCATTCACCTGGTTCGCAGAACATGGTTGTAAAAAAAATCATATACCTAAAAAACAAATCACATAAAGCGGTAATGGCTTATTTAGTCTCCTATGCTGCCAATAAGAATAAAATGCCGTCGTTACCTCATTTCATCATTGATGCTAACACCGGAGAAATATTACGCTTCTGGGATGGGTTGCAAACAGGCTCTGAGATAGGACAGGGTTATGGTGGATTTACATTTAGTAATTTGAAATATCGACCTGGTCGATATCAATTCGGGGTGGTGAGGTCTGGTATCAAAACTTTGAATAAATTAAATATTACTTTTAAGTCAGGAGTGTGTTATGCAACTAATTTTGTATTTTCAGTAATAAATCTAAAAAATAAGTCGGTAAATTCATTGCCATTTGAATTACCTGTTTCCAGTTTAGATGCAAAAAATTATAGATTAAATCCTTTTAGTTATCCGTGCAGTGCCCCTAACTATCGCAATGTGAGTGATAATAATTCGGCACCAGTGAATGGTGGATGGTCTCCGGTGAATGATGTAATCTTTTTTGTCAAGAAAGCTTACGACATGTACATCGTTAAATACAATGTAGCCTCACCAATTGAACATAAACAGCTACGTCTATATACCCACATTGATGACTATGACAATGCCTTTGCTTGTTCGCCGGCTTGTATGCGGGACTCAGGCATTAACGGTCCTCAACAATTAGTTTTTGGCAATGGTGGAGTTGATGATGCGCCTTATACTGACATAGGTACATCAGGGCATGAGTTTGCTCATATTGTTACTGATAATTTTTCAGAACTAGTTTACGACGGTCAGTCTGGAGGAATCAATGAGTCATTCTCAGACATGGCTGAATTTGCCCTTAAAAGTTATTTGAAGGCCCAATATCCTTGGATATGGGATGGTAAAGATTGGACCATTGGTTTGGAAACCAGCAAAGTCAAGAAACCTTTGCGATATATGAACAATCCCCCTCTTGATGGGGATTCCATTGATGATGCCAGGGATTATTATTCTGGACTAGATGTGCACCATTCAAGTGGTGTTTTTAATAAGGCATTTTATCTGCTTAGTGTGACTTCGGGTTGGTCTGTCGATAAGGCATTTCGGGTTATGCTTGATGCCAATATGAATTATTGGACACCAAGAACCAGTTTTAATCGTGCAGCATGTGGTGTTATACAGGCAGCTAAACAGCGTGGTTACAAATATCAGGATGTTATCAGTGCTTTTAATCGTGTTGGAGTTTTCTGTGGTTCTGAAGCTCCTTTGATAGGATGATTTAATGCAGCAAAGTAATTCACTCCCGCAAAAGCGGGAGTTGTCTTGTGCTTTGAGTAAAGAGGCAGATTTTTTTCCTATTAGTCGTTTAGATGTAAAGATACTTTCTGGATGCCAATAATTCAGCTAAAATAGCGTAATTTTATAACTAGGTTTTTCAGTTGAGCGATTTAACGCGAATTCGTAATTTTTCTATTATTGCCCATATTGATCATGGTAAATCAACTTTGGCAGATCGATTCATTCAGCTTTGTGGGGGATTATCTGATCGAGAAATGGCCGATCAAGTGCTTGATTCTATGGATATCGAGCGTGAGCGCGGCATTACCATTAAAGCACAAAGCGTTTCTTTAAATTATAAAGCCCGTGATGGCAAAACATACTTGCTTAATTTCATTGATACACCAGGGCATGTGGATTTTAGTTATGAAGTTTCACGCTCATTGGCTGCTTGTGAGGGGGCGATTCTTGTTGTTGATGCTGCCCAGGGGGTAGAGGCACAAACAGTTGCGGTTTGTTATACCGCGATTGATCAATCCTTAGAAATTCTGCCTGTTCTTAATAAAATTGATTTACCCCAGGCAGAACCTGAGCGTGTTATTGCTGAAATTGAAGACATCATTGGTCTTGAGGCTCAGGATGCTATTCGTGTTAGTGCGAAAAGTGGCCTTGGTGTTGTAGATGTTCTTGAAGCGCTGGTAGCACGCATACCATCTCCCAAAGGTGATATTGAAGCTCCTCTTCAAGCTCTGATTATTGATTCCTGGTTTGACAGCTATCTGGGAGTGGTATCTCTGGTTCGCATTGCCAATGGTTCGCTTAAAAAGGGCGATAAAATGCGAGTGATGTCGACCGGAAAAACGTATGAAATTGATCAGGTGGGCATATTTACACCTAAGCGAACAAAACTTGATATTTTGCAGGCCGGTGAAGTTGGGTATGTGGTTGCCGGCATTAAAGACATTCAAGGAGCGCCAGTTGGTGATACGTTGACTCTGGAGAAGAATCAAGCATCAGCGCCATTGCCGGGATTTCAAAAAGTTAAACCCCAGGTTTACGCCGGATTATTCCCCATCAGCGCCGATGATTTTGAGTCATTCCGTGAAGCATTGGCAAAACTTAGTTTAAATGATGCTTCTTTGTTTTATGAACCCGAATCGTCTGAGGCATTAGGTTTTGGATTTCGCTGCGGTTTCCTGGGCATGTTACATATGGAAATTATCCAGGAACGGTTGGAGCGAGAGTATAATCTGGATTTGATTTCCACAGCTCCCACCGTGGTTTATCAGGTTGTCACTACAAAAGGTGACACGGTGATGATTGATAACCCTTCGCAATTACCGCCGCCTCAGCAAATCAAACAAATGTTTGAACCTATTGTGCGCGCTAATATTTTGGTACCTCAGGATTATTTAGGACAAATTATCAGTCTTTGCGTTGAACGACGTGGGTCGCAAGTTAATATGACTTATAGCGGTCGCCAGGTATCAGTCACCTATGATTTACCGATGAGTGAAGTTGTGTCTGACTTTTTCGATCGTTTAAAATCAGTAAGTCGTGGTTATGCATCATTGGACTATAATTTCTTGCGTTTTGAGGAAGCTGATTTAGTAAAAATGGATGTCTTAATTAATAGTGAACGTGTTGATGCATTGGCTGTGATTGTCCACAAAAGTGACGCTTACAGTCGCGGCAGGGCATTAGTAGAAAAAATGCAAGAGTTAATACCTCGGCAAATGTTCGATGTAGCGATTCAGGCTGCATTAGGCAATCACATTATTGCTCGCCAGACGGTAAAAGCACTGCGTAAAAATGTTACAGCAAAATGCTACGGTGGAGATGTTAGCCGTAAAAGAAAATTATTAGAAAAACAAAAAGCGGGTAAAAAACGCATGAAGCAGGTCGGGCATGTGGAAATTCCACAAGAAGCATTTATGGCTGTTTTTCAAACCGAAAGAAAAAAATAGCACAATAGCAATAAATATGAATGTTATTGTCATGTGCTAATTTTAAACCGCTATTGGATACACAGAATCAAAGGTAGGAATTGTAAAACTATGAATTTTGCTCTTTTATTAGTTGTTCTTTCTTTAGTCAGTGGTGTTATCTATCTATTAGATATTCTCTTTTTTGCTAAACGAAGAAAGCCTGATCAGAAGCCGGGACGGATAATTGAATATTCTCGTTCTTTTTTTCCTGTATTCATTCTTGTATTACTTTTACGCTCCTTTTTAGTAGAACCTTTCCGGATTCCTTCTGGTTCGCTAGAGCCAACCTTATTAGTAGGTGACTTTGTGGCGGTTAATAAATTTGCCTATGGACTAAGACTTCCAGTTTTAGAGACCAAGATACTGCCAATTTCTAAGCCTAAAGTCGGTGATGTAGCGGTATTTCGTTGGCCACCCGATCCTACTTATGACTACATTAAACGTGTTGTAGGCGGGCCGGGTGATAAGGTTAGTTACCATAATAAGGTCTTAATCATTAATGGCAAGGAAATGAAACAGACATTTGTTGAATATGCAACGGACCAAAGTTCAGGTCATGCTGTTGCAAAATATCGTGAAAATTTAAATGGTGTGGAACACGATATCTACATCCGCCCAGATGTTCCTGCTGATGATTTTGATGTTGTTGTCCCTGAAGGGCAATATTTTATGATGGGCGATAATCGTGATGATAGTGCTGACAGCCGATTCTGGGGATTTACGCCCGATGAATACCTACGCGGCAAAGCCTTTCTTGTCTGGATGAGTTGGAATGGAAAAACAGATAGTATCCGATGGTCAAAAATAGGTCGTACTATTCGTTAAGGGTAATTTTTAACTAAACTAATTGATAGGGAATTCTAAAGTAACTACTGAATTTGAGGTAAACATTGGGTTCAAGTGATTTACAACGCCTATGCAGAAGATTAGGTTATCAATTTAAAAACCCTGCTTTTTTAAAGCAGGCATTAACTCACTGTAGTGCTGGCAGCCTGAATAATGAACGTTATGAATTTTTGGGCGATTCCATATTGAGTTTTGTCATTGCTCATGCACTATTTTCTGAATTTCCAGAACAAACAGAAGGTCAATTAAGTAGACTGCGGGCCTTTTTGGTCAAAGGTGAGATGCTTGCAGAAATCGCTACTGAAATTGAGTTAGGGGATCATTTGTTTCTTGGGCAGGGTGAATTAAAAAGCGGTGGTTTTCGCCGTGCTTCAATTCTTGCTGATGCCCTGGAAGCTGTTATCGCTGCCGTTTTTCTTGATGGTGGAATTGAGGCAAGCAAACAATTAGTACTTCGTTTATACCAATCTCGCTTTGAAGATGAGACATTGCACGATAATTTAAAAGACGCAAAAACACAGTTACAAGAATATTTACAAGCGCATAAAAAACCACTGCCAGAATATTCCCTGGCAAAAGTTGAGGGCGAAGAGCATGATCAACTATTTTATGTGACTTGCAAAGTCAGTGGTAGAAAAAATCCAACACTAGGTTGCGGATCGAATCGTCGCAAAGCTGAACAAGAGGCTGCAAAACAGTTACTGCAAGAACTTAAAGGGAATTCCTTGTAGTTTGACGTCAAACTTTACTCATTGAGACTTGTTAAATAGGAATCAACGTTTCATAGTGAGTCAACACATGCCTAGAAATTTTAATACAATGAGTAAAGTAAAAATTGGTCTATCAGTAGCGCTCCTAATAATTGCCTCGATACTTGCTTTCGGATGGTGGGAGTTGTGGTGGTGAATCCAGCAAAATTCTGAGGATCACGGCTGGATTGGAGTGCCCCGCGTTGCTGAAGCAACCATAAACAATAACTAGCTGCGTAAAAAATTAATAATCCAATGGGCAAACAAATGATCGTCCACATGTAAGTGTAACGAGGTCAATCCTTGATTCGCTAACTCTTCCCCAAGGAGGGTTTTTCGATCTTCGATTAATGCCTGAGAATAAGATTTGCTAAATTCAGGATGTCCTTGAACCGTCAGTAGATGGTTGTTTATTTGCATCATATAGACAGGGCAGAAATCACTGGCAGCAAGAATTTCTGCGTCTTTAGGTAACTCCACAACTTGATCCCGATGACTGACGATTAAATTAAGATTATCTTGAGCAGGAGTCATCCAGGACTTGTGCTGAATGATTTTGTTAGTGGATATGCCTACACCCCAACCGTTTGTTGCCACTGCCACTTTTCCTCCAAGCACTTTAGCTATAAGTTGATGGCCAAAACAAATACCAATTATTTTTTTTTGGGCTTTATGCACATGAAGTATGAATTCCTCAAGTTTTCGTAGCCATGGAAAATCATCATTCACACAATGGCGACTACCAGAAATTAAATAGGCGTCTGCGGCATCAATCTGATCGGGAAACTGCTCTTGACGAACATCATAAACAGAAAATTTCAACGTGGAATCCACTTGATGGAGTAGTTTGGCAAACATCTCAGGATATTGACCATGCTCTTGAAACTGTTCTTTCACCAGGTCACACAATAAAATACCGATGTTCACCTTGAACTCCTCTTTATGCAAAACTGGTATGCTTAAGATGGAAATAGATATCGCCTTCTAATGAGGCTCTTATAATTTTATTATAGTGTAGCTCGTCAAAAGGAATGGGATTACCTTGGGAGGAAGGATCTTCGGTTGCCATCTTTGCAAGTCGCTCAATGTGGCGATCATCAATACCAATATCCGAGAGACGATGTTCAATACCGAGGTCGTTTCTTAATTCTAATACCCATTCAAGAAAACCATCAAATCCATTATTGATTTGTAGATAAGCGGCCAGTCGAGTGATTTTATCTTCAATAGCGGACCGATTCGCTTGAAGAACATAAGGCATTAAAATGGCATTCAAACGCCCATGATGAGCATCATAGACAGCGCCGAGTGGATGAGCGAGTGCATGCATGGCACCTAAACCTCGTTGAAAAGCGGTAGCGCCCATCGCAGAGGCCACAAGCATTTGCGTACGTGCCACAATATTTTTACCCTCATGAACTGCAAGAGGTAAAAACTTCTTGATTAATCGCATTCCTTCTACAGCAATACCTTCTGCCATAGGATGATAAGGCGAAGTGCAGTAGGCTTCCAAATTGTGAGAAAGCGCATCCATTCCAGTTGCTGCGGTAATAGAGGGTGGCAATTCGAGAGTTAATTCTGGATCGAGAATGACTATTCCGGGTAACATTTTAGGATGAAAAATTATTTTTTTAATTTGTTGCTTGGTGTCAGTAATCACCGAAGCACGTCCCACTTCAGATCCTGTTCCCGCTGTGGTGGGTAAAGCAACAATGGGAGCAATACCTGCTGCATTAACGCGTGTCCAGTTATCTCCAACGTCTTCAAAATCCCACAAAGGTCGATTTTGACCGGTCATTAGGGCAATTGCTTTAGCTGCATCAAGCGCTGAACCACCACCAAAAGCAATCACTCCGTCATGCTGACCTGCATGGTAAGCAGAGGTTCCCTTCATTACGTTGTCACCATTAGGATTTGCTTTAATATCAGAGAATAATTCAATACGCAGACCTGCTGCGCGGCATTGCTGCAGTGCATTGTTGATCATTGGCAGCGTGGATAGGACAGGATCCGTGACTAAAAGAGGGGCTTTCATTCCTAAAAGTGTACAAGCTTGGGCAAGCTCTTTAGCACGTCCAGCACCTACGCGAACGGAAGTAGGATAATTCCAGTTTGCTTGCAATTGTATACTCATTCTATATTATTTCCCCTTAAATAATCGTTTTAATATGGAAAGACTTGGGTCTAGTCAACATTTCATAGCCAATAGACGAAAGAGTGCATCCCCTACCTGAATCTTTTACACCTGTCCAGGCTAATGCCGGATCAAGATAATCACAACGATTGATAAAAAATGTACCTGTCTCAATTTGCCCGCCAATCGCTATCCCTGCATCAATATCTTGAGTAAATACTGCTGCGGTTAATCCATAAATGCTATCATTCATTAATCGAATGGCCTCCTTATCATTGGCGACAGGCATCACACCTACGACAGGACCGAATGATTCCTCAGACATAACGCGCATTTTATGAGTAACTTTTGTTAAAAGTTGTGGCGCCATATAAGCGGAACCCGGTTTATCCATTGCAAAGGTTTCGGAGTTGATATGCGCAACAGCACCTTGAGATAGCGCCTCTTTAATTTGGTCGCGAACAAAATCGGCAGATGAAGCACGTACAAGTGGTCCTAAGGTTGTTTCAGGATTATCTGGGCGACCAAGCTTATATTGTTTAATCAAAGCTACTGCTTTTTTGAGAAACGAATCATAAATTTCCTGATGCACATAGATACGCTCTATACCACAACAAGACTGACCGGAATTAAAAAATGCACCATCAACAACAGTTTCCACAGCTTGATCAAGATTGGCATCCATGCGGATGTAAGCAGGATCTTTTCCACCTAATTCGAGACCAATATTTAAGAAACGACCGGCAGTTTTACGCTCAATCATTTTGCCGCCATCTACTGAGCCAGTGAAGGCGACATAATTAATTTGCGGGGCTTGTAGAATGTTTTCTGTGTCTTCATGCGTTAAATGTAGATATTGAAAAACACCCTCAGGCAATCCTGCCATTGCAAAGGCTTGGGCGAACCGCTCGGCTACAAGCGGAGTTTGCGCTGAGTGTTTAAGTAATACTGTATTGCCAGCCATGATTGCAGGAATAATGGCATTTACTGCGGTTAAAAAAGGGTAATTCCAAGGGGCAATAACTAGGACAACGCCTATAGGTTCACGTTGAATATAACGCAAAAAACCCTCTTTGAAAGGTAAGCGAATAGGATTAAGAGTATGGGACGCCGTGGCAATCATGTAACGTGCACGCTCTTCCAAACCTGCTATTTCCCCTTGGGCATAGCGAATAGGTCGACCCATTTGCCAACAGATTTCATTAGCAATTGCTTCTTTTTCTGCAACCAATGCATCGATAGCGGCTGTGCAAAATTTTTCTCGTACTGCAACGCTGGTATGTCGCCATTGCTGTTGAGCTATTTGCGCTTTTAGTAAGGCAGATTGAATTTCTGCATGCTTGGCATAAGGTCTTTCAACGTAAACGGAGCCATCAATCGGTGAGTAGGTTTTCAATATACCGTTCATTTTTAATCCAGGTTAGATAATTTCAAAGTAGCGATCCAGTTCCCAATCGGTAATATGGCGGCGGAATTCACGTTCTTCCCACTCGCGCGAGGCGGCAAAATGTTCAATAAAATCATTACCAAATAAATTACGTGCGGGTGTAGACATGCGCAAACGCTGTGCCGACTCCCATAAAGTTCGTGGTAAAGCTAATTCGTCATTATGTTGTTGCTCATAGGAATTGCCTTTGACTGGTGGGCTCAGTTCCAATTCCTCTTCGATGCCGTATAAGCCAGAGCCTAAGGCTACCGCCAGGGCTAGATAAGGGTTAGCATCGGCAGCACCTAAGCGGTATTCAATACGTTGTGATTTATCGCTACCGGGAATAAGGCGCAAAGCGGTTGTTCGATTTTCCACCCCCCAAGTCGCATCAGTAGGTGCCCAAAAGCCTGGGATTAAACGTGAGTAACTGTTTACTGTTGGAGAAACCATGGCTAAAAGTTCTGGCATTAATTTTTGCTGACCAGCTAAAAAATGCTCTTGAATTTTGCTCATGTTATAAGGCTTGGACGGGTCATAAAAAGCAGAGCTTGAATCATTTTTGTGTCTTAAAGAAAGATGAATATGTCCGCTTTGTCCTGGATAATTTGGCGACCATTTCGCCATAAATGTCGCCATCATATTATTTCGTTGCGCCAAAACTTTCATGAAAGTTTTAAATAATGCAGCTTTATCCGCAGCAGCTTCAGCGTTATCTACAGCAATTGCCGCTTCAATAACACCAGGACCTGTCTCTGCATGCAAGCCTTCAATTGGAAAATCCATCTCTTCACTCATTTTGAGTATTTGATGGTACAACTCAGCATGAACAGTATTACGAATAATCGAATAGCCAAAAAAATCTGGAGTAATAGTCTGTAAATTGCGAAATCCTTTACTACGGATACTATCAGGGGTTTCATTAAACAAAAAGAATTCATATTCCAAGGCAGCATAAACATCAAATCCCATCATTGCTGCTTTTTCAATGACCCGACGTAAAACGGCACGAGGGCATATTGTTTCTGCAGTTTCTGCAAATTCAGCGAGAAACAATAGCTGATTCTCTTCGAATACTAATTCGCGACAGGTATGGGGAAGAATACGAACGGGCGTGTCAGGATAGCCGGTATGCCAGCCGGTATATTTGCTATTGTCGTAGAGTTTATCCTTAGAGTCCCATCCTAAAATAACATCACAAAAGGCAAAACCATTCTCTAGTGCGGAGAAGAATTTGCTGCGACTCATATACTTCCCAAGCATCACACCATCTATATCAAAAATTCCTACTTTGATATGATTAAGATTGCGTTGTTCAATGATTTGTTTTGCATCTTCAATCGTTTTGACATACCTTGGATTTAGCATTGCATATCCTTTGCATAAATTACTTGTTCAGCAGCATATTACCTAGATTCGGATAACGAATCTACTGATTACATCGTATGTTTTTGTCAGAGGAAAAGACTTGGACCTTATGCTGCTTGCAAAGGCTTTGTAAGAATAAAAGCTCTGGTCACGATCTATAGTTACAAAGTGGGCTATTCTTAAAAGTACTTTCCTTGCAATAGGACATCATCATGAAAAAGTCCATAAAATTCCCCCAAAAAAATCCTAAAAAAATTAGCAATGATAAATTAAACAACGTTTCTGGTGGCAGAACAGGTGAATACATGGACGAAATTATCAGAAAACAAAATGAAACAGGTATCACCCCACCAAAGAAAGAAATATAAGATATATTTTCAATACTTGTGTCTAGGAGTAGCATTCCTTGTTATTTTAGATAGACCATTAGTTAACGCTTGTAGAGGCGATTCCCAGAATCTCTCATAAAAAGAGGGTTCTTAGGATAGAAACCCGGGGAAAACGTTGGATTCTAAAATCTTAACAGCACTCGTGTTCAATTTCGTCAATTCAATATCTGCTCATGAGCAATGGTTATTAACTCATAATGAAATCATCCAATTAAAAAATCTTCCTTCTCCACGGATGTTTTCTCATTTTACGCTTTTTAATTCTTTAATATTGGCAGGAGCTTTTTTGGCAATATTAGCTTGGGGAGTGATTAATTATAATTTTCCAATAAAGAAAGGATTTAAGATTAAGAATCTCAATTGGAGTTTACTGATTTTAAGAATAAGCACCGGGGGGATGTTAATTTTATGCGGACTAGGATTAATACCGAAAGCAGGAGCACAGTTGGCAGAACCGGTACTCTTTGCACCTGATTTACTCATCAAACCTACCTGGCAATACTTGAGAGAAATAGAGCTATTTATTGGTGTATTTTTACTCAGCGGTTTATTCACACGCATTGCTGCGTCTTTATTCATGAGTTTGTTTCTTTTTTCTTTTTTATGAGTATTAATCTGAACGAAAATATTTTATCCCATAGTTTTATATATGGATTATTAATAATTTTTATCCTCTTAGAATAGCAACAACGGGTGGGTAATTAGTTAACTAGAAGAATAATTGGTCATTTTCCCTAATTAAATTTATCAGGAATAAAGAAAAAAATATCAATTACTTAAGCAAGCGCCTCCAAAATCGATGTTGAAATAGATCAAAAAATGCTCTAATCGTTAAAATATGGATGAAGCACTTTATAACTTGAATTAATCACAACCATTAAAGTCGATAAGGAAGTTGATATGAAAGCAGTATGTTGGCACGGAAAAAAAGACATTCGGGTTGAGACTGTTCCCGATCCTGAAATCATAAATGAACAAGACGCCATAATTCGTGTAACGGCAACAGCAATTTGTGGCTCCGATCTTCATCTTTATAATGGATTAATGCCAACGATGGAGTCAGGCGATATTCTGGGGCATGAATTTATGGGTGAGGTAGTCGAATTAAGCCCCGGAAATAAGAAATTAAAAATTGGTGATAAAGTGGTGGTTCCCTTTAGCATCTCTTGTGGTAAATGTAATTTTTGTAAAAAGAAATTATATGCTTGTTGTGAGCTTTCTAATCCAAATGCTGAGATGGCAAGACAACAAATGGGGCAAACGCCCGCTGGAATGTTTGGATACTCTCATTTATTAGGAGGATTTTCAGGCGGTCAAGCAGAATACGTGAGGGTTCCCTTTTCAAATATCGGGCCTATTAAAGTGCCTGAAGATATTCCTGATGAAAAACTTTTGTTTTTATCTGATATTTTTCCAACTGGCTACATGGCTGCTGAAAATTGTGGCATTCAAAAAGGAGATACAGTTGCTATCTGGGGGTGTGGCCCAGTGGGTCAATTTGCTATTCAAAGCGCGTGGATGCTCGGAGCCCAACGAGTTATTGCTATAGATTGCGTGGAGGAGCGTTTAAAGCTGGCTGAAAAATTAGGTAATGCGGAAACAATTAATTTTAAAGAAGAAGATGTTTTTGATGCCTTAATGGTCATGACTCGTGGCTTGGGCCCTGAGCGCTGCATTGATGCAGTAGGTTGCGAAGCTCACGTAGGTCCAACGTTTGACTCCATTATGGATAGAGTCAAACAAGCGACCTATCTTACAACTGATAGAGCGCATGTTTTAAGAGAAGCAATCCGATGTTGTGCCAAAGCAGGTACTATTTCCATGCCTGGTGTATATTTAGACACATTAGATAACATCCCATTCGGAGCCGCAATGAATAAGGGGTTAACCTTTAGAATGGGACAAACCCACGTACAACGTTATTTACCCATTCTTTTAAGAAAAATTACTGCGGGAGAAATTGACCCGTCAAAAATAATAACCCATCGAATTAAATTAAAAGGAGCCCCCGAAGCGTATAAAAATTTCGAAGCTAAAGACGATGGCTGTATTAAAGTCGTTATGACACCCTAGGGAGATTTCGATGGATATTTATGAATATTTAAAAATGGATCATGAGAAGGTCAACCATTTATTTAAACTTTTTGAGAAAACTAAATCTCAAAAACGTGCAAAAGAGATTGTGGCATTCATATCCCAAGAGTTATTGGTTCATGCGCATTCTGAACAAGAAACGTTTTATAGAGCGCTCACTCAACACCCTAAAACAAATGAAATTGCTCTTCATGGGGAGAAGGAACATCGTGAAATAGAGGAGCAAATTCAGAGTATTAATCAATCTGCAGGTAAGCATTGGAAAGAGAAAGTTTTAAAATTGAAAGATATCGTTGAACATCATGTCAAGGAAGAAGAGGGTGCGATATTTGACAAGGCTAAAAGTGTACTTTCGGAAAAAGAGGCTTTAATTCTTAAAGAAAAAATCCATTACTTAAAAGGAAAATTTTTAATTTGGTTGGAAAAAAGAGTCAATGAATCAAGTGCTGATAAAACAATTAAAAAATCTATTCCTAAACATTCGGAAAATACTCGTAAAAGCACGTATGTTAAAGGAAGTGCTCGTCCTCATTAATATCGGAAAGGACTTAAGCATTCAATCGATATTTAATTTTTGATGTAGCATTTTATATTCCATTTGTCACCTTTCCAGAGATTAGGATTGGGTGACAGCATGTTAATAGATTCAGATGCGCGAAAATCCCATAGCAACTTTATAAATTTATTTTAAAACAGCTGATACCTATTAAAAATCTATTTCATAAACTCAAGGTCACTCGCCGCTGACTGGATGCCTCGCACAAGCCGAGGCACCTAGAATGGGAAGGAAATTTATTTAAAAGCAGTTAACCACTCAATGTGCTACCTCTTGTCCGTGACATGCCGAAAAATGCGACGAGAACTCTGGTAAATGGGAATAGCGTGAATCCATTGCTAAGGCAGGGCTTACTAATTGGTTAAAAGAGCTGTTAATCACTCGATATACTATGTCTTGTCCGTGTCACGTCGAAAAATGCGAAGAGAATTTAGGTTAAATGGGAATAGCCTGATTGAATTGATAAGGCAGGGTTACTGAGTTGGTTAAGAGCTGTTAATCACCCGACGTGCCTCGGCTTGTCCGAGGCATCCACAACGATGCCCAATTGACACAGTCGGTCATTTCAACGGACAGTGCTCTCTAAACTAATGATGAAAATCTACACACAAAGAAAATATAAGCATCATTCAACTGAATGATTGATTGATTATCTGAACCTTTATGCAGATATAAATATCATACTTGTAAGACAATCTTCTCCAATTGGTCTACTATTAAAAAAAAACAAATTGGCAATGTAATAAATACTGCTGCAAATTCGTATAAAACACTGTATAATATGCGACTATTTTTAACCCATTTGAAATTTGAACTATGAATGATTTAAACCTTTACAGAAATATTGGTATCTTCGCTCACGTAGATGCAGGAAAAACCACCACTACCGAACGTATTCTTAAGCTTACTGGCAGAATCCACAAAATGGGTGAGGTTCACGAAGGTGAATCAACAACCGATTTCATGGTACAGGAAGCGGAGCGCGGTATTACCATCCAGTCAGCTGCGGTTAGTTGCTTCTGGAAAGGTCATCGCTTCAATATTATTGATACCCCAGGACACGTTGACTTCACTGTAGAAGTATATCGTTCACTGAAAGTTCTTGATGGCGGTATTGGGGTATTCTGTGGTTCTGGTGGTGTTGAACCTCAGTCAGAAACTAACTGGCGCTATGCGAACAATTCGAAAGTATCTCGTTTGATTTTCGTCAACAAATTGGATCGTATTGGTGCGAACTTCTTAAAAGTGACTGAGCAAATCAAAAAAGTATTGGGTGCCCATCCTTTAATTATGACTTTACCTATTGGCTTTGAAGACAGCTTCGTAGGGGTTGTTGATTTGTTAACACGTAAAGCCTATGTTTGGGATGAAACAGGTCAGCCAGAAAATTACACAGTTACCGATGTACCAGCCGATATGCATGATGACGTTGAAATGTATCGCGCGCAATTAATTGAAACTGCACTTGAAATGGATGATGATCTGCTGATGGCTTATTTGGAAGGAGAAGAGCCTTCCATAGAAGAAATTAAGCGTTGTATCCGAAAAGGTACGCTTGAATTAGCCTTCTTCCCAACTTATTGCGGTTCTGCCTTTAAAAACAAAGGGATGCAGTTATTATTGGATGCAGTGGTTGACTACTTACCTGCTCCTCATGAAGTTAACCCACAACCTTTGACTGATGCTGAAGGTAAGCCAAATGGTCAATTCGCTATCGTTTCTCCTGATGAGCCATTCCGCGCCTTGGCATTTAAAATTATGGATGACCGTTTTGGTGCCCTAACGTTCGTACGCATATATTCAGGAAAGCTCAATAAAGGGGATACTATTCTTAACTCCTTTACTGGTAAAACTGAACGTGTTGGCCGTATGGTTGAGATGCAAGCAAATGAGCGTATTGAATTGCAAAGTGCTGAAGCAGGTGACATTATCGCGATTGTGGGCATGAAAAACGTTCGTACTGGTCATACTCTTTGCGATCCTAACCACGAGTGTACACTTGAAGCGATGGTTTTCCCTGAACCGGTTATTTCAATTGCAGTGTCACCAAAAGATAAAGGCTCTACTGAAAAAATGGGTATTGCTATCGGTAAGATGGTTGCAGAAGATCCAACATTCAGGGTTGAAACGGATGAAGATTCTGGTGAAACCATTCTTCGTGGCATGGGTGAATTACACCTTGATATTAAAGTGGATATTCTAAAACGTACTTACGATGTTGAATTAATAGTAGGCCAACCACAGGTTGCTTACCGTGAAACCATAACAAAGACGATTCAAGATAGTTATACTCACAAGAAACAATCAGGTGGTTCTGGTCAATACGGTAAAATTGACTACACGATTTCTCCTGGCGAGCCAAACACTGGATTTACTTTCATCACATCCGTTGTGGGTGGAAACGTTCCAAAAGAATTTTTCCCTGCGATTGAGAAAGGTTTTCGCTCAATGATGAACACGGGTACTTTGGCAGGTTTCCCTGTATTAGACGTTGTGGTTAACCTCACTGATGGTGGTTTCCACGCCGTTGACTCCTCTGCTATTGCTTTCGAAATTGCAGCAAAGGGCGCTTTCCGACAGTCTATACCAAAAGCCGGTCCACAATTGCTAGAACCAATCATGAAAGTTGATGTTTACAGTACAGAAGATGATGTGGGTAATGTGATTGGTGACTTGAACCGTCGTCGAGGCATGATCTCTGGTCAAGAACCAAGTGCTGCTGGCGTACGCATTAAAGCCGATGTTCCTCTTTCAGAAATGTTTGGTTACATCAGTACATTACGTACCCTTACTTCCGGTCGCGGTCAATTTTCAATGGAATTCTCTCACTATGCTCCATGCCCAACCAACGTGGCTGAAGCAGTGATTGCCAAAGAAAAAGAAAAGAAAGCTGCAGCTAATAAGTAAATAGTTAGCAACTTTTTAAAAGCTCCGCAGTTTATTCTGATGGAGCTTTTAAATGTCTGAATAAATCAGGTATGAATGTTCAAAAAACGTCTACCTGATTTTTAACATCTCCTTATTCTTCTACGCGAATGCTCCAAGATTTGTTACTGGTGGCGAAGGCACTGTCGATAAAGACTTCTTGTCAGAATTAGATGTTTCCCGAGAGTTAACCCCTTAATTCGTGATTCAATAGATTCCATACTTCTCGAAGGCGTCACTTACTCTCTTGCAGTTTTGCACACAACAAGCTCGAAACAATTTAGCCAAAGTTAGCTCCCATAATTCCAATGAATAATAAAGTTATCCACATTTTTGGTGGATAACTTTGTTAACATCATTAAATATAAGTATTTTAAACTCTTAATGTTTAGTTAATGTACTGATTGATTAAATATATTATAGTAATGCATACCGGTTTTTGTGGTTTTTTGAGTAATGAAAGAAGAATTCGAGTCCTCGCGTGGCAAAATTATTCGTGCTATTCGCAAAACAGAGGAGAATTTGACTGCTCTGCCGCACCAGATTGAAGGTATTGTATGGCCTGCAGCAGTGATGAAAGTAGTTTTAGCTCAAAAATTAGAGCGTCGTCGGAATAAAGAAATACCGTTTAATTACATGGTGACTGAATTTATTCCTAATGAAAAATCCACCGATTATTCTTTAGAGAATAACAAGGAATTATCTGAACTTGTTAAATTTTTAAAAGCTAACCATCATAAATTGCCGATTGGATTACGCTTTCAACTCGCAGTACTTACGGATGGTCATTGGAGCTGTGTTGATAATGTGATTGCTTCTAAAGGAATCTCAGCGTTTAATTTAGATGCTGTGATGGATAGTAGGTCAAGGCATTTTTTTCAGGTCTACTTGACTAATTTCCAAATGGCTGGTCTTTTGAGTGCTGGCTATCTCTATTATGTCTCTGTGCCACCAGGAGGCCCATTTAGCAAAACACCAAAAGAAAAAGTTGCTAATATGATCCAGACAGATTGGGTTAGTTGCGGTCTTTTTGTTGTTGATCACCTGTCTTTTCTATCACGTACCAATGTTTTTCAGCATTTAAAATCATCTTTTGGTGAGGCAGATTACATCCAACTGGGCAGAGCGGATATTCCTCCGTCTTTATCAGCAATTTTTCGTTTGAGCCAAAGTGAGCTGCTACTGGAGAGCTTATCGAGTAAACAAAAAGCGACTACAGTCAATAGAAAAGGAACTCTACTAGGTACTATAAAATATAGTGGAGTAAGGAGTAAAAGAGAAAAGATATTACAAAGTGCCAGGATTTATGTTGAACAAAGTGATAATGAAAAACTTGAAAAAATATTTTCTCACAATTTAGTTGAACACTTATCCCAATTTGCAGCGAACTATTCTCCAGCTGTTAATAATCTCATTGAAGTTGTCTATAACGTGCTGCCTAAGTGTAAGAGTTTATTGGATGAAGAAGCAATTAAGCTAATGGATAAATTGCATGGAGTGATTTTATTATCAGAATTGAATGATACGCAAAAAATTCTCGCAATCGCTAATATAGTAACCTCAACACTCGAAAAGAGAACTGATATATCAGCCTATCGTTTAATTGCCAGCGTTTTAACTTATGCTGTTTTACACATAAATAATAATGAGGAATTATTTGGTTTTTATATCAATATTACTGCTTCTTCCATTTGTCTGAGTTTAAACAGCAATACGAACTCCTTTTTTTCTCGACCAACGGGATTTACTCCCTCGCTTCTCGCCCATTTAGAAAAAGCGGTCAAAGTACAACTACTTTACAATGCCATTGTGGATCAGAATGGTCGACAACTGCAGTTACTTAATGAGATGACAGGTTGTAGTGCTTTTATTAACAAAACCCGCACTTTCAATACTTCAGAAACTAAAAGTAGCCAATTATTAAAAGAGTTAATTCTACTGAGTGAAAAGGAAGGGACTGAAGTTAGTCGTGCTAAGGAAGTCCTACGAGAAAAATTAGAAGAAAGTAAAAAAGAGATATTGAAAGAATTTAATTTTACAATTACAGAATCATTAAGTTCTACACACTCTTCAGGAAAAAGTGTGTAGTCTATAAATTAGCTTTCCAGGCTGGCATTCATAGTAATTTTAGCCCGCATTAGTTTGGAAACAGGGCAATTTTCTTTAGCAGTATTTGCTGCGATTTGAAAAGCTTCAGCATTAACTTCAGGTACTCTTGCACTGACTTGTAAATGAATTGCAGGAATAGAAAATCCCTCTGCTGATTTTTCTAAAGACACTGTGGCTGTGGTTTGAATGCGTTCTGTCTTAAAACCCTCTTTTTCCAATTGAGCGGCAAATGCCATCGAAAAACAACCTGCATGTGCTGCTGCAATTAATTCCTCAGGATTAGTTCCCTGCCCTTGTTCGAAGCGTGTTTTAAATGAATATTGCGTTTTATTAAGAGTACCACTTTCTGTTGAAATGAGGCCATTGCCATCTCTAATGCCCCCGCGCCATTCAGCTGAGCCTTGTCTGTCCATAATTTTTCTCCTTTTCTAATTGAATTGAATATTAGCACATAACTTCCCAATGGATTAACTATTGATAATTGTGTTATTATTAATCATAGTGATTATTTATTGTTTATTAAGAATTGGAGTGAGCTGTCAAGGAATTGGACTATTTGAGAATAATTATGCCTAAAAAGCCCTATCAGCAGATGCTTTTACACAATGCTGCATTACAAAGAATGTTTAGTCTTTATGGAAAAGATGGTACGAAAGTGACTCTGTTTGAGCCTACCCGAGCAATTATGATTCCCAAAGGAAGCTTTTTCCCTACATTTAGCGGATTGGGAACAACAACAACGCCCACAGAATTCACAAAACACCGTATATATTCCGATGCGGACTCTAAAGCGAAACTTTCTATTATCAATCACGATGGTCGCTACCAAACGTTGATATACACAACCACACCAGAAAATATTAAATTAGCCTTACGCAATGGAGTCTTTGACAGTGCAACTATTCAAGATCCACTTGCGAAGATGATTGCTGAAATTGGCACTTATAAACGAAAAGTTTTTGAGCGCTCTACTGAATTGCATGCCCAAGTTACCTCAAATAGCGAAAGGCTTGTTGTTGCAGATGTTGCGCAAACGTTGATTGAAGTGTTACAACCCCTCAACCGATTGATTAATAATTACGATCGCTCCAGGAAACCACAAGAAAATTTAAAAAATATTGTGGCAACTTTAGATGGTTTGAGCCTTCAGCTTGCTAAAATGATTGACGAGACTAAAGCAAAAAATGAAGAACCTTATTTAACACTCATGGCTTGTGCCGTTACCTTAAAAAAACGCACAGAACAGTACCGAGCTTCTTTGGCAGAAATAAAACATCCCTCCGAGGAACAAGTAAGAGCAATATTAGGTAGTTATGGTACAAATAATAATTTATTAAAACATTTTCTACAGCAACAATTAAATCTTGTTTCACAAAGTGCGATCGATGCTGGTTATGCTGTAACTGGTTTATATCGAGATTCCAGCGGTTTATCTCAGGCGTTGTTGGATGCTCAATTTACTGCAGAAAATTTTTCTAGCCAACTTCTTGATTACCACAATGCTATATCAAAAGAGCATGGCTTAGACTTTTCTGACAAGCAAAAGGATGGATTAGTGTCGATTGACTTGGGGGAATATGGATTTCATCCTAAATCTAATGTCGAATTGGCAAAACGGGTAGCCTTAATTGAGCGTACTGGCAAAGCGCTTAATAATCCCGACGATGAGACAGTTAGATTTATAAATTTTAGTGGCAGAAGAGATGCTATCCCAGGCTATACTGCGGCGAGGAAAGTAGGTTTTACTCTCATCAATTTCACTTTAGATATTACAACCTTTGCGCTTGATTTAGTTTATGCAGGCTATGCTGGCACTGTTAGTTTAATCAATCTTGGTCTGCGGGTGTTTGATCGTCCACCCTTTAAAATTCCACCATTTCCCAGTGAGCTCAAGCTGTTGCAAAAATGGGAAACCGATGAAGATATGTATGCCCATTTGGATTCTACAAAGAATTTATTTGGTGAAAATGCAGTTACTGAACTAACCGATTCAGGCGTTTTTGTTAAGGCTGCGCGGTTTATTGGCCATCAACTTTTAAATTTCACCTGGAAACCTTTAGTTGAAATTGTTAAAGGAGTGACCACTAATTTATGGGATGGCGCAAAAAATATTTATTACGATATCACAGTTGGGACCAAGCCAATTGATGAGGAAGAGATTGCCAATTTATTAACGGCACGGGTTAAAGAGAATGAAAGCGCAAGTAATGCCAATCATCAGGCAATTAAAATGTTACTTGATATGCAGAAGCCTGAATTAGTAGCCTATGGTCAATTAGAGTTCGAAAAAACAGGAGATGCAAAAGCCGATTATCATTTAAATCCCGATAAACCTGAAGATTTTGTCTCATGGGCAAGCAATGATTTTATGAAAAGTATGGTGGAGGTCTTCTCGCATGAGATTTATCGTGCCCATCCTTTAGGAGGATTGGCATTTACCTTAGCGGCAAGTACAGCGGTTCCTATGGTTATGCCATTTGTAGCAAAATTTGCTTTTTTGAATTTTATTTATACCAAAATTAATATTCCCATTGCAAAAGCTTTGGTGGGAGAGACCCAAGGGCTTATGTCTTCTTTTTCCACCGCTATGATTGAGGGAAAGGTGGCTTTTTTCTTACAGGATTTAACGAATGGTAAAGACAGTCTACTGGTTCGTGGGGTTGAGTTAATTTTGGAAAACCCTGTCTTGGCGGGGTTAGTGGGTACTGCAGCAATTGGTCTTGGTTTTGAGATTGCCTTTAAGGCAAATATTCCCTGGTTGAGTGAAAGCATTGCATCAGAAGCTGGACATGCCTCTTTTCCCTAACTTGAGCTCGGTCTATCAGGTGCAAAGTTAGCTGCTATTGTTCTTGAAAGTGGCATTCGCTACGAAGGAGGGGAGAACCACGATTCACATCATACTCATATTATGGAAGAGAAAATTGAGGCACTACGCCCTGAGATCAGAGCATCTATGGTTGAAGCTTATAAAAAAGTTCACAAAATTACTGAAGTCTCTGAGGAACAAGAAGGTAAAATTGATATCCAAGTTAAAGAATATATGGAGGCCTTTAAAGGAGCACTTGCTGTGAATTATACAGACCCTATGGTCAATGCAGTTGAGCGTTCTTTGGAAAGCTATGTCGCTACTTATACTGGTGCTCCAATTTCTGAGTTCAATAGTTCTTCACTTGAGAAACTACAAAAAAGTGTTAAACGAAATCACATTCGAGAACGAATTCTAGAGCTTAATCCAGAGGATTTACCTCAGGATGAAAAATACAAAATAATGCATTATGTGAATACGCATTATAAAAATGATCCTGATTATGTTGCTGCTGTTAGATATATCTTGATGGGGGGGCACGAAAAAATTGGCGGATTGGCTGGCTCTATCAAGATAGCTTTATCGTATGTTCCTGCTCTTTTCCGTGCGGGTGTTGGTTTAATCATGAGTGCCGGTTTTGGTCTAGGCTCATTAATCAACCCTGACTTAAGATCCCGGGCTTCCATGGCCCTGCAACCCGTCAATGATTTACTGAATAAGGCCCGTGCGGATACTGGATTGATAATTAAAGCGATTTCTAATTTAGGCCGTGTAACCTGGGGTCTAATAGGCAGTATTTTACGTGTTCCATTAGTTGCTATTTATTCGTTGGTAGCCAGTCCGGTACTTATTACTCAGTATCTTACTTCATCGCGACACTATTTACCGACCCCACGAGAAATGAATGGCATGCTCTCCGAATTTCTCTTTGCTCCAGGAAAAGTAAGTCAGCTCTTAAATGCAGTCAATGGCTTTTTCCGTGAGGCAGCTGGCGCTAAAAATTTGGAAGCCGCTACGGCCGGAGTTACAGCGCAAGAGATGACAGAAAATATTGCTCAACTAAGACATGATAAACTGTTGACAACATTAATGTCTCCCCAAGCAATCAATGAACAAGAATTAAGCACTCCACACATGCTGGATACTCTTAGAAAAGTGGCAACAACCACTGTAAGTAATCCGACGGCAGAAAAACCAGGATTGTCTGCTATTCGCACGGCTAGCGAATCGAAATCAGTGAAGGTATTTAAATTAGAGGATGTTACGCACAGCCATCATCCACTCATGGAGGAGGATAGTGAGGATGATGAGGGAGAATCTACAAAAGTAGAACCCTAGTAAATCTTTTTCAAATTCAGTTTCAACTATACTTAGCATATATACTTTGAGTAAAAGGACATACTCCATGGGGTTAGATATTTATCACCGAAAACGCGATTTCAAGAAAACACCAGAACCGAAGGGAAGAATTCGCCAAGATAAAAATAAGAATTATCGCTTTGTTATCCAGAAACATGCAGCCAGTCGTCTTCATTATGATTTTCGTTTAGAGCTTGATGGGGTTCTTAAAAGTTGGGCAGTGCCAAAAGGACCTTGTCTGGATCCTAACGCTAAACGCTTGGCAGTTCATGTGGAGGACCACCCCCTTGAGTATGGTTCTTTTGAGGGTGTAATTCCTAAAGGGGAATATGGCGGCGGTACGGTGATGCTTTGGGATGAGGGAAAATGGGAGCCTTTGGATGAGGATCCACGAAAAGCTTATGAAAAAGGACATTTGCGTTTTGAATTACATGCAAAGAAATTACATGGCCGCTGGGATCTTTTTCGTTTTAAAAATGAAGATAACTCCTGGTTTTTAGTGAAATATGAGGATGAGTTCGCAAGACCGTTAGATGATTACGATATCACTCTTAAAAAACCAAATAGTGTTGTAACTGATAAATCCTTAGATGAAATTGCCGAAAACTATGACAACATATGGACTAAAGAGGGGTTAGAGAGTAGCGAGAAAAAAAAAATTAAAGAAGAAATCGATGGATTAATTCCTGCTGAACTTAAAGCCAGTCCCTTTCCAGAACGAATTTCCCCTCAACTCACTACCTTAGTGGATAAGCCGCCCCAAGGTTCACAATGGTTGCATGAAATTAAATTTGATGGCTATCGAATTATTGCTTTTAAAGACGGTAAATCAATTCGCTTGATATCTCGAAATAATATTGATTGGACGAGAAAGTTTAAAAATGTCATTAAAGCATTGCAACATTTGCCGGCTACAAGAGTCATAGTCGATGGTGAGGTGGTGCTACTCAATGATAAGCAAAAAACTGATTTTCAGCGTTTGCAAAATGCAATGAAGGGCGATAAGGATTATCCCTTTTACTATTATATTTTTGATTTGTTGTATTATGAGAAATTTAACCTCAAGAGCCTACCCTTATTACAACGAAAGGAAATTCTTGAAAAATTATTGCTGAATGCCCCATCAGCGTTACAATACAGCGATCATATTGCCGGCCATGGCGAAAACGTTCTTAATAAGTCTTGCGAATTAGGATTAGAAGGGATCATTTCTAAAGATAGTCAAAGTACCTATCAGGAAAGACGCTCTAAATCATGGGTAAAAATCAAATGCATCAAGCGCCAGGAATTTGTTATCGGTGGTTATCTTAAACCTCAACGCTCAAGACAGTATTTTCGTTCCTTGCTTCTCGGTGTTTTTAATGATGAAGGTGAATTAATCTATACTGGAAACGTTGGTACAGGTTTCACCGAGTCTTCTTTAAAAGAGGTATATACCGAATTACAAAAAAATTTAAAGGATGAAAATCCCTTTAACTCCATTTTTCCAGATGCCAAAAATGCGATATGGGTTAACCCCGTCCTGATTGCAGAAGTTGAGTTTAGTCAGTGGACATCGGAAGGAAAGTTAAGACATCCTAGTTTTAAAGGATTAAGAAAGGATAAAGAGGCAGGAGCAATCAAACGCGAGGAAGAGGTGGCTATAAAAACCATTAATAAAAAAACACCTCAGTCAAGGAAGATCACTATTTCTAGCCCTGAAAAAATTTTATATAACCAAGATAATATTACCAAACAAGATCTCTATGATTATTATGATAAAATCAGTGAATTTATCTTACCTTTTGTCAGAAATAGACCCTTAACATTAGTAAGATGCCCAGAAAGCTATAAGGAGTGTTTTTATCAAAAACATTATTACAAATCCACCCCTAAAGCACTTTGCGCAATCCCCATTAAAAATAAGTCTGATGATGAGGTAGAGCAATATATTTATCTAAAGGATAAAGAGGGTTTGTTGAGTTTGGTGCAAATAGGAGCATTAGAAATTCATCCCTGGGGAAGTCGCATTGATAATGTCGAGTCACCTGACATGATCACCATTGATTTAGACCCCGGAACTGATGTTTCGTGGAAGGAGGTTGTAAAAGCTGCATTTGAAATTAAAAAACATTTGGAAGCATTTAAACTTACCTGTTTTGTCAAAACAACAGGAGGAAAGGGCTTACATGTTGTTGTTCCTATTTTCCCTGAATATAACTGGGAAGAAGTAAAAAATTTTACCCATGTTTTTGTCGAATTTCTGGAGCGAATAAATCCCAACGCTTATGTGACTAATATGGCAAAGGCAAAAAGGAAGGGCAAAATATTTGTTGATTATTTGCGTAATCAGCGAGGTGCTACTGCTATTAGTGCCTACTCCACCAGAGCTCGTTTACATGCGCCGGTCGCTACCCCAATTCATTGGGATGAATTAACCAATGACATCAAAGATACCTTCTATACTATTCATACTTTGCCCCAGCGACTCAAAAAATTAAAAGATGACCCTTGGAAAGAGTTTTGGAATATTAAACAATCGCTAAGACTCGATGAGTTGTAATCAAAACATTTTATTTCTTGTGAAGTTGCAACGAAAGAAGATCAGGCAAAAAACGTTTTTGGTAAACGGATACATTGACTATAAAAAATACAATCATTGCAATGAAGTCAATGACATAACTTTCGAACATCAGATGGAAAATTATTAATACTAAAATACTGCGAAAAAACTCGGTATATTTGATATTAATAATTATACCGCGATTGAGTACGAACCCGATTAAATAAAGCGTAATCAAGATAAAAAATCCTAGCATCCAGCTTAAGGGCAAACTGGGATTAAAAAATAGTAAATAGTACCCAGACAATAAAATGGTCAGTGAAAGATTCAATAGTACATAGATACCTGGATATTGGATGACATCTTTATTAGGTTTTGTTTTATTATTTATTGATTGCTTATTTAATCGCTTGACTATCCATTCTGGGGGCATGAAGAAGGCTAACATGCGCTCAGGCCACGTCGATAACTTTTTACCGTAAAGATAGGTGTCATAAAGCACTTTGACATTGGCAAAAAAAGGATTCCAGGAAGCGAGTGGCTCTGTGGTTCCATAATCTGCAGGAATAGTTTCTTTCTGAAAGGTTCCAAATAACTTATCCCAAATAATTAGACTTCCTGCGTAGTTTTTATCAATGTATTCAGGATTTTTTCCATGATGGACACGATGATGAGAAGGGGTATTAAAAATAACTTCAAACCATCCCATGCGCTGGATAAGTTGAGTATGTATCCAAAATTGATAAAGCGTATTTGCTGACACCACGAGTAAGAACATCCAGGTAGGAAAGCCAAGAAAGGCTAAGGGTAGATAAATCACCCATGAACAAAGGGTTTGTACCATTCCTTGACGTAAAGCTACCGAAAGATTGTAGTATTCACTTTGGTGATGAACGGCATGTCCTGTCCATAAAAAATTACAGCGATGACTTGCGCGATGGAACCAGTAGTAGCAAAAATCAACGCCAAGCCATAGAAGAAACCAGGCAACAATGGAGTGTGGGCTTATCTCAAAGACGCTGAAGTGCTGATAGAAATAATGGTAACTAAAAATAAGTAAGCCCTTTAAAGGCAACATGGTGACCTGTTCGAGTATTCCGCAGCTAATGTTATTGGTGAAATCGTTTAAGCGGTAAAGTTGTTTTTTTTGGACAACAGAAATTACATACTCAATTGCCATTGAAATTAAAAAAACAGGAATCGCGAGGGCAATAAGATTAATTTCCATATTACTATTTTAGAATAAAATAAAAGAAAACAATAATTCATAACAATAACTAAGGCAATAAAACAATCTTACTCTATGCATGTATTGAGAAAAAATTGGAGCAGATAAGTTTTAATCACGTATTTTGTGCAATAATTGTATTATTGCGGTTCTATGGAGAGACATTGTGAGTAAAATTGGAACTATATTTCTGGCGATGATGCTATTTCTCTTTAATCTCCCTGTGTTTGCTGCCTCCGACTATATACTCTCTACTACTCTAAGCTGTCTTGATCAAAAAAAGTTACGAGTAATTGCTAAAGAGCTTGAGGCTGCGTTTGAAAAAGACATTTGTGCCAATGGGATTAAGCCGATGCAGTTGCAATGGATCTCGACAACGGCTTTACCTCAAATTATGAATAAAGCATTTCTAGGCGTTGAATCGCCACCGAATTGGCAATTATTAACCGAAGAATTAATGCGTGATTGCTTTAAAGAAGGAGATTTGTGTACCGAAGAAACCCAACGACAAGTTGCGGCGTGCGTACAAATCAAAGTCCCAGGCATTTTATTGCAATTAGGACCTTGGGTTGCTGAGAACTGTAAAAAAATCAATGATGAGGTTGTTGAACATTGGCCTGAAAAGAAAGACAAAGTGATTGAATTAATAAAACAATTTCAAGCCCAATCCACACAGCCAGACTAGTTTAAACCCGTTTAAAAAAACGGGTTTTTAAACATTAAAAAGTTGCTTTATAGTGATTAGGATCGAATTCGTTGGCTTCCACAGCAATTTTTCCAACAGCATCTCTGCTACCTGCTCCACGGAAAAACGTCAAACCACCTGTGTATATTCCAATTGCAGTGCTAATAGCAAGCGTTGTAGTTTCAGTTGCAATAAGTCCAATAACAATTGTACTTGGGATAGTTAAAATACCAAGTGCAAATCCTAGGGCAGTGACTAACAGAGTAACAGAAGCGGCGGCAGCAACACCTAAAGCGGCTTTCATCACCTTGGGATGTTTGCCTTCTAAGTAAAGTGCGCATTTTTCTGTAAATTGTTTAATGGCTTCGGCTTTTTGCGATGCCCCGTTGTCTTCTAAAAGTTTTTTTGCCAACTCATTACTAAACGTGGCAATACATTCATATTGCTTAGAGGACAGGCTTTTGGCTTGTTTTTGTAAATAAGTAAAGGTTGCATGTAATGCGGACTCACCAGGTAGAGAATCCAGAACAGCATCAAACGAATCAATAGGTGCAAGAGCAGTTTTTATTAATAAGGCTTTTAAGTCTTCTATTTGTGTGTCATTTTTAGCCGAAATAGCAATACGTTCAGCAAATTTTCCCGGTACTTTCTCTAAGATTTCTTGCGCTGCATTATTTTGTTCATCTACCGTGTCTCCCAGCAAATCCATTTTAGTACCTACTAAAATGATTTTTTTTCCTGGATTAAATCCTCTAAATAACGCGATTGCATCTTGTTGTTCTGCAGGATTGCTCAAATCTATGCAATATATTCCTACAGTTGCATCTCTATAAAACACATGGCTAAAGCCGCTCAATTCTCCAGTAGAGTCCCACAATTGCACTCGGTCAGAGTCATCCTTCAGAAGACAAAAATCGCCAACAATGGTTGCACTATGAGCCGCATTGAATTTTTTACCCGTAAAGCGGTTAAAAATTTCACTTTTGCCAACCTTGGTTGGACCAATCATAATGAGTTTATAAACAGACATAGCAAATACTCTGACAAAAAAGTGTGTGAGTATAACACATCTTGTCAGAAATCCGCCTATATTTGCTATAAAATGATATAAGCGCATAGGATTTTCCAAAGGGAAGAAAAAATGAGAACAGTATTAATTACAGGAAGTAATCGAGGTTTAGGATTAGAGTTTGTTAAACAGCTTAGCGAACAAAATAATCAAATTATTGCAACATGTCGTGATCCTGAGAAAGCCAATGATTTAAAAAATTATGCTAAAACAAAAAATAATATTTCTATATATCCTCTTGATGTGACCGATGATCGACAAATCATAGGTTTGGCAAAGGAATTAAAAAATATTGCATTGGATTGGATTATTAATAATTCGGGTATTAGTGGGCAGTCTGGTGTTACTGTAGGCAACATTGATCGTGATAATTTCTTGCAGGTTATGAATGTCAATTGTCTCAGTGCACTTAAAGTAAGTGACACGTTTTTGCCTCTTTTGCTTAAAGGGAATGAAAAACTAATTGTTAATATTAGTTCCGCTATGGGAAGTATTAGTGATAATCAATGGGGGCGAAGTTATGCCTATCGGGCCAGTAAAGCTGCACTGAATTGTGTCATGCGTTCTTTTGCTCTGGATGTTAGCCAAGAGGGTATTAAAGTAATGTTATTAAATCCTGGCTGGGTAAAGACAAGGATGGGGGGTGTTGAGGCGCAACTTGATGCTGAAAAAAGTGTTCAATCCATGTTAAAAGTTATTGAGAAACATAAAGATCAAAGCCATGGTGAGGCTTTACGTAATTATGATGATAAGGTCATTAATTGGTAAGGAATTCGTATACGTCTATTGCTAACTAGAAATGATGCGATTAATATCGTCCCGATTATTTAATCCAAGCCTAATGCAGATTTTTTCAACTTAGGGATATAAAAGTTGCAAATAGATTTTGAGGAAAACATATGAATCAAAAAGTTTTTGTAAACCGCATTTTAAACATGAAAAAGATCAAATACATTGGCTTGGACATGGATCACACCTTAATTCGTTATAACACGAAAAATTTTGAAACTTTGGTGTACCAACTGGTTGTTGAGAAGTTAATTAATGATAAAAAATATCCTGAAGATATTAGAAAATTTAAATTTAATTTTGACAGTTCAATTCGTGGCTTAATCATCGATAGTAAAAATGGCAATATTTTAAAGCTTAGTCGTTATGCGGCTATTCGCCAAAGCTACCATGGAACAAAAGAAATTAGCTTTGCAGAACAAAAGAAAATTTATCGCAGTATCTATGTGGATTTAAAAGATCGTAACTACATTGCTATCGATACCTCATTTTCGATTGCATTTTGTGTACTCTACAGCCAATTGGTCGACTTAAAAGATGAACGACCTGCCGACTTGCCAAATTATGCAACCATTGCTTTAGATGTCTTAAGCTCCGTAGATAAAGCGCATGCTGATGGAAGTTTGAAAGGATTCATTGTTGAGAATATGGAGAATTATGTTTTAAAAGAACGGGCTGTTGTTGAAGGTTTAAAGCGATATATACGTTATGGGAAAAAGTTTTTTTTACTCACCAATTCTGAATATTATTACACCAATGTTTTATTGGAGTATGCCTTCTCTCCCTTCCTGGAAGAAGGGCAAAATTGGCGGGATTTGTTTGAATATGTCATTACTTTAGCCCATAAACCACGTTTCTTTTATGATAATCTAAGATTTTTAACAGTGAATCCTGAAAATGGTTCAATGACAAATGCCACAGGACCTATAACACCTGGCGTATATCAGGGCGGAAATGCCAGAAAATTTACTGAAGACTTGGCAATTAATGGTGATGATATTTTATATATTGGTGACCATATTTACGGTGATATTTTACGTTTGAAAAAGGATTGTAACTGGCGGACTGCTTTAGTTGTTGAAGAGTTAGGCGAAGAAATTGAATCACAAAGAAAAGCATTGCCTGTAGAAAAGAAAATTGTCGAAGCAATGAATGTTAAAAAAGCGCTGGAACAAAAGAATATTGAACTATATAGCCGCTGTCTAGAAGAAAAAACTACGGAATTCAATGAGCAAATTTCTGAAATTCAACAGCAAGTTTCTGCATTGGATGTGCAAATAACGAAATTACTGAATGAAGAGAAAACGTTTTACAATGAGCGTTGGGGGCGTGTATTTCGTGCTGGGGCAGAAGAAACCTATTTTGCTTCTCAGGTCGATCGCTATGCCTGTATTTATATGGAAAAATTCTCTGATTTGCTCGAACATTCACCCATGACTTATTTTCGTGCCAATCGACGTTTGATGGCTCATGACATGGAAATTTTGACACAACCGCTATTATTTTAATTGGCTAATTTATTAAACAATTTTTGAGCGGTGCACTGATAACTTTTGAACTAAACTATACTCCCCGCCTAAGCGGGGAAGACTAAAATCTTACCAAATAACACATCTATTTTTATTGACCATGGGACTGCTCTCTAAAAGAGAAAAAGCCATTTGAAATTCTGGCATATTTGCTAAAGTCCCGTTAACGCGATAGATCATGGGTGGATGAGGGTCAGTAGTGACTAAATCACGAGCCTTCTCGGGGCGAATATTGCTCGCCCAAACATGTGCTGAACCTAAAAAGAATTGTTGTTCTGGTGTAAAGCCTGCAATTGTTGGTGCATCTTTAAATTCTTTGGAGGATTGAAATGCTTTATAGGCCAAGGTTAAGCCGCCAAGATCAGCAGTGGCTTCGCCTACCACAAGATTACCTTGAACTGATAAATCCCCATTCACTTTATACTGAGAAAACTGGTCTGCAATACAATTGGTTGCTGCCTGGAATTTTTTGAGATCCTCAGAAGTCCACCAATTTTTTAGATTGCCATGACCATCAAATAAAGCCCCTTTATCATCAAAACCATGCGTGATTTCATGGCCAATGATAAAACCAATAGCACCATAATTCACTGCTGCAGGCGCTTTGGGATCAAAAAAAGGTGGCTGAAGAATTCCAGCAGGAAGATTAATATTATTCATTGAGGGGTCGTAGTAAGCATTAATTGTTTGTGGTGTCATATGCCACTCTGTTCTATCAACTGGCTTACCGATTTTGTTAAGGTCTCGTTTTACTAAAAATTCATTGGCACGAATAACATTAAGTACATACGGTCCGCGGTCGACTTTGAGAGTAGAATAATCCCACCATTTTTCAGGATAACCCACGCGCTCTTCCATTAAATCCAATTTTTTAAGGGCGGCCTGACGAGTTTCTGGGGCCATCCATGCTAAAGTTTGCAAGTCTTGGCGCAAAACTTTGCGGATATTTTGTAGAATATCCATAACTTGTTGTTTAGACTCCGATGAAAAATATTTCTCAACATACAATTTGCCAATAGCAAATCCTAACGCGCCATTTTCGGTATTAACTACTCGCTTCCAGCGAGGCAATAATTTTTCTGCGCCACCAATCGCTGAAGTCATTTTAAAATTTTGATCAACAAAGGGTTGCGACAGATACGACGCAAAGGAATCAATTAATCGCCAACGAAGATAAATTTTCCAATCATCTAACGAAATAGTAGGGATCATTTCATTCACTTTCTTGAAAAAATCAGGAGTTGCTAAATTGATTGATTGAAGATGGGATTGCCCAATGGCTGTTAAATAGCGTGGCCAGGAGAAATTAGGTGTGGCTGCGGCTAACTGTTTGCGATCCATGATATGATAAATGGTATAAGGATCACGTAATTCAGTTTGTGACAATGACGCCTTGGCAAGGGTAGTTTCAATAGCCATGACTGCTTTTGCTTCTTTTGCAGCCTTTTCAGGAGAGTCTCCCAATAATTCAAACATTTTTGTCAAATGTTGTAGGTATGCTTCACGAATTTGCGCAAATTTTTTATCGTCCTTTAAATAATAATCCCGATCAGGTAATCCTATGCCTGCCTGTATAACTGCTCCAATCATTTCCTGACTATTTTTAAAATCCTGCATACTGCCAACCCCAAAAAGGGCATCAACACCAATCATTTGTAAATGGGCAATAACAGTTTGCAATTCATCAGTATTTCTAATGGCTTCAATACGATCAAATTCGGGCTTTAGCGGTGTCGCACCAACCTTATTAATCAGTGTCTCATCCATACCACTAAAATAAAAATCACCTACTTTTTGCTCGATACTGCCAGGCTTTGCATTTTTATCATTTGCCGCTGCAATAAGCATTTGATGAATCACATTTTGAAGCTTATCCTGGATCACGTAAAAAGTACCCCAACTCTCATATTCGGGTGGAATTGGATTTTGTTTTTGCCAGTTACCATTCGCATACGCAAAGAAATTTTCGCCGGGATTCATTGATTTATCTAACCAATCGAGATGTAATGAAGCAGCATTAGCATTTGTTGCTGACAGGGCGATGAAGGGAGTGCAGAAACTTAGTAAAGCAGTAAAAATTTTACGCAGCCGCATTGGGATCTCCTTAATAGTCAATTGCTTCGTTAGTAATTTTTTAAGTCTTTGACAATTCACCTTAGAGTTGGGGCCTGCCGTGGTGTTGAGATGAAAGGCAACACACTCTAATATGTTAATGTTAAATTATTAAAACTGCTCAAGCTCACTGATAACATTTAACCATTCTTCTTCCGTTGTGAGCAGTTCCTGTTGTAATCTTTTTTGCTGGCTCAACAATACCTGCAGCTGTTGTTGCTGGCCTTCTTCGTAAAGCGACAAATCAGATAATTTATGCTCAAGTTGCACTAGTTTATCGTTAAATTGTTCAACCATTTGCTCCAATTTTTTCATGCGATTTTGCAAAGATTTCTTTTCACGATACTGATTATTATTTGAAGTGGATGCCGTGTCTTTAACAGTTTCTCTAGTTTGTAACCAATTATGATAATCATCCAAATCACCTTTAAATGCTTGCACATGTTTATGATAGACCAAATAAAAATCATCAACGGTTGTGCGCAGTAGATGACGATCATGAGAAATTAAAATCAAGGCGCCTTCATAACTTTGTAGCGCAATTTCTATGGCCGCCCGCATACCAAGATCAAGATGGTTAGTAGGCTCATCAAGTAATAATAAATTGGGTTTTTGCCAAACAAGTTTTGCCAAGGCAAGCCTGGCTTTTTCACCGCCGGAGAAATGTTGAATGGATTTGACGGCCATGTCACCAACAAAGTTGAATCCACCTAGGTAATCACGGATGGTTTGTTCTTTCGCATCAGGTGAAAGCGCTTGAATGGTGGCCAGAGGGCTTAAATTATTATCCAACTCGTCTAACTGATGCTGTGCATAATAACCGATTTGCAAATGAGGTGAACGATAGATATCGCCAGCCAAAGGAGGTAGAGAACCTGTAAGGGTTTTAATTAATGTAGATTTTCCTTCACCATTAGGTCCAAGTAAGGCAATTCTGTCACCAGGATTGAGTACCAGATTTAGCTTTCTCAAAATGAGGGCATCATCACTATAACCTGCATTGACTTGCTCACAACGCAAGAGTGGATTGCCAGCTTTTTGACAAGGATAGAAATTAAAAGAAAAGGGGGAATCCACTTGGGCTTGCGCCACAACATCCATTTTTTCAATGGCATTGAGTCGACTTTGAGCTTGTTTGGCTTTTGATGCTTTGGCACGAAAGCGATTAACATAGGCCATCATGTGACTGATCTTTTGTTGTTGCTTCTCGTACATCATCTGCTGTAACGCCATCTGCTGCGCTCTTGTTTGTTCAAAGCGACTATAGTTGCCACTGTACAAACTCATCGATTGCTGCTCGATATGAAGGATGTGCGTCACAAAGGTGTCTAGGAATTCACGATCATGCGAAATCAACAAAATACTGCTGGGACATTGCTTAAGCCACTTTTCAAGCCAAAAAATGGCTTCCATATCAAGATGGTTGGTGGGCTCATCGAGTAATAATAAGTCAGCGGGCTTCATGAGACAGCGAGCAAGGCTAAGCCGCATTCGCCAACCACCGGAAAAACTATTTACTGATTTTTTTTGTTCTTCTGTTTTAAATCCAAGACCAGCCATAATAGCTGCTGCTTTGGCCGGTTTGCTGTAACCGGCTGTTTGTGTAAGTAGTTCATGGCAAAGCAAAACTTCACTGTGGTCCTCTTTTTTCTCGGCTAGAGCCAGACGTTTTTGTAGATTTAAATATTCTTCATCGCCTGCTAGAACAAAATCAAGCGCGGGATCATCGCTATCTGGTAACTGTTGTGAAAGATGGCTAATTCGTAATTGAGGGTTGATAAGACACTCCCCAGTATCCGCAATTAGATCCCCAAGGATTAATGCGAACAAACTGGATTTTCCGCAGCCATTATGGCCTACCAAACCTATCTTTTGCTTTTCATGCAGCGCTACGCTTGCATTCTCAAGAAGAATTTTATTGCCGCGAGAAAGAGTAATTTGACGCAAAGTTAACATGGTACAAATAACACCAAATTAAAAGGATAGTATAGTACCATGAATGCAAGCAGGATACGTCATTTACCGGAATGATTAACAATCGAAAAACTTCAAAATTGAATCTCGTATCGCCATTGTGTCGTCATAGCCAAGTTTGATTAATTCACGAGTGAATTCTTTTTCAAATAATAGAAAGCTCAATAAATCACCTGAGTGGCGTTTCGCCCCCATAAAATTAAGTAGAAGACGTAAAAACATTGGGATGTTGTGGTAATGGGATTGTGCTAGTGTGGCAATATCGACACTGGGCCGCAAATGTAAAATCTCCACCCCTTGCCAGGGTGAGTGTTGCTTCTGCTCAAGAGGTAATAAGCGGGCAATATGATTCATGTGGTTAATCATTTCAATATCTCGATCAAGATTATCTAAAAACAAGCCATTTATCATTCCACCTAAAACACGTGAGAAATCAATATCACCATCTCGTAATTTTTCGGGGTCACTTCCTTTTAATTGTCGATTTCCTATCACCAAAATTTTATTAGCTTGACAATGAATTGCGCCTCGCAATGGTGCCTCTAACCCTAAATGACCATCGCCGTAATGAAAACCATCTATTTTTGAGGGCGGGAAGAACAACGGCAATGCAGTTGATGCCAGAAAATATTCCATTTCGAGATTGACTCGCTGACTGATATGTAGTGGATAGTTCCAATCCTCAAAATCCTCGGTATGGTGTTGATAAAAAGAAATGGTTTTTTTGGTTTCATAACAGTTACTTATTATCTCAATGGTTTCTAAATGTTTATTTGTAATGGCAGCTTCTACATTCTTAAAATTAATGTTGCTGCTAAGAAACCCACGCAAAGGCAATGTATCAAGAATATGTCCTAATAAGCGCTGTTTAAAAACCATGCTCCACATATTACGCATACATGTTTTATAGGCTGCAAAATAGCTTGTCTTAAAAATTTGCGGACAAGTAATTTCGCCCCACAATTCGCTTAATTTATTAGTAGCCGCGTAAAAATCCAGTGCATCTTCAGCGAGTACTGCGGTATTGATACTGCCAACACTGGCGCCAGTAAGCATGTTAAAAGGAATTCTTTTCGAGTTTAGTAGGGTACTGATAGCTTTAAGAGCCCCAGCCTGATAGGCCCCTCGAGCGCCACCTCCGGCTAAGTAAAGTGCTATTTTTGTCATGTTTCTTATCGAGATGAACAAAGTAAAAATATAGTTCTGTTGCAAGTCGCTGGCAAGTAATCGTTTACTTTAATCATGATCAACACATTTAGCGTAGTCTGGTTGGCGCAAAAGTGACAACCGAGGTTTGCCGGATAACCAATAACCCGGTTGTCACTTTTGCGCCAACCAGGCTACGTGGGGACAACACGGCTTTGTTTAATAATTATTTCCACATTATATTGCATTTCTTGGTGTCTGCTGCTTTAAGCATATTAATTAGGGGTAGCGCCCGGTGAGCTAAACTGACTATGGGGTCATCATCCTCGTTATTGGTTGTGGACACGGGTTTTGTCTGCTGCTTATTTTCTTTTTCAAGGCCATCTTGTAAGTGTGATAAAGCGTCAGGAATGTCCTCGGCCATAATGGCCCCTGGAACAGTACCACTGTGTCCCATGAGTTTTAACAAATGTTGAGCAATGTGGCCAAACATTACAATATTTTCATAAGCATCGCTGTAGAAGGTTACTAACATTTAATTTCCTTATTTTGTAAAACACTGAAATTGTTAAATCTTTGATATCATATTTCAAGTAAAATAGGTATATACTAAGTCAATTTGTTGTCAGGTTGAAAAATGAAAAAACAAGATTTTTATTTCGATTTACCGGAAGAGTTGATTGCACAATATCCGCTTCCCAATCGTAGTGACTCAAGATTATTGGTTCACCATCGCCAAACACAGAGCAATAGCCATCATCAATTTAAAGGAATAAGTCAGTTTCTGGAAGCTGGTGACTTATTGGTGATGAATAACAGCAAAGTTATTCCAGCACGTTTCTATGGCCAAAAAGCAAGTGGCGGTAAGGTAGAGCTACTAGTGGAGCGTTTACAAGGCGATCAATCGTTTTTAGCGCATATCAAGGCAAGTAAAGCTCCAAAAGCAGGCTCGATCATTTATCTTGATAAAGGGTGGTCGATTGAAGTTATCGCGAAACATGATGAATTATATCAATGTCAGGTTTTAGGGGATATGGATGCCATGTTACAAGAAATAGGACATATTCCTTTACCTCTTTATATTACTCGCCCCGATGAACGGTTGGATTTAGACAGATACCAAACGGTTTACGCTTTGCATAAAGGGTCAGTAGCGGCCCCTACTGCGGGTTTGCATTTTGATGAGGCTATTTTAGAGGAACTGAAAGAGAAAGGGGTGAATATAGGCTTTTCAACCTTACACGTAGGCGCCGGAACTTTTCGACCTGTTCGATGTGATGACATTAAAGAGCATAAAATGCACAGCGAACAGTTTACAATTACTAAAGAATTGTCGGAGATGGTTAATGCGACGCGTGCAGCGGGTAAGCGGGTGATTGCAGTGGGAACAACTGCTTTGCGTAGTTTGGAAAGTGCTGCTTGTGATGGTCTGTTGCACCCCTGTCAGCGTGACACAAATATTTTCATCTATCCAGGTTATCAATTCCAAATCTGCGATGGTTTGCTAACAAATTTCCATCTTCCGGAGTCAACATTACTCATGCTGGTTTCAGCTTTTATAGGTCATTCTCAGGCAATGGCACTTTATCAAGAAGCCATTGCCGAGAAGTATCGCTTTTTTAGCTATGGCGATGCTAGTTTATTGCTTTAGTTAAGGATTTTTAATGAATCAACCAATGAAGAGCCTACCTTTTTTCATCCCAGTATTAACTACTGAAGCTGGAAATTGCCTTACAATGGCAAATTGGCAGGAAATTGGGATACAAGCGGTATCTTGTTATTTAGAATCCTTACTGTTAAAGCCTGGGATTTCTTTGCTTGAGAATCTTTTAAACCTGAAATCCTATATTCCCTGGCAGGGATTTCTGATTTTAAATGCGGCATTGCGGCTTGCTAATAAGCAAGGAGATTATGTTATTCGTTCGCCTTTTGATGGCAGTATATTACGAATTGCAAAAGAAGATATTTATTCTTTAATTGAAAAATTACAACCCGACGCAGTGATCTTGCCATCCGATTTTGATGCAAGACGACTCGCGTCATTAGCTAAAGCTACCAAAACATTTGTTGTGCCTGAGATAAATTCGGATGAGCATTTTGGCTGGTATCTGTCTTATGAGCAGTCTACCTCGTTTACAGCATTACAAACAAAAATTGAGCGCTACAACACTAAACCAATTTATCTCACGGGTGATTTCGATTTAGAACAACTTAAGGCTCTCGCTCAATACGAGTCTCTTATGGTGGAATCAAATCTGCCTTCTCAACTTGCCTTTTCGGGGAAAGTGTATGGTGGAGGAGAAGTGCTCGACTTACTTGCTGAGGAGATGACCCATCAACATGTGGTGATTGATAGCAATTGTGGCTGCCCTACCTGTCAGCAACAGTTTACTCGTGCTTATTTGCACCATCTGATTAACCATACGCCTTTGCTCTGCCAGCGTTTTCTTATCCAACATAATGGGTATTACTGTCAAAATTATTCGTAATTCTTTCTTTAAATTCGACGAATTTACGGACATTCATTTACGAGCGATAGAATTCTAGATATGATGTCACGCACCTTTGCCTGGCTATAGGCGGTTTATTATTTTTTGCATAAGGTTTTAGGGACAATATCGATGCAAGAATTAATAAAAAAACTGTTGTAAGCAATGACTAAACAGCGAATTTGAGGAGAAATGGTATGAGTTTTTTTATAAGCGATGCTATGGCTGCAGCCCCAACAACTCACGCAGCACAAGCTGATGGAACTTTTTCGCTGATCATGATTGTCGCTATTTTTGTGCTCTTTTATTTTATGCTCATAAGACCACAAAATAAACGCGCTAAAGAGCATCGTGAAATGATTAGTAAGATAAAGAAAGGTGATGAAATTATTACTTCCGGTGGTATTTTGGCGAAAGTTGTCAATATGGATGACCAGTACATTAAAGTTGCTCTCGCTGAAAATGTTGAAATTAACATCCAGCGAAGTGCTGTAAGCGCCGTTTTGCCTAAAGGCACTCTTAAATCCCTTTAAGTTGAGTTAGGGAAACAATATGCAGAATAAATATCCTCTGTGGAAAAATTTAATGCTGATCATCATTGCGGTGATCGGCCTTATTTACGCAATACCTAATTTATACAGCGAAGATCCTGCTGTACAAATTTCTTCACAAGCCCTTGTTGATATGGAGCAGTTAAAGCAACAAGTTGGTACTGTACTGACAGATGCGAAGATAAAATATAATGCACTCAACATTGTAGGTGATAGTGTAGAACTTCGTTTTGCTTCAACAGATACACAATTATTAGCTCGAGATGCTATTAAACACGCACTCGGTTCTGACTATACCGTTGCATTGAATCTTGCGCCGACTACACCAAGATGGTTAAGTGCAATTCGCGCTGAGCCTATGAAGCAAGGGTTAGACTTGCGTGGAGGCGTTCATTTTCTTCTTGAAGTCGATGTTGACAGCGTCGTTAGTCGTCATTATGAAGGTTTGATGAAAAATATCGGCCAAGATCTGCGCGAGGCAGGTATCCGCTATGTGGGTATTCGCTATATTGCTGATAAAGGAATTGATATCCGTTTTCGTGATGAATCAACAATGGATAGCGGTTTGCAGGAAGTGAAGAACAAGTTTCCGAACTTGCTTATCTCTCAATCCAATGCCACTTATTCAGTGTTAGCTGTATTATCGCCCACTGAGCTTAATGAGATTCGTCAAAATACGATTGATCAAACAATGAGTATTTTACGTAATCGCGTTAATGAACTAGGTGTCGGTGAAGCTGTTGTGCAGCAGCAAGGCGCAACTCGAGTTGGGGTTGATTTGCCTGGTATCCAGGATGCTGCTCGTGCCAAACAAATCCTTGGGGGAACAGCGACGTTGCAATTCTATCTTGTGGATCAGGATAATGACGCACAATTGGCTAAACAAACTGGGGTTATTCCTGTTAATAGTAAATTGTACATGATGGATGGACATCCTATTCTGTTGAAACGTCAGATCGTATTGAGTGGTGACTCTATTACAAGTGCTGTCTCAAGTTTTGATCAGCAAACAGGTACACCTGCTGTTCAAGTTCAACTGGGAGGTGGTGGAGAAAGCCTGTTTACCAAAATCACTCGTGAAAATATTGGTAAACGTATGGCGATTGTATTTGTAGAAACTAAAACAAATACCTACACCATTGATGGCGTTGAAAAGCGTGTTACTCAACGTGAAGAGCGAGTCATCAGTGCCCCTGTTATTCAAAATGCGTTAGGAAATAACTTCCAGATTACAGGTCTTTCAGACAGTAAAGAAGCAAGTAATTTAGCACTGCTATTACGTGCTGGTGCGTTACCTGCTGCAATTTACCCAGTAGAGGAAAGAACAGTCGGACCTTCTCTGGGTAAGGAAAATATTCATCGTGGATTAGTTTCCCTTGAAGTTGGTATGGGACTTATCCTGGTGCTTATGCTTGTCTATTACCGCTTTTTTGGTCTGGTTGCCAATATAGCATTGTTTTTAAACCTAATTTTGCTGAGTGCCCTCATGTCAATGATTGGTAATACATTGACATTGCCAGGAATTGCAGCGTTTGTATTAACAGTGGGGATGGCAGTAGACGCCAACGTTCTAATTTATGAAAGAATTCGTGAAGAATTGCGTAATGGTCTATCACCACAAGCAGCTATCCATGCAGGTTATGATCGAGCGTTTGCGACTATCGTTGATGCAAACGTGACGACGCTTATTGTAGGGATTGTTCTTTTTGCAATTGGTAGTGGGCCTGTGCGTGGTTTTGCGGTGATTTTATCATTAGGTTTGCTGACGTCGATGATAACCAGTATCACTTACACGCGCGCTATCGTAAATTGGTACTATGGCGGTCGCACTGTAAAAAAACTTTCAATTGGTATTTGAGCGAGGCTTAGATGGAATTTTTTAATCCAAATTCAAAGATAGACTTCATGGGGGCACGAAAGTGGACCGCCCTGATGTCTGCGCTTATTTTTGTGGTATCCATTGGTGCCTTATTTATTAATGGCTTGAAGTGGGGGTTGGACTTTACGGGGGGTACCCAAATTGAGGTGTCCTATCCAAATGCAGCCAATTTAGAGGGTATTCGCGAAAATTTATATAAAGCCGGATTCAAGGAAGCGCAGGTTATTAGTTATGGAACATCCAAAGATGTTCTTATTAGTATTGCGCCACGAGCTGACGTTGATCAAACTGCATTAGTTGATAAGGTTATGGAGCAGCTGCCGGGAGCCACAAAGCAACGAGTTGACTTTGTGGGTCCGCAAGTGGGGCAAGAATTGGCAACTAAAGGGGCATTAGCGGTTATTGTGTCTTTGCTGGCAACCATGATTTATATCGGTATGCGATTTGAATATCGTTTGGCGGTAAGCTCAGCTGTTGCACTGATTCATGATCCGGTTTTAATCCTTGGTGTTTTTGCTATGTTTGGTATTGAGTTTGACCTTAAGGCTTTAGCCGGCTTATTGGCAGTTATTGGTTACTCTCTAAACGATACCATTGTAGTATTTGATCGTGTGCGAGAAAATTTTGTCAAAATTCGCCGAGCCACGTCTTTAGAGATTATGAATATCTCTATCAACCAGACGCTATCACGAACAATAATGACATCCATGCTCACTTTGTTCGTTGTTGTGGCTCTGTTTGTTTATGGTGGAGAGACAATTCGCGGGTTTTCTCTTGCATTGATTATCGGGATTGTTGTGGGAACCTATTCCTCCATTTATGTAGCAGGGGCTTTAGCTGTGGCAATGGGATTAGATAGAAAGGATTTCCTTCCCAGTCAGCGCAAGGAAGTGGATGATAGACCTTAAGATGTCTTTCATTTAATTAATGAGCAATCAAAAAAATCTTATTGTACCGCGATGTTTGCGGTACAAGGTTGAATCAGAATATGTCTATTATTAGACCATTTTTCGAAGGAATAGGTACCGGAGCAGGGGTTGCTTGGCCTATATTTGGTATTGTGACCTCAACGCTAAGTCTCGGTTCTGGTGGGACGACTGCCGTTGCATTGGGCGCTTTTTGTAGTAGTCTGTTTTTAATTGTCAGTGTCCCCATTTTCTATTTTTCGTATCAAAATTATAAGAACGAAGAGAATAAATTAAATAATAAATTTATTACGCGTTGTAATGAGTTGTATTTCAACATTAATCAGACGGTTAAAAATTTAAATTTATCAGCGAATCCATCTGCACAAAAAAATACCCCCATTAGTCTATGCGACTTTGGGATTGAGCAAGAAAAGTATCACGACTTTAAAGCTTATTTAACGATACTGATTATGCAAAATAATTATGAGCAACTATTAGAAAATGAAAAAAATACAGTAGTTGCCAATATTGTTAATCATCTTGTCACCACTGCCACCATGAAATGCCAAAATTCAATAACCTCTAGCACCTTGATCTACAGTGCCTTTCTCGGATTTGTAGGAGCCTTTGGAACCATAGCAGGGTGTAGCGCAGGGTTCATGGGATTATTGGCAGGTCTTGGGATAGTGTCGGGTTTTTCTGCTGCCCCAGTATTGGGCATAATGATATTAATTTTGGCAGTTGGCTGTGGCATTTATTCAGCCTTTACATCTGTTGACTCTATTCAGGAAAAGATAAGTAAAAAAGCGGTATGTAAGCAGATTAATGCGTTTAATTCTTTTCTCATGACATATCAAAATTTGAAAGAGAATGAGGGGGTTAAATCTCCTCACATGGAGATGGAAAATACTTCTGTTTCCTGGACTAGTACTCCACGAATTTCTACTTATAAACTCTCTGAAGAAAACAAAATTGGTTTTTTCCATGGGGACAATACTACCTCAGAAATAGAACCAAGCAATTACGGGTTGACGCTTAATTCATCCAATTAGCCCCCATGCCTAGAAGCTATGGCTTGATAGAATATTTGCCTGGGCTTCGTACAGCTTTAAATTACGAGGAATACTGTAGGCATAGGCAAGCATATGAGTTCTTAAAATCTAATAAAAATTTCTATTGTTAGCTGTTACAATTGGGAATGAATTGAGAGTTCAATGATTTTTTTTACAGGAGTATCCAATGAAAGCAATATTATTTATTTTTCTTATTTCGTTTAATACCATCCTCCTGGCAAGTAATTTAGGTAAGGAAACTTATGAGATAACCTGTAAAACATGCCATTCTCCACGGTTTGCTAAAGGCATGCATGCCCCTGCTGCTTTTAATAAAAAAGCATGGGCTATACGATTTCAGAAAGCAGCAATTCAATCGCAAAAAAATCCGTCTCAATTTCAAACAGCGATGGACTACTTGCTCTATAGAGTAAGCATTGGTAAAGGATTAATGCCACATGGTGGTTTGTGTAAAGAGGTGGGCGCACCCCACAAAAATTGTTCTGATGAGGCTATAGCAGCTGCTATTAATTATATGGCGTGTATTACAAATTGATTGATGAGCAAGCGCTCGAAGGCGTCGATATTGCGGCTTTGCAGCCTTCAGATTTGGCAGAAATTCAAGGAACAGGACAACGTTTTGGCATTGCTCCAATTAATGAACGAAGGGTTTATTGATTTGCGCGGATTAATGCTTGCCTGGCAAAAGAAGAGAGTCCTGCTGAACGGCGTGCTTTTTTGTTGGAAAAATATAAGGCGACACCCGACAACAATATTTTGCAACACGGTATTAGTACGAATGCTTTGACTAGTCAGGCAGAAGAATCGAGCGGACAACCAGCATTGTTAGTCAATCCTGGAATATGTCATCCCACTATCCTGGGCAAATTCGCAAGCCGTTTGGGTTTCGTAATAAAGTACTTGAGCATGCGCCTAAATTCTTTTTCGAAAAGCATTTCAAGAAAAATATCTGTTTTGACGTAGGATATTTACAATAGGTGATATATCTCCTCGATTTCTGGGATTTCTGGATGCCTCGGACAAGCCGAGGCAAGTAGGCGATGTAGGAGTGAGCTATTTTCGCTTAATGCCTCGGACAAGCCGAGGCAAGTAGGGATGTAAAGTTGATGTACCTTATTCCTCCCCTACGTGCCTCGGCTTGTCCGAGGCATCCAAAGGCTTTAGCGGGTGAAAAAAGTTAACAATGTGCTTTTACTTGATCAGTCATTTCTTGCCTGTTTTCAGGTAAAATCTTGAGTGGTTGTGTAGAGGTAATAACGTGAAAACCTATCAGTGGATTTTATTTGACGCAGATGACACCTTATTTTGCTTTGATGCATTTAGTGGTTTGCAGCGTGTATTTTTAAAATTTGATGTTCATTTCACCCGGCAGGATTATCAAGCTTATCAGGTAGTCAACCAGGCATTATGGGTAGACTATCAGAATGGTAGTATCACGGCTCACGAGCTACAACATCGCCGCTTTAACGATTGGGCTACAAAACTACGGGTATCGACAGAGAATTTAAATAGGACGTTTCTTATAACAATGGCTGAGCTTTGCACTCCTTTAGAGGGAGCAATGAGTTTGTTAAATACTCTTAAAGGAAAGGCCAGGTTGGGTATTATCACCAATGGTTTTACCGAGATGCAACAGAGACGTCTCGATCGCACTGGCCTGGGTGATTTTTTTGAGATAGTAGTCGTTTCTGAACAAGTGGGCATTGCAAAACCACATCGTGGTATTTTTGAGCATGCACTCTCAATGATGGGTAAGCCTTCACCAGAAAATGTGTTAATGGTGGGAGATAATCCTGACTCAGACATTCTTGGAGGATTAAATGCTGGATTTGATACTTGCTGGCTTAATGTCCATAGAAAGTCTGCACCGGAAGGAATCAATCCACACTATGAAGTCGCTTCATTAGCCGAACTCGAAGAGTTATTGTGTTTTAAAACAGTTGCAACACAGGGTTAGAATACTTACGTCAGAATGACGCAAGTATTCAAGCCGCTTTAGTTTAACAATGCATCAATTTTGGCGGCACATATAAAGTCATTGTGTGACAAGCCATTTAGCGCATGCGTCATAAAGCGTACATGACAGTAATTATAACCGACCTCAAGATCGGGATGATGATTTTCGACATTGGCAATCCATGCGATTGCATTGACGAAAGCCATTGTTTCATAAAAATTAGTGAATTTGAAAGAACGCTTAATTTCTTTGTTATCGCTTTGAACCATCCAATGCTTATCCAATTGAGGCATTAAATTTTGTATCTGCTCTGCGGTAAGAGCTTGGCCAATTCCTTCACATGATTCACAGTGTTTTTGACTTAAATCAGTTTTCATTCTTTCAACTCCTGCTAATTTTGAACTAGACAAAGGGGTAATTGCTCAAGAAAACGTGCATTCTGGGTAGATGTTCCAATGGTTACACGTAGATGATTGCGCAATTTATAGGGGGTTAATGGTCGGACAATGATGCCTTGTTTTAATAAATTTTGGTAGACAACAGTTGCGTCCATGTCGCAATCAAACATAATAAAATTACAATGAGACGGCAAATAGTTTAATTTTAAAGCATTGAAACCCTGTTGTAATTGCTCCATGCCTTGACGATTGAGTTCGACAGTTTTTGCCACAAAACTATCGTCATCTATCGCAGCATTTGCTGCTTCAAGAGCGGCTTCATTCACTGCAAATGGAGGTTGTACACGTAGCAATAACTCAGTAATTTCAGGTCTGGCTATGGCATAACCTAATCGTAATCCAGCAAGACCATAGGCCTTGGAAAAAGTACGGGTAATGATTAAATTAGGATATTGCTGCAACCAATGAAGCGTGGTTTTGTCCTCTTTAGCATACGCATATTCATAATAAGCTTCATCTAAAACCACAATCGTGTTGTTGGGTACATTATCCAGAAGATGCTTAATTTTTTCAGGGTTGATAAATATACCCGTTGGATTATTAGGGTTTGCTAGAAATATCACAGCAGTATTAACCTGGCTTGATTTAATTAACGCGTCAATGTCTACTTGCCAATCGGCTCTTAGTGGTATTTTTTGAAGGGGAATACCTAGGGTTTGTGCCTGAATTCCATAGGAAATAAAGGAATGTTCGTGGGTTAACATTTTTTTGCCGGTATGAAGGGCAAAGGTTGTTAATATTAATGAAAAGAGTGAATCTGAGCCATTAGTGAGTGTAAGCATGTCCTCACTAACACCTAATTTTTTGCTCAATCGAAATCGGAGCGGATGATTCATTGGAGAGGGATAAGTTGCTAATTGCACCCTGGATAATTTAGCCAGGGCCTCTTGGGCTTTAATGCTGCAACCTAAGGGGTTTTCATTACTCGCAAGTTTAACAATATCGATTAAACCTTGTTCACGCGCTAACTCCTCAACAGCTTTTCCTGGAATATACGGACTTAATGACTGAATACCTAAATGAGGTAATTGATGGTAGTCGCAAGACAACGGACTCTCCTTAGAACCGAAAGACTTCGATATTACCTAAGAGCTCTTAAAAAGTGAATAATTTCAGTCATTCTTGTCAAAGAGAAATTCATTGTGTGAAGCAAAAAACACGGGTAAGCTATGCGTGCAAGCAAGCATCCACTGGAATGGACTATGAAACTCTCGCAAGGCTTTTCTTTAATTGAGCTATTAATTGCTTTAATATTACTCAGTAGTATTTCTTTATCACTTCTTAATCACCAGGAACATATGAGTCACTCGTTGTTGCATATACAACAGCGCTCACAAGCCCTTAGATTATTGGATAATAACTCTGAACGTTTTCTTGGACGTTTCCCATTTACAGCCGTACCACAGCTTTTTAAATTGGAACAAATATCTATACCACAAGGAATCCTGATACAAATTCTTTGGGGGGGGAAGTTGGCTGACACTGATTGTTGCAAATTACAATGGAAATTATTTTTGTGATAACAAAACATCACGGACTGAGCTTAATTGAAATTATGCTCACTCTTTTTCTAAGTAGCTTAATTTTAGCTGCACTCACAGGGCATTATTTAACGGTAAAACAACAATACAACCGGATGAACGCCCTATTGGATTATGCACTGGAGCTTGATTGGGTAGAGGATTTGCTCAGGGATAGCATCCGCCGTGCAGGATTTACGCCTTGTGTAGGCCTTAATTGGTTAGAAAGTATCGATGCACGCACCAAGAAAAGACTTCTTCCTGTAACCATAAGTAAAAACCAGGAACTGTCTGTCAATCGAATGAGTGAACATTTTAATTCAGTTTTCACGCTTACATCGAATGTTCTTACGATTGGCAAAAGCAATGCCTACACTGCGGGAGAGAACATACTCATCGCAGATTGCTATCACGCTGAAGTGAAGGAGATAGCCACTATTCAACGAACAAATGGCAACCAAACAATTACACTGAAAACCCCGCTAAATTTTGATTATATAAAACCTGTTTACTTGGGTGAGTGGATAGGGGAGCGGTTTTTTATTCAAAATAATAGGTTAGGCAAAAAGGCAATGTATTATCAAAGAGATCATGCGGAAGAGTTAACCTCAGCAGTCAACCATCTTTCTTCAACATTGACATTAAATCATGGGACTGCCTTGTTGCAAATGTCATTAACTTTAAGCAATGGTGAGACTGTCGATGTTGAAACAAACGTGCGGGCATTCTAGAAATCAAGACGGGTTAGTGTTGTTGGTGACTATTATGATGTTGTCATTGCTATCGATACTTGTTTTATCTGCCATAAAAACCACATTTTTATATTATCAAAGTTTAAATCGCAGTGTTGAGAAAAAAGAGGATTTTCATAATCTGGAATTTTATGGACAACAGCTCTTAAAAAAACTATGGACTGATAACGATAATTGCGTTGTTGATCAACAAGATGAGAACACCATCATTTCGCTACTTAGCGCTAGAGGATGTACTCTCAATGAGGATAAGCACAGGTATTTTTATCTTGTTGAAAAATTAGATAGCTTTGCATGCCTTAAGACTATTCATGGGAAAAAAACATACAGTACTAAGCATTGGCGAATAAATATCTTAAGCAAAACAACTCGCACTGCCTTGTTACAGTTGCGATTTGCACGAGCTATTCCGCAAATGGTGTGTCCTACTGGCAAGATTAATTACATCCATCTAGGCTTGCTGAGTTGGCGTTATCTTATCGATTCTTAAATATCAATGTCTTGTGAAACAATTTTAATTTCATTATCAACATGGCTAGCAATAACTAATGTATATTCGGGTACTTCAAGCCAGGTTGTGGTGTCTTCCGTTAATGGTTCTGAGGCAATGATAATGCTGGATTTAACAGAACCTCCTTTCATTTTGTATTCATTATCATAAAAGCCATAACTATCGCCATAAGTATACCACAGGGAATGATAACCAGAATGGGCTTCGGTTTGTGCCTCTGAATACCAACCGTAATCCAATACAAAACGAGTGGCAGCGATAAATTCACCATTGGATAGAAATAAATTAACAGGTGAGTTAATTTTAATGTTTCGTTTTGCACGAACTCGCTGTAGAATTTTTAATGTTTCAATCACTGCCTTGGTAATTTCTTCAGTTTCGTAATTACCTACTGATGTTGAAAGCTGGGATAAAAAGACGGCATAAATCCATTCACTGTCTGTTGTACCAGTGATATCTTTCCAATACTCTGGTTTAACAAATTCCAATAAATCATAACGCATAGCCGCAAAATTACTGAGCGAACCATTATGTGCTAAAACAACATTCGAGTGAGGAAACACGAATGGATGAACATTTTGATTCGAAATAATTTGTCTGTCGTGATAAGAAACTCCCCTTAAATGAGCAAGAAGACAATGCGGAGAGATTTTTGAAGAAAAATTTTTTAAATTCTCATCGTAAAAGGGTAACTGAGGTGTTTTATAGACATGAGGAAATCGCGAGTTATGCGAGGTGTTATCCCAGGCTGCAATGCCAAAACCCGCCAAGTTCAATAAATGGGACATATATTTAGGGTGATAACTTTGTTTGATAAAAGAGTTATCAGGCTTATAAAGTAGCTCTTCGACTAAGATAGGTTTTCCTAGATAAGATAATATTCTGCACATAATTTTTTACCTGTTATATGTTTCAATATGAAGCCTGATATCTAACTTATCAATGGATTTTTCCAAGGCCACAAGAGAAGCGCAAATGAGAGTAAACAATTTATACCAAAGTGAAGGATGCTCTTCTTGAAAATGTTTAAGAGAAGTATCGGTTATTTTCAATAAAAGCGCCTGCTCACATGTTGAGAATGTCACAGTATAAGAGGAATCATTATCAATACATGCGACTCCAGCAAAAAGAGTTCCAGGTCCAATAACCGATAATTTTGCTTGTTTATTATCGTGGACCATACTTGATTGGACAGCACCTTTAATCACGATATAACAGATAGGTTGTTGTTTCCCTTGGTAAATCAACTTGCAGTTTTTAGACGCTTCTATTAACTCCATATTATTAAATAACTCTTGCTGTTCGTCTTTGGTAAATAAATTAAAGGGAGGGGTCTCCAGAAGTGTATTCCTTAGGTTCTCTTCAAGAGGAAGTGCTTTAGGTTGATTAAAGGTATAAGCCACCTTGCCAAAAAATGACAAGCTAATCATATTCGAGTCGGTCATATAATCAGTAACCTTATCATGCATACGTCTTAAACGACCACAAACCTGTCGAGAGAGAGCATCTAATAGTTTATATTTTATTTCTGGATAATAAGCGGATAAGAGCTCAAAATAAGTTTCATTGATAAGCAGGCATCTCACTTGAGCATCTGCTACTGCTGAAGTAGGACACGGTATTTTTTCAATGAAACAAATTTCACCTAAAAAGCTACCTGGGCCTAATGATTCGATAGTTGTAATTCCTTGCCCCATGACTCTGGCAGTGGTCGTAACTTGACCTTCAATAATGACGTAAATCCCTGTAGCTTGTTTTCCCTGCTTAAGGATAACTTCACCTGGCAAAAAATTAATAATTTTGCTGTGTTTGATGAGAATAGCTAATTCATCTTGGTTAAGATATTGCCCCAGATTACTGACTTCTAGTTGGTTCAGTAACGATTTAATGTGAGCATTATTCGCGTCTAAAAATCCACTATCCACCACGACGTATCCACTCCTTCTGCTGAAAATAATCCTGGTAATGAAGAGTTACAATTAATTAACTCTATTTAAAAACCATAGTACATTTTGAGAGTTAAGTTAAATAGTTATACTTTTAAACAGGAAAGAAATTGCTCAATATAGCGTTCCATGAATGCTTTATCTAACATGGGGTGGGTGTAAGTAAAGCACAGCATAAGTTGAGTATTCATCGTCAATACGTTAAGAAGAACGGGGATATCCGCGTTTTGACGCGAGGTACAAAAATAACAGGAGTCCCAACTTAGAAGGTTATATTGACCGCTAAAAGGCAATAGACCAAGGTTTGTGACGGTAGGTCCCATTGAAAATTGATCAGCATGTCCGGCCCACAGCGAAAGTCCAGCAAAAATTTCACGTTTATGAAAATTTTGAGGAAAAATTGCATCCCCGGGAAGTCGAATATTTTTTAATTGCCGCTCATAACTTGATGCCAAGACATCTAAATTACTCAATTCAGTGATGTCATGATGATAAGTAGTTACGACAGAGACATAACAACCAAAATAATTATTGGGTATTTCTGGTTGGCACCATTTTCTTAAATTAATGGGAGTATGTAGTGTTGTTGATAAATTTTGTTTTAAAATTTTGGCTAAGCACCGCAAAATCGCTGCATTAAGGAAAGCATTTACTGAGAATCCTTTCTTTTTACAATGAGTTATCAGCGTTTTTGTTGCCTCAATTGAAAGGCAATGGTAATAATTTTTTGTGACGCGCTCACCCAAAGGCACAACATTCTGGTAATAAATAGATGTCGCAGTAAAATTAAGCGGTGGTGGAGTCTTCTGATTATTCATATGACCTAACAACTTTTCTACTGGTGGATAAAGGCTAAAATTAGTGTCGGTATGAAGTTTTTCATAGATTTTAAATAGACTATCAAAGAAATAGGCAATAGAAAGACCGTCGCCAATATTATGGCCAGCGATTAAGATAACCTCGTGTTCGGCTGAGGTTTCATTAAATAATAAGATTAAACGCCATTGATAATCCTGATTACGAGGCGGTCGATTTAATTCCAATTCAATCACTGCTTCCCATAAATCTGCGCGGGTTCTTGCAAGATGTTGGTAAGGAAGATAAGTTTCTTCGGCGTGATCGATAATAAATTGTGAATTTAAAGAACCCTTTTTAACGCGGGCCCGTAATAAGGGTTGCTGAGCTTGTAAAGACTGTACTGCTTCATGAAATCGATTAAGATTAAGTTTAGGATGAGAAAATTTGGCAACAGCAGCGATTAATCCGTTTCCATGATAATTGTCATTTCCGGTTTGACATAACTCTTCCCAGTAACCCAGTTTTCTCTTTTCCTTTTTCATACTGGCTAATGTTGCGTAGTTATTTAGTTATCATAGCATTAATTTTTAGTAGCAAAATATAAAATGTTGGGTATTATCTTAGCGGAATATTGCTCCTGGAATGCCGGAATGGATGCTAGCCAAGAATTTAAAAATTTTGATATTAAACAAATTGTTGCATGGTCACTTTATGATTTCGCCACCTCGTCCTATTTTGTTGTAATTTTTACTTTTGTTTTTGCCACTTATTTTACCAATGAAATTGCTGACGATGTCATTAGAGGGACAGCACTTTGGGGCTATACCGTTTCGGCCTCGGCATTATTAGTGGCAATCATGAGTCCTTTTGCTGGAGCAATTGCTGATTACGGCGGTCATCACAAAGGATGGTTATTTTTTTGTACCTATCTTGCTGTAATATCCATAGCTTTTTTATGGTTCGCTTATCCTGACGAAGGCTCGATTCCTTTAGCGTTGAGCTGTATTTTTATAAGCAGTTTTGCTCTGGAAGTCGGAGCTGTTTTTTATAATGCTTTTCTGATAAGACTCGCGCCAATTAGCTATCTGGGACGTATTTCAGGTTGGGCGTGGGGATGTGGTTATTTAGGTGGTCTTTTATGTCTAATCATCGCCTTGTATGCTTTTGTTGATGGAGGGATTGGACTTTGGTTAGGCAAGGAAAATTATGCCAACGTGCGTGCTGTAACACTATTGGTCGCATTGTGGCTTGCTATTTTTAGTTTACCCTTATTTTTAATAGTTCAACAAAAGCCTGGGAAAAAGCCAAGCCCCCATGATGCTATCAAAAAAGGGACAAAAGAGCTATTTAACACGTTAAGAGGTTTGGTAAACCAAAGGAATTTATTGTTCTTTTTAATTGCTCGAATTATCTATATTGATGGCTTGGATGCATTGTTGGCTCTCGGGGGAATTTATTCGGCCGGAACATTTAAATTAAGTATCACCGAAGTTATGATTTTTGGAATTATTATCAACATTACTGCAGGAGTGGGGGCGGCTCTTTTTGCGTGGTGTGATGATTGGATTGGTTCAAAAAAGACAATTTTAATTGCCTTAGGATGTTTACTTGTTATTTATTGTTTTTTACTGTTTCTAGAAACGCCAGTTTTATTTTGGGTATTTGCCCCAGCAATTGGAATTTTTGTCGGACCGATACAGGCTGCTAGTCGAACCCTTTTAGCGCGTTTGGCGAAGCCTGAAGAAATCACCCAAATGTTTGGGCTTTATAACCTCTCTGGTAAGGCAACAAGTTTTTTAGGGCCTTTTGCTGTAGGGATTATGACGCAATTTACCCAAAGTCAACGCATAGGAATGGCAATCCTTATTCCTTTTTTTATTGTTGGCGGCATTTTACTGTTTCAAGTTAAAGAGTAAAATGGTTAATCGATTAATTTTAAAACTGTTTAGTTTAATAATTATGAGGGAAATGATACATACATAACCAAAAAATGGCTATGTATCAATCATTTATAGTTGTGAATATTAATTAATCCATTTTAAAACGTGCGGCTAGCTCACGCTGAGGAGCTTCAATTTCTGCTTTGGCATCTGCTATTCTCTGGTGTAATTCTGTATCGAGAGCTTTGAAGAGGGGTGCTGTTGCTTTATCAGCGCTTGCCTGGATTATTTCAAAAATTGAATTTGCTAAATGCAACTTATAATACTTGTAACTGATTTCAAGCTTGTTAAGCTCTACATTTGACAACATTAAATTATTGGCCCTTCCATCAGGAAGCAGTATGCTAACTGTTGTGTAGCCTTTTGTAGAGCTTGGTCTAAAAAGGATACCTTGTAATGATGTATCTTTCTTTAACAAAACTGCAACATTGTCTTTATTTGCATCGCTCCGATAATTAGAATGACAAACAATGCTCCAAGGCGGGTTAAACGGGCTCGGTAAGGAACCCATACCTGTTTTCGTTGCTCTTAAAATGTCTTCTTCGCTAGGTTCTTCTTTTGAGTACATAAAATTTAGCCTTTTAATGAAAGTAGAAAATTATACCTATTTATTCTTAAGAAAAAATTTTTTAGTGGGTTCGACTACTTATTGAAGTAGAATGCTCTGCTGTACTTGGCTTACAGTCTTGATATTTTTTAACTTGGTGCCAATCCTCAATAAATTCCGCTATCACGTGGTTATCTAATTGATGTACTTCAGGATCATAAGAAACATAAACTACAGTGTTTGATGATTCTCTAAATTGACAGGATTGCAAGAAGTTCCCCATTTCGCTGGCAAGATAAATTTTCTTAAGATAAGGGTCAACTACAAATGTTTCGTTGGTGGATTTAACCATGAGAAAAACATGACTATCTGACGTGCTATTCCCTCGAATGCGAAAAACTTCACTCTGGATATTTGCGTGCTTTAAAAGAATATGTGTATAAATTGCAAACTCATAACAATTCCCAGTCTTTTGAGTTTTGATCATTCTTTCGAATAGCTTTAAAAAAAGTGTATCCGTTAAGGATGTCACTCCCTTTATCAGAGAAAAAATAGTTGCATTGCCATTTTGTCGAGATTGTTCGACAGCTGTAGCATTACTTTCAAATCCAGGTAACGCTGATGTCAAAGTAATGATCTCATGAGTTTCATCAATGGTTTGTATTAACTCATTGAGTAAACAGGGGTCGATTACTTGTTGAGCATTATCGCTTACAAAGATCGATGGTATATATTTATCAGTATTTAACAGTTCAAGAATAATTTCCGTAGAGATGCTCATAGGTTTATAATCGCTTTACTATTTTGGACAAAAATATAGCAATTTAACCTTAAGAAAATATTAATATGAATGATGAAGAGATAGCGATTCTTCTCTCAATCATTCAAAGAACAGCAAGCTTATGCGTGCTTAAAGGCAATCTTCAACATAATAGACTTCTGGATATTGCCCAGCATATATTCGTGTAACTTGTTTGCCATCGGTCTCAAAACGAATTGCCCGTTTATTAGTCTTATCAACCAACGTTAGATAATGTCCTTTCTTCTCGTAATGATGAGATTCTACTTGTAATTTACCTTGATACAATGCTTGAACCTTGGCTTCTGAATCTCCTATATGTGCTCCTTGAGAGGTATAAAATTTGGGGGTACTAATATTAATACGTACAATTTTGCCATTGGAAATCATAAGAGATAGGTCTTTTATACCTTTTAATGTCTCAGAATAACAACTGGTACTTTCATAGACATCAGGCTTATTTCCAGACAATTGCACCCCTTTAATTTTGGCAGCATCCTTTAAAGTCATGCCTACCTGAAGGGGCCCAAATCCATCCGATGATAATTTCCATTGATTTACGGTAAGTGCTAATGCTGTATTAACGATACCAATCACTAGTAATAATAAGCTGAGTCTACTTTTTATAGGCATTATTTTCTCGATACAGTTGGACGCTCAGAAAGTTTTCTATTAGACCATCAATTTTTTCTAGTGACAATCTTAAGAGGTGTCTACCGTATAGATTGCTAAGACTGGGTGAATTTTGTTCCTATCTGGATGCCTCGGACAAGCCGAGGCAAGTAGGCGGTGTGCCAAGCCGAGGCAAGTAGGCGGTGTGGCGAGTCGAGGCAAGTAGGCGGTGTCCCAAGTCGAGATAAGTAGGCGGTGTGCCAAGCCGAGGCAAGTAGGCAGTGTGCCAGGGCAAGGCACGTAGGGTAATGCGTATAAGCTGAGGCACGTAGGTGGTGGACAGGCTAAAGCAAGTAGACCTACTTAATATCTACGTGCCTCGGCTTGTCCGAGGCATCCAGGAAGATGATGAATAGTGCTCAGATACAATTACTTATTTGGGCTTGTAGATATAAGGAACGTAATTGGGTGTCCATATGTGCTTACGAATATGTTTCTCAATGTCTTCGTCGGTTAAGTAATCTGCTAAGTTGGAGTTAATCGCTTCTTTGGCAACTGCAAAGGCAACTTGATAGGACACTTCACGGACTTCAGTGAGTGGGGGTAATAAATTGCCTTTCGGATCACTTTTGGCCGGTGAACAACCTGCCAGCGCTTTTGCTGCAGCCATAAACATTTTGTCGCTGACTTGTCTTGCCTTAACAGAAATAAGTCCAAGACCCATACCTGGAAAAATATAAACATTATTCGTTTGGTCAACTCTGAACATTTTTCCATCTTTGACAATAGTACCAAATGGACTTCCAGTACCGATAACCGCACGATTATCTGTCCAAAGCATTAAATCCGTTGGAACTGCTTCGCTGTGAGTAATGGGATTTGACAAAGGCATAATGATAGGTTGTTTAACATGAGATGCCATTTCTCGGACCAATTCTTCAGTGAATAATCCTGCCTGTCCGGACACGCCGAGCAACGCATTAGGATGAAGATTTGTAATCACATCTTTTAGGCTAATGATATCATTATGCTCACATTTCCAATCTGCTAAAAGTTGTTTTGATTTTAAAAGTTTTTGTTGGAAAGGTAATAAATCTTTCATTCCTTCTACTAGCAAACCATACCTGTCAACCATGTAAATGCGATCACGTGCTTCTTGCTCAGAAAGACCATCATCGACCATGGCATGGACTATTAGTTCAGCAATACCACAGCCAGCTGAGCCGGCACCAACAATAACAATGCGTTGATCTCTTAAATGGATACCCGTTACTTGTACTGCTGAGAACAGTGTTCCGGTAGCAATGGCTGCAGTGCCTTGTACGTCATCATTAAAGGTGCAAAGCTCTGTGCGGTAGCGATCCAATAAACGTGTCGCATTTTGTAAAGCAAAGTCTTCCCACTGTAACAATACATGTGGAAAGCGTTTTTTCAATGCTTTAATAAATGCCTCTACGAAATCATCGTAGTCTTGACCCCGAATACGCTCATGTCGCCAACCTATGTAGAGCGGATCTTTTCTAAGTTCATCATTATTGGTCCCTGTGTCCAGCAAAATAGGTAACGTGGTAGAAGGGTGGATACCCGAACAAGCACAATAGAGAGCAAGTTTTCCGATAGGAATTCCCATGCCGCCAGCACCTTGATCTCCTAAACCTAAAATACGCTCCCCATCAGAAACAACGATGGCTTTTACCTGATCAAAGCGTGGATTTTCGAGTATCTGGTCAATCCGATTACGATAAGGATAGGCAATGAAAACGCCACGGGGACGGCGATAGATGTGGCTAAAATTTAAACAAGCATCACCCACAACGGGTGTGTAAACAATCGGCATAATCTCGGTTATATGTTCGCAAAGTAAACTGTAATAGAGAGTTTCATTTGAATCTTGTAGGTCTCGCAGGTAAATATATTTTTCCAAATCGGTTGCTTTACTTTTAAAGGCGGCATAGGAGCGATTTCTTTGTTCTACAATATTGCTTTCCTCTGGAGGCAGGAGACCAAATAAGCTAAACTCAGCGCGTTCTTCATTAGAAAAGCTGGTGCCCTTATTAAGGATGGGATTTGAGATTAGAGAGTAATCTTTAACATTCACTTCAAGATACGTTTGTCCTTTCTCGTCTAGCTTACGTGTATAATCCATAATTTCTCTCCTTGATTTTCCTACAGTATAGTATGATTCGGAAAATTAAAGCATTTTTTGATTTAATTGAGATAGCTCTCAATCGCTAGATTAGCTATAGTGAAGAAAAAGCCTTTTATAAGCCAAGGATTGTGGTAATGATTCGAGAACGTTTGGCAGCGTTTCAATATTGGCCTCATGTAGTGACCATAGCAATTATTATTCTAGCTTATGCTGGCTATCGTTATTTTGCCTATTATTTTACCTGGTCTGATGATTCTTATGTTTCAGCCAATATCATTAATATGGCGTCTTTAGTGGATGGCAATATTAGCCAAATCTATGTTCTTGAAAATCAGAATGTTAAAAAGGGACAAAAGCTGATTGAAATTGATCCCCGCCCTTACAAATATGCAATGGATAAGGCATTGGCCGATTGGAATATTGCCAAGATTAATTATGAAAATGACAAGCTCAACATCGAAATAGCTAAAGAAAAGCTGCAGCAAAATCAGGCGCTTCTTGCATTAAGCCAAGATCATTACCGACGTTATCAAAAATTGCTAACTGAAAGTGCTTTACCAGAAATTCAGGTTATCAATGTCGAAGCCAAGATAAAAGAACAAGAAGCGATGGTATTGGCTGCCGGACAACAATTGCGCGTTGCTGAACTGAATTTTGATGATAATGCTGTTTTAGCGGCCAAAGCAAAATATGAAAAGGCCCGTTATATGTATGAACATACTACTGTAGTTGCGCCTGCTGATGGTTATATTACTAATTTCAATTTACGTGTAGGACAATACATAAAGGTAGGCGAGGGATTATTCGCACTCGTGGAAACAAAACTCTGGTGGGTCGAAACGCGCTACCGTGAAACAGCCATTCGTTTGATAAAACCTGGGGATAAAGTAAAAATTAAAATTGATATGTATCCAGGAAAGATATTTCATGGCCATGTAAAAAGTATAGGTTGGGGAATTAACCGTGTTCAAGCTGGAGCGGTTGCTCCTTCTACACTTCTTTATATGGAAGCAACAGAAGACTGGATAAAAATAGCACAGCGTTTTCCAGTGAGGATTTATATTGATGATGTAGATCCTAAATATCCTCTAAGGATAGGAGCTAGTGCGACGACAACAACCTATCCTACGAGGGATTAAGAATTTTTAGGGCAATCACTGCAAATACTATAGAAAACAGAGCGGCATTGCGGACTGCTATCGCTGCAGTGTGTGCAATTCTTCTTGCCTTTGCTCTCCATTTAGATAAACCCTATTGGTCAGGAATGACTGTCGTGATAGTCGCTAATATTTACGTAGGTAGCATTATCGATAAAGCGATATTGCGTGTTGTTGGGACAGTTATCGGCGTATGGCTTGGGTTTGTATTGGCACGCATGATTGCCAATAGCCTTTTCCTTTATCTATTAATCAATTTATTACTGATTACTGTTGCTGTTTATTATTACAATTTCAGCACCTATGCTTATGCCTATCTTTTAGGGGCGCTCGGCGCATTTATTGTGATTGCCCAATTGGCGACTAATCCTGAGGAAGTATTTAATGTTGCTATTTGGCGTCCTATTGAAATTGGTCTTGGTGTTTTGGTTTCAGCGGCTGCCGCATTTTGCCTTTTCCCAAACAACATCCATGAGCATATTCAAAAAAATGTGGCTGAAATTTTTGATTCCCTGAGCCAACTATTTGAGGCGTTAAAAACAGCATTGCTGGCAGAAGATATTTCCCTCATTGAAATCAGTAACAGTAATTTAGCGCTTAAAAAGACGTTAAAAAAGACCATTGAAATGATTGGATTTATGCGGCGTGAGTTAGGTATAAAACGAGAAAAAATTGATCAATTTCGTGTATTGTTGGATTTATTTTTTGATTTAACCCGTGCGATTTCATATTTTTCAAATTCGTGTGAAATCAAAAGGCAAGAAGAAATCAGTGCGTTTTCAAAAAATATAGAGCAGGTTTTTAGTGCCATTTGTCATGATTTGGGGGGGTTAAAAGATGCATTTTTTATCGAAACCTCAATGCCTAAGACACTTAAAACCGGGGAAGCCATTGAAGCATTCAATGTGGCAATAGAGAATGAGCCTAACGCTAATTCAGCAAGAAAGTGTCTGGACTTAATCACTTTATTACAGCAAATTAATACGATGTTCACTACGTTAAATGATATTTTAATAAGTCATCAGCCCCAAATAGCCTCCCAAAAAACATTCATCACACGACAGCAACAGTTAAGCAGTGATCCTGATATCATTAAACATAGTATTAAAGCTGGATTAGCTGCAATTCTTGCTCTGGTTTTTTGGCTCATTAGTAATTGGCCTGGTGGATTAAATGGCATCATTAGTAGCATTGTCATTTCAATCCGAAAAGACTTGTTTGAAATGAAAAATATTAGTTTTCATCGATTTTTAGGGTGTCTTTTAGGTGGGGGTGTTGCCTTATTTCCATTAGGATTTTTTTTCTTGAATCTGTACGCCTTTATTTTGCTTGTATTTTTTTCCGTTTGGGCATTTAGCTATTTTTCTTTCAAATATACAAAGTACGCTTATATTGGTTTGCAGGCAAATATTGCTTTAGTGATTTGTTTAGCGCAGGCTGGTGGTCCACCGACTGAATTATGGCCTCCACTTGAGCGTTTTGGAGGAATTATTATCGGTATTGTCGCGAGCTTTATAGTAGGGAATGTTCTTTGGCGCGCACATCCACTGACACTACTGGCCAGAAATATTAGGAAAATATACGGATACCTTATTCACAATATGACAGTTTTATTTTCAGAGAAAGGAAGTCTTTATGACTTAACGCATTTGTTTTGGTTAACCCGCGGATTAATGGAATCATTGGATGGAGAGCCGTTAAGCTTGAGAAAGCAAAAACAATTGCAAGAAGCAAAGGAACATTTTATTCAGCTAACACTGATCCAGGCGGCTTTAAGCTATATATATCGGGGGATAAATTTAGAAAAAGTACACCGCTTAGCCATAGCATCAGGGATTGATGTCTCGTTTATAGAGCAAGAATTGCTAATCCTTTATAAAGAGCCTAATCAAGGTGAACGAGAATTAATTCAACAAAAAATAGCTGCTTTTTTTGATGAAACAAATTTTGAAATATTTGAGCATCGAACTTCTCGTAAAGCGATTAATTTTTTAAGTTATTTTAAAACATTAAAACGATTATCTGCATTACGCTCCGATTTATAATCCAGGATTTTAAGATTAAATAACTTGGAAATCACGCTGTATTTGTATCTCAAATCAAGGTTATAGTAATCCTGCTAATCATAACGGTTACATCATTTGTTGATGATGAATGAATTATAGAAGGGAGCTCTGATGGATGTTTTAAAAAAATTAAAAGAAATGCTTAGTATGAAAGCGCCTTACACCTCTTCCTCAGGTCATCGTAATGCCCAACGAAGTAATGCTGTGGCAGAGGTTGTCGGAGAGGGACTACAGATGTTTAATCCTGTGGCCGTAGTGCCGAGTAAGTTCGCTCAAAGCTTAATTTCAGCGTATGGACTGTTCCGTTCAGATACGCATGTTACTGAGAAAGTCATTCATTTTCTGCAAGCTTCAATTTCAGCAGCTCAGTTAGGGTTGGTAATTACTTTGTATTTCCAAAGTGGTGTTTGTGATGCGGATTTGGAAGGTGATATTTGTAAAGCAATTTTCCTTTGTGAGCTCTTATATAAAGGTACTTTATTAGTAGGTTGGGTGCCTAGCGAAATGTCGCAAGACCCTGTAGAGAATGCAACTACTGCTGATCCTGAGAATGACACGGGTCTTACCATATAACTCGAAATTTTATTTTCCAAGATGTGGATTTATATGGTTATTTTTTCATAAAGTACTATTATGAGGTGAAAAGCTGAATTGGATAACACTGATCAAGGATGATTATGCACAAGTTATGGCCACGAGTTTGTTATTTAATGCTATCTACTGCATTACTTTTATCGTGTGGCGAAAAAGAAAGTAAGCAGTCTACAGAGGTGGCAAGGCCTGTAAAAGTTATTCAAATTGGTAATTATAAATCGTTTGACAGCCGTGCTTTTCCTGGTCGCGCGAAAGCTTCTCAGGAAGTCGACCTTTCATTTAATGTAAGTGGATCGTTGACTGAGCTACCTATTAAAGTGGGCGATAAGGTTAAAAAAGGTGATCTTATTGCAAAACTTGACCCCAGAGAATTCGATGCAAAATTAAAATCGGCCAAGGCGGAGGCAACCCGAGACAAACAAAATTATTTGCGTCCTGTATGTTCTTGATAGGGCAAGAAAAATGTGGGCATATAGACCCTTTAAGGGTTGAATGTTTGAATTATATCGCTGTGACTATAAATTGCACAAATGTTGTTTCTGGTTATATGGGCTAAAAATAAGGGGGTTGCGTTTCTGCAAAATTTCACGAAATAATAAAGTTATTAATATTAATGCCGGGTCATTATTGCCAATGCTTTCTCGTCGCATTTTGACAAGCTATAGGTAATATAACTCCTGATGCTGTATATACTCCTTACTTTCAAGAAGAGCTCATCATGGACGAGAAAGAACAAGAAGCATTGGAAGGTGCTTTAGAGGAAATAAAAAAGAGTATTCATCCTTTTCTTCTACCAACAGATAAATTAACAAAAAAGGTATCTCATTTTTCGGAGCTTGCTAGTACCGTTGAATTTTTAACTCAGGCTGATAGGCACCTTAAGAATTCGAACGCTAATCATGGAGGATTATTGGCGGTTCAAGACATACCTTTTCGAGAAATTTTTTCATTATTAAAAGATTGTTATAGTGGCAAAATAAATGATCATTTACAGAGTCTTTTAGAGAGTGCTGAGGTTGAGTTAAACGTAAAAAAGCGTGATCCCAATAATCCTCAAAGTCCAAAGCAATTGGAAATTAAAATAGAACTTGCTGCAGCAGTGATTGATAAATACGCAGATTTGTTAACCATGGTTATTGGAAAAAAATCCAAAAGCAAAGATGAGCAAGTTATTATCAAAAATGCTTCTACGGTCATTGACGATTCCGCTAAAAAGTTACGACGCATTCATTTAATGTATGGTATTAGTCAACTTGAGCAAGAAGTTTATCATTGCATCGATGAGCATAGCGCAACCCATTGTCTTCCCTTTTTTTGCACAGGCAAGACGATTAGCCAGTATAAGGCATTAGCGGCTATTTTAAATAATCTTCTTTCAGAGCCGTTATCAGCAAGCGAATTGGCCGGAGGCATTTACACGGTTCGTTTAAAACTTCAAAGCCTTCCGGATCTGTCTGTTCAACGTCGCTTAACGACAGCCATGAATCAGGTATTAAAAACCGATGGTTATCCAGTTGAGGAAAAAGAAGCTGAAAAATTTATTCAAATTTATCAGACGCGTATGGAGCAGATAAATAGCGTCACTTATGATTTGTAATAACAAAACAGCCAAGGTTGGGTTCAATCTTGTTACATTAAGATTTTACATCAAGGAGCAGGCTTCGGAGTCTCAGCATGACAACTATCTTTTTGTAAATATTGGTTTTAATCCGCCCAAAAGAGTTAATTTATAGGGGTTAAGGAAGTTTTTTTGTCGTCTTCTTTTAGTTGCATAAAGTCCCTCTGTATATGCCACACCAAAAGGCAAATATTATCCTTGTTTTTATAAAAATGAACAAGCGCTTCCACACCCCAGTTAAAATAAACGCTATATGACCAAAAAGGCGTTTCTATATAATCCTATTTAATTAGGATTTTAAAGGGGTTATTGTTGTTTTTTTAAATTAATCCTACTTAAATAGGATTAATCAATAAATTAACTCTAAAATTTATATTAAGTCTACCTCAATAGTATTATATGGCTAAGCAAATTAAAAAAATAAAAACGCCTAACCTCCAGCAGCCGCTGACTGCAGAGTTGTTAGGGGAAATCATCAAAGCACGTCGAACTCAAAGTGATTTACGGTTAGAAGATGCGGCTGCTCTATGTGCTGTTGCTAAAGAAACCTTTATGAAAGTCGAGCATGGGCAAGCGGGTTGTCAATTGGCAAGTGTATTACAAATTTGTGCTGGTTTAGGAATAAATCTTTACGTAAAGCCTTGGGCGGATAATGGCGAGGATGAAAATGATTGGAGATAAGCAGGTCTTGGATGTTTATCTGGGAGAAGATCAGATAGCCAATATTACTTTTAACGCGAACCAAGCAACAAATACTCGATTGGGTTTTATTGAATATTTTGATATTTAACTGTGATGCACACGGTAAAAATATAAGCTTCTTTGTTGGGACTAATGGTATTTCGCTGGCACCTTTTTATGACTTGGTTAATATAAAAATGTACCCTGAATTTGAACATGATCTTGCAATGGCATTAGGAGATGAATTTGATGGGAATAGTATTCATGCTTACCAGCTAGCTGATTTTGCAGACTCATGTCAGTTATCAAGGTCGTTTATGGCGAAACGGTTAAAATATTTGATTGGCAAATTACTAACTGCTTTGCAAGAGGAACCCAAGTTTATCAAGGTTAATAATAAAGAGGGAGCGTATTTAAATAAATATCAAGAACTTGTCATTGAAAGATGTAAGCATTTATTAAAACAGAGCAACCAAATTACCTCCATGAAGCTCTAGTCAGTCTCTCCTGGCAGATTTACAAATAAGGGTTGCATTTCTGAAAAATTTCACGAAATAATAAAGTTTGATAATGTCGGATTCATTATTGCCAAACGTCTAACTATTCATCCTTTGAATTCTTAATCCACCACGTAAAGAGTTTGAACTATTAATGGCTTTTTTTAATGAGACAAAGAGGCAGCAATTAGTTATTATTTTTTTTATCATCCTCACAGTGCTGGCGGCTGCATTTTTCCTTTATTCAGTATATCTGCATCGTCATATCATAAATACTTATGAGCTTTCTTTTCGAAAATGGCAATCACAACAGTTAGATAACTACACATTAGAATATAATGGTGATTGCCTATATACAGTAAGCGTTAAGCAAGGAATACAGAAAGCGATTAAGAAAACTGCTACAAGTGATAATTTAGGATGTGAATTTATACCGGCGTGGCTCGGTGAAAAACAGCCAATGCATGCATTGTTCGCACAGCTGATTAATTCACCCATTCCACATTGTGGCGCAAATGGCTGCAGTTGCGATTATATTGATTGGTTTACAATACGCTTTGATAAGAAATTAGGATATATCAATTATTGGAAATCAATAAATTCAGGTCCGTTTATACCCTATATTACTGTGGATTTTCCCTTCATAACAAAATATTGCCATTTAATGTATACAAAACCGATAAACTTTACTGTAAACATAAGGCCTCTAGAGTGAATATAATATTCTCGGTTCTGTTCTGCAAAAACAGCGTGGGTGCTATAAAGAATAGTGGTTTAATACTACTATTACAGATAATATTACTTCTGGAATTAGTTTTATCCTTAATGCAATATCAACCCCAATTAGTGAATAAAGCCCTATTTTTTGTGGTATTGCTTTGTCTTTTCAATTTAATTTTGGTTTTTTATTCAAAAGCTCATTATTTTTTCGCATATAATAATGCCTTTTTTATCGGGCTTTGGTTGCTTGCAGCAATCTTTGCTATCGAACAATTGTTATTAGTACTCGTTTCGCCTTATTTTATCTCTGCTCGCCTTATTTATATGTGGGCACTGTATTTTTTATTTTATTCCCTACTTAGTTACTTTTGGGGAATTATGATGTTTATTAATATACTCAATGCTTTTATTTCAAAACCTTTGAGACAATCCTCCTAAATACATGCCTGGTCGTAGCCTGGTTGACGCTTGCGGCAACCAGTTTTCATTTAAAAAATTGATTGCCCGAAGGTTGTCTTGGCAAATGCTTCTGACCTAAAAAAAATCATTGATTAGTAATTGGAAACCCGGTTGCCGCAAGTGTCAATCAGGCTATGCTTTTGAATTAAAAGGGTGTGAGGTTATTATGCTAAATTTATATTTAACCTTGAAAACACTGAACTTATGTTTGAAAGAAATATGATAATAAATCAAGAACTACATGGTGGCCAGAGGCAGAATCGAACTGCCGACACGAGGATTTTCAGTCCTCTGCTCTACCGACTGAGCTATCTGGCCGAAGAGGTTGCTATTAAACTCCGAGAATGCTTTTGAGTCAAGTAGAGTTTGTCGTTTTTTTGCAAAAAAATCATGTCAGCGAACTTCTCTGAATAACTACTTATCTTAACGGTTTAATTTTGCACTAAGAGAGTGCGAGACATCTTTCTAGTGCATAATTTGTTGTTGATAGGCAAGGGCTATTTCAGCACCTAAGAGCGCATTATTTTTAATTAATTCAACGTTGGCTTGGATACTTTGTCCTGCCGAAAGTTCAGCAATACGTCTTAATAAGAAAGGCGTAATGGCTTTCCCACCGATGTGATTCGACTCTCCCAAAGCCTGCTTAATGATAGGTAGGAGCTTCTCATCGGGAATTTCAACTTCTTTGGGAATAGGGTTGGCGATAACAATGCCATTGCTTAATTTTAATTTGTGCTGATAAGCCATGAGGTTAGCAATATCTGTTGTAGTGTCTAAGCGATGTAATAATGGAATACCACTTGAATGGCTATAAAAGGCAGGAAATTCATTAGTGCGGTAACCGATTACAGGGACTCCATGGGTTTCTAAAACCTCCAGAGTTTTGGGCAAATCCAAAATCGATTTGGCGCCCGAGCAGACTACCGTAATAGGAGTCGATGCCAATTCAATTAAGTCTGCAGAAATATCAAAGTTTTCCTCCACACGAGGGTGCACGCCACCAATACCTCCGGTAACAAAGATAGGAAGATTAGCCAAATAAGAGCAATACATCGTGGCTGCAACGGTTGTGCTTGCTGTTTTTTTAGTGCTTAAAGCAAAGGCAATATCTCGTCGTGATGCTTTAATCACATCTTCCTTCACTGCCAAATGCTCCATAATCTCTTGCGTGATACCCACATGAATTTTTCCTTGATGCAGAGCAATTGTTGCGGGAACGGCACCTGTTTCACGAATGAGCTGCTCAACCACTTGGCCTGTAGTTAAATTGTCGGGGTAGGGCATACCATGAGAAATAATAGTAGACTCTAGAACGACAATAGGTAACTTGCTATCGATAGCATGTTTGACTTCCTGATTCAGCTCGAGCAGCTCATGAAACATCATATATTCCTTTATCTTATTTTTTTATTCTTTAGGGACAAAACCTGCTGGTTTTTCTGAACCTTCACCGAAAAAGTATTTGTTCATTTCATTGTTAAGAAATTCACGTGCCTTTGGATCAATCAAACTTAAGCGATATTCATTGATAAGCATAGTTTGATGAGAGAGCCACATTTTCCAAGCTTGTTTTGAAATATGATTAAAAATTCTTTCACCTAATGGGCCGGGAAACGGCGGGGACTCCAAGCCTTCTGCGTCTTGGTTTAGTTTTGAACAAAAAACATGTCTCACCATACAACACCTTAACTTAAACTATAAATGCTGATTATGCTGGAATAGCCACGGATCAGCAATCCTGTGTGTTAAGTTAATCAGCCCTACATCTTGCTTGAGCCAGTATAATATGTTGGGAAAGTAGCTGCTCCTGATCAGGACTTAACTCTTCGAATTGCACGGCAGTTCGATATTGATTTTCATTGTGGAATTGGCTGTAAACCACGACTGCATCTACAACAATAGGAAGCATTTTAGGCTTGGTATAAATGACTATCTTCATGTGCGTTTTTTCTTTGATGCGTTCCTTCGTTTTAAATGACATGCCTCCAAGACTGATGTTGACTTTGCGTAAATGGATTTTGTCGCCGATTAGAAGATTTCGCGCTAAATGATCAATCTTTGCGTTTAGCAAATTTAAATAGTGGGCAAGGGCAGGTTCTTTGAGTGCCAGTGATTGCGTTAATTCAGACAATTCATAGTCTAAGCTTTGAAAATATTGGGTGGTCTCAAGGTATTTTTTACCACTTTGCCCTAATAAATCTTCTGTCAACGATTTATCAGAACAAAACTCTTCTGTTTCGATTAATTTATAATCAAAATAGATTTGATCCTCAATGCGAAAATGCTGACGTCGTTCATGTACTGGCATGATCACTCCATTAAGTCCATTTATAAGAAGTTTTAGTGCTTAGACATCAAGCTTTATTGCTTTAAATTCTTTACCGATCCCTTCGCGAAGCTTCTATTCATAACTATAGACAGAAATTTTGGAAATGGTGGAAAAAAAGAATAAAAATAACGTATTTTTGCAATAATTGTACAAGGCAATGCTAAAAATTACCTTTTAAGAGAGATTCTCTCCATATTTCACACTGTGCCCCTACCACTTTGGGGAGACGGCCGATTTCTTTAAAGAGTTGTCGTAATAAAAGAGTGTCATTCCTTTTATTAGCAACATCAACTGCTAAACGCTCCATATAAAGTTGATTATTTAAACTTGCCGTATAAGCCTCAAGAGTTTTAATTGTTGCAAGAATATCCTCGGCAATGGAGATTTGTTTTAACGTGGAGGGGTTTATAACAAGCCCTTCAAAACCATAACGACTCGCTTGAAAGCGGTTGTGAGTATAAAGATAGTATAAATCTTTGTTAATGGTTAGAGGTCGTTCTTCCAGTAGATAAAGGGCTAAAGCTTGTATATAAGCTGCCAAATCAACTGCTTTATGAATGGTTAAAGGGGTATCACAGACTCGAACTTCCACAGTACCATATTCAGGTTTTGGGCGAATGTCCCAGTAGAAATCCTTCATACTGACGATAATGCCTAATTTGCGCATTTTGTAATAGTACTCAGAAAATTCAGTCCAGTTTAACAAATAAGGAATATGCCCACTCTGTGGAAAAGAGTTAAAAACATTGGACCGAGAAGATGCGTAACCCGTATCAGCCCCCTGATAAAACGGAGAAGATGCTGCAATTGTAATAAAATGGGGTGTGTAACGTGCCAGTGCATGAGTAAGATAAAGTGCATCCTCAGAGTTGCTACAACCAACATGAATATGTTGGCCGAATACCGTAGAACGTTTTGAGAGATATCTGAATTTACTGGACACCTTTTTGTAGCGAGGTGTGGGAAAGATTTTTTGCAGACTCCATTTTAGATATGGATGTGTCCCTCCACCGCAAATAGCAACATTTAATTCGGTTGCCTGCTGCAGTAAAAAAGATTTAAGCTGAAAAAGTTCATCTAATAGTTCGGTGGCGGAGTGATGAATAGATGAATTAATTTCAATCATACTTTGGGTAATTTCGGGTTTAATGATTTCCTTATACTGGCTCTCACTGATGCTTCGGATGAGATCTTTTGCTCGTGAAATCAAGTAGAAGGATTTTGGATCTATTAGCTGTAATTCAAGCTCAACACCGATAGAACCAATGTTTGATTTTTTAAATGGTAGTTTTTTCATCCTGTCTCCTGATGTTATCAAATCAGGATTATCTCCCTGCATTTATACTTAGTATAACTGATGATTCCTAAAGGCGCTGATAAATTTCAAATGAGCTTGCTTACAAGCCAGAATAATGTGAGATGCCCCGGATAATAGATATAGAAGAAATAAGGAATTCGAGGAATTTTTAATTCTATTTGTGTCGCTAAAATAATCAGTGGCAAACTAGCTAGTGCCCAATGATTACCATTTAAACTATCAATTAAAAAATAAGAAAAGAGACAAGCGATCAATGCTAAAATTGAAGGGTTTCTACAAAAAAACCAACAGCTTAAGCAAAATATCAACCCTTGCCAGCTGTATTCTACAAATGCACCGCTTAAAAAAAATAAAAAAATAGCCAGAGAAATAGTAAGAGGGCTCTTCTTCTGAAAGAGAAAAAATAAAACAGCCGCAATAAAAAGCATGAACATAATATTTAAAGGCCATAAGTGCTGCAAATGGCGCATTGCAATATACGCAGGGGTTGCTAATACACCAAAGAAAAGAAGCCTCTTGAATACTCGAGTATAAATGCCACGTTCGAAGGCTTCAGGTCGGGCAAGATTGTAAGCAAAGATAAAAGCAAAGAGCGGCATGGCCAATCGACCAGCACAATAAGCAGAATAAATGCTAGCCTGAAAAAAGAAGCGATTAAAATGATCAATAGTCATGGATATGACAGCCAGCCATTTTAACGCTTCAAGGGTGCCGCTACTGATTTCGATAGGGTAAAGACTATTAAATTCTTCAAATTTTGTGGTACTGTCCAACCTCTACCCTCTAAGTTTTTCTTAATAAAAGAAATTTTAACAGCAGGTTTTACAATAGCAACAGAATTTGTATCCAGATAGTTGAATGTCTAATTAGAGCCAATGCTAAATACATTCCTCTCAGTATCGGTTGAGCAACTCCCTAAGTTTGGTTTAAAAAATGCTGCCCCTTTTTCAATGATATCCTGGTATTTATTATTGAGCACTGGTGATAGTTTTCTGCCAAATCGTCGAGTAGAAGCTTCCTCATCTTGATTTAAGATATCGTAATTTGAAATAGAAGTACGTTTAGAAGTCACAGCATCAATCGTTTCATTCTCTTTTAACGGAGTGGCTTTAGAAAAATCATCAATTTCAAAAAGTTCTGTTACAGAGTAAGTTCGCGTTGGCGAGGTACAATAGCTTGTATAGGCATTTAAGGTACCACCACTTAATTCATATAATTTTTTTATAAAGGGCAGCATTTCTTCATCAGTTGGTCGATAATGACCGCTATTATTAGTAACTACTTTCAGAGTTCCGCTTTTAAAAAAGAGAGTACCTGATGCCAACACTTTCTTTCCATTCGCAAGAGTGGAGTGGTGTAAGTCTGGATGACAAAGTAGTTGAGGGCTTTCTTCGCAAGTTAAGACGAAGTTGTATTCTCCATCCAGAAATTCATCATCAGGGTTTACGAAAAAACCATCTTCAGACAGAGTAGTGATGAGCTTTTCTTGCTTTTCTTTACTTAGATAAGAGTTGTCAGGATGATCAAAAGGCAAAAGGCGCATTGCTTGTCGCTCCTTTTTGAACTCTTTTTTCATTGAAATACGCGCATCCATTTTTTGACCATGGAAAAATATAGCTTCAGGGTATGTATTCTTTGGCATAAAATTTAATCTAATTGCTCTAAAAATGTATATCTTATCTTGAAAAGATTAAAACAATATTAAGAGTCAGGGGTTTTGATTGTTTTTATGGCATTGATCGAAGATTTATAGAATTTACCCACCACGGACTATCCACAGATTCTGTGGATAACATTGTGTATTATCTGATGATGAAGTTTTTGAAATTCGGAGAATCGCTGTAATAGCTATATCTTGCCAGGCTAAATTTCACTACAATAGGATTTTAACAAAAATAGACCAATTATGTTTAAGCCGCTGGCATTATATATAGGCTTACGCTATACGCGAGCCAAAAAGCGAAATCACTTCGTCTCTTTTATATCGTTAAGTTCCATGTTAGGGATAGGTTTGGGCGTGATGGTGCTAATTACTGTTCTGTCAGTCATGAATGGGTTTGATGAAGAGATACACAAGCGTTTTTTTGGAATGGCGCCTGAAATTACGGTGACTGGTAAAAATGGAAAAATCAGTGACTGGCAAATTCTTGAGAAGGAACTAAGAACTACTCCAGGCGTAAAAGCCATCGCTCCTTTTGTCGGAGGGCAGGGTCTATTAACGCATGAAGGCCAGGTTTTACCGATCGTCCTAACAGGTGTTGATCCTATTCAAGAACAAACAGTTACTCATTTGAAAGATAAGATGCTTGCGGGAGACATTAAAGATCTTAAAAATTTCGGCATTATTCTAGGCAAAGGACTTGCCGATAGTCTAGGTGTATTCATTGGGGATAAAGTTACCATTATGATTCCTCAAGCCACTGTTACTCCAGCTGGAATGGTTCCTCGTTTCAAGCGGTTCACGGTTGTCGGGGTATTTTCTGCGGGAACAGGATTTAACTTCGACGCCAAACTAGCTTTCATCAACCTTACTGATGCTCAGAAGTTAATACAATTGGGTAAAGATATCACTGGCCTTAAGATGAAAATAGCAAATATCTACAATGCACCTGCGATGTCTGATCAGTTAGCCGCTAAATTAGGTGAAGAATATGATGTTGGCAATTGGACTCAACAGTTTGGTGCCTTCTTTCAGGCTGTAAAAATGGAAAAAACAATGATGTTTCTCATCTTGTTGCTAATTATCGCGGTAGCTGCGTTTAATTTGGTTTCTTCATTAGTAATGGTGGTGAATGACAAGCAGGCTGAAATTGCAATTTTAAGAACTATAGGCGCGACACCCTCTAAAATTCTTTGGATATTTATTGTTCAGGGCATGATGGTTGGAGTCATTGGGACGCTTCTTGGTCTTATCGGTGGTTTACTCTTGGCGGCAAATGCCACAGCGATCGTCAATAAATTACAAGCCATATTCAATATGCAGATTTTATCGTCCAATATTTATTTTGTGGATTATCTGCCCTCAAAAATCTTAATCAGTGATCTCTGGCTAGTCTGCGCGATGGCTTTACTGATGAGTTTTCTTGCAACGATTTACCCGGCATGGCGAGCCTCAAAAACTGTCATTGCGGAGGCCTTACATTATGAGTAACCCTATTTTATATTGTCAAAATCTGACTAAATCTTACCATGATGGCACGAATTCAGTTGAGGTATTAAGAGGTGTAAATCTCATGATACAGCCAGGAGAGCGAATCGCGATTGTTGGTCCCTCGGGGTCTGGGAAAAGCACGCTTTTGCACCTCTTAGGTGGCTTGGATAAAGCATCTGGCGGAGAGGTACTGGTTGAAAATATTAATTGGCAAAGTCTTTCTGAGAAGCAGCGTTGCGAATTACGCAACCGACAATTGGGTTTCGTGTATCAATTTCATCATTTATTGCCTGAATTTACTGCATTGGAAAATGTATCCATGCCACTTTTATTGGGTAATAAATCAATTGCTGAGGCGCAAACTCAAGCAGAGAACATTTTGCAACAAGTGGGGCTTGCTAAACGCTTACACCATAAGCCTGCTCAACTGTCTGGAGGTGAAAGACAACGTGTTGCCATTGCCCGCGCTTTAGTTCATCAACCACGATGTGTACTGGCTGATGAACCAACAGGTAATTTGGATCATGCCACTGCATTAAAAATATTCGAGCTGATGTTGGCTTTAAATGAAAATTTAAATACTGCGTTGGTTATTGTGACTCATGATATGCAACTGGCTGAAAAAATGGACAAAATTATAACAATTCAGGATGGTTTGTTATTGAGTTAATGTGTATCTTCAACGTTATCCTATGTCTAGCGATTATCCTATGTCTAGCGATTATCCTATGTCTAGCGATTATCCTATGTCTAGCGATTATCCTATGTCTAGCGATTTATCCTATGTCTAGCGATTTATCCTATGTCTAGCGATTTATCCTATGTCTAGCGATTTATCCTATGTCTAGCGATTTATCCTATGTCTAGCGATTTATCCTATGTCTAGCGATTTATCCTATGTCTAGCGATTTATCCTATGTCTAGCGATTTATCCTATGTCTAGCGATTTATCCTATGTCTAGCGATTTATCCTATGTCTAGCGATTTATCCTACGTCCCGCGGCTTGTCCGCGGGATCCAGTTTATTCCACGCTTTCCAGATCCGGCGAACAAGTCGCGGGATGTGGTAAACAAGTGCACTTCATACAAATAATGTGCAAAAGTTTTTGCGTAATTTAAATTTGTCAACTATTCTTAAATTCCGAGCGTAATTTACAATTTTAAAGCTCGATAATTCTTCATAGTTTATAAGGAGATAATTATGAATAGGGATATTTTTGAAGGTAGATGGGAAGAAACTAAAGGTAAAATGAAACAGTTCTGGGGTTGGTTAACTGATGACGACTTAAAAGAGTTAGAAGGCAACCAACAAGAAATTTTTGGTAAACTCCAAAAACATTACGGCTATTCAAAAGAACAAGCAGAAAAAGCCGTAAAAGATTTTCAACGCCAATATTGGCACTAAAATCTTAAAGATTCTGATCAATTATGATCAGAATCTTTTTCCATTTTAAGAGTAAGCTAACGATATTGAATTAATATTCAGCATGGCCAGGTGTACGTGGAAAAGGAATAACATCACGAACATTATTAACGCCTGTAACATAGCTGATTAAGCGCTCAAAACCTAAACCAAAGCCGGCGTGTGGAACACTACCATAACGACGCAAATCTCTATACCACTGGTAATATTCGCGATCTAAATTGCATTCATCAATTCGTTTATCCAAAATGTCCAAACGCTCTTCGCGTTGACTGCCACCAATAATTTCACCTATTCCTGGTGCTAGAACATCCATAGCGGCAACAGTGCGACCGTCATCGTTCAAACGCATGTAGAACCCTTTAATGTCTTTAGGATAATCGGTGAGAATAACAGGTTTTTTACACAACTCTTCTGCGAGGTAGCGTTCGTGTTCAGATTGCAAATCGAGTCCCCAGCTGACTGGATACTCAAAATTTCGATCAGCTTTCTCAAGGGCTGTAATGGCATCCGTGTAAGACATGATTTCAAAATCAGCTTTAATAATATGCTCTAATCGCTCAATACAGCCCGGGGCTACAAATTGATTAAAGAAATTCATATCATCGGCTCGTTCATCAAGGACTACTTTACAGAGGAAGCGTAGCATTTCCTGACTTAATTGACAGATATCTTGGAGACTGGCAAACGCAATTTCAGGTTCTATCATCCAAAACTCTGCCAGGTGTCTACTGGTATTAGAATTTTCCGCTCTGAAAGTAGGACCGAAAGTGTATACTTTTGACATTGCTAAACAGTAGGCTTCCACGTTTAATTGGCCTGAGACAGTCAAAAAAGCTTCGCGACCGAAGAAGTCTTTGGAAAAATCAACTTCACCCTGAGCAGTTTTAGGTAAATTTAACAGATCTAATGTGCTTATACGGAACATTTCACCGGCGCCTTCACAATCACTGGAGGTGATAATTGGCGTGTGTACCCAAAAAAAGCCTCGCTCGTGGAAAAAACGATGGATAGCTTGTGCCAGACAGTGGCGAATTCGAGTAACGGCACTAATGGTATTCGTGCGAGGACGCAGATGTGCTACTTCTCTCAAAAATTCCAGCGTATGGCGTTTGGCCTGAATAGGATAACTATCAGGGTTTTCTACCCATCCCACAACCTCGATAGCTTCGGCCTGAATTTCAAAAGTTTGACCCTTTCCTTGGGAGGTAACCAATTTTCCTTGAGCAATTATAGAGCAACCTGATGTTAATTTTGTAATATCGCTATTGTAATTTTCCAGTTGGTTTGTAGCGACAATTTGAATTGGTGAAAAACAAGAACCATCATGGAGAGAAATAAAAGATAGGCCAGCTTTTGAATCTCGACGTGTTTTAACCCAGCCTCGTACAGTGACTGACTCATCAACTTGAACTTCACCTTCTAAACATTGTTTAATTGTATACACTGCTGTCATATGTACTCCGAAAAACTAATCCTGCTTGAGCGAATAACGCCGTTCGCAATTCAATCGAAAATAAGAAATACAGTAAAATGCGATAATAACACTAATAATACCAGTTCAACATAAGAACATTAATGCCTTTCTATTGTTTATTACTTTAGTCTTTGATAATAGCAAATACAAAGCTCTTATATTTTCATCTGCTCATGACTAGTCAATCCGGTTTGCTTTATACTTACTCCTCCAAATTTATAGAAAGAATGAGTTATGCCTTTTAAGAAAATGAATGAGTGGTTCGCTAAGGAAAAGGAATTGGGGGTTGAGGTAAACAGTGTTGTTTTGGCGACGGTCTCGCCAGAGGGACGTCCTCACAATCGGGTTGTTGCTATTCGTGAAATCAAAAATGACTCACTCATTTTCTTTACCCAACGAGAAACGCGAAAAGTTGCTGATTTGCTGAAGAATCCTGCAGCTGCAATGGATTTCTTTTTAGTGTTGCAACAACGCCAGGTCGTTTTAGAAGGGGTCGCCAAACCACTGACCTATGAAGAAAATGAGCAATATTGGAATGATTTGCCAAGAGAGAGACAACTGCGCTTTTCAACCTATGCCCCCAGTTCTGGACAACCCATCACCAGTCTAAGTGAATTGGATGAAAGGAAAAAAGAGCTCGAAGCATTATTTGCTAACAAAGCTGTACCAATGAGCGATTTTTATCAAGGATTTCGCTTTATACCAGATACGTTTCTTTTTTACTCAGTTGGCTCAACCTCGTTTTCAGAAGCCATAAAATTTACAAAGAACAATAACGATTGGCACGAGCAACTTCTATCTCCATAGAGAAATTCTCGAATTTAAGGTGTCATTGAAGGGGAATGCTGCGGACATAGTAAACTGATTGTCTATCAGAAATCCGAACCAGTTTTTTTCAAAAATATTTAAAATGGATGAGTTTCAACTGATAAGCTTAATTCAGATGTTATTTCTGGTATAACGATGTTTAATAAATACCAATTCTTGGTTTCTGATTGAACCAAGATTTATGGAGATTACATTCATCTCTTGCTCAAAGGCAAGAGTAACATTGTAAAATCATATTCCTTGAAGCAGTAAAGTATTTCTATTGCGAGGGGTAACGTAGGTTATATATCATAAAGCAGGTGAGAATTGATCATTAATGTTGTTTTTATCACTTTTATTCAGTGAGAACAATTAAAATGTTTGAGATGGATAAGTTTAGTATTAGCATCTTAGCATGGATGATTGATGTAATGCTCTTGTCCCTAATAGATAAGTTAGGTGCATTTATGGCGTTTTTCGACCCATCATTTAGAAATCTTGTCAGATTCAATACCTGAATAAACGATACTGGAAGCAAGATGGATACAACATCGATAGGCTATCCTGGGAGTTAGCTCGTTTTTGGTATCAAGCCAACGGATAGAATACCTGAAATGACGGAGTGTTCATCATTGTCTGATGTATCCCCACTTGCCCCCGCAGCCCCTATAATTTCATTATCAAGATTGACGATAAGTACACCTCCTGGAGCAGGAATAAGTCGTCCTTTTGAAGCATTGATAGCTCCTTCCATTAAGTCAGGAATTTCATTTGCCTTGAGTGCCAAACCTCGTGAACCTATTCCCATGCCCAAAGCACCATAGGCTTTAGCAAACGCTATATCAAACCGCAAAATACCTGCTTTATCTTGACGTTGGAACGCAATAAGATGTCCACCCGCGTCAAGAATCGCAATAGACATCGGTTTCAGCGATAATTTCAAACTTTCAATAAACCCCGCCTCAATAATGGCATTTGCTTTTTCCAGAGTTAATCTATTCATTATATATCCATTTAAATTTAAGGCACTTGTTTTATTGTTTATATTTATATATCAAAAACTCTGATATTGCATGTCCCGTATTTTTTCACTGATCCAAATAACAGATAACTTTTGTAACTATTAATTACTGCTAAGTCTGGTTAATCGTCTAATCAGAGCTATTATTCGCTCTTGTCGGTGGATTCAAACAATAAAAGCGATTGGCATACTTAAGTTATGAAACTAATGCATTAGAAAGATTATTTAAATCACAACTTATATCCATTTTAATCTTATACTATCTTTAAATATTGATGAAAATTTTAATTCGTTGAAGGTTTTTTTGAAGCATATGATCAAGGTAGAGTAAATAGCTCTGCTGTTAATCACTTTCTGGAATGAAAATGAATGAAGGCTATTAAGCCAGTCAAGCTCTATTTAGCCTCGATTGGTACCATTCTTTATCAACATGCAACAATCAAAATCAAAAAAGAATTGTTTTAATATGGTACAACTTTTTAGAAACTGATGGGGACTTTCAAACTAAATTATTTTCACTTCAACTTCATTCCATTTTGGAATCTTCGATGGAAAAAAACTCATTGTACTCTAATTAGTTTTTATGTGAATAATTTACTCATATAGTACTCAATGTAATTTAAATATGGCAATCACAATACTAGCTGAGGAAGAGCAAAAAGTTAGATTATTGCAACATAATCGGACTTTAAGGACTTGGGAAAGGATACCTTTGGTAAGACGTAATCTAAAGACAGGCTGGCCGCTTCTTCAAGTAAGCTTATATTCTTTTAATAGTGAATTGCAAGCATATGAACCTGCTTTAGGTGGAGGAAAGTGTCATGACTTTTATATTGGTGCCTTCAATTTAGCTTGTCTATTATCACGTATTCCAGGTAAATTATCTTTGAAGGTAGGAAGAGAAGAAGTTGATAAGAAAAGGTTGCACATGGAAGGTGTTGACCTGTTTTTGGCGCGGTTTACATTTCATCATAAGCTTTTGGGTTTAACAATAGCCTCTGATTCAGGATATGGACTTTGTAAAGTGCTGCACATCGAAACTAAAGAGTTTGATTCGGAAAGACTTACAAATGCCCTGCTGGATTGCTTTGACTTCGCAAAAAAGAAAGGAGCAGATTTAGATTTAAAGGATATCGCAGATTGGGATAGCTCTGATTACAATACTTCTTATACTAAAGAGCAAATAATTCAATCAATCAATGATAATGTTGCCATCTTTTCAGAGGGACAGATTTTTGTGGATCTAGGTGAATTACTGTCTTGTAAAAAAGATTTATTGAATAGAACAAGTGCTTTTGAAGTTGATCCTAAGCTCCAGGACTTCTTTAAAAGAATTTTCAAAGTCGATGAATTTATGCAATTAATACAATCTGATGCTTTTAATCCTAATTATACACTGCATGAGTTAAATTCAACGGCGGTGGATTATGTTTCAACGGATGAGGTAGATGAACAAGAGTTATCTGATGAAGAGGAGTTATCTCATGTAAAAGAGTTATCTTTTGAGTTAAATTTTAAAAATCTACTCGATCAACTCAAAGTAATGGAAAAGTACGGTAACAGCCTATTAGAGGTAGATAGTCTCAAAGGTCATACTGCAATTAAACTTGTTGAGAATTTGCGTAATTTTATTGATGAATTTAAGATAAATGCATTAATTAAGCAACCTGGTAGAGAGGAGATTAATCACTTTAAAGTAAATTTTAAAGGTATTTTGCATCGAGAAGATAAATTAATGGAAGATCATAGAAAAATATGGAAGCCAATTATAGCAAATATTCTTATTGCACTAACCGGGATTGGATTAGTTGCAATTGCAGTGAACACAAGCATAAAGTTTTTTAATGATGAGAAAATAAAAATTAACAACACCCTATTTTTTGCTAAAACTCATGGACAAAAAGAGATAGAGGAAATTGAAAAGAAATTGGACTCACTTTCCAATCAGATGCTCTAAAACTGAAGTAGACTGTCAGGTCAAATTTAATTTATAAACTTTTCCTTCCAGAAAGGCTGAATTGGAGGTCGAGAACGGAAAATGACAGCAAGCAAAATAGAAGCTGCTAAGCACTTATTGCTTTCTGGCAACTCACCCAAAGATGTAGCTTAGAATTTGGGAGTTTCTGTGCAAACATTATTCCGATAGCTTCCTGATTCAAATAATAAAAATTTGTGAAACAATAATAAAGAGGGAAAAAAGTTAGAATATCATGGTGTTTGTTTATGTAATGAAACAACGCAAACAGCTAGAGGATAGCCTTATAATCAACTTCTATGTTCTTTTACCATGTGTCAAAAATCATCTAATTGTTGCTTGGGTTGAGTTTCCTTTGAATCATTTTCAATGGACCGCAAGTAACCCTGGGCTACCAATCTTCCGAAAAACTAGACGTTGCTTCTGAAAGAAATGTAGTCTCGTGTTAGCTACGTTGAATCAGATATATTCAAATATCTGTATAACTATTGCTTCGTTAAAAATCCAAATTTGGTAGTTCCGAATAAAAAAATGGCTATAAGGAAAGCGCCCCTTTGTGGTGGGGAACCACACATTTATCAGATAAAGCTGAAATGATCTTTTTTGTTGGTTCCTCCTAAGAACCGTTAAGGTACGAGAACATATGCCTGATAAACCAGATAACTTCTTTATTAAACCCAGAGCTAACTCAAGATTGGAGTACTCCTCAAGGCCAAGAGGGCGGCAGGTGCGCGATTAGGAAGCCGTTTTTTGTCTTTAGGACGCATATTGAGCAATATACCCGATAAATGCGTTTATGATTCACCTATGACCCTGACGGCGTAAGACTTAAAGCCATACGACGGATAGCGTTCGGATGACTCCTGCAAGGCTGCAATAAGCTCTTCATCAGCTTGGCTATCCGGCTTATATCGATAAACCGAGTCGCTGATACACACAACCTTACAAGCACGGCGTAAACTCATAGTATCAGTATTCACTGCATAATCAACCAGCTCCCGTCTGACAGATGGCTTCAGAGTTTTTTTTGACAATATCCTTCATGATTTTGTGATCAAGACTTAGCTCAGCACACATTTGCTTTAGACGACGGTTCTCTTCCACAAGATCTTTTAGACGTTTTACGTCGGATGCCTCCATACCAATATATTTTGCTTTCCAGTTCTGATAGGTTGCATCTGAAATCCCCTATTCACGACAAATTTCTTTTACCAGCCGACCTGCTCCGACTTCTCTTAGAATTTTTACAATTGTGTTTCTGTATAACGTGATTTTTTCATTTTTGTTCTCCTCAAACATAGTTTAACTTCGAGAACTCTAATCAGAAATGCACCTATTTTAGGGGAGGGTTACAATATTGTGCTTTGTGCAAAAAATAAAGATCAAGTTGAAGAATTTTATGCAACAGCAATCGAAGCTAGTGGTCAATGTAATGGTGAAACCGGGCTCAGGCCACAATATATCAAAATTTATCATGGTGCATTTATTATTGATTCGATTGGACACAATACAGAGGCGGTTTTCAACTCTAAACGGTAAATTTTGACATGAATGGGGTCATTACCGTAATAAGGGGTAAAAACCTTAAAAAATCATCGCTTTTTCTGCGAATACTTCAGGGCGCATTCAATAAGCTGCTATTAAAGCTAAAGACATCAATTCCAGTGCCTTGAAGTGTTGTTTTAATTTTTTTACCGCGCTCAATATTCTTTGGCTCATAGCAGCGATTCCAATAAATCGCACCAATTCCGGCTGCTTTCACTAGGTCTATTGTCTATCTAATCGGGTTCCTTTACGCAGAATAAGGGTAATTTATTTTACTTCATTAGGGAGTCATTAAGCGCATAGGCTTTGATCAAGCCACTAGGCGTGTGCTCCACCAAGAGTGCTGTTTTCATCCACAATATAGACTCTAATCACTGTTTCTTGATTAGTGCATGCTTCAAAAAATGCAGGATTATGCTAATCGCAAATATTGCCTTAATCAAACTAAGGCGGTACTCATATGATCCTTTCTTATTTTTTGTGGAGGGTCATTTGCTCTGTGAGTCGAAGTGAAATGGAGAGAAATAGTTTAATGCATCATATAATAGTTTAAGTTCCACATAATCCATAAGGACCCAACAATAATCGATGTCAAAATAACGCCTGTGAAAAGAAAGGTCATTACATTCATTTTTCCTTGCTCTGTTTGTGTGCTCAAGCGAAGGAAGCAAATGACCTGTACCAAAAATTGAATGCAAGCTGAAGCAAAAATAAGTGTCAATATTTCTGTTTTTGAAAAAATGTGTGACATGACTAGCCAAAATGAGAGCAGCGTCAGGAAAGAGCAACTTATAAAACCAACTAAATAAAGCCCCAGTTTTTTTTGGCCTGTGCCATAATCCGGCGCCTTTATTCCATGATGTTCCATGTTAAATAGCCCCCATCAGGTATACAATTGTAAATACAAAAATCCAAACAATGTCTAAAAAATTCCAAAATAACCCCAAATAGGTCATTCGGCGTCGCTTTACTTGATTTAATCTAATCAAGGGAAGCTGGACAATCATTATAATAATCCACAACAAACCAAAACCAACATGCAGTCCATGAGTACCTACTAAAGTGAAAAACGAGGAAATTGCGCCACTAACATCCCATCGAAAACCTTCATTGGCCATATGTATAAACTCAGTGACTTCCATTGAAATAAAGCCAGCACCAAGCAAGAAGGTGATAGCAAGCCAAAGTTGAACTTTGTAAGATTTATCCCTATATAAATTTAAAATCGCTAAGCAAAAAGTAAAGTTAGATATCAGCAAAAGAAATGTTTCGATGAGTACATCATGTAAATTTACATAATTTTTAAGCGCAGGCCCTGGGTGACCTGGATTGTTTAACACTAAAAAGGTTGCAAATAAACAACCAAATAGAATGCAATCCGTCAGTATGTAAATCCAAAAACCAAATACATCCGTTGAATCGCTGTCATGATGATGTATGTTAGTCAGGATTGCTTCATTGTGCATTACACGAGCTCCTTAAAGTGAGCTAATTCAGTTTTTTTGACTGTTTCAGCATCGATATAATAATCAACGTCGTTTGAAAACGTCCGAGCAATAGCGGTGGAGACAACTCCAACTAAACCAATAATTCCCGGGATAAGCATATGCCAAATTAGAGCAAATCCTACAATTCCAGAAAAAATGGCAATAATAAATCCTGCCGATGTATTTTTTGGCATATGAATTGGGTCGTAACGAATTTCTTTAGGATTAATGTGGCCCTCTGCCCGATGATGTTGCTTATCTACCCAAAACTGGTCGAGTACTTGTACGGTGGGTAATTTAGCAAAATTATATACGGGTGCGGGTGATGCAACCGACCACTCCAATGTCCTTCCATTCCATGGATCACCCGTTTGGTCATGGAGAGCATGACGATTTTTAATGCTGGCAATGAGCTGAATAACCTGAAACACAATACCTACTAAAATGAGCAAGGCACCCATCGCTGCAAAAACTAAATAGGGTTGATACATTGTGTTTGCGTAATGATTAGTGCGGCGCACGAATCCATCAAGGCCTAAAACGTACAAGGGCATGAAGGCGCAATAAAAACCGGTAACCCAAAAATAAAAAGCGCGTTTACCCCAGGTCTCATCCAAACGAAAACCAAAGGCTTTGGGAAACCAATAGGTGATTCCAGCAAAGGCACCAAAAAGTACACCGCCGATTATCACATTATGAAAGTGTGCGACGAGAAACAGACTGTTATGCGTTTGAAAATCAACAGGGGGGACCGCCATCATAACACCCGTCATACCACCTATTGCAAAAGTAGTAAAAAAGGCCGTAACCCATAGCATGGGTGTTGCCATGATAATTCGGCCCTTGTACATAGTAAACAACCAGTTAAATACTTTTACTCCCGTAGGAATGGCAATAATCATAGTCGCTATTCCAAAAAAGGAGTTTACATCTGCTCCAGCGCCCATAGTAAAAAAATGGTGAAGCCAAACCAGGAAGGATAATAACGTTATCATCGCTATAGCCCATACCATAGTGGTGTAGCCAAATAATTTCTTTTGACTGAAAGTTGCTACCACTTCAGAAAAAATACCAAAGACTGGCAAAATTAAGATATATACCTCTGGGTGACCCCATACCCAAATTAAATTAATATACATCATGCTGTTTCCACCGGCGAAATCAGAAAAGAAATGCATATCAAGCATGCGATCGAGTGATAAAAGAGCAAGCGTCACCGTTAAAACGGGAAAAGCAAGCGCTACTAAAATCATGGCGCACAGGGCAGACCAAACAAATACAGGCATTTTCATTAAAGTCATGCCTTCACATCGCATTTTCAAAATAGTCGCAATAAAATTAATTCCTCCAAGCAAGGTTCCAACGCCTGAAATTTGTAAGGACCAGATATAGTAATCCACACCTACGTCAGGACTATAATACAGCTCAGACAAAGGGGGATAAGCAAGCCAACCAGTTGAGGCAAACTGCCCCACCACTAGTGAAATATTGCACAACATTGCTCCGACAAAGGTTAGCCAAAAACTAAGTGAATTTAGATAAGGATAAGCCACATCACGCGCACCAATCTGTAGAGGGACTATCATATTCAGAAGGGCGAAAATAAGCGGCATAGCAACAAAGAAAATCATAATAACGCCATGTGCTGTAAAAATCTGATCGTAATGATCGGGCGTTAAAAATCCCGCGGCATTGCCCGCGGCAACTGCTTGTTGTGAGCGCATTAAAAGCGCGTCTGAAAAACCACGCAGCAACATTACAAACGCTAAGATTAAATACATAATCCCAATTTTTTTATGATCTACTGAAGTCACCCATTCGTTCCAGATATAGTACCATTTTTTAAATATCGTCAATAAGGTAAGAACCCCTACAAATGCTAGCACCATAAACAATCCAGCCCCCATAGCAAAAGGATTGTGAAAAGGTATAGCATCCAGGGTCAATTTGCCGAGTAATAAATTTTGAAGCATAACTATTCCTTATGGAATTTAACGGTATTTTCACGTGGGTGCGTCCGACCTATACTTTCCATATAGGTCATGACTACTTTGTTGAAGAGGTCATTTTGCACGCCCGAGAATAGTTTTGGTTTATCAGCAATCGATGGGTATAACAACTGATTGTAAGATGCATCTGTCAACCCATTAGGCGATTTTTTTACTTCTGTAAACCATTGTTCTAGTGTTTGTGGCTCAACAACATGGACTTCAAAATGCATGTCTGAAAATCCATCTCCATTGTATTGCGTGTTTAAACCGTCATAAACGCCCGGTTCAGTTGCTAAAAGATGCAACCGGGTTCGCATTCCAGCCATGGCATAAATCTGACTTCCTAGCTGCGGTATAAAAAAGGCGCTCATTGGGACATTATCTGTTGTTATCCAATACTCCACCTGCTGTCCTAATGGAATCTCAAGATAATTCACTGTTGCAATATTTTGTTCTGGATAGATAAATAGCCATTTCCAGGGCAAAGCGATCACTTGGACTAACAAGGTTTTTTGAGCTTGGCCTCCAATAGGTCGATAGGGATCCAATTCATGCGTCTTTTTCCATGTCATAATGGCCAAAACCAATATAATCACACAAGGAATACCCCACCATAATGCTTCTAAATAAAAATTATGGCTCCAATTCGGCTTATAATCCTTGATACGGTGTGATACTTGATAGTGATAAACAAAGGTAAGGCTCATGATGATAACAGGTAATACTACTATCAACATTAAAGCCAACGTGTCAAAAAACAACTTACGCTGCTCTAAAGCAATGACACCCTTGGGGTTAAGCATCCCTATAAAATGCTCTTTACAACCACTTAAAGAAAGCAGTATTAGAGAGCCTAAAATGATGAATATACCTTTTGAGACCCAATGAAAGGCATTTGTATTAATCATAGCAGTTCGCGTCCTTGCGACCATAAACACTCCTGATTGTGTTACTTTCCAAGGTCTTAGTATAATGATACCATTAAAAAAGATTTTATCTAAAATAACAAGTAATTACTATGGATTGGTAATATGACCTATTTAATATTTGCTCGCTGGTTTGGATTGGTATCAGTAGTACTTTCTTTAGGTATTTTATTTAATCTAGAGGATGCTCGCGATATGGCGAAACACATGGTGAAATCAGATTCAGGTTACATCATGGGTGGAGTTCTTCCCACTATCTTCGGCAGTTTATCTTTAATGTTCGCCAATAGTTTTGAGTTAGGATGGACCTTAATCATTACTTTAATTGGAGCAAGTATGCTTTTGATTGGGGTTTTCCGAGTCATTTTTGTCAAGCAATGGAAAGCACTTTTATCACAATACATTCAAGAAATCCCTTTTTTGTTTAGCTTATTTGGCTTGATGTTCGGTGTAATCCTGCTCTACGTTGGTTTTATCGCAAATTCATTTGCATTCTAGAACGCGTAGAATTGCGAATAGGTCCCAAAAACTGGTTATTGCTGAGTAATGTTGTAGCGGCAATCAAAGTCATCACTGCCATAAAAATTAGATATTAAGCGGGCGTGATAAGGCCCATATTTTCTGTGAGTAAAGTAACAATCAATGGCGTACTGCCACCAAATAAAGCATTTCCTAAGTTATAAGAAAATGCGATGCTGCTGTAGCGAATGTTCTCAGGACAATTTTCAACAATAGCGGCTAGAGTATTGCCTTATTCTAACGAGCTTAGAATCGTTGCTGTACCTAAAGATACTAGCGTTGATATTACGGATTTCAACTGCAGTAAATAAAAACAGGGTAAAACCAAAAATATAATATTTCTAACGAATGGAGTGGTCATTATGGTGAATTATGGACTGACAGTGTTGTTGGAGATTTTCAAAGTGCTTTTTTCTGGACTACGAACCAGCCTATTCATCTCATTCGATGGAATGCGGCAGTCGATGAGCGAAAAGACCAAGCTAAAGAGCCTGCGAAGCCAGCCGCAGGGCTTTTAGTCTCTTGTCGATTTTTTGCCATTAATGATACTGTAGCAAAAGATGGCATTCGGGATGTTACCCAGCTCAATAAAGTGATTAGTGCGGAGATTGCTTCTTATTTACCTAAAAAAAGTCGCTGCTGTTAATGTAGAGATGAAGGCTGAGATTCACCAAAGCACCTCGCTTGAAAAAGAGATTAGCGAGGTGGTGGCCTCCTATTTGCCAAAAATTTAATAGTCGCCATGTAAAGTTTTTAAAATAAGTCACTAATTACTCATTTTAAAAACGCCAAAGGAAGCTCTGACCATCGAGTGGTGTAATGCGGTGACTTTAATTGTCGCTTCATTGACCAGGATTTTCTAAACCCTTCGGCGGCCAGCCGCATGGTTCTCGGGCCATATTTTTGATTGATACAATCAATCAATTTCATCACTTTTTCAGTTTCAATCATGTCCTCATCTGTGGGTTGATGGAATAAATCCATTTGCCGGTATTGCTTATCAATTAAATCTGCCATTAACACGCCGCATTTATGGTACTGAATGCCTTTGCGATAAATTTTTTTTAAACAATGTTTGGCGGCCGTGGTGAGATATCTCACATCATCTGTGGGATTGACCAGTCGAAATCCGATTGAATTGGAGTATTGCGCTAAATCCTCACGAAAGGGATTTGAGCGAACAAAGACGGACAAATGTTGGGTAATGAGTCCTTGGCGTCGCATTTTAGCCCAGGCAGTTCCGCAATGATGACTAATGGCTTCTTGAATAAATCCAAAATCAGATTGTAGACCGCCAAATGAACACGAAGACATAATCGATTGTTTTGGCGCAATTTCCTCTAACTCCAAACAAGGTTTTCCTGTGAGTTCTAAGACCGTGCGCTGCAACACTACATTAAAGCGGTCTTTTACAAATCGAGGATTTAATTTTGAAAGCTCAAGTGCATTGGTCACCCCAAAGCAAATGAGCTTTTTATACCACTGGCGACCCACACCCCAAATGTCATCGACTTCCATATGGGAAAGCCAGCGCTCTTCTTGGTTAGTCACATTAAACACGGGAATTTTTAGTTTCTTTTTGGCTACATGATTGGCTACTTTAGCTAGCGTTTTGGTGCGACCAATGCCAATGGATACGGGAATGCCCGTATACCGGAAAATGGTTTTTTGAAGGTCTGTACAAAAAGTATCAATTTTGTCTTCAGCTAAAGTTTTTAAATTTAAAAACGCTTCATCGATGGAATAAATTTCCGTGTCTGGCCAATTGGCTTCAATGACTGTCATCACCCGATGGGATAAATCCCCATACAGGGTGTAATTGGATGAAAACACCTGGACGTTGTGTTCTTGGCAAAGACCTTTAACTTCGAAGTAGGGGACGCCCATTTTTATGCCAAGTGCCTTGGCTTCATTCGAACGTGCCACCACACAACCGTCGTTGTTACTTAAAACGATAATAGGGAGGGTGCGTAAATCAGGCCGAAATAGACGCTCACAACTGGCGTAAAAATTATTGCAATCAATGAGTGCGTACATGTTTAGCCTGCCTGGTGAATGACATGGGTAACCACACCCCAAATGACTAAATCCTGTGAGTCAGTAATATCAATCGGCTTGTAGGCTTTATTGCCTGGCATAAGTTTAACTTTGCCGTCTACTGTGGAAAGTGTTTTTACGGTGAGCTCGCCATCAAGGGCTGCAATCACAATTTTTCCATGGGTAGGTTCAATGCTTTTATCAACAATAAGCATGTCCCCTGATTGAATGCCTGCATCAGTCATCGAATCGCCTGCTGCAATTAAAAAAAAGGTTGAAGCAGGGTGTTTAATTAAATGGTCGTTTAAATCGAGGTAAGATTCGATATAATCATCGGCCGGGGAGGGAAAGCCTGCTCGGACTTTAGAGCTATAAAGAGGTAGGCCTTTAGATTCTAATAAATAGTCTTTAATTTCCTCAATGCGAGATATTGGAACGCGAATGGTTTTTGTTGCCTCGCCATATTTGTTGCTACCCATGGGGCGTCCTGCTCCAAGCCTTTTTCCACCACGACTCATACTGCCCTCGTTATTCTAATTATTGTGACATTAATCAAATCATAGAAGGCAATATATCGATTGTAAATAGCCCAAACTGTCTATTCCTTACCAACCCCATTTAAGTAGCCAGATTAATCAGAAAAAAAACTTAAAAATATTTTTTAAACGATTAACCTTTGGGTGGGAAGGGGTCGTTGCCATAACTGTCTTTACTTAAAATGGCACCGTCTTTACCGTGAATGAATAATTCCGTTCCTTCGTCACGACTAAATTTACGAGCCGCAAGAATCGCTTCCTTTTGGGTTTCAAAATGACGAGTAGCACGTTCGGCATTTTCTCGTTTTACATCCCAACCACCCATGCTCTCATTGGGTAAAACATGATAATCCTTAGGTCTCATTCTAACTCTCCTTTTAAAATGGTTTTTCTATAAGTTTAGACGATTAGATAAGTCGATGATTTTTAATTGATTACTAGGGTCTTTTAAAAACGCATTTAAAATTTTATAGGTATCGCGGTCTATCCGCTGAGACTCTTTTTTGTTGGCAAGATTGAAGAGTTCCTCTTTTGAGGACGTCTCCCCTAAAAAACACCAGTGATTAAAGACCAAATAGTTCGTAAAATTGGAGCGCTCTTCGATGGCAATGGGGCCTTGATAGGGCCATGCAAAGTAACTAAATTGTTGCAGGGCATGAGCAAGTCTTTCATTATAGCGGTGAGGCTCCTCTTCCGCCACGCAAGCGCCATGACAACGGCGAAGGTGATAGGCAAAGCAGGATGAATTGGATTTTTCAAGGTCGCAAAGTTTTGCACAAAGAACATGTTCTTTGACTAAAGAGCGAAGTGTTGATTTGGCGGCAGTCACGGTACTGAAAGAGGCCACACAATCGTCATGGTCGACTTCGATAGGGTTTGTTGTAATCAGTAACTGATTGTAGGAATCCTTGGTGGTTATTTTTAATCCCACTAAATTTTTCTTTCTGCGAAGCTTGCGATTAAATAAAGGCAGTTTTTCTTTCACCAGTTTTGATTCAAGTAAGAGTGCGCTTAATTCACCGGCTGTTTCAATGTATTCCACGCGGTGAACTTGTTGAGCCATTTTAAATTCCTTTTCATCGCTATAATCGGCTTGAAAATGGGAAAGAACTCGCTGCTTTAGATTAATACTCTTCCCAATATAAATGGGTAAGTCGTTTTTATCTGTGTAAAAAAGATAAACACCCGGTTGAGAAGGAATGGTATTTAAATCGGTTATGAGTTTAGAGGGTTTACTGGATTCGTTATAAATGGCCTTTGCTTTTTCTAAGAGCTTTGACGGTGAAAACTCGTCCATTGCTCGTTGTAAAAAGGCATAAAGGAGTTGCACATCACTTGCTGCACGGTGTCGTTGCTCGTGAGGTAAATTTAAATGCAAGAGTAGCGAGCTTAAATCGTGATGGGGAAGGAGGGGATAACAACTTCTTGCGAGTTTTAGAGTACAAAGCACTTTCGTCTGGTATCGATAGCCACAGCGTTTAAAGGCATTTTTTAGAAAGCCATAATCAAATCGGGCGTTATGTGCCACCAAAATACAACCATTCAGTAAATCAAATAAATCTGAAGCAATGGCTTCAAAAGGAAGGGCGCTTATTATTTCTTGCTGGGTAATGCCTGTTATTCTGGTAATTTCTTCAGGAATGGTGGTTTGAGGGTTAACCAACGTAGCCCACGTTTTTTCAATGCCTTTTTCACTTAAAATAATGAGGGCAATTTCAATGATTTCATCGCGGGTAACTTTTAAACCGGTGGTTTCAATATCGATTAATGCCCATCGAAATTGCATTGACATACTACTTGTCGTTAAAAAAAGAAGTCAATTGTAATGAAAAAGGGCTTTGAACTAAACCCTATTATGCGAAGTTAAGAGCTTCTATAAGCGTGTTTGAGTCTTAATAACAGTGAATGAAGCCACCGAGTGGGAAGGGAATTTATGTATAAAAAGAATAACTTGTTGTAAAATAAATTCAATTTCGCATACCACCCAACGCCATAGCCACCTAAGAAATGATATGAATGACACAATATTGGATAACATTCTCAATCATCCTGATTACAAAGTTCTGAAGCGTATTCCTAATTAATTTAAACGTGAGTCATATCAAGATCAAAATTTATTTATGGCAACCATTATTGATCTTGAAACCATGGGTATGGATGCTAAAAATCATGAGATTCTTGAAATTGGTCTGTTATCGTTTTCCTTTTCAACAGGCGATGGTATTGTTGAAGTCATTGGTTCTTACAATGATTTAAATGACCCGAATAAGTTAATTCCTGAAGAGATTACCAGAATAACAGGTATTACCAATGAGGATGTAAAAGGCAAAGCCATTGACCGGGACACGGTGTATCAAATGCTAAAGCAATCCCATTTAATTATTTGCCATAACAGCCGATTTGATCGCAATTTTTTAGAATTACAAACCCCAGAACATGTTGGTAAATTGGTCGAGAAAAGACATTTTGGCTGCACTCTTCAGGATATTGATTGGCGCAATCGAGGCTATGAAGCAGCAAATTAGAATACCTTAATTTTAAGTTGGGCTATTTCTATGAAGGTCACAGGGCAATTGTCGATTGTTGGGCAACACTCAATCTTTTATTGCAGGAGCAGGGTGCTTTTGAGGAATTAAAATCAAAGGTGAAAGCGAAAGAAATCTTGTTGTGCGCCGAGAATGCAGCATTTGATAAAAAGGATTTATTAAAATCAAGGAATTATCGTTGGTCCGATGGTACAGGAACTTTACCCAAGTGTTGGTGGTCAATTATATCTAATGAGCAACTACCGAATGAAAAAGCTTGGTTAGACGATCAAATCTACTGTCTATTGGGTGCTTCTGATTCCTTACGAAAAATTGAAATTACAGCGTTTAAAAGGTATTCCTTTCGAGCAGAGCGAATTGAATAGCGAAGCTGCATTCAAAAGAGTTGAGAAAAAAATTATAAAAGGATATATCAGAGCTAAGACTTTTATAATTAGTGAAGGAGTGGATACATGAGATTCATTCAATGTGCTCCAAATCAATAGTCTCTTCCAATATCATAAATTAGAAATATTAGTATCTATCGAGTACAGTAGCCAGCTTAGCTAAATAGTATGTATAAATATCCTTATAGCTGCATTTTTTTGAATGTAAATTTTACATGCCTAAAGTTAAAGAGGAATTTCTAATGTATTTTAAAATCTTAAATAGATACTCATGGTTAATTCTTCTGGCTTATTTAGGCGCAACATTTTCAATGCAACTAGATTCGCATAAATTTTCATTTGAAGCTTTTTTATTTGGTTTATCATTAATTTTGATTATGGTGTATTGGTCAGAATATGCTGCCCCTTCGGAAAAGGTGGATGAATCCAAAATTGACAAAATAGAGGTGTTTCTCAGGGACTTGTTCTTAATCAGTTATAGTTTGATGCTTGGGGATATATTATCTTTGTTGTTTCAGTACGATAATAGTGACATGAGAGGCTGGTGGACCTTTTTTTTATATTTTAGTTTTTTATGTAATGTGGTGTTCGCCTTTGCTTTTTCACTAATCGCTTCAATGATGAGAAATCATAAAATGTACACAATTATTTTTTCTTGTATTCTTTTGACCGTGTTTACCTTTTCAAAATTCTGGCCCTTATATAAATCAGTACTGTTTTTAGGTGAAATAAATACTTTTTTAGTTATCATGTGTTCCCTAATAGGTATGCATCTATTAATTGCTATCGTTTTCAAATTAACCGAAATAATTTTTCCAAAGTTGTTAAAGTAATTAATTTACTTCCTTTAGATATCTGGGGTTAAATTCGCCTTCTTTTTAAAAGTATAAGTTATAGCAAATTGAAAAAGGAATATTGTTAATTAGAGTTTTCTGCCAGTCTTTACTTCATGAGCAATATGATATTGAGCTGCAATTTTTGTATAAGCACCAATTGAGGTATCTCCGTATAACCTCGACTAATATTAGTACCGGCTTGAATTTGGACATAATCTTCAATGATTAATTTACCTTTATGTGGAACGGTTATTAAATTACCATTCTCATCTACCGCACATTATAATCCTTCAATCCCAAGGTACAATGTTCATGAATTATTACATTCTTACCATGAATTACATGGCAGAATAATGACACTGTGGTGAATAAAATTATTAAGCCTATATTGTCTAATCAGTGCTTTAATGGATTCTAATGTTTCAATAGAAGTGATTGTTTTTTTGATAAAATTCTCAAAAGCTAAGATGTTATTTTTGTATAAATATTTCGTTAGTGTACTGCGAAATTAGTAATCTTTGATTATGAAAAACTAGCTTTAGGCACTTATTTACCCAAATTTTGTTGTACGATATTATCGTTATTAAACATTGAAGCTACTGTATAATAACATTTTCAGTGTGATCAGAACTTTATCTTTGCTTATCAAAACAAAAAAAGTAATGACTAGGGGAGCACATTTTTCCATTACAGTTAGAAACTAGATAATCGAAAGTTATTTCTTCCCGTGGTTTTCACATAATACAAAGCTTCATCGGCTTTTTTGATCAAAGTATTTAGGTTATTACCATCATCTGGGTATAAGCTTATACCAATGCTACTTGTAATTGAAATTCGTTGTTGTTTAATTATTATAGGTTTTTCTATGGTATTAAGAATTTTTTTTGCAATTTCTATAACTAAACCTACATCACTTAGCTCAGTAAGAACAATAATGAATTCATCTCCTCCAAATCGGGCAAGTATATCAGTTGATCGAAGAGATGATTTTAATATTTGAGCAATTTCTATGAGTAAAAGATCTCCTATATCATGCCCTAATTTGTCATTTATTTTTTTAAAATGGTCAAGATCCATAAACATAATGGCAATTTTCTTTTGGTGGCGTTTTGCATAGGCTAAAGCATGATCAAAAGATATTTCTAATTTTTTTCTATTTCCCAATCCTGTTAAAATATCATGATGTGCGATATGGATGAGTTCTTGCTCCGCTCTTTTTTGGCCATCAATATTCTGAATTTGTGCGATAAAATATAGGGGCTCGTTTTCATTGTTTCGAATTAAAGCGCCGCTTAGTAAAATCCATATAATGCTACCATTTTTATGAATGTAGCGTTTTTCCATATGATAAAATTTTATTTGACCGTCTAATAATTGTCGTACATAACTTAAATCTAGATCTAGATCTTCTGGATAAGTAATAGATTGAAAATCAGTTTGTAATAATTCTTTTTCTGAGTACCCAACAATCTGCGACAGTGATTCATTTACTTTTAGCCATCGCCCTTCTAAAGAGACTATAGCCATACCAATAGCAGCAGAATTGAATGCACAACGAAACCTAGACTCACTTTCTTCTAAAGAGTTATTCATTTCTAATAATTTATTAATTAAATTATAATTCTCGTAACGTAATTTAAAATTTTTATTCAGTAACCTATAACCCATCCAAGACACAATGAATAAAAAACAAAAATAAATTATCATGGCGGTTCCCAGTAACCAGTAGATAATCCCATTTTGATAAAATAGCCAAAAACTGAGTGGGAAGGTGGTTAATGAAAAAAATACTATACTCACTAAAAAATTTGGCTGTAGGATATGTAGGCCACCAGCGGTTACTCCAACAATAATAATGATAACGAGCATTTGGTTTAATAGAAGCCCATAAGGTATAAGTACCGAACCTGCTGTCCCCCAGAGCACACCATAAATAATTACTAGACTTATTATTGCTTTTAAATAGGACTTTAATGAAAAGGGGCGATAAAAATTAAATAAAAAGAGTGCGCCATGCAAAACAAAAACTGATTATGCGGTCATAAACCAAATCAATAGGCTTTTTTGATTTACTACTTGATGAATGCCTAAATATACTAATACGATACATGAAAAATTAGCTGGGATGCTTAATAATAAATTCTTATTTAATAACATTACGCGATCAGAAAATATTAGTTGATCGATGTTTTCAACATTTCTTTTGATATTTTGCATCTAGATCTTCTATAAAGAGAACAAAACATTTTTATATCATAGTAAATAACCTAATCTAGAATTGGAAGAGACCACTTCCTAACAGTATTCTTTGTAGAAGATTCTCATAATAATGGTGGTTGATTTTAATAACTTATTGATTTATTAACTGAATTACTATTTTGTTCTATGAAAAATTGTTTCTCCTCCTACTGAGGTTAATCAATGAATAATTTCATCGCTCATATTTCTCCTTCGATAGCATTTTACACTTTAATTAAATAATAAATGGCAGGGAAATATATATGAATTAATGTTATTGATATTTGAGCTAGATAACGTACCTTATCCATCACAAAGAAGGTATAATGGGGAAAAAATAAAAATGAGACCCTATGAATTTCCTGGACGAGCAAAATTCGAAAAATCGAAAGTTTGTGATAGATAAGATTTTCCACCCGTTGGATGTTCATTTTGACACCAATTCACTTTCTGCGTGGTTGACTTATTATTACTCAGTGCATGTTAAAGGTGCCCCTGAGAAAACTGAACAAGCAAAGATGAAAGACTTAAGTAAATTTATAAATTTCTTTCAAATGGAAGTAGGGCATGATTTGGTGGATAGTTGGACGCCGGCTGTCAGCAAACATTTTCAAAAGCATTTATGTAAAACAATTTCTGAGAAAACGGGCAAACCTTACAAAGCGACTTCTATTAATAGAACGATGGCAACAATTCGCCATGTTGGTAGATGGCTTCATCAACAACGTCCTTTATTAGCAGGCGACCCTTTAACGCAAGTTAAAGATTTGCAAACTGATGCACCGGATTGGAACGGACTAACTTCGCGTCAATTAATGAGACTAAAGTCTGCTTGTGAGCAACGTATCAAAAGCTGTACTCGCAAAAATCAAAACCCATTAATGGAAACAGCACTTTTTTATTTGTTACTTGGAACGGGTCTTCGTGAGTCCGAAGTGGTTTCTTTGAATGTTAGACAATATCGGCAAAAGGGTTTGTGCGATGTGATGCGTCACAAGTCAAAACGCATTAGCCAAAAAATTCCATTATCACAAGAGAGTAGGGCGTATTTGGATCAATATCTTGAAAAAAGACAAGCTCATGAAGAAGAACCATTATTTATTACGCGCTATGGAACACGCTTGCAAACGTTAGATGTTTATAGAATATGTCAGCGAGTTTTAAAACAGGCTTTGGCGTTTTTGCCCGAGAATGAGAAATTTGAATTTACTCCACATAAACTGAGGCATACATTTTTAAAAAAAGTCACGTATAAACATGGAGTACATTTTGCTCAGGAATTGAGCGGCAATGTTTCAATTAAGGAAATTTTTCGTTATGCAAAGCCTAGTCAGGATGAGATGCAATCAACAATTGAAGAATTATTTATATGAAGGTTTCCTCTTTTTTTATTGCCTGTCATATAAATGTCTGAAAAGTGTCAGGATGGAGTGGTTAAATTCTTGTTAAATTGTTCCGACTCCAATAAGTTGAGAAAAAAATGAAAATTGATAAAAACATTATAAAACAATTGAGGCTTAAACAAGGATTTACTCAAGAGCAATTAGCTCACTATTGTGGTTGCAATCAAAGAACCATAATGAGAGTGGAGAAAGATGGAACTTGTAGCCAAGAAACCCTTAATGCATTAGCGGCTGTTTTTGGAGTAAAAACTTGGGTTTTGATTGGAAAAAAAAGTATTCAAAGATTTCCACAAAATGTTAATGGAGAAGAGCAATATTTAATTAGGCTGTATAGTGGAAAAATGATTATTGAAACATTCATAAATTCAATAGCCTATAAAATAGATTATGAAATACCTAAAAACACAAATGATGCGGAATTCGTTGCTAATGCTATTCAGGAAATAAAAGATTGGGGTGAGTTATGGAGTGATTTTGACATTGGTGAACAAATTAAAGCCTCAACTAGGCTAACCGAACTAATATCAGAAATAGAAGAAAAGGGTTTTGTATTATTTGGACTAAGAACAAAAGAAAGACTAAACATTTTCTCTCAAGAAATTGAGGGATCGATATGCAATTTATTTATATGTTATCAAGATAACGATAATATTGTTATTCTAAACTCAGAAAATCTCGATCATAAAATGTGTTTTTAACCGTTTGTCTATTGATCAATTAAATAAAAACCTTATGCCAAAGTACATTTGCAACTAACTTTAGTTGCAAATGTCGTAAAATTTTACTATACTAATTGCAACTAAAAATGGTTGCAAATAAATGACAAAAATTGATAAATTACGTCAGCGCTTTTTAAGCAAGCCTAAAGATTTCACGTGGGATGAATTGAGGGTTTTGCTAAAGAGCATGGGATTCGAAGAATATAATTCTGGGAAAACAAGCGGTTCAAGAGTTAAATTCATTCATACTCAATATGGTGACATCATGCTACACAAACCACATCCAAATCCCGAACTAAAGGGCTACCAAATTAAGCAAATTTTAGCTCAGTTAAAGAAGGAGGGCTTATTATGAAAAATATGTTAAAGCATAAAGGCTACTATGGCTCCATTGAGTTTGACTCAGAAGACTTAATTTTTTATGGAAAATTGGAATTTATAAATTCATTGATTAGCTATGAAGGTGAAACAGCAAAAGAAATTGATAAAGCTTTTAAAGAGGCAGTTGAAGACTATCTTATAAGTTGTAAAGATAGGGGCATTGAACCAGAAAAACCTTTTAAAGGTTCTCTTAATGTAAGGATCGGTCCAGAACGACATGAAAAAGCAACACTTATGGCAAAGGAAATGGGATGCTCAAGTTTAAATGACTTTTTTAAAATAGCTTTAGATCATGAATTTGAAAGGTATCTTAAGACGGTATCTTAGGTGAAAGAGAATAAGTATGGAATTTAAAGGGCGTAGAGAACAATTTTTTAACCGCTTTGGTATTGAATATTCAATGCTAGGAGATGAAGCTACTGAATTTTTAAAAAATGGTATAAAAAATTCTTTAGAAAATATCGACATGAAGCTATCCGAAGAGCAGACAAGAAATTATTGTAACCAATTTGGTTATTCTGTAACTTTTAAATATGGCCCGGGCGGAAAATATGGGAATAATATTTTTGAATGCATAACAGAAGAAAAAAATTTTCATGTTTATCTTTTTAAATTGGAATCCTTATTTTATTGTAATTTTAGTTATGACTTTCATGGAAACAAAAGAAATCTTGTTAAAGAAAACCTGTATAAAGAAATTAAAGAGATTTTCATAAACTCTACACTTGACTTACTTTTTGTAAATTCAAAAAATGATTATTTTATAATGCCATCTGGCTCTAAATATTTGGATGAAGAAATTGTTATCAAGGTATTAAAATTTCTAAATAAAAATGCCCACTCACACTTTATAACTGCTTTAAAATTGTACTCTCAACGAAGCTCTGAATCTTATATTAAGTCAGCTGAAAGCGTTAGAAGGACATTAGAGGAGCAATTAAGAGAGGTTTTTAATAATCAAAAGGGATTAGAGAGCAATATAAAAGAATTAGATCAAAAATTAAAATCACTTAGCAAGCCAAATGAAATAAAATCTATTTCTCATAAGTTTTTTGATGCACTGGATAAGTTATTTAATAATCATACTAAACATAATGACGGTGATATAAATGAAGCTGAATGCGAACTTATAATCTTACAGGCAGGATTACTTTTAAAATATATTGATAAAATTCAGTTCGAAATAAAATAGTTCTGTGGTTAACCATTCGCATGCTAAGTCTGATTAATCCTAAACTCAGACGTTATAATTATTATATTTTATGGAGTTCTCTAAAAAATCGATATATAAAAAATGAACCGATTATAAAAAAATAGAAACCTGCTAGCCAAATACCAATTAGCGGATCTAATAGGAATCCCAAAAAAATAGATGCAAAAAAGATACATTGAATTAATGAGGTATGTGCCAAAGCCTTAAAGTTCATTCTTGCTCTTCCTCTCACCTTATTTAATGAAACAAATGATTTAGATAAACTAGATCATTGTAAAAATTATCAACTAATAGAATAGAAAAAAAGCTATTAAAAATCAAATAGTTTTTTAATTTCTTTTTTGGATATTATCCACGTCCTTCTTTGTTTTAACGATATGGAAATGAAAAAATTTATATTATTGCTAAGTGTATTAAGTACAGCTCATGCTGGATTTGATGGATTAACACATCACAGCAGGGCAAATTGTGTGGGATTTAATGAAAGTATTTCATGGTGGGCTGGCCATAACTTTAAAGGCAGAGTAATTAGTGATCATTACCCACATGGAAGAAGTGGAAAAAAAGATTATCACCGCCTGCAAACTGGAAAAGCTTTAACATGGAGGCATGCAGCACTTCATTCAACGGAGTCCTATGGAGGTGATTACATTGTGATTGGCTATCATTATCTCTATAAAAATGATAAAGAAATTTTAGTTCAATGGGAATCGGTTTCTGATTGTGCAATTTATGATGGATGGTGGGATGTATGAAAAAAATAGTGTTGTTTTTAAGCTTAATTGTAATTAAAGCACAAGCTGGAATTCCTCCAGAAATTGAGGCGTCAGTTAAAGAGAATTTAGTTAGCCAGGGCTTCTCTCCTGATGGTGGCGCTGTAATTGTTCCTCGAAGTGCATTAAATATACCCAAAGATATGGTTGAAACAGGCAGAAGGAACTTAGCTGAACAAAAGAAATTTGGATTTTATAAAGAAGAAACGGATATTCCTAAACAAATGCTGCAAATGAATGAAACAGTAGATATAAAATTAGTTGTTTCAGATAAAGATCATAATTCTGCAAGTTCACGATTAAAAAGAAGTATATCTCAAATAAAACTCGGGTATGACTTTATTCCTATTCCCATGTCTGAGATAACTAAAAATCTTGGTTTTTCAGCCAATGGCGGTTACAACGATGGATGGAATGGAGTAAATCAATTTTTTATTAAAGATTCTATTGGTACATGTGTATACATGGAAAATAACATCAAACTTTCTCATGCTTCTGCAAAAATAGCTGAGGATAGTGTTCGCTATGATGTGAATGAAAAAATTACTACTTTAGAGGTAAAGGGCACAGATACATCAGGATTTTTGTACACAGTTGAATGGTTTGATTCTAGTTATTTCAGAAGTCTTGAATGTGCAAATATAAAACACTCAGATGAAATCACTCAATCCGTTATTAACTTAGCTCAAAAAATAGATATCAAATGAAGAAACTGCTTTTTTGTATGATGATTGCCTCGCAAGTCCATGCAATGACTGTATTAAGTGAAAGGGTTTGGTTGACAGGTCCCTCACCAAAGGGGAAGTCGTCAATAGTATCTACAAATTTATCTTTTAGTGCTGATGTTGCTAAGGCTACCACAAAGTTACTTGATCAATTTGGTTATCAAGGGATGGCTGTTGGAGCTACAGCAACCCATTCTTTCTATACTTATAATGGAGATGGGGGCTCAGGTATTCACACTTTAAGAGCAAAATTTTGCGACAAGAGAAATAACTGTGTGAATTATGAAAAACGAATTCAACTCAAATGGAAGGAGTGGTACGGAGAAACGATAATTAATCAATTAACTATTTTTAGTGATTATATTGGTAGGGAACCTCTTTATGCTTATACAGCTGTTGATGGAATTCCATCAGCCAAAGATTATAAAGAAGGCTCCTTATTCCTGAAACCCTTTCCATATGATTAATTCTATTCCTTTCGAACGCTGTTGACAGGCAATTGATTCGAATTAATTTTTATAGGACATTCAAGCATATCTTCTCATTGCGGATTCCCACGCAATAGGAAGGGGGATGAAAGTGCAAAATTACCTATTAGGTCTGATTACTGTGATAATCAAACTTAATAACGATTATTGTTCCGTGGATTCAACTTGTTAATGCAACCGTACTCTTTTCATCATTAGTTTGGGACAAAAATAACATAGCTGGTTTTTTAAAGCCTAATGTTTTTCTTGGTATGTCGTTGATTTTATTCATAATTGTTATTAGTTGTTGTTGTCTGTGACTGTTTCAAAGCTAGCGCCTTTTTTAAATATTGTAATTGGTATTTTCATTGAGCCCGAGTTCCCAGCATGAATAAGGGTGTGCAAAGAAAAAATCAGTATTTAACTGCTCGGCTATTTCCCCATGTTTGGCGAATTCGCTGCCATTGTCGGCTGTTATCGATAAAACCGAGTACGATACAGCAACGTTTTCGGCAGTCTTTTGGATAACCTTTTTAAGAGGCGTAAGTTGCGTTTTACGTTGGGTTGAATTACAGAAACGGGGCAAAAAACGAACTTGGGTTCAGGTCTTAATTAATTTAGCACATTATTTTAGCATTCTTATCATAGATAAAGCTGATCTGGTTGGAGATAACGTACATTCTTTCTTTAATTTGCCTTCAAATTTGTAGTCTTGCCAATACCCAACATAGACTATATTGGAATGCAATTCTTGCTTGCCCCGTTTCTGTAATTCAACCCCAATCGACGCGATCTATTCTATACTTTAAAAAAACTTACTCGAGTGAAATATCATGTTTAAGATGTTTAATAACATTGCTGGCAGATTTAACAAACACAAGATTGAATCTCCATATCTTTATATATGTAAACTCGACAAGGCAATAGATAAATTGCAACAAGTTGTTTTTCAACAAAAAAGTAAAAAAGACTTAGTGGAGGCAACGGGTAAAATAATCCGATTAGCTGGGCAACTATCTTTAACTGATGCTCTCACTAATTATCATGCACCATCAAAGGATATTAGCTCGCGTAATTGTGCTGTAGTAGCCACCGCTTATGGGTGTGTAACAGCAGCTTTAGAAGGAACTAATGAATTTAGTGATTGGTTAGAAAAATACCATAAATCTTCTCGTGTTGCTCAAGGAAAGGATAACTTTAAAGAAATGGAATATTATGGGCATTTACTTGATATTAGTATACACAAGCAGTTTAGGCGCAAAAAATTATCTGATCCTCAAATAGATCCTCCTAAGGATACTGACCTTTCATCGAAGCAATTTTGATAATGTCGTAATCTCTTAGTGCGGTAGTTAAACTCCCATTATATTTACTCTGGAAATATATAATACGGTGTATTATAATACATAGTATTATAAATTGGTTTGCATTCATGAAACACTTAAAAATAAAAAAATTTAATAATGAAGCAAAAAAAGCTGGATTAAAGGATGAAATCCTTATCGAAACTTTAGATGGTTTTATTAAGTTAAGCAGGGATGAGCAATTAAAATACTCATTAGGGGCTGGACTCTATAAATTAAGAATTGCAACTAATGAAGGGCGAGGTAAAAGCGGAGGCTCAAGAAGTATCTTAGCTTTTAAGAAAGATAATGGAATTTATTGGCTACATTTATTTGCCAAGAATGACAAAGGAAATGTTACAACTTCCGAGCTTAAAAAATTGAAACAATTGGCTGATATCATGCTCGGACTTACTGATGACCAAATAAATAAGTTAATTAGTTTAGGTGAACTGTGTGAGGTAAATAAAAATGTCTAATATACAAGATACAATTAATGATCTTGCGCAAGGTCTTTACAAAGCTGAAATTATTGATAAAAAAACATTAAGAAATCTTACTGATCAAGATTTGCCTGTTTTACATGAATTTACTGGAGAGGAAATACAGCAGTTACGAAAAAAACAAAAATTAAGTCAATCTGTATTTGCTAAATATCTTAATGTTAGCCCCGCAATGATCCGTGGATTAGAACAAGGAAAGAGGCATGCTCATGGCGCAATACTTAAATTACTCAATATCGTAGAAAGGCATGGTATTGGTGGTTTGCTTTAAGAGTCTTTGACTATGACAAATACAGGGAATTAACGATAGTAAATCGCATTTTCATCGTCGGCATCCGATGGGATGCTTTTTATGAGGAGGCTGTACCTTGTTTTGGGGGTCTGTTTGCTTATTCTGACCAAATTAAAGTATAAGGAAATAGAGCCCTCCATTTATTAGCATTTTTAAAGATAATAGTTTCGAAGGATTTCTTTTGAGAATATGGGTAGGGGATTCTGCAACTTAGATTCAACTGATTAGTGCAACTCCTGTATTAAAACAATAGGAAGTTTACTAACTTCTTCTGTCTTTTTTATATACAAAAGTTGCACTAATCAGTTGAATCTAAGTTTAGACATAGTTTTTCAAGCTACTTTAAAACCAATGGGAATATTAAGGTCGATATAGGTTACGAATCTCTACTTTTTCACTATCATTGCGGATTTCGATTGCACCCTAGGGCGGAATTTCATTGGGATTATTTGATTGAAGAGTTCTTAACTCATGAGAAATTTGGTAAGGCAGCTTATGAACGATGGTGTATATCGCATTTTGATCCAACTGCAGCCTCCAAATTACTGGAAAAATCATCAGCGAATGATGTACTGGCCTTTTACTACTCCTTGTATGCTGAAGATAAAGATCCAACTAATCGCGCCTATTTACGTGAGAATTTAGCAGAACTGGGAGGGTTAACAGGGTACTTATCCCAGAGTGCGGTACTTCAGAAGAAGGAAGAGTTTTCTATAGACATTGAACCAATTAGCCAAACCTCTTCTGTTGCACCAGGTACATTTTTTATTCAGCGGGTTCAATTAGCGCGGCAGCCAAGGTTATAAAAGATGATAATAATAATGTTCGAGTGAATAATGCTCAACCTGGGTAACTTAATTCCTAGAAGGCAAGATCATCTAAGGATTTTTCTCTTTTGGAAATTTTTGTCTCGCAGCGCAATTTCCGGAGCACTACGCCAAATAGGGTTTTCCCATATCCAGCGCAAACTGGTAAGGAGTTTGTATGAGAACTTTAAACCTTATTGCTACTTAAAGTAATCGAACCTACAAACTGTCTAATTTTACTCTTAAAGATGGTTTAGTAAAAAAAAAATCTTTTAATGCATCCTGTTTACCCCAATCATCTTTTAATATGAATTTGGTAACCCCCAGCTTCAACATATAAAGCTGATTTAAACATTAATCAGACTTAATTTAACATTACACTCGCGCTTCTTTTTCCATTAAGGCTCGGTGGAAAATCAAGCTCAAATAATCCTATTCAAATAGTGTAGATTTGCCACGCGCTCTGTGGCGAATTTGCAAAGTAAAATTATATAATATAGTTTATTGTAAACTCGGATTCCCTATTTTTAATTAAAAGCTTCTTTCTGAATTGTGCCGACACTGTCGGCATTATAGAAATAGTTAAAACATCAATTATCAACTAGCTAATGCTGCTAATACATGTTCAGGATCTTTATTTATTGCGCGAAGAAGAGCTTTTGCGGGACCTGTTGGCTCTCTTCTTCCCTGCTCCCAATTTCTTAATGTTCCAATATTTACATCGATTAAATGACAAAATTTTTCTTGGGTTAGACCTGTTTTTTTTCTAATTTCTTTTACATGAACAGCATCCACTACGAACTCACGTGAAGGAACACGCTCACCATCAATAATTTCGTTCATCTGAGTCATACTTTCGTATAATCGTTCAAATAAATTTTTATCCATGATTACCACCGTTCATTTAATTGCCGTAACAGTTCCTTTTGATCTGAAGATAGATCATCTTGAATACCTTTTTTATAAATAAGTAAAAGTCTTATCTGTGAAGCAAGAGTTACATAATAATAAATAATTCTAACACCGCCTCGCTTCCCTTTGCCTTGAGATGACCATCGAACCTTTCGCCCGCCGGTTTGCTGAATTAAGTCTCCAGCTAAAGGATTATCAGCAAGATACTCTTGAAACTCAGCATATTCCTCATCAGATAACAATTCTTTCACGTCTTCTGTAAAAAATGGAGTTTCAATAAAAATCATAGCTATTCTTATTTTTCTTTGATGATTAAAGTATATAAGTTGAATTAAAGTAAGTCAATGGCGTAGTTATGACTGTATATAGGCCCTACATTAAGACTTCTGCGCTGAGGGGCCACTTGGATCCGCTTTCAAATCATAAAGAATTAAATGAGATCTAATGGGTCGAGAATTACTCGATAATTAAAAATCAAGATAAGCGCCAGCCCATCGTTTCGATTCGAACTTCGTCTTTTGTTTACTAGCCTGCAAATTTCATTTTATGTGACTACAATCACTCCGAGCTGAACAGATTACCAAGCTAATTTTAACCATATTTAAAGTTCCTAAAATTATTTTGTGTCTATTATTTTAATTTTTATTGATCACAAATCTTACATATTTTAAATTCTATCTTAATATTCTCGCAGTGAAGTAGCTACTCAAGGTATTATAGGAACTCCTTTAGAAATCAATCTAAATGAAACTGAAATCGATTTTTTAGGCAGCGAAGATTTTAAAATAACCTCTGCTGAACTTAAAATGATCATGGGCAAGCATGGTGCCAGAAATCAGTTACTGTTTGCCGTACTCTGCAGTACTACAAAATAAAACATAAGTTACCTGACACACATAACGGCCTCGTATCTTATTTATCTAAAATTATGGCAGATGAAATTAAAACAGAAACTTGTTATTTTCATGAAATGATACCAATCACCAAACAGTAAAGCGATTCAAGCAGGCTATTCGAAAGATTTTTGGATACAGAGAACCAACAGATGCAGACAGTATTCAATTTATTGACTGGCTTGTTTCAGAGCATTTACCTAAAATGCCTAAAGAGCATGAGATAGCAGTTGCGATTAGAGCATGGTATCAATCAGCTAAAATAGAACCGTTTTCTGATAAACAGCAAGAAAGATATCTGGATTCAGCAAGAAACAAGTTTGAAATGCAACTGTTTAAGAGGATAGTTAGTCGGTTGAGCAAAAAAGATAAAGAATATATCGATTCGATTTTGAATCGTGCACTTGAACAGCTCAATGAAAAGCAGCGCAGCAAAGAAATAAACTTAAATACGCTAAAAAAAGGAATTCCTGGAGCTAAACTCAAGCATGTTCAATTTGCTATTGAAAAATATGAGGCAATTCTGCCTTTATGGCTTCCAGACAGCATTATAACAAGCCTATCCAGAAAAATATTGCTCAAATGTTATGACCGAATTATGGCCTATTCCCCTAGCCACATCAACGAATTGGATGAGTGCGCAAAATATGCCATGGTCACCATATTTTGCCATATTCGCGGGGAGTTATTAGCAGATAGTCTTGGTGATTTATTTGTAAAATTACTCAGAAAAATTGAGAAATCGTCTGAAAATTATGTGAACAAAACTGTTGTTAAAGAGATCAAGCGAGTAGAAGGAAAGCTTGATATTTTATTTAAATTAGTTGAAACCTCATGAGATAATCCTGATGGGGTAATTAAAGACACCATCTATCCTGTGGTTGATATAAAGACGCTCCAACGATTAAAAGAGGACTTAAGTCATCGTGGTCACTGGTATAAGAAGCAAGTTCGAACTAAAATGCGCTCTTTATATTCGCATGGCAGCAGGACTGAACTCCTCGACTTATTATCTCTTTTAAAATTTAATGCACACGATGATGAAGGCAAAGCATTGCTTTCTGCAGTTGAGTTTATTATCAAGCATCGAAATGCGACAGGAGATTTATACGCGGGAGATGAGCAAGCACCATTAACCCATGTTATTCCAAATGATTGGCTTGATTTTGTGGTCGAACATCGAATCATTTCTATAAGTGCGAATGACCTGGTTATGATTTTTTTTCAGTCCGTAGAAGAACGGCATGATTATCTCATCATTTTACCGATATGCAATCTTCTGTTATCGAGCTATCTGTTTATTCTTAAATCAAATCATTCCACCGTTGTTAACAAACTGAACTATGAGATGGTTGTTTGTAATGAAGTGAGAAAAAAACTCAATTATAAGGGAATTTGGCTTGATGAGGGTTATCGTTATCGTGACCCTAAAAAAGATACACCCGCCGATTTTGTGAAAACAAAGCGAAATATTATAAGGAACTGGGTCTCCCAATAGATGTGATGGAGTTTATCGCTTCGCTCAAAAATGAAGTAACACGGGCTTTATCTTCATTAAATGGAACTATTTTAAATAATGATAAAGTAACGCTTTCCGATAAAAAGGGAGGGCATATAAAAATTAGCCCATCTCTACCGCAAAAAATACCAGAAAACATTATCGATTTGCACCATGAAATTATCAAAAGATGGGGGTATACCAATCTGATTGACGCTTTTAAAGAAACCAATATTCGCATAGGTTTTACAGACTTTTTAGAAACAGTAGGAAAATATTCCAATCCGGAAGCAGATCATTTGGTCATGCGGTTATTGCTAAGCCTCTATGCCATCAGCAGCAATACAGGATTAAAAAGGATAAGCATCGCTAATCCTGATGCCAGTGAAGCTGAGCTGCATTATGTCAAGCGCCGCTTCATCAATCCAACTAACGTCAGATTAGCCATCAGAGAGGTAATTAATGCGGTAATTAGTATCCGCGATCCTGCGATTTTTGGGACTGCAACGACTACCGTTGCTTGTGACTCAAAAAAATTAAATGCATGGGATCAAAACCTAATCAATGAATGGCACGGTCGGTATAAGGGGCATGGTATCATGCTCTATTGGCACGTTGATACCAATGCTCTTTGTATTTATTCACAAAGTAAAACATGTACTTCATCCGAAGTGGGAGCGATGATCAAGGGGGTACTGTAACACAGTACTAAAATGGATCTGAATGCAGCTTACGTCGATACTCATGGGCAAAGCACTATTGGATTTGGTACATGCAAGTTGCTTGATTTTAAAATCTTACCTCGCCTTAAAAACATCCATAAGCAAAAATTGTATATGGTTTCTGATTCAGATAAAGACGTCTATACCAATTTAACGAACATACTGAAAGACAGCATCCAATGGAAGCATATCGAAGAGCATTATGATGAAGCCATTAAGCATTTAGTGGCGCTTAAAACCGGACTTGTCGAGGCCGATGTGTTTATCAAGCGATTTAGCAAAGATAATTACAAACATCCTGCCTACAAGGCTCTTTGTGAAATAGGAAAAGCAGCCAAAACAATTTTCTTATGCGAGTATTTGCAACATGAAGAGTTACGAATAGAAATCAATGAAGGCGTCAACATTGTTGAACGTTTAAATAGTGTCATGAATTTTTTCTTTTACGGCAAGCTTGGAGAGGTGAATAGCAATGATCCAGAAGAGCAAGAACTGTCTATTTTATGTCTGGATCTTCTACAGGCTTGTGCCGTATACATCAACACATTGCTCATACAAGAAATTTTATCTGATCCCATGTGGCGCAATAGACCGACACCAGAAGACTACAGAGCATTATCTCCACTAATTCATTCACATTTTAATCCTTATGGCACTTTCCTTTTAGATTTAGCAAAGCGCCTAATGATAGGTAATGAGGACTTTACCCATATAAACGCCAGTCAAAGAGAAAGCGAAGCAATTAATCAAATTGCTTAAAGTAGAACATCCTGATTACAATTACTTAAGAGAGATTTTCAGACAAATTAGGAAGGATCTGAATATTCAGGTTAATACTAGTACAACTAAAAAATTACCTCAGGTTCCAACTGAAGAGGAAATTGCAAAATATTATGAAGCCGTGTGGAAATCACGGAATATGCAACATGTGGTAATGATTAAAACGCTATTATATACAGGAGTAAGGGTAACAGAGCTGATACACATTAAATTATCTGATATTGACTTTGATCGATGTCAAATGAGAATTAATGGAGGAAAAGGGAAAAAAGACAGAATAGTTCCGTATCCAACTGCATTTAGGGAAATATTGGCGATTCATGTTGATAATGCGAAAAAGAATAAGCAAACATTTCTGTTTGAATCCTCATGGAAAAAACCCTATACGGATCGTGGAATCAGAAAAATATTAGCGCAATATACAGAAAAGGCAGGTATTGAGCATTCCATATCACCGCACAAGCTAAGACATTTTTTATTTACTTGGATGAAGAAACAGGGTGTAGATGATGCATTATTACAACCTTACTCTGGTCATGAAAGTCGTGCATCGCTGGAAATTTACTCTAAATTGTCCTTAAATAATGCCCAACCGGTTTATGATAGTAAAATAAAATACTTCCCTGTATAAATAATGGAACCAAGTGGCCCCTCAGCGCGGAGGTCTTAATGTAGGGGCCCGCTCGTAGTCTAAAAATATTTTTGCGACAAAGCCTATGGATTGAAACCTGGAGAGGAGTCTTTTGCTGATCCTAAACTTGAACAGGATATCTTTGAAAGGTGGGCTAAATTGGATAAAAAAATCGAAAGAAATATTAATTTTTATGTAAATATCATATAGTTAGACTGATCTGATGCTTGAAAAGTGAAAGTGTCTGATTTTGATAGAGATGATGGACCATTTCCTTGTTATATGTATTTTATATACATATATTGCTCAAAAAACACACTTTTTGTTACAATGACGCAATATTTATCTTTAAAAGATTATATTATGGCCATTTGTTTGTTTACTACGAAATGTTACGACGGAAGCGGGGATGTTGTTCAAACAGTAAAAATTGCAGACTTCATACAAAAATTTATTAAATTATCCGAATTAGAAGAATTAAAAACTGAAGTTGTCATTATTGTAGTAAAGGATGATGAAAACAAAGAAATAGCTAGCCGTTTTGTAAAAGATATTAATCCAAATATACAGGTTAAAAAAATTTCGGAATTTAAGGAAGAAAATCATAAAATCAATTGCTGTATTGAGGCTGGCTATTCTCACTTTGATTGGGAAAAAGAGCTTTCATTTAAAGGGGCAAAACCTCCTCTAATTGTAATGCCTGAATATGATAATGATGTCAATCGTAAATCCTTACTAAGAGTTCTAGGAGGTTTTGATAATGGACGGGGGGATGTAGGGGTTATACCAAGTCCTGCATTACTGGCTGCAACAGCAGGAGAAATGATTAGTCAGGAAGTTTTGAAAAATGCTTTTGAAGGATTAGATCCAAAAATACAATCATATCTAGGTAAAGATGTTGAATCCTACTTGGCTCAGCGTGAACAACGTGATTTTAGTTATCAATACAGTCATGATAGAAATGAATATCCCACTTTTTATACCAATAGTATACCTTATAAGTCTTATCAGTCTGAAGAAGAAACTACACAAGGTGAGAAATATGCCCCTGTACAATTTTTCTTGCAAGAACATGTCATGTTGATGGGAAATTCTGCGAAATCTCAGGATGTACTTTGTATTGGAGAGAACTCTAACAGTAAATTACAAGCTCTTACTAGGTTAAAAGAAGACTTGATTCAAAAAGGATACACTAGAGTTTCTTTTATTGATATAAACAGTAAGGATGAAAAAGTTATTTATGAAGGTGACAATCATGGCGCGGAGCACAAAGAGTATCGTGTGCTTTATTCAAAATCAATGCCTTTTTCTTCAATGCAAGTGTTACCTCTTATAGCTACTGATATCGTAGGTGTTACGGGAGATCAATCATTAGCAGAGGCAATGTCTGCTAAAAAACTGGTAACTTATGAATGTGTAAGCCATAAAAAAGATTTTGCTAGAGGATATTTAAAAGCAGTTCAACGAGAAGTTTCAGAAATGGTTTTAAAAGGGACTTCAGGTCAAGAAGTACTATTATTGGCTAGATTTTTAATCAAACCAACTTATCGCTGTGACAATGTGGAATATAAACAGGAAGAAATCTCTAGATTGTTGAGCAATAGAAACACAGTAGAGGCGCTCAAAAATATAAATAGACAATTGATAGAAAAAAGTCAATATTTTGCATCTATTGAAAAAATGCTGGTGTCAGAGGTGCTTTCTTATATTAGGGGGCAGCACGTTAAAAAATTTAGCTCTTCTGAGACTCTTAAGGTCTCCTCAAACAAAGAACCATCTGTTTCCTACAGCTTGACTACAGAGTCTAGTAATCTAAGAAAATCTTTAGAACCCAAAGCCAAACCCCAGAAAATTGGATTACGAGAATTTCGAAACAAACAGAAAATAGTTGAATTATTGAGGAGGCTGCACACGGAAGTTACGAATAATAAAACAAACTCAACTCAATGGAACAAAAGATTTGATGCAGCCACTCAATTATATCAACTAACCGATAAGGAAGTTATAAGCCAAGAGAATTCGCTATATATCAAAGCTCAATTAGAAATTATCAAGCAGAATGAACCATCTTGGTTTGAACTCTCTCTAGTCACTCAAATATCAGACGTCCTAAGTTTGGGTTTAGTCTATATTATTAGACATTTGTTTTTTACACCTGATAAAACAATGACCTACCTACAGGAAATTGAACGAGAACTAGCACCTTCTCGCATATAATCTTTTAGCTATCACGAGTTTCACATCTTTATAAATTATAAAGATAAATGTGATTAAAAACCGTCCGGAAATTGCCGGTTCCGGGCTAGAACCCCAGCAACACATCCAGCTCAAAACCATCCTCATTCACGGCACGCCATAAATAATAAATCTCGCCGTTAATGCGCAGTTGCTGCTCATCCAAATGCCATTTATGGCATGGCCTTGGCTCTCGCTTCTTAATCATATGCCTAAAATGAGGACCAAATTTGATACACCATTGACTGACTGTCTCATAGCTCACTTCAATCCCACGATACAGCAGCCGCTCTGAAACATCCCGGTAGCTGTCATTGAATCGGTGATAACTCCATACCGCAATGCTGATTATCTCTAAAGGATAACGATATCTCTTCGGTTTTTGCTCCAACACTATTTTCACCAATTAAATAATCCTAGTCTACCGCAAAATGACCTATCCCCCAGAACTAAGACCATGACATTGATGAGATTTCCGATAAACTACAATCAATGGAGATCTCAGAATGAAAAAACGTTATACAGAAGAACAAATTATCAAAGCAATCAAATCCCATGAAGCCGGTATAAAGGTAGAAGAGATTTGTCGAGATTATGGAATTTCGACAGGAACGTTTTACAATTGGCGAAGCAAGTATGCTGGTCTTGAAGTGAATGAAGCGAAGCGTCTTCGTGAGCTTGAGTCAGAGAATATTAATCTTAAAAAACTGTTGGCAGATAAGCTCCTGGAGTTAGAGGCAATGAAGGATGTGCTATCAAAAAGTGGTGAAGCCAGCAGCAAGAAAGTCGATTATCCAGCACCTAATATCTTTCTTTAAGTTAAGTGAGCGAGTGGCTTGCAAGCTGGCAGGATTGAGCCGAACAGCGTTTCGTTATCAATGTAAACCACGTACGGATGAGCAATTCAGAGCACGGCTCAAAGCTCTGGCCGCACAATATCCGGCCTATGGTTATTTACTTCTTCATGGATTACTTAAGGCAGAGGGTTTGGTTAAGAACAAGAAACATACTTACCGATTATACACTGAGGAGGGACTTCAGGTTCGAACAAAGAAAAGGAAAAAACTGATTCGTCCTCGCCAACCGATGGACGTTCCTTTTGCACCAAACCAACGCTGGTCGATGGACTTTGTATCTGATCAACTCAGTAATGGAAGGCGATTTCGGATATTGAACGTGGTAGATGATTATTCTCGTGAGTTGGTTGGCCAGTTGGTATCTACCTCAATCAGTGGTAAGCAAGTAGCCCGTTTTTTAGAGCAACTTATTGAGCAGCGAAATAAGCCTGCTAAAGTAATTTGTGATAATGGTACAGAATTTACTAGTAAAGCGATGTTTTTCTGGAGTAAAGAAACGAATATCACTTTAGGGTTTATTCAACCAGGCAAACCAACTCAAAATGCGTTTGTTGAGAGCTTAAATGGGAAATTCAGAAATCAATGCCTTAATCAGCACTGGTTTCGAACGATGGAGGAAGCACGATTTGAGATTGAACAGTGGCGTAAACACTACAATAATGTTCGACCTCACAGCTCTCTCAATTATATGTCGCCTGTTGAATACGCAAGGAAGGTAGCATAGGATAAGCAATCTCATCATAAAAGTGGTACGAATTTAGGGGATAGGTCAGTTTAAAATAATTATTAAGGAGGTTTTATGACTGATGGAAATGAAATAGAGCTGGAAAAAACTTATGGTTCATTAGCAATTGCAAATAAATTACGAAGAATTGCAGATGCTATTGAGCATAATAAAGGCTTTCAAATACAAATAAACAACAAACGCATTTATGTACCAGCAGATATTCACGTTGAATTCGAGTATGAAGAATCGAGTGATGAATGTGAACTTGAAATTGAAATGAAGTGGAAAAAAAACAAACCTTAGCTTTATGATTGATAAGGAGTAGTTTTTTAAATTAAACCATACAAGGAGGAGAGAGAAGAACTGTTCCTCAGATTCTAAATAATTTTTGATCAGAAATATAAATTAATATAGCATGATAAGCAGCTATGAAGCTGCACAAGGATGACACACATTGAGAAGCTATATTTGTAAAGCATTTGCGCTGATGCTCGGTCTTATTGTGATAAGCATTAGTTATGCAGGAACTCCACCATGGACTTTTGCTCCTCTAACCCCAACCACACTAACTGTTTCCAGCTCGGATACGGCTATTGTGAAATATCAAGTGACCAATCAATCCCATAGACCACATACATTAGCGATGAAAAATATTCGTGGTATTAGACAGGTTACTACTCCAGGTAGTTGTCCTAATCCATTTATATTACGTTATAAGCAATCCTGTATATTAAATTTGACCGTTGTAGGTAGGGCATTAATAGGCAACGTAAACGGAGGACCTCAGGTATGTCAACTGGGGAGTTTACTGGAATGCTATCAACCGAGTTTTAAAAATATTTTAAATATTACCAAAGGGGCTGATGAATACACTGTTGGTGGTTCTATTTTTGGTCTTCAAGGTACTCTCGTTTTGCAAAACGATGGTGATATCTTAACTAGAAATACAGATGGTACATTTACCTTTCCCACTGCGTTGCTTCCAGGAAGCTTTTATCAAGTGAGGGTTCAGACTCAACCGGCTAATCAGACCTGCACCGTCAGTAATGGTACTGGGAGGATAAGTAACAAGAATGTTACCAATGTGATTGTAAGGTGTTCAATTAATACCCGCACCGTGGGTGGAGTGGTCTCAGGTTTGTCGGGATCCGTAGTTCTGCAAAACAATGGGGCGGATACTTTGATTATAAATAGCAATGGTGGGTTTACATTTCCAACACCACTTGCCCAGGGTTCATCTTACAATGTGACTATTCTCACTCAACCAGCCACACAAACTTGTTCAGTATCCAATGGCACGGGAACAATAGGCACAACGAATATTACTAATGTTCAAATCACTTGTGCTACTAATGCTTTTACGGTTGGTGGAACAGTATCTGGATTAGTTGGTACGGTTGTCCTGCAAAATAATGCTACAGACGATTTAGCCATAAGCAGTGATGGTCCATTTACATTCCCAATATCCGTAGCTCAAGGCTCCCCTTATAATGTTACGGTAAGTACCCAACCTAGCACTCAAACGTGTAATGTGACCAATGGAATCGGAATTATGGGAGGAGCAAATATAACAAACGTAGCCGTAAATTGCGTTACGAATACGACAACATTAACAACAAGCGTCACTGATTTGGCATTATCTGTGGATAATACAGGGCTTAATGCGGCCTTAACTGGAAATCCACGCTTAATTACTATTACAAATACCGGAATTTTTACTGCTTTTAATCTTAATGTGAGTTTACCCACTTTTCCATCAGGGACTTCAGCCGGAACAACCTGCGGAGCTAGTTTGGGAGCAGGTGATTCTTGTACAATTACAATAACCCCCGGCAACACAGCAACATCGAATGGCACTAATCCTTGTTCAACCGGTACAGCTCCTGTTCCGGGAGTGGTTCAGGTAACAGCAGATAATTCGAATACTGTCTCAACCAATGTGGTGATATTAAGTTATGGATGTATCTATCAGGGGGGATTTTTATTTTCGGTGGATGATAACACATCCACTGCTGGAAGTATCGGAGGAAAAGTAGCAGACCTATTCGACGATGTAGGAGTCAATAACGTTTGGGCGACGGTAGCTAATGACACGGCTGCCGACAATATTACAAATGGGTTATCTAACACTAATGCCTTGGCTACACCTGTCGGTCAATATCCAGCAGCGCAGGTATGTTTAAACAAAACTAGCCAGGGTTTTTCGGATTGGTTCCTGCCAGCTATATGCGAGATGGGTTACGATGAAACAAGCACCGGTTCTGGTTGCGGGACCCAAGTCTCACCCCTTTTGCAAAATCTATATTCTAATTTAGCTCAAAACGGTATAGGTGGATTTAGTAATATCTTTTACTGGAGCTCTACTGAGTTCTCAGGAGCATTAGCCTGGGGGGAGAATTTTTCTAATGGTGCTCAACTCACCAATACTAAAGTAGCGCTCAACACACCCATCCGATGTATACGAAATTTAATTCCTTAGTCTTCTGCTCTTGGTGGCTTTAACGAGCCACCCTCAAAATTTAGAGAAAACGATGTATCTTGGTATAATTCGCTTAAAGGTTATGCTGTAGCAAGATAATCTTTCCCAAATTGCTCTAAATAATCTTTATAATTTCCTAAGTAATTCTGTGCGCCGTATTGTTCAGTTAAAACCAAAACGCGTGTTGAGATACTATCTATAAAATGGCGGTTATGACTAACAAATAGTACAGTTCCAGGAAATGCTTGTAGCGATTCGATTAATGCGTCTATGGATTCCAGATCCAAGTGATTTGTCGGCTCATCCAGTATAAGGCAATTGTGTTTTTCTAAAATTAGTTTTGCCATGACTAATCTGGCCGATTCCCCACCGCTTAACATAGCAATTTTTTTATCGACATCTGAGCCTCGAAAGAGCACTTGACCTAATACCTTTCTTACTTCTTGTGATGATGCAACAACATGATCTTCAAGCCATTGCAAAACGGTTTGTCCCGGGTCTAATTGCGTCCGATAATCTTGAGAAAAATAGCCCACATTTACAGCTTCACTCCATTCAAATTGACCTTGATCGGGTTTAAGTTCATCTAATAAAATTTTTAATAGCGTTGATTTGCCAATGCCATTTGGGCCGATAATTGCGCATTTATCACCACGATTTAGAGCGAATGTTGCACCCCTCAATAATATTTTTTCATTAAATTGTTTATGGATATTAGAAACGTTAATTACCGATTTACCTGTTGGCTTTTTTTGTTGGAAATTAAAAAAGGGCTTAAAAATGTTTGAGTCTTTTATTTCTACCAACTGAATTTTATCAATCATTTTTTGCCGGGAAGCTGCTTGACTTGCTTTACTCGCTTTCGCTCCAAAACGATCAACAAAGGTTTGCATGGCTTCAATTTTCTTTTCTTGATTTTTTAATTCACATTGTTTCAGAAAGAGCCTTTCCTCTTTCGCTTCCACAAATTTATCGTAATTTCCTGGATAATTAAGAATCGTGTCGTAATCAATATCAAGGATATGGGTAGAAACATTATTGAGAAAACCACGGTCATGCGAAATAAAAATTAGCAAACCAGTAAAAAATGTTTTTAAGAATTGTTCCAACCATGCAATGGATACAATATCTAAATGGTTGGTCGGTTCATCAAGCAACATAATGTCGGGTTTTTGAAAAAGAACTTGCGCAAGTAAGACACGTAATTTATAGCCTCCTGATAAGGCCATCAGAGGGCCGTAATGATATTTTTCGGCGATACCTAACCCAAGTAATAAATTTTTGGCGGTGGATTCTGCTTCATACCCCTCTTGTTGCATTATAATTTCTTCTAATTCACTGAGTCGGTATCCATCTTCTTCGGTGAACTTTTCACTTGCATATAATTTATCTTTTTCAGTCAGTGCTGCCCATAAAATACTATTTCCCTGAATTACCACATCTATGAGGCGATCTTCCTCATAACGGAAATGATCTTGTTTTAAAATGCCAATGTTAAGACTTTTTGCTTTTTCAACAGAGCCATTGGTAGAAGATTCTTCACCTGCTAAAATTTTTAAAAAAGTTGATTTACCAGTTCCGTTTGCCCCCACGATTCCATACCTGTTGGTAGGTAATAATATCAAATCAACTTCTTGAAATAAGGATTTTTTACCAAACGCCATACTTAACTTGCGAGTTTCTAACATGTACACAGCCTCTTTTGCTTGTCTTCAAAAAACTATTTAATCAATTACCTTCACCTGAGTTGCAAATTCACCTCTGTCACCATGCTCTAAAATATAACTAACACGTTGTCCTTCTTTTAATTCCTTATAGCCTTGTGTTTGAACTTGAGAAAAATGAACAAATACTTCCTTGCCATCAGTATCTGCAGTGATAAAACCATAACCTTTAATTTTATTGAAACGATTTACTGTACCTGTTTGCATAATATTATTACTGTCCTAGAGTGATTGGATTAAAATTAAACTTTTAACAAGAGTTAATTTTTAGCCTGATAGGAAAAAAACGCTCGGCTATTGGAGTCGTTTCACACCCACCCGTCGTCCTTTCAACTTTCCATTTTGAAAATAGCGAAATGCTTTATCGGCTTGACTTCGTTCTATTGCCACATAGGAATAAAGTGCAGAAATATTGATTTTACCAATTTTATCTCCCACTATGCCTGCGTCTTTTGTTAAAGCACCCAGGATATCACCCGGACTAATTTTATCTTTTTTTCCTGCACTAATATATAAAGTCACCATGAGAGGTAATTTTATCGTGATGTCAGAATTGGTTAATGTATTTATATTTCCCCAACGCAACGGTTTTGCCAAATTCTGTTCAATCAAACAAATTCGCTCGGCATCGGAGGGGGTGGTGATACTTAATGCGATCCCACTATTACCCGCACGTCCAGTACGGCCTATGCGATGAATATGAACATCATGTTCAAAAGAAAGCTCATAATTGATTACCATGGGGAGTTCTTTGATATCCAAACCTCGTGCTGCCACATCAGTAGCCACCAAAATCGAGCAACTTTGATTAACGAATCGGATCATTGCTTGATCGCGCTCAATTTGTTCCAAGTCCCCATTTAATGCTATTGCACTAAAACCTTCATTATTTAGCAGGGTTGTTAATTGCGTGGTTTGTTCTTTAGTATTACAAAAAATAAGGGTTGAACTCGCTTGGTGATGAACTAATAGCGCCTTTAATACCAAAAATTTGTTGGCCTGATTTGAAACCTCATAAAAACATTGCTCAATATCAAGATGGTTTTCGAGCTCTTCTATGATGATGTGTTTTGGATTGTCTAAAAACTCGCTGGAAAGTTGTTTAATTTGTGCTGGATAAGTTGCCGAAAACAACAAGGTTTGTCGTTTTTTAGAACAAAAAGAAAGGATTTCTTTTATTGCATCATAAAAACCCATGTCTAGCATTCTGTCGGCCTCGTCCAAAACCAACATGCCTAACTGACGTAATGACAGAGATTCTTTATTCAAATGTTTTTGTACTCGCCCCGGAGTTCCTACAATGATGTGGGCCCCGTGTTTTAGCGAATCAAGTTGCGGTTTCATTGGCATACCGCCTGATAGATTAAGAATTTTGACATTTGGCATAAGACGCGCAAAGCGTCGCAAGGCTTGGCTAACTTGCTCTGCTAATTCACGTGTTGGACATAGAACCAAAGCTTGGACGGCAAAGAGTTCTACATTTAAAAGATTCAACAGTGCCAAACCAAAGGTAGCAGTTTTCCCACTACCTGTTTTAGATTGAGCGATGAGATCACTTCCATTAAGTATAATAGGCAAACTTTGCGCCTGGATTGGTGTCATATTTTTATAGTTTAATGAAGAAATATTAGTTAATAATTCATCACGCAAGGTCAAAGAACAAAAAGAAAGCCTATCCATACTTTTAGGAAAAGTAAGATCCTCGGTAGATTTCACGTCGATACATCGCTATTTTTTAAAAAAGAGGGTTATTCTATCATACTTGTAATGCATTATATTAAATCAATCTATTTAACTAAATTGCATTTTCCCAATTAAGGGTGAGTCATAAATCCGTTGGCAGTAAACGTCAATCAGGCTAGTCTTGCTTTATTCCATCTGCATATTTCTAAAATGCCAATAAGTTCCAGATTTACGTTAGAAACTCATAAATTGAGCACCCATTTCATCCTCGCATTGCGAACAATGTAAGGATCAATTGCTTTGCTAGGTTCGCTACGATGCTTTATGGTTCAGATGTACTCCGCTTTCCTGAGGTAGCTCTATATTCTGCTCCTTAAGGAGGGCTTTAAATTCAGTAACGCTTTCAGGGGTAGCCCAGAAATGCAGGATATTTCTTCTCTGTTCGCAAATTTTCAATATGTTTAGAATAAACTTACCTTCTTTTTCGCTCCATTCATCTTCTAGTGTTTGATGCATGGTTCTTTTAAGTTCTTTCAAGTCGTTTATTTTTTTAGAGTTATGACCTGAAGTCCAACGGGTTCCTTGTTTCGTTTCAATATTGTTGATTAATGTAGTAATGATGGTGGTTAACTTAATCCGTTGAGAGTTCATAACACGATCCTCTGCTTTCTCCCCGTCATTTCTTACGGGTTTTGATGGTAAAGCATCCAGTGTTTCTTTATTTTGTGTTGTTTCTGTTGGACTTCGGCTATGTTTGGCCATCTCCTGAATTAAAGTTCGTTCAAATTTTTTATCGTTTGAAGAGGAGTCTGCTCCAAAAATAGGGATTGTAATGTCTAATTCATCATTGGGATCACTTTTTAAGATCACTTCAGCAAATAACTTCGCTGCTTCCTCAGGCTTCCAACCATAAACGCCGATACCTAACGGTTGAATATACAGAGGACGGTGCAACGCTTTGGCATCGTCGATGGCTTTTTCTATGGCCTCTTTATATTGCTCAATAAAGGATTTGTCGCGCTCGGTATTATTTGAAAATTTTTCCCAGGTTAAACCTTTATTTCCTGCTTTGCTGGGAACTGTAGCAACCCCTCCAATGTAACTATTTTCATCATTACTTTGTTTCGCCAGGCGAATATAGGCTGGCAGTGCCACAGGTGATTTTGCGTTAAACTGCATTAAGTGTTTGTTTAATTCATCTTCCCATGTAGTATTATCGTCACTGACATGCAGATGAGAATTAAAGAGGCTTTTAAAAACAACGAAACCAGAACCCATTTGGTCTACTTCTTTGCAGGTAACCGTGCCCGCACAAACAACAAGCGATCGTTCTTTGGGAGGGTTTTTGGAGGAGGGTACAGTTCTAAATGGCATGGTAAGCTCTAAATAAATGATTTTCTAACAGTATACTTAAAAAATAAGTGAAAATAAATTGTTCAACTTGAATTTCAAATATTCATTGAGGGGTGGGTGATGCTGCGTACAATGATTGGGATTTTAGCATGTATGGGGTCTTTTTATGTGTTTGCACAAGATACCGAACTTAAACTTTATCGCCCTTATGGTGAAGCTATCCAACAGGCACCGCTAGTAATTAAAGGAGAGGTTACAGGACAATGCTTCCAACAATCGCAGCGCATCAAAAGAGAGGATGCTTGGCGGTGTTTAGCAGCTGGCAAAGTATATGATCCTTGTTTTGTTAAACCTTATGGGGCTCATACGGAGGCCGTTTGTCCCCAATCTCCCTGGGAAGGTGGAAGTATAAAGATTAATTTATCTTCGGCGCTAGATAACAGTCAACATACCCTATTAGATATGTCAGAGGCTTACCCTTGGGCATTAGAGCTTATTTCTGGAGAGAAATGTCAGGCGGTTGACGAGGGCGGTGTTTACGACAATTTACCTATACATTACCAATGCGATAGCCAGACAATTTTATTAGGGCATCTACAACGTTGTAAATCCGAATGGAGTATTCTACAACGAACCTCGGCGGGGGTTTCAACCGCTTTAGTCGCTAAGGCATGGTTTTAACGATCTGAATTAAGAGATAAGCGGAGTACTATACTTATATTATGAAGACAAGGTTCAAGGAGAAAACATGTTTTCAACATTCTTTCACTCTTACGTATTCGCGCAAATTTTAGGCTTCTATCTGCTTATTATGGCGATTATTCTTTTGGCGAGAGTAAATTTTTACAGACGATTTTTTGCTACGTTATCAGCTGATTATGGAACAATTTTAGTTGCAGCTTCTTTTGGATTAGTTTTTGGTTTATTAATAGTAATTACTCACAATTTCTGGATCCTGGAACCTCACGTACTTATTGTTACCATTCTTGGTTGGTTAATATTGATAAAATCTGTTTTATGGCTTTCCATACCAGATACAATGGCAGCTTACTCTAAAAAAGTTTATTTAGGGGCTGGTTACTATGTCGTTGTAGCGATTTTAGCAATTTTAGGGGTGATTCTAATTTCCAAAGGCTTTTATCGCTTTTATCCAGAAATAGGCTTCTCTTTGTAGACTCCTATTCGTGCAAAAAGAATAGTGCTAGTTGGGTCAATGACCCAACTTTCTCACCTTATGCTTGCGGAACTGCATCCTTAAATGGATCAAGAGTGAGGCAGTGTGCATTAATCTCATTGATTAAGGGGTAAGCATCCATAGAAAATCCAAAGCGATGCGCATTATAAACTTGCGGAATGAGACAAATATCTGCCATTGAGGGTTCACTTCCATAACAGAACTGGTGTTTATGAGGTAAATCCTGCAATTTCTTTTCCAGGGTATCAAATCCTAATTTTAACCAATGATGATACCAATCCATGACTTGTTCTTCACTGGCTTGAAATTGATCTCTTAAACGCGTGAGGACACGCAAATTATTTAAGGGATGCATGTCACAAGCGATAGTTAATGCCATACTTCTTACTTGGGCACGACCAAGTGGAGTCGTGGGCAGTAGGGGAGGTGTTGGGCTTATTTCTTCCAGATATTCAATAATTGCTAGAGATTGAGAAAGAATATGACCATTCTCATTAAGCGTTGGGACTAAGCCTTGTGGATTAATTGTTAAATATTCAGGGCTATGTTGCTCACCGTCATGACCTACCAAGTGGACGGCAATTTTCTCATAACTGATATTTTTAATATTTAGAGCCAGACGCACTCGATAACAGGCAGTTGACCGGTAGTAATCGTAGAGCTTCATGTTATGCCTCGTAGCGAGTTACGGTTTGTTCAATAGCACCAAATAAAGATTGTCCCTGAGGAGAAAGCATCTCTATTCGTATGGTATCTCCATAAGTCATGTAAGACGTTGTGGGTTTTCCGTCAGCAAGAATTTCTAACATACGCTTTTCTGCAATACAAGATGAGCCTTTACTGCGATCAACATTTGAAACAGTTCCCGAACCTATAATTGTTCCAGCAGCTAGAAATCTTGTTTTGGCAGCATGAGCAATCAATTCTGGAAAAGAGAATGTCATATCGACGCCTGCATTAGGTGCACCAAATAATTGCCCATTTAGATGACTCAATAAAGGTAAATGCACCCGTTGTCCATCCCAATGTGAACCTAACTCATCGGGTGTAATCGCAACAGGTGAAAAGCTACTTGCTGGTTTTGACTGGAAAAATCCAAAACCTTTGGCAATTTCTGCGGGAATTAAATTACGTAAAGAAACATCGTTAACTAATAATATGAGTTTGATGTGTTGGGCTGCATGTTGACTGTTAATTGCCATTGGCACATCATCAGTAATCACTGCGACTTCTGCTTCAAAATCAACACCATAGGTTTCGTCAGCCACTAAAATAGGTTCTCTTGGTCCTAGAAAACTATCTGAACCGCCTTGATACATTAGAGGATCGGTCCAAAAATCGGCAGGCATTTCCGCTCCCCGTGCTTTACGGACTAATTCCACATGATTAACATAAGCACTGCCATCGGCCCATTGATAGGCTCTTGGTAAGGGTGAGGTGTATTGACTAGCTTCAAAGGGGAAACTTGCTTTAATTTGTCCTTCATTGAGAGCGAGATAAACTTCTCGTAATTTACTCTCAACATCGTGCCAGTGATCAAGAGCATCTTGTAATGTTTCAGCGATATGAGCTACTTTGGTGGCCATGGTTAATTGTTGATTTACCACACAAAGTTCACCATCACGGCAGATAGCCGATTTCATTGTCGCAAGTTTCATTGCTGTTTCCCTTAATAGAATTGTGGTGCAAAGTATTTAATCATGGGTCACTCCAAGGGTTCGCAAGTTTATTACAAACACCTGGAGTGATTGTTGATTTTAATGGGTTTCTTGTAAAGTTCCACGCTTAATTTGATCGCGTTCAATCGCTTCAAATAAAGCCTGGAAGTTTCCTTCACCGAAACCTTGGTTCCCTTTGCGTTGGATAATTTCAAAGAATACTGGACCAAAAATATTTTCTGTAAAAATTTGCAACAATAAACCGGAACTAGGTTCTCGTTCGCCATCAATTAAAATGCGTTCTTGTTGCAATTTTGCCAATGGTTCTTTATGCCAGGGAATACGGTTATCAATCATTTCGTAATACGTGTCAGGCACATCGAGGAATTGAACCTTGTGTTTTCTTAAAGTGTGAACAGTATGATAGATATCTTCTGTGTTCAGGGCGATATGCTGAATACCTTCGCCGTGATACTCATGTAAGAATTCTTCAATTTGTGATACATCATCTTTTGATTCATTTAATGGAATTTTAATTTTTCCGCAGGGGCTTGATAATGCTCTACTAATTAGTCCTGACATTTGACCTTTAATATTAAAGAATCTGATTTCATGGAAGTTAAAAATGGTTTCATAGAACTTCGCCCATTTATCCATGTTGCCACGATAGACATTATGCGTGAGGTGGTCGATAAAAGTTAGCCCGCAATCGGTAGCTGAGCTTGATTGTCGCTCCCATTGCCCCGCAAAAGGCTGGTGATTCTCATCAACAAAATAAATGACGCTCCCACCAATTGCTTGAATAGCAAATAAACCGTGATCGGCATGTTTACAGTCCTGGAAAGCAACAGCACCGTTCTTAAGCGCGTGCTTATAAGCATGTTCGGCATCTTTGACACGAAAACCCATTGCACAGGCACCTGCTCCATGAGTGGCTGCATGTTGTTCGGCTTGGCAATCTTTCGCCGCATTAATAATAAACTGTATGGCTCCCTGTTGATAAAGCGCAATATCCTGGCTTTGGTGGGTAGCTACCTGATGAAAGCCCATGTCACTAAACTGTTGATGCAAGAAAGATTTGTCTGGACCTGAAAACTCCAGAAAGGCAAAACCATCTAGTCCACAAGGATTACCTTCATGATGATTTATCATATGTTCATTCATGTATACACTCCCTTATTGTCTTCATATAATCCACTTCAACAATGACATCATTGGAATATATCGTTTCTGCCATTGTCACTTTAACCCCTGTTTTACTCGGAACAAAGATTAATACAATCAGGTTCGAGGTTTAATTAGAAAAAGCCCGTCTGCTATTGCCAATAAACTAACATCAACGCGCTCATCTTGTTTAATTATTTCATTCAAGTGTCGAATTTCTCGTGTTTGCCCACTCGTATCCTGCTCGTTAATGACGTTTCCGTCCCAAAAAATATTATCAACAGCAATGACTCCACGAGGATGAATTAGCTGTAAAGCCAGTTCATAGTAATTAAGATAATTTGTTTTATCCGCATCAATAAAAATAAAATCAAAACTATGAGCGTGCCCTTCTGTTAATAAACCCTGCAGGGAAGTCAATGCTGGACCTAGGCGTAATTGTATTTTCTTTTCTTGTTGGGCTTCACGCCAGAATGGATGTGCTTTTGAGGTCCATTCTGTATTAATATCACAAGTAATCAATTGTCCATCGTCAGGAAGTGCCATTGCCATTGCTAAAGCGCTGTAACCTGTAAACGTCCCTAACTCAAGTATTTTTTTGGCATTAATTGTCCGAATCAAGAATTGCATAAATTGAGCTTGTTCAGGAGCAATCTGCATATTGCCAAGGGGCAGCTTTGCAGTTTCTTCCCTTAAAGCTTTTAATACAGGATCTTCTCGTAACGAAATATCCAACATATAAGCATAGAGTTCTGGCGTGAGATTTAAATGCTGTTTCATCCAAACCACCTTGTAATATAAGCTTTGGAACAATCCAAAGGTTATTGCGTAATAAACTAAGCCAATTTCTCCTGAGCGAGAGTATCAGCAATTTCACTGGCTGGACGATTTTCTTTTTGAGAACGAATAAAGATTTCTAGCAAAGAAGTACCGATGCCATCAATTTGTTGATTCACCTGGTCTTGTGGAGTATTAAAATATTTGCTCGCTGCAAATACTAAACCACCGGCATTAATCACGTAGTCGGCTGCATACAGGATGCCCTTTTCATGGAGTATTGGACCATGGTAAGTATGGGCCAATTGATTATTAGCAGCACCTGCGATGATGGTAGTCTGTAACTGACTAATAGTAATATCATTGATAACAGCACCTAAAGCACAAGGTGCAAATACGTCACAAGGAACTCGATGAATCATGTCTGTGGAAACTGCTGTAGCGCCAAACTCTTCAACGGCACGTTGAACTGCACGAGGGTTTACATCGGTCACTGTTAATTTAGCACCTAAGGCGTGTAAATGAGAGGCTAGTAAATAACCAACATGTCCCAAACCCTGAATCGCAATATGCAATCCATTTAAATTATCTTTGCCTAATTTAAATTCTACGGCCGCTTGAATACCTCTTAAAACACCTTTTGCAGTAGATGGAGACGGATCACCATTATGACTGGATAAGCTAGCGACATAAGAGGTATGTTGGCCAATGATGTCCATGTCGCTTAGTTGCGTGCCGCTATCCAGAGCTGTAATATATCTACCGCCTAAATCATTTACAAATCGTCCAAAAGCATGCAGATAGGCTTCACGATCAAAAGGTTTGTTGGGTTTAATAATAACTGCTTTACCCCCACCGAGTGGAAGATTAACTGACGCTGCCTTAAAACTCATACCTCTAGCAAGACGCATCGCATCATTAATGGCACTTGCAGTATTTGGATATTCAATAAATCGACATCCACCGAGAGCTGGCCCAAGCTTCGTGCTATGTATGGCAACAATGGCTTTCATTCCAGTCTCTGGATCGACTTTAAAATGAAGGTCGCCAAATCCGTGTGCAAGCGCATAATCAAGAAAATCGTCTTGAACAGGTATACTGGTTTCAGTTTTTTTTAGTATATCAATGGACATCATCGGTAAAGCTCCAAGAATTTCTCGTGCACATGTTATAGACCCATTCAACAAGTAAATCAATGGCGGCAATAACCCTCATCTATAGTCTATATCTTTTTTGTTTATTATTCGCAAAAAATGGGTGCAAAACGTCCAATTTTTTTATTCCTTTGGAGTTTTTTGACATTGCCTTCCTAGAAAATTGGAAGCATCTCTATCCTGGTGTAAACTGACTAAAACATTATTGGAGACGCTGAATGAAAAAATTCGCAGCAATGCTTGTTTTAGGACTAAGTAGTTCTATATCACTTGCTATCCCACCGAAGCCTGTGCTCGATAAGGTGATGTTCCAAATGTCTGCAAGACAATGGGTGACCACACAGACAGCCTTGTTGACAGTTAATGTGAACGCGACATTATCAAATGCTGATCTGGTAAAAACACGCGCTGACATTATGTCAATGCTTGGAAAAATAGCCTCAGGTGATTGGCATATCACTCAATTTGATCGCTCTCAAGACAGTTCCGGCCTTGAAAAACTATTCGTTGCTGCTGAAGCTCGGGTGCCACAAGCTAGTTTGACTAATATTTATCAAAATGCAAAAGATGTGAGTAAGCCAGGAGCGACTTACACAATTAATGGGATTGAATTTAAACCGAGCATGGAAGAAATTCAACAAGTTAAAGTACAACTGCGTGAGCGCTTATACAAACTTGTTAATGATGAAATTGGCCGATTAAACAAGGTTTATACAACACAGCATTATAGTTTGAACTCTCTAATGTTTGTTGAGGGAGATGTTGCCCCTGTACAGCCTCAAGCTTATCGGGCAAAAAACACGATGATGATGGCTGAGATGGCTTCTTCAGCTCCAGCTCTGACAGTGAGTAACGAATTAACAATGAACGCTATTATAGAGTTGGCTTCAAATCGAGAAGAGGGTAGTAATGCAGCAGCAACCACAGCGAATTGAGAAAATAATCGGTCACCGTGGTGCATCAGCTTATGCACCAGAAAATACCTTAGCGGCTTTTGATAAAGCATTGGCCTTAGGTTGTCGCTATCTTGAATTTGATGTCATGGTAAGTGCTGATGGTGAGCCGTTTGTCTTTCATGATGAGACCTTAAAAAGAACCACCAATGGTCAGGGTCAGATAGGGTTGGTGACTGCTGAGTATTTGCAATCTTTAGATGCTGGTCGCTGGTTTTCGCGTCGTTTTCGTGGGGAGAAAATACCTCATTTTCGAGAAGCACTGGAGTGGCTCACTTTTTCAGACGTTCAGGCAAATATTGAAATTAAACCTTATCCCGGAACTACAGAGCAAACTACAGTGGCTGTTTTATCGCATATAAACCGTTATTGGCCACAAAATAAACCCTTACCATTGGTCTCCAGTTTTGACCTTGCCGCATTAACGTTATGCCGAAGTTTGGCTCCGGAAATGCCATTGGGTTTATTGCTTGATGAGTGGGATAAAGACTGGTTACAAAAAGCCAAGGAACTGGATTGCTATTCTGTTCATTTCAATAAGCGCGCCTTAACGGCAGTACGTGTGAAGGAAGTCAAAGAGCAAGGGTATGCAGTGCTTGTGTATACGGTAAATCGCAGGCGACAAGCAAGAAAGCTTTTTGATTGGGGTGTGGATGCAGTGTTTAGCGATTATCCTGATTTGTTGTCATGAAACATTTGATACTGCTCACTCTCTTTTTTCTATGGTCTACAGTGGAAGCCAAGCCTGTTGAAATTGTAATGTGGCATTCGATGGCTGGTCATTTAGGCCATGAAATTAGACAGTTAGCAGCTGGCTTTAACCAAAGCCAAAATGAATATAAGTTGAAACTCGTTTATAAAGGTGAATACACAGAAGCTATGACGAGTTTCGCTGCGGCTTTTCGCGCCAAACAACCTCCTGCCATCGTCCAAATTTTTGAAGTCGGTACAACGACCATGCTTTATCCTAAGGGAATTATTAAACCTGTGGATGAGCTCATGGAAGAACAAGGTTTAAGTTTACCAAAAGACAGTTTTCTTCCGGCTATACGCTCCTTCTATAGTGAAAACGGAAAATTAATGGCGATGCCGTTCAATACATCAATTCCTGTCATTTATTACAATGCTGATGCTTTGGCTAAAATTGGCTATTGGAAAGATAATTTTCCTCACACTTGGCAGGAAATGGATCATTTGGCCGTTGATTTGCAAAAAGCGGGCTTTGTTTGTGTTTATACGACGGCTTATCCTGCGTGGATACAAATTGAAGCGTTCTCAGCGATTCATGGTTTAACCATGACTGATCCTCAATTATCAGTAGCAACGTATAACAACAAGACCATTATCAAACATCTGACACGATTAAAAGAGTGGCAAAAGAAACATTATTTTGAATATGGTGGGCGGGCAAGCGATGCAACGATATTGTTTACAAGTGGTCGCTGTCCTTTATTTAGTCAATCCTCTGGCAGTTATAATAGCTTGTCAGAACTCGTGAATTTTAAAGTTGGTGTTGCAGCGCTCCCTCTGGATATTGAGGTAAGTCCTACACGACATAACAACATTGCAGGTGGGGCCGCGCTCTGGGCTGTTGCAGGGCAACCCTCCGCAGTCTATCGAGGTGTAGCAAAATTCTTCTCATACCTGACCCAGCCCACTATACAACAGCAGTGGCATCAACATACAGGTTATTTACCATTAGGACTCACAGGAATTTATAGTGTGCTGGCCACAGAGAGTAATCATCCAATCGTGCAATTAGGACGAATAGAATTAGGGCAAAATTCCACTCAAAAAATTTACGTGGGTCCGCAAAATTTAATACGAGCTATCAATGATGAGGCTTTGGAGGCTATATTTTCAGGGATGTTAAGGCCTGAAGAAGCCATTAACAAAGCAGTTCAACGAGCTAACTATACGCTAATGCGCTTTAATCGCAACACCAAATCATCCGGTTAACTAATAATCTCACTCGCTCCTAAAATAGCAGAAAAAAATAACAATCTTTCGTTGAGAGTTACTTTTTCTGCTATTTTTATCTTGTACCTGCTTCATTACCTCAACTATTTCTAAGGAAGGAATATCATGAACAGACAAATTCACCCCGATTCAAAAGCGTTCATACAACGTTTGGGCGAACGTGCAAAAACGGCTTTAAATGGAAATAACCTGCTTGAATTGTCTCCGGAGCAAGCCCGTAAGGCATTTAATCTATTAACAGCCCCGGTACCTGGAAAATTAAAACCGATTGATGTGCATGTCGAGGACAAAACACTCAATATAGACGGTACTAATCTACAAGTACGTTTATACCGACCCAAGAAGGATACCTCTGACTTGCCTGCTCTAATTTATTGCCATGGCGGTGGTTATGTATTTGGAGAACTTGATTTTCTTGATTATGCTTGCAGAGCTCTATGCGAAGGTGCACATTGCCTGGTTGTTGGCGTGGGTTTTCGTCGTGCACCTGAGCATAAATTCCCAACAGCCCACATGGATTGTTACAATGTAGCACGTTATATCCAAAAACATGCGCGCGAGTTTGGTTGCAATGGCATTTTGGCTGTGGGTGGAGATAGTGCTGGTGGCAATATTGCTGCAAGTATTTGTCATCTTGCTAAAAAGAATAAGGATTTAAGTATTTGCTTCCAATTACTTTATTATCCATGGGTTGATTTGAATAATACAATGCCCTCCGATAAAACCTTTGAAAGTGGATATTTTCTCGAAACAGCGACGCTTCATTGGATGAGAAAGCAATACTTATCTAAACCTGAGGATGAAAAAGATCCTGTTGCTAATCCACAGTTCCAAAAAGATTTTTCTAATCTACCGCCGGCATTAATTATTGCAGCAGAATGTGATCCTATTCATGATGATGCAAAAAAATATTTCCAACAGCTCGTTGACGCCGGGAATGATGCCCAATTTATGGAATGTGGTGGTATTCTTCATGATTTCTGTGCTTTACCCTCTCATTATGAAGCGGCTTTATTAGCTTACGCAGTTTCAAGTTATGCATTAAAGAAAGCATTTAATCATTAAAAAAGCGTATTTCGTCCTGGCAGATATTGGTCAGGACGAAGAATTTATTTGTTCAAACCTCGATTTGTTCAATATTTGTACTATACTGAAAAAGCTGTTCCTTGAAGTCGGTCTAAAAAAATTTAGCCGTGTCAATGCTTGCCTGGAGTTGGTAGCAGAGTCATGTAGATTTCGATGGAGAAAATATGCTTAAAAAAAACAAAATTATCCAAATAGAAGAATTTTGGGAGCTTAAAATAAATCGAAGTACTTTAGCATGCTTGTCCGGAGGCGATATAAATAAAAGTTACTTTGTGAATACTTCAACGGGCAAATATATCATTAAGCATATTAACATATTGCAATACATAAAGAGTTATCGTACCAACAAAGTTGAAACCCTACAGTCGTTATCGTTTGTAGAAACGGTTGCTAAAGTTCAAAAAGAAAATGTGGTTTCTGCTGTTGAGGGCAAGAAAGGCTTTTTTTTAGAGGATGACAACCAAATATTTATTTTATATCCCTTTAAAGACGGTCGTGTAGTAGTAAATGATGAAATTCAAGTCCCCATGGTCTCTCAAATTGCTAATAAGCTTCATGAGATACACAACTCCTCCAAAAGCTATGACAAAAAATTTGCACAAGATAAGGGAGAGCGATATTACACTATTGCCAAACAACTCATTTTTAGCAGATGGTGGGAATTAATTAATAAATTCTCAAAAAGTTTACATCTATTCCCACGTTTAAATCATATTTCTCATTTTCTTATTACTAATCAAGGCTTATTTCTACAGGCATTAGAAGCAATGAGCATTAATAAATTGTGTCACAATGATCTGAAACCTAAAAATGTATTATGGTCAAAAAATAAGGACCACTTTTGGATACTTGATTGGGAAGCTGCTAGTGAGTTTGATTATAGAGCGGATTATTTAGATACTCTAATCGCCTGGTCTGTCGAGTGTGCAAAAGACAAATTGTCTTTTAATACCGAGAAAGTTCATGTTTTTCAAGAGACTTATGGCTTAATTCGTGAGGAACTTGAGTTAAGTATTTATATAGTGCTCGTAAAGTGGTATTTCTGGCTTGCCTTCTGCTTAAGTAAATGTCTACGACAACCGCCCCAGGCTTTCAACCAAATTCCTTTTATTAAAGAAGCAATTACGTATATTGAATTTATAATCGATAAAAAAGAGCTAACGATGCTGAGATAACGACTAAAAAAAAAGAAATTATTAAGGTATTGTCTGGAGGGGGAGTTGTATGAATCAATTACTTTTACAAAAAATTTTCCATCATGCCAAGATACATCCCAATAAAACTGCCTTAAAGTTTTTTGAGGGCAACTATCAAACTTCCCAGGAATTGACCTATAAACAACTCGAAGAAAAAATTGTTGCTTTAGCCAATATACTTTTTAGTTTACATGTTGACGATATCCATAAGAAAAATGAGCAACACCCCATCCTCCTTTTATTTGATTCCTCTCTTGATTACATTGTGTCATTTTTAGCAGTACTCCATACTAATAATATTGCAGTCACTGCCTATCCTCCACGACAAACCCGCCATTTACAACGCTTGTTAAAAATTGTCGAGGATTCCCACGTAGGCACCATATTAACTATGGCAAAGGTGAAAAAATACTGTGAAATCAATGATTTTATATTTCCAGCTCAGGCGAAATTGCTATGTCTTGATGAGTTGGAATACGAAAATGCTTCCCGTTTTACTCTACTAGATCCTAATCCTGAGCATGTTGCTTTTTTACAATATACTTCCGGTTCTACTGGTGCTCCCAAGGGCGTTGTTGTTACTCAAAAAAATATTGTTAGTAATCTTCAGCTAGCGATCGATCTTGTGGGGTTAGAATCGCTGCAAACTTGTGTTAGCTGGTTACCAATTTTTCATGATATGGGATTGATAGGTAATACCTTATTACCTCTCTACTCAGGTGGGACTTGTGTATTTATGGCCCCATTAACCTTTCTTAAAAAGCCTTGGTTTTGGTTACAAAAAATTAGTGAGGAGAAGGGAACTTATACTATGGCTCCTAATTTTTCCTATGAACTGGCAGTTACCGCACTCGAAAAACAAAAGGTAAAAAGCGAATTAGATTTTTCTCATGTTTATCACTTGATTAATGGGGCCGAACCCATAAAACCAGAAACGATTCGACATGTTGAAGAAGTACTAACACCTTACGGATTAAAACCTGGCACCATGAAGCCTGGTTACGGGATGGCTGAGTCAACTTTAGTTATCTCTGTATACATAGACAAGGGTAAAGACAGATTTCTTCGAGTAAATAAGGATAAATTGGCTTTAGGACAAGTAGTGCCTGAGACTCACAATTCTGTGGAAGTTATTCGCTGTGGCAAGATTTTAAATGAATATACATTAAAGATTGTTGATCCCAACACCAAAGAAATCTTACCTAAACTATGTGTGGGAGAAATTTGGATGCAGGGAGCCTCTGTGGCCAAAGGTTACTATCTTAATAATGAAAAAACAACTGAAATATTTACTGCGTTTACAACAAATGGTGAAGGGCCTTTTTTACGTACTGGCGACTTAGCATTTATCGATGAGGAGAATTACATAGTCATCTGTGGACGAGTCAAAGATTTAATGATTATTAATGGTCGTAATATTTATCCTCAAGATGTTGAAAAAGCTTGCTATACCTCAGATCCTGATTTGATCGTTGATGGCTCAGCTGCCTTTTCACTCCCTGGAGAATACTCCGAAGAGTGTATTATTATTGCTGAGGTACGAAATCATCTTGAAAGTGAACGGTATCAAGAAATTTTAGCGAAAGTTAAACAATCTGTCTTTGAGTCAACGGATGTAGTTCCTAAAGATATTGTACTGATTCCACCTAAGCGTCTCCTGAAAACAAGTAGCGGCAAAGTACAGCGAAATGCTTGTAAACAAGCATATCTTAATAAAGAATTTCAGGTAACAGCTCAGCTCCTGGAGCCTGTAGAAGTACAGAGTCCAGAAATAACGGCTACTATGGATTCTGGGGATATTGTAAATTGGCTTAAAAATTGGCTAGTTACAAATGCTAAAGTTGCTTGTCACAATATCGATGAACATCGAGCTTTTTCTGAATATGGTCTTAATTCAATCAAGTTGGTAACTATGATTAGTGACTTGGAACAACATATTCAGCAACATTTAGATCCCTTGCTTGCTTGGGAGTTTCCTAATATTCATGCACTAAGCCAAAAGGTTGCCAATCATTCACCAATCGCACTCGCCTGTCAATCGCAGCAAGTCTATGAGCCCATTGCTATTATTGGTATGGATTGCAGAATTCCGGGAAATGATCAAACCACGCTCGTTGGTGTGGAGGACTTTTGGGCGTTTCTACAAAGCCAAAATGATAGTATTCGACCAATTCCGCAGGATCGCTGGGATATTCGTCAATACTATGATCCTGATCCTGTTAAAAAGGGGATGATGTATACCACTAGCGGAAGTTTTTTAACGGATGTTAGGCGATTTGATGCTAAATTTTTCAATATTTCCCCTCGAGAAGCAGAATATCTTGATCCGCAACAGCGCTTGGCATTAATGGTGACATGGAATGCTTTGGAAGATGCTGGTATTGTGCCTCAAAGCCTGAAAGAGAGTAAAACGGGTATATACCTTGGTATTAGTACTCATGATTATGACGCTTTAATCCAAAAACAGGTTCCGCTTGAAGAGTTGACCACTTATCAGGCGACAGGAACCAGTTTCTCTACCGCCGCTGGTCGCATTGCCTATTTCTTAGGTACTCATGGACCTTCCATGGCAATTGATACCGCATGTTCATCTTCTCTCGTAAGCATTCATCAAGCAAGTCGTGCTCTTCAAGATGGTGATTGTACTTTAGCTATTGCCGGTGGGGTTAATCTGATTTTATCGCCTGAGGGAAATATTATTTTTTGCAAAAGCGGCATGTTATCTCCCAAAAATCGTTGCAGTACATTCGATATTGAGGCCGATGGTTATGTTAGAGGAGAAGGGTGCGGCATTGTGATTTTAAAGAAATTGACGGATGCTTTACGTGACCATAATAAAATTTATGCCATTATTCATGGCAGCAGTGTGAATCAGGATGGTGCAAGTAATGGTCTTACAGCACCTAATTTAGGGGCTCAAATTGAGGTGATGGAATCTGCTATTAAAGTGGCAGGTTTAACACCTGAGCAAATTACTCATGTTGAAGCCCATGGTACAGGAACCTCTTTAGGTGATCCCATTGAATGGGAAGGAATTCGACGGGTTTATGCAAAAGATCGTCAAAATCCACTTCATATTACTTCGCTAAAAACACGTGTTGGCCATTTAGAAGCAGCCGCAGGGGTTGCCAGTTTTATAAAAACCGTTTTGGCAATTAAACATGGTCAAATTCCAGCTCATCTGCACTTAAAACAATTTAATCCTAAAATTAGCCAGCAAGAAATGATGAATGTTCCTTCTCAATTGCTGAACTGGGATGATAAACGTCGTTATGCTGGAGTGAGTTCATTTGGATTTAGTGGGACAAATGCTCATTTTATTTTGGGTAATTTTGACGAAAAAACTACAGTTGAAAAAGAACAACCACGTTCTCACCATCTTTGGGCTGTCAGTGCTCGAGATGAAAAAACACTGAAGACTTACTTACAAAAATATTGTGAATTTAGCCAATCTACAGCTGATGAGGATTTTGCTTCACTAAGCCACCAATCGCTCATTAGCAGGACACATTTTCAACATCGCGCATACATTGTTGCTAAGAATTATCAAGAGTGGCAACAAGCACTTTCTGAGGGAAATTGGCAACAAGGCCTGGTTGAGGAGAACATCAATTTCGCGTGGTTATTTACAGGGCAGGGGTGTTTAGAACCTAATTTTGCAGTTTCACTTTATTCCTCCTTGCCAGAGTTTGCGGCAACTATTGATGAGTGTTGTAGAATCACAGAAGCATTGCTGGACTATAGTTTACGCGATGTGCTGCTGAATACACCACTAGACATTGATATAAATTATACACTTTATGCTCAACCCGCATTGTTCTCTTTTGAATATGCGCTTGCAAAATGGTTTCTTTCATTAGGGTTAAAGCCTTCTGCATTACTTGGCCACAGTTTGGGTGAGTATGTAGCAGCTTGTGTGGCTGAGATAATGTCTTTAGAGGAGGCACTGCAATTAGTTTGCTTAAGAGCCAAACTTATCGCTTCACTGCCTGATAATGGGGCTATGCTTGCTATTGCCACCACAGCGGAAGAAGTACAAAAAATATTGGTTAATTTTTCAGATCTGACTATTTCAGTCAAAAATAGCCCGCAACAGACTGTTGTTTCTGGAGAAAAAGAGACGATTGAGGCGTTACTAAACTATTGTCAACAACAGGGTGTACGTTGCAAAAAAGTTGCTACATCGCATGCTTTTCATTCACCGTTAATGGCTCCTATTGTTGAAAAATTCTATCAACACGCACAAAAAATTGATTATAAGCCAGCAAAAATACCATTGATCACCAATGTTACAGGGATGGAGTTAACAAATAACATAAATGCTGAATATTGGTGTGAGCATTTAATAAAAACAGTTGAGTTTCATAAAGGCTTACAAACCCTCGCTACTAAAGGGGTCACTCTTCTACAAGAAATTGGTCCTAAGGCAGTACTAAGCGCCCAAGCTCAGGAAGTTTATAATTTCATAATACTTCCTTCTGTTCGAGATGCAAAAGAACCTTGGTCGACTTTATGTGAAGCTCTGGGTGAACTTTATTTAAAAGGGATAGAGATTAATTGGCAGCTTCTAAATACAGAGATAGTGAAAAAACATTCGCTTCCTAAATATCCGTTTATCGGAAGAGACTATTGGTTACCAGTAATTTCACAAGAAGAAAAACAGACTAATAGTCATTCATGGAAAAAGAATTTGCATAGCTTAAAATGGAAGAAACTAAACTATCAACCTGCTAAAGGGGATTATCGAAATGAACAGCTTACGTTCATAAATTATACTGACTCTCAAAATGATTCTCTGCTATCAACTCTAAAAAATTTCTACGGAAAAATTGATTTCATCACTCTAAATGCGTTAACAAAGCAAGAAATTTTGCAAAAAATTAATGACGCTAAACGTCTAATCTATTTTTGCAATTCCACCGATAATGATGTAAATGACATAGAGGAAGAGTTAAATAATGTCAGCTTAATTACAAAATTATTATTGGAACATGCTATAGAAAAGCCATTTGTTTTTCTCACACATCATCCTAAAAACTCAGTTTCAAAAATCGGATGTGCTTTGCTTGCTTTATTAAAGTCAATTAAACAGGAATATCCTGTTTGGCGCGTCCATTATTTACAAGGAGATTTGCTAAATAATGATTTTCAATGGATCCACAGCTTGCATCACTCAATGCATGGGCACTGGGTTTTACGCTATGAAAATCAAAATTACTATAGAAGACAAATTGTTCCCCTTGAACCCCATTTATTAGCGGGTAAGCGAGAGATTTATCCTGAGCATACTTACCTTGTTACAGGAGCAAATGGGGGTGTAGGACAATTGTTGATTGAAGCCTTGCTTGAACAAGGGGTTAAACATATCGTTGCTGTAGGCCGTAAAGCTAATCCTTCGAACTGGTCGGAAACGATAGACGCTTATCTCAAAAAAGGTGAAGCACACATTCATTACCACTCCTGCAATGTGGGTCAAATCAGCGAAGTAAATAAATTGCTTGCTATGGTTAGTCAAAAATTACCGCCCTTAGGCGTTATAATTCACGCTGCAGGCGTTGCTATTGATAAACCATGGCTGACAACCAGGGAGGAAGAAATCCGAGCTATTTTCTCTGGAAAAGCATTAGGCGCATTGAACCTGCATTTGGCAACAGCTAATCATCCTATCAAGGAATTTGTTTGTATTTCATCCATTGCAGGTATTTTTGGTAACCAGGGACAGGCTGCTTATGCAGCAGCAAATGCTTTTCTTGACGCGCTAAGTTATCAACGAAAGAAAGAGGGAAAACCAAGTCTCAACTTGATTTTAGGTCCTGTAAAAAATACTGGGCTATTTAAGGAAAATGAGGAAAATTTGGCGGATTACTTGGCTTTACAAGGGATTGTGCCCATCGAGCCAGAGTATATTAAGTTATTGTTAAAAGAACAGGAGAAAGAAAATAATATTGTTATTGCTCAATTTAATCGCAAGATTGATTCTTTAGAACATCGAGATAATCCAGCATTAGACTCGACTGAAAATTCTGAGGACGCCAACAAAAATCAATCGCATTCTTTAGTGGAAAATATCTTAAAAATAGTTCAAGAAACACTAAAACTTTCTACTGGAGAATTGGCTGCTAATGATAATTGGTTTGAGGTGGGAATGGATTCTATCATGGCAGCTCAGGTTGTTCATAAAGTAAATAAAAAATACAAGAAAAATTTAATCTCCGCAAAAGATATATTTAATTACTCTACTGCTGAAGAACTTGCAAAAATAGTGGATTCCTCTGTTAATTCAACTGTCGCTTCTATCGAAAAAAATGTACAACCAGTAATTGTAAAAGCAGAGCCTGCCCCAGAGAGTGTCCCCCTTTCTTTACAACAGCAAGAAATTTGGAATTTCCTCAAGAATGCGAATGATCATCGGGCTTATCAAATTCCAATGGAGCTATCTATAAAGGGATTTTTACGTGTTGATGATTTTAAAAAATCGGTGGAAAAAATAGGTTTGCGTCATGATGTTTTTCAATATGGATTTCATGAGGTTATTGGGCAGGTTAATCAGCATCGCCATAACGAAATTGTCATAAAACTTGAATTGAGTTCAAGTTGCGATGAGAAAGAAATTTCTGATTATTTGTCTGAACCATTTGATTTGAAAAAACCGCCTCTTTTACGTACAAAATTAATAAAAGTTGATGAGAATGAGTATCGATGGTTATTGGTATTTCACCATTTGATTGCTGATGGAAATACAGTGAGTGCCTTTATAAACGAAGTCATTGCTGATTATGAGGGCCAAACTCTCGAAGAACCTAAGCAATATTATCAGTTCATTACTTGGCAGTGGAATAACGTTTATTATGAATTAGATACTAATCTACGTGACTATTGGGCTGATACTTTAAAAGAAATTCCACTTGATGTGCCAATAAATGAAACTAGAAAAGAAGTGGACGTAATTTCTTCTACTCTACCCGTTGGTAATCTTAAGTCTGCAATAAAGCTCATTGAAAAAAATAAATTGTCACTAAGTAATTATTTGCTAGCCAATTTGTTTGAAATGCTTTTTGAACAATTTAAAAGAGAAGAACAAGGTATTGTTGTCTTTTTTTCTGGCCGTGAAAATGGTGATTTTTCTTCTGTATTTGGTGATACCTCTAATGATGTTATTATCACTGCTCGTAAAGAAAGAAATATTATGAAACAGACTAAATTACTTCAGGATCAATTATTGTCTGTAATTGATAAACAATACTTGCGTATGGCGATGATAAAAGAGATGGGGTTGCAAGCACCCATGATTTCTTTTGATTTTCAAAGGCGTTCTGATTTGGATTTGGTGAATACAAGCTTAGATATAACCGCTGTAAAAAGTGGAAATGTGCAAAATTACTCATGGGGCGATGAGCCAAGAATTTTATCATTTAAAGTGTTATTTAGCAGAGATGAAATTAAATTTTCATTAAAATATCGTACCGATAAAGTATCAGGAAATTATGCTGAAGAATTATTAAATAAATGGATTTCTACGATATCGAAAAGAAATTTAGATTTAAATAACAATCTGGTGGAAACTATGCATAAATCCATTCAGCAAGAGGCGTCATTTCTACAGCAAAATTTATGGGAATCATTTAAAAACCATCCCGATGGAATGCCATTTTATGTTCCAATTTTCAAAGAAGTTGATGCAGATATTGATGTGGAACGTCTGAATCTTGCAATGCACTCTTGTATTGTTAAGAATCCAGCACTGAGAACTTATTTTTCCGTAAACCATCAACTCAAATTAACTCTTGAAAAAGAAGCTGTGACAGTTCCCTTGCAAGTGATACAAACAAATGAGCTCTATAAAACATTGGGAGATTTATTAAGTGAGCCTATCTCGATTGATAAACCACCCTTATTCAGATGGTATCTAATTAATTATTCCCATGGTCTACCTATTTTATTAATTAGATTACATCATATTATTTTTGATGGAATTTCTTCTGAATTACTCTTAAATGATCTTGTCGACTTTTATAATGAACCTCAGAAAACTATAGAACAATCGCAAGATTCTGAATATTTAAAATTTTATGCCTCAGCGCAACAAAATTATCAAACCTATCTGAAGGATTACCAGAGTTACTTGCTGAGACTCAATAAAACGTATGGCATCAAAAATTTCACCGCTCCTAAAAAGAGTTATTTGGGTGGGCTGATTTATAGGAAATTATCTAAGGAAAATTCCATTAAGATTGAGCACTTTTGTCACAAAAACAAAATATCAAAATATGTATTTTACTTGTATATATTTAGCCTTGTTATTGCAGAAGTTCTCAATAAAAAAAATGAGGTATACATTAGTGTTGTTAAATCGAATAGAGGCGAACTTAAAGATGCTGGGATGATGGGATATTATGCTGACAACGTTCCCGTTGTTATTCCTATAGAGTCTGAATCTGACTTTATTACCCAGATACACAAGTTACAATTAATGATTCTTGAAGTTGTCCAACGTTTTCAATATGCTCCGCTGACTAAAGATTTGAGTCAAATTGGCTATATTCAACCTGAATTTATTTTTAATCAATATACACTTTCACCTGATAAAAAACCGTTTTATTCAGGAGATTATATTATTGAAAATATTGTGAATCAGCAAAAACAAGTCTCTCTCTGGAATTATTCTAATCCCGAAAAACTAAATTTCATGGTGCGAACTAGTGAACAGGGTGATCTTTTAGCATTGATTTTCAACCAAGATTTAATTGAGATGAAAGACGTGGATTATTTTTTGAATCAACTTATCGAAGAGGTCATGATTAAAGCACAGTTAGGTAACAAATTGGCAGTAGATTTTAACGATCATTACCCGAAAAGTGAGAGTTAAGAGTCGATAAAAGATTACTTAAATTCTCTGTAATAAGGGTAGGTTGCAAAATTTAAAATTTCTTTGTCGCCAGAACTATCGCCATAAGCATAACTGATTTTGGCGGCAGGGATTATCTCAAGAACGCGTCGTAGTTTTTCTTGACCATTACAACTTTTCCCCTCCACACGGCCCGTCGCCTGGTTAAATTCATCAAATTCAATTTTGGTTGAAACAACATCGTCAAAGCCTGTCTTATGTGCCCAGTAATCAATATAGACATTGTACGCTGAGGTTGCTAATACACAGTGATGACCTTGTTTTTTATGCCATTGTAGGCGCTCAAATGCCGAAGTTTTTACAAATTTTGGGATAATTGCATTTGAAAAGTGCTCACCGCTTGCATAGAGAAACTCACGTGACAAATTTTTAAGAAAAGTCTTTGCAATAGCCCCGTTTAATTGATCAATGTCGATAAGTTGTAATTGATAAGCCACAGCATTTGGTAATTTTTTAATAAATTTCCAGGTAAAATAATAACCCCAAATAAACTTTAAGAACGGTACAGTCGTGTTTTTCTGCGTGATGGTGCCGTCAAAATCAAAAATTGCCACAATTTCAGGGGTTTTCTTCATGTATTTATTCTCAAATTGTCAATGAAATGCAAATTCAAAGTCTTACTTAAAAAAGTGCATCAATTATTAAGCAATTACTTATTATCTTAGCTAAAATTTAAATATTTGCAGGTTTAACATATATAGCATGGCCGTAGGATGACAATGAGGACTAGAGCTTGAATGAAACTCTTTTTTACATTATTTGGGGGGTTAGAACTCTTTATGTCTTGAGTTTAAAGACTATTTTATTTACGGTTATTTTTTTATTTTTTCAATATGGCTCTGCGGTTTCCGAGTTATCTCTTTTGGGTATATTAATAAATTTGCCAATGGTCTTCTCGGCATTCGTTGTAACTCGCATTATGGATAGGATGGAGATAAAGTTTCTTCTTGTAACGATTTTGTGTGTGCAAACCCTGGCTTTAGGAACTCTGATTCTATTGATGAATCATTATCAGGCTAATTTAAACGGTATTCTTGTCATTGTTGCAGTTTTATTCACAATGAGTTCAACAGAGATTAGTTTATTTGATAAATCCATTGTCTTGCTATTACCGGAATCTAAAAGAGCAAGAGGAGTTAGTTTAGGACTTGTAACTACCGCTTTTGGTTATATTTCTTCTCCGCTTCTTGCCAGCGTATTGCTCAATGTTGTAGATAGTAAGCTGGTTACTTTTTTTGCATTTATATCAGCAATTATCTATTTACTGCCTTTAGCTAAATTGAATAAAAAATATATTAGTTCAGAGGTTAATCTGGATAAAGCCATTTTCCGATTGACTGAATTAAAATTATATCCCTTATCCTTGCAATTATTATTGGCGTTTTCACTAACCACTGTTTGGACTAATTTTATTAGTTTCCTTGTTATACCTATTTTGAATCTCCATCATCCTCAGTGGTTTGTAGGCACAATTTTATCACTCAGTGGTATTGGTGCTTTATTGGGCGGAATGTCGATAAGTTGGTTATTTCAAAGCAAATCAAATCGAAAGAGTTTAGGGATATGTTTTGCTTTTACTGTATCAAGTATGGTTCTTTTTATACTGTATTCAGGTTCAGTTTCTCTGTCCATTTTATTAGCGCTTATGGGGGGAATTACGTCATCCTGGTCCTATGGAATTTCGCAAATTATTAGCCAGAATTATCTGGATCATAACAAGATTGCTGGATTTTATATGTTTAGAAATGCAGCCAGCGCTATTCTTTTAATGATCTTTTATGCCATTAATGCTTACTTCGCTAAAAGTATTGAAGCTATGATTTATGCTATCGTTTGTTTCTTATTCTTTTTTATTTTTCTCTATATTTTATTTTATTGGTATGGAAAATCGGTAGTTGTTGACAGTCAAAGAGAAAATGACTAGCTTAGGCCCTCCTTAAGGATAGTTTACAGGAGGTACTATGACGAATTTATATGTTGATCCCGATATTGAGAAAGCATCAACTATCCCTTCCCAGTTTTATACGTCTATCGATTGGTACGAACAAGCCAAAGAAAAAATATTTGCGAAAACCTGGCAGTTTTGTTTAAGCACAGAAGCCTTAAGATTAAGTGGCCAGCTTGTGCCATTGACCCTCTTGCCTGGATTATTAGACGAACCTTTGTTATTCGTGCGTGATGAGCAGGAATCACTGCATTGTTTAAGCAATGTTTGTACGCATCGCGGTAATCTTTTAATCGATGCACCCTGTACAGCGCATAAGATAAAATGTGCTTACCATGGACGTCGCTTTAATCTTGGTGGTGAATTTTTGCATATGCCTGAATTTGAAAAAACCAAAGATTTTCCATGTGAAAAAGACAATCTTTCTCAAGTTCCTTTTGGGTGCCTGGAGCCGTTTATCTTTGCCTCATTATCCCCAAGAATTCCTTTTCAAGAGGTTTTTGCTGAGATTAAAGAGCGTCTTTTCTGGCTTCCAATGAAGGATATGCGCCTAGATATTAACCGCTCACGGGATTATCTGGTGAAGGCACATTGGGCTTTATATTGTGAAAACTACCTTGAAGCGTTACACATTCCTTTCGTGCATCATGCATTAAGAAAAGTCATTGATTGCGGAACATACACGACGGAGTTATATCCCTATTGTAATCTGCAATTGGCGTTAGCAAGTAGTGGCGAGGAGAGTTTTGAGTTACCTAAAGATTCCCCTGACTATGGAAAACAAGTAGCGGCCTATTACTATTGGATATTCCCAAATACTATGCTTAATTTTTATCCCTGGGGCTGCTCAGTCAATGTAGTAAAGCCACTTGGGCCTGAATTAACTAAAGTTTCTTTTTTAACCTATGTACTTGATGAATCCAAACTGGGTAAAGGTGCTGGCGGTGATCTTGATAAAGTTGAGCGGGAGGATGAGGCTGTTGTCGAGTCGGTACAACGAGGAGTTCGTTCTCGTTTTTATGACACAGGTCGATTTTCACCTACGAAAGAGCAGGGAACTCATCATTTCCAACGTTTATTGTGTGAATTTCTAAACGATTAAGTCGCGCACTAACAAGTCTAATTAATAATTCAAGGACGATGAAATGCCAGAAATATCGCAAGGGAATGCGTTGCATCGCAAGCTCAATGCACGAATTCTAAGCATGATTACACTTGGCGGCTCCATAGGGACAGGTATTTTTTTAGCCAGCGGTAATGCTCTCTCTTTGGCAGGTCCCGGGGGAACATTGCTGGCTTATCTTATTATGGGATGTGTTGTTTATTACCTCATGACAAGTTTAGGGGAAATGGCTGCGTTTATGCCTACAACAGGCTCATTTTGTGCTTACGCAGCAGAATTTGTTGATCCCTCATTAGGCTATGCGCTGGGATGGAACTATTGGTATAGCTGGGCCGTGACCATTGCGTCTGAGATCTCAGCGTCTTCATTAGTCATGCATTTTTGGTTTCCTGAAAGTTCGCCACTATTATGGTGTACTGTGTTCTTAATGCTAACCGTGGGGTTTAATGCCATCTCAACACGGGCATTTGGTGAGGCAGAGTATTGGTTCTCATTTCTTAAAGTCGCTGTCATTATTTTATTTATTGTCAGTGGTTTTGCCATGATTTTGGGGATTACAAGTTTTGAGCCTGTGGGATTTAAATACTGGACGATTGGCGATGCACCCTTTCACGGTGGATGGGCAGGGGTTGTTAGTGCGTTTATGGTGGCAGGATTTTCGTTTCAAGGCACTGAATTATTAGGTATTGCAGCGGGAGAGAGTCATAATCCGGCAGAGAATGTTACTAAAGCTGTGAAATTGGTGTTTTGGCGCATTGTACTCTTTTTTTTATTGTCCTTGTTGGTGATAAGTCTTTTAATTCCTTATACTTCGGAGCAGTTAACTAATGCCAATATAGCAATGAGTCCCTTCACGCTTGTGTTTGCACAGTATGATAAAGCATTGGCAGCGATGCTCATGAATGGGGTCGTATTGCTTGCCATACTTTCTACAGCGAATTCTGGACTTTACGTTGCTAGTAGATTGTTTTGGCATATGGCAAAAGAAGGCCACGCACCACGTGTTTTTGCCAAGGTGAATAAGCGCGGTGTACCGATATATGCATTATTAGTGACAAGTTGTGTGGCTTTATTGTCTTTCCTTTCATCATTATTCGGTAATGGCCTTGTTTATTTCTGGTTGCTGAATGCAGGTAGCCTCGCTGGTTTGATTGCCTGGATGGGCATTGCCATTAGTCATTATCGTTTTCGTAAGGCATACCTTATTCAAGGGAAAGATCCAGGCAAATTACCCTATAGGGCAAAAGGCTATCCTTATGGTCCTTTATTCGCTTTTGCCCTGTGTTTTATTATTATCAGTGGACAAAATTATGCTGCTTTTATGAGTCATCATATTGATTGGTATGGATTACTTATTTCCTATATTGGCTTACCGATGTTCTTGTTGGTTTGGTTTGGCAATAAATGGCTGAAAAAGACAAAGATAGTGAAGTTACATGACTGCAAATTTGATTTTGAATCGCGTTCTAATTATTAGCTGTTATTAGAATGTAGTAGATTGGATTACCTCACAGCATCATTGCGAACGAGGTGAAGCAATCCAATTGTTTATCAGTTCATAGAAGGAAAATAATTTTCTGCATAAGTATCTTGGGCTAGATTTTGGTAAAGAGATAACCAGCTATTTTTATCCCTAGGATCTAAAGGATGATAGCCCACACTTTCCGGTAAAGCAGGGGGTGGGGAAGTTTTAAAGAATCGAGCGGGCGACGTTATATTTGATTCTAGAGTAGTATCATTCCTATTGGAGTCGACAAGAACAGGTGATTGTTGAGCTACAAATTGTGCTATTGGCTGAGCTTGAGGTGGAGCCATATTGCTAGAGGGATAGGAAGATGGGGCTGTAACTTTAAATGGTGCATGGCGTGAAGTGCGGTTGGTTTGCGGAATAGCAGACAAGTCGGCATGGGGGGCAGAGGGCGGTATATTTTGAGCCTTGCTTTGTGTATTCCTAGGTGCGATTGAATGAGGTTGTACTTCAGTAATGGTGACTTTGGTATCAAACGCAGTCGCAACCAATGTAGTTGCAGATTTGGGTTTTCCGTAGGAATTTATTCGCTCAATATCTTGGAGCAGTAATTGTCTTTCTATCTCTACTACAGATTTTCTTTTTTCTTCAATTTTTCTCTCAGCCACATCGTGCGCATTTTGGCAATATCCCCTCAAAGCCTCAATAAAAGCTGCTTTGTATTGTGTTTGTGGTAGATCTAGCTCATGTTCTGGTAAAAGCGTGTCAATGAGTAAAAAAGGTTTTTGAGCAACCACCATGAAGGATGCCCATTCATCAAGTATTTTTTTAAGATCTTTATCGGGATGATAATGGGTCACAACGTTTTCTAGAAAATGCTGAAAAGTAGTGCAGGCTACAACGTTCCATTGATAACGGATATCTTCAATCCTTTGCGTAAAGATTTCTGGATGCATTATTTTGTCCTCAATTGAAAAAAAATTACATATTCTATCGATTAACGAGACATTTCGAAAGAAAATTTACCATCAAGTTAATGCTTTTAGTTCTTAGTGAGTTTGGATAAGATAAATAGAAGTTAGCACTAGGATAGAATAATGCAGAGCGCGGAATATGCTAATACGATCAATATTTGCACCCAAAAAATTACCGATTTACCCTACAATGAAATCAAATATCATTTGTTTTTAATGCTAAATACCTTAAAAAATAAACAGACAGAATTCACGCAACAATTTTTACAAAAAATTGAAGAATTTATTGATAATTTAGGAAAGTTGATGCAAGCAAAGCTTCCCACAGAGTTGGAGGTACAGCAAACACTTGAGCAAGTTTTTCTTCAATACCAGCAACTAACGAATTTAGCTAAAATAGATGCAATTGAAGCTAAAATAACTAGATTCTTAATTAACTTAGGTGCGGTTATTTTAGCATTCATACTAGGCATAGCCGGTGGGTTAATTGGAGGTATTTCGGGATTTGTTCGCGGGCTATGGAATTTCACTAATCCATTGGCTTCTTTTGCGATAGGCGTAGTTACTGGTGCATTTTTAGGCGGTGCGATTGGATTTAGATTGCCTAAAAAACTATTTAAAGAAGAGCTATTCAGGCAATTAAAATGTTGTTTGGATGGGATTCATGAGTGCATTGAGACGATGCAAAAGACTCATTCCTTTGCTGTTTATAAAGAGCAAGTTAGACAAAAGTTGTTAAGCGACTATTTTTACGGTGATGAAGCGTCCTTTCAGCGTTTTTTACAAAACAATGTTTCTTACAAGATTAATACTCTTCGAGCCCGATTCCTTAGCCCAAGCTTGGAGGGATATTTAGGACAGCATGCTTTTATGACTCTGACAATTGATGAGAATACTCCTCCTCTGACAATAGAGTTTTCAACAGCACCAACCGATTTGACACGTTCAATTTCACAATGTGAAAAACGTATTGTTTCAGGTGAAAAAATTGTCGACATGCTTGCACTTCACGAACAATTGCAAATTACACATACCTGCACCACCGAATATATTGTTTGCAAGATGAAACCAGGAGAAATTGATTGTCTTAGTTATATCAATAAAATTTTAATTGGGACATCCCAAAATGCAACCACGGTAAAACGTTTTGATGGTAAAGAAAACTGGTTGGGAAAAAATCTAATTGGTTTTTTTGTTCAGAATTTAAGCCCATTCCGACAAGATATTTTATTGCACGAACCATTGTTAGAGGATAGGGGGTTAGTTACAGGAGGGGGCTAATGATAGATAGTATTTGTGCTTGCAGTTGTACTTCTAAAAAAGTGGACACCTCTTGAGACACTTCAGGCTTCACATTGCACACCATGTCTACAAATCAGGATTCCCAAATGCGACTGTTAGCTGCGCTACAAATACTATCCATACCCCAAGAATAGTTCAAAAATTGACCAATATCAACATGCGCAGTCAATTTGTCCTTTCTAATTTATGCTGGAATAATTAGTCATCGGGGTAAAATAGAAGTAGAAGTTTAAAAACAAGGAGTTAAAATGCGTCATTTTCTATGGAAAATACAAAATAAAATTCTTGCAATGTTACCCATAAAAACCCTGGGTGCTCGTGCGCTTGTTATCCAAGAAAATAAAGTGCTGCTGATAAAACATAGCTATATTAATGGTTGGTATACGGTGGGTGGCGGTGTTGAGCGAGGAGAATCACCCCTCCAAGCTGTTCAAAGAGAGCTTTTTGAGGAAGTTGGTATTAGATGTCTAGATGAACCGCGATTGTTTAATGTTTATTACAATGGCAAAGAAAAGAGGGATGATTATATCGTTTTCTATCTCGTTGAAAATTTTGCAAAAGAAAAGGTAAGCTCCGTCGAGGTTTTGGACGAGGCCTGGTTTGACTTAGATAGTCTTCCTCAAGAGGTTTCACCTGCGACGAAAAGACGGATTGAGGAATATAAAGCAATTAGACCGGTGGCAGAAATTTGGTAATTTTATAACCTGGTGGTGTGCCTTGCTTTAACACTCTCTCATAGGCATCCCACTTGCCTTGTTTAACACGAGTCCACAGTCATTGCCCCCTGCCTCGGCTTGTCCAAGACTTACAACATTGCCTACCTGCCTCGGCTTATCCAAGCCTTACAACATTTGTCCACCTGCTTCGGCTTATCCAAGCCTTACAACATTTGTCCAGCTGTCTCGGCTTGTCCAAGACTTACAACATTGCCTACTTGCCTCGGCTTGTCCGAGGTATCCATTGGATGTTCAAATTAAAAGAGATGGCTAATAATTCATGTCTCAATTTGTAGGAAGAAAAATTTGCTCTTGATTCAGATCTTCCTGGATGCCTCGGACAAGCCGAGGCACGTAGATGGCAAAGGTGAATACCTATCATATCATTGCCTTACTTACCTCAGCTTGTCCCGGGCTTACAGAATTGCCCACTTTCCGGCTTGTCAGAGCCTTACAACATTTGCCCACCTGCCTCGGCTTGTCCAAGACATACAACATTTGTCCACCTGTCTCGGCTTGTCCAAGACATACAACATTTGTCCACCTGTCTCGGTTTTTCCGAGCTTTACAACATTGCCTACCTGCCTCGGCTTGTCCGAGGTATCCATTGGATGTTCAAATTAAAAGAGATAGCTTATGAAGTTCAAGTCTCAATTCGTAGGAGGAGAAATTTGCTCTTGATTCAGATCTTTCTGGATGCCTCGGACAAGCCGAGGCACGTAGATGGCAAGGTGAATAGCTATCATATTATTGCCTTACCTAACTCGCCTTGTCCCAAGCTTACAGAATTGCCCATTTACCTCGGTTTGTCGGAGGCATCTATAGGGTTAATAAAACCCTATAAAGACTTCATAAAAATTCCTAAATCGGGTCTTGTGTTCATTCTATATTGATAAACGGTATAGAAGGCAATTACATTCTTTAGGTAATTACGAGTTTCTCGCCAGGGTAAAGTCTCTATCCAAATGTCCATCTGCTTTGGCGAACTTTTTTTAATCAAGGCAATTTAATACCTCCCCGGTTTTAAATGGTCTCGTCGCTAGGTATATTATCATTGGCACCCTTTGGATATCGATAAAAAAATGGTTATGGATTAGTGGGCAAAGATGCTAGATTAGAATCAAATCCCCCATATTACACTCCCTTTTTTTTAAACACCTCTACCAGTAGCAAGTGAGGCAAAGTAAGTGCTGCCAACATATATATTGTTAAAAAAAATCCCGCTCCCTGCCAATCCAAACTGGTTGATAAAAAAGCAAATGCCGTTATTGAAAAAATGTACGTTAACAAAGTCATCGGCAATAAGTCCTTAACAAATGTTCGATATGATGAATAACCTATCTTTTTATAAAGCATGGCAAAATATTTACAAGAGTGAATACCAACAAAATAAACTGTCAAAAAAGCCAGTGGCGGCGCTAACAATGAAGCCATAAGCACGATAATAACCTCTTGAGCACACTCTTTTTTTAAAGTGAAAAGCCCAAGGCCAATTGCTGGTAATAAACAACATGCAGCCCACTGCAAAAAATGGGCGTATAACATAGCTTGTTCTGAGCCGATTAGGTAGGAAAATAAGACGCATATCTTTTGAGTATGGAGTAATGCAGGCAGACAAATAATAGATAGACCAATAATTAAAGCTAAAAAATAACAGTATACTTTTGCCTGAAACACGCTTGAATCATAGTAATCCATGCCAAAATGATAAGCAGAGTACAATAAAAAAAAACCAAAAAAGAAAGAAGAAAACCAGTAAAAACCAAGAAAAACCCCAATCGCCAATGACAAGTAAGCAATGAATAATACAATTATATTACAATTGCTAAGCGCAAATTTTTTTCTTAAAATCCACAAGTCTAATGCGCCATGTGGGATACCGATAACAAACACCATTACAAAAAAAACAAGCATAGCAGATGAGGGAAACCAAATCGTTAGCAAAGACATTATGATGAAATTTCCGATTAAGGCCAAAGACTTCATAAGACTGCCTTGATGAATGGCCAACTTGGTACTGCTCGTATCACATTCCAGCGCAAAGACCATCCAAGAGTTCCATTCATAAAGTGGGCAAACTGAGAAGGATTCAATCTTGAGGCCAATAGTATGAATATCTCAGGAGAAAGTGGCATTTGACGCAAAAGAACACGACAAAAACAAAGATCCATCCATCTATCTATAGCCAAGTCTAACACCGGCTCCTTTAATGCTTTGTTCATTCCAATTTGCTGGGCATGATGCCAAGCCCGTTGTTGGATACGTAAAAAACCATAGCCGCTTGAAGCTCTTAATGACCCTTGGTGCTGGGCAAAAACATGGCATGACTTTGAGTTTTGAGCAACTTTGTCAATGCCCATAGGCAAAACAGCAGCCTCTTGCCTTAAGGTATCAAATTCAGTCGTATATTGATGCGCGAGTTTAATACATTCTTGCATGAGCTGTTCAGGCTCATGATAAATAGAACTAAATCTTGTCACTTCGAGCAATGCATGATAAGGACTGAAAGGTAAGACATAATCAAATTGACAATAAATATCGTTAGCAACAAGATTATTCATAAGATGAGCTGAAGTTGGGTTAAACACGGGTTGTTTGGTTTTGATCTCAACACCATAAAAGATTTGATGCAACGGCGCTTTTTTTCTAAGGATAAATTGGTTGGGTCTTGTATCGATCACATGACGGGCAATAAACTTACCAATAGAGGTATCCACAACGAAGCAATTTTTTTCTTTGCTTATAGCGAACACTTTTATATTCAAGTGTAACTTTTGCCTAGGATCATCCTCAATAGCCGCCAGAACTTTATTGTAATAATCTTTACTCTTGATGATAGCATAAGGTGTAGCAAGGTTAGTATGTTCAATAACTACTGAACCTTTGCTTAAGGTCCACGTAGGCCACTGATGAAAAATGATGT